>NZ_JAJPWM010000010.1:0-345763 GCF_046549095.1 Streptomyces sp. x-80
CCTTCACCTGGACCAAGACCGCCGACGAGATCCTCAGCTCCCTCGCCGACTACCTCACCAAGGTCGGTGCCGACAGGCAGCAAACAGAGCAGAACTAACCATCAGAATTTCTGGCGCATCACACTAGCAGTGCCAGGGGCACCAGGGGCGTCGTCGGGGAGTTATACGCCGGGGGACGGTGACGCGGGCGGTGCCGCCTCGCGCCGCGCTCTCGCTCCGGCGCTCCGGGCCGCGGACGCGATGTCCTGGAGGGCCGCCAAATGCCGGGCCAGCGCCTCGTGTCCG
Organism: Streptomyces sp. x-80; assembly: GCF_046549095.1. Lineage (NCBI taxonomy): Bacteria > Bacillati > Actinomycetota > Actinomycetes > Kitasatosporales > Streptomycetaceae > Streptomyces > Streptomyces sp. x-80. The sequence goes on from NZ_JAJPWM010000010.1 coordinate 286, forward strand.
GTGGGTGTGAGGGAGAGCCAGGTGCGGAAGCGGCTGCCGACGGCGCCCTTGCGGACGTCGAGGTATCCGACGGCCTCCAGCGCCGAGGCGGCCTTGCTGAGGACCGAGTCGGATACCTGGCAGTAGTCGCGCACCGTCCCGAACTCGGCCTCGTCACAGGCGGAGAGGAAGGCCGCGACGGTCAGCCGGGTGGGGTGGCGGAACGTCGCGTCGAGGGCCGGGCTCTCCGTGGGCGGTTCGCCGGGAGTCATACGTGTTCCCGTAGTTTCCGCTCGACTGTGAGGTTCTGCCGCGCGGAGTGGACCCAGATGCCGAGCCCCAGCGTCGTGCCCGTCACCGCGACGGTGGCCGGGACCCCGAGCCCGAGCAGCAGGCACAACCCCCACACCAGGAGGACCACTGCGAGCACGGTGAGGGTGATTGCCCGCTTTCGCGCTCCGGAGGGCCCCACCAGCACGCCGGTACTCCGCTTGCGGAGCCGGGCGAGCCCGAGGCCGAGCAGGATGGCCGGGAGACCTGCCCATGTCCACAGGCCGGCGGTGCCGTCGGCGTGGGCCAGGCCCATACCGACGCTGTAGGCCGTCAGCAGGGCCGCGGCCGACGGTCCGTACCAGGCGGGTACGAGCTGCGCCTGGAGCTGGGCCCGGTTCCGGGCCGCCCCGGCGTCCCGCAGGGCGCGCGCGGCGGCGTCCGCGTCATCCGGCGGCGCGGCCGGGCTCGACGGTGCGGTGGGGTTGCTGTCCTGCGCTGGCATCGGGTGTTCCTGGCCCTCCGTAGACAAACGACCGGCTGCCGGCTGTCGGGCACCGGTTGGTGATTGCCATCTTTTCAAGGTCTTTCCATTTTGGAAAGTCTAGTCCATGGTGTCCCGGTATCCGGCCTCGCCGGCCGAAACTCCGCGACGAGGCAGGTCAGTCCTACGCGGAGCTGGTCATGGCCGCGGCAGCCGAGCAGGGTGAGCCCTGGCGGACCTTCCTCAGTACCGAGCACATGGACGCCCTCCTGCTTGAGCACCGGCTCCAGCCGCTTGAGTACGTCCGGCAGCGCGAGACGGTGGACCCCGCGGAGTGGGAACGCGCCGACGTGCTCCGTCCGTTCGAACTGTCCGTACTCGCCCGCGCGAGCGTTCCCGCCCGGTAGGCGTGCCCGCTCGGCGGGCGGGTCGGCCCGGTGGATCGTCCTGCTGGATCGACCTGCCGACCGGTCCAGGGCTCGTGGCCGGACTGGGACCGGACCGGGACTGGAGCGGGACTGGAGCGAGTCCGGGCGTGTCACCCTGCGGCACTTCGGCTCTGACCTGTCGGATGCTCTTGGTTCCGGCAAGCGGCCGCGTGGTGACCGAGCGTCCTACCTGGCGGGTGAGCGTGGTGCTTGGCCAATCAGCGTGGTGCTTGGCGGGTGAGCGTGGTGCTTGGCGAGTCAGCGTGGTGCTAGGCGAATGGGCGTGGTGCTTGGCGAGTGGTGCCGGGTGCTTCAGCCGGCGGGGCGAGCACCTGGGTTGGCGCCCCTCTTGTGCTTACGTGCCGGGGTGTCGTCGAGGCTCCGTGTCAGTGCGGGGTGAGGAGGCAGAACTCGTTGCCCTCCGGGTCGGCCAGGACCGTCCACGGCACGTCGCCCTGGCCGAGGTCGACGTCGGTGGCGCCGAGAGTCCGCAGCCGGGCCGCCTCCGCCGCCTGATCGTCACCGGGGTACGGGCGGAGGTCGAGATGGGTGCGGTTCTTCACGGTCTTCGCGTCGGGGGTGCGGAGGAACTCCAGATACGGGCCGACACTCTTGGCGGAGCGCAGCACCGCGTGATCGTCGGTCACCTCGTGCAGGGTCCAGTCCATCGCCTCGCCCCAGAACCGGGCCATGGCCCGCGGATCCGCGCAGTCGACCGCCACCGCGGCCATCGGCCCGGTGTCCCGGTAGACCGGTCGCGGCTCCAGTACGCAGAACTCGTTGCCCTCCGGATCGGCCAGGACCGTCCACGGCACGTCGCCCTGGCCCACGTCGGCGGGCGTCGCGCCGAGCGCCTGGAGGCGCGCGACCAGCTCTGTCTGATGGGCCGCAGAGGTGGTGGCGAGGTCGATGTGCACACGGTTCTTCGTCGTCTTGGGTTCCGGGACGCGAAGGACGTCGATGCAGACGGCGACGGGGTCGGGATAGGCGAGGCCCACGGGTTCGATGTTGGTCACGCCGGGTCCCTCGCTGGCAAGGCCCCAGCCGAGCGCCTCCGCCCAGAACCGGCCGACCGCGGAGTCGTCCCGGGCATTCATCGCAATCTGAACAAGCCGTGTCGCCATGCGGCCGACCCTATGCACACCGCCCTGCCACGACAACGCTTTTACCGTCGCCCAGCAGCGCTCGACCCGCTCGCCAACCGCAGTGCTCGGCTCGCCGTCTCGGCGGCGGAGTCCCCGTTCCGGACCGGTGTCCCGCTGTGGCTGCATCAGAACGCTACGGACGTCCGCGGCAGGCGGCACCTCGTCGAACTTCGCCGCGTGGGCCACCGGGTCCTGGTTCCGGGCCCGGCACGGGACCGCCCCCTGCCCGTTCCCGCCGGGTCCGGTTCCTTCCGTGCCGCAGGGAATGTCACCCGGTGTGGTGCCCCCGTGGGGCTTGGCCGCAACCGTGTTAGCCGGGTGTTAGGGGCGCGGCAGCCTGGCGATAGTGGCGCCGAGCAGAGTGGGTGTCGTACCGAGGAGAGAACGACACCGACTGCCCCTGGGGGACCCGAAATGAGCTCCAACGCCACCGCCCGCACCGCTCGTCGCCGCACCCTGCGTCTCACCGTCGCGGCCCTGACCGCAGTCGCCGGGCTCAGCCTGACCGCCTGCTCCGGCCTGGACGTCACCGGTACGAAGGCCGCGGGCCAGACGGACACGGGCGTGCCCGCCGCCGAGTCCGGTGGCACGGGTTCCTCCGCCGGGGCGCAGGGCTCCGACGCCCAGGCGGACCCCGGCGCCAAGACCGACACCAAGGTCGATGCCAAGGCTGACACCAAGACCGGCACCCAGGCCGGTACCAAGGTGAGCGCTGGGGGCAGGCAGTCGGGTACCGGGCACGCCGCCGCCGGTGGTGGCCGGGCGGCCTCGGGTGTCGAGCGTTGCCACACCTCCGGGCTGAAGGCGGCGTTCGCCATGGGCGGCGACGCGGTCCCGGACCCGGGCGCGGACGGCGCGACGACCACCAGCATCGTGCTGACCAACAAGGGCAGCCGCACCTGCGTGATCGGCGGCTTCCCGGGCGTGGACCTCAAGGCCGAGAACGGCACGGCGGGCTGGTCGCTGGCTCGCTCGTCGGCCAAGCACGGCTCGATCACCCTCAAGCCCGGGGACAGCACCGACTTCACGATCAACGTCGCCCTGGCCAAGGACGACGACAAGGGCTTCTGGATGCCCGCCTTCGTGGCCGTCACCCCGCCGAACGAGACCACCTCGCTGACCCTGGACTGGCCCTGGGGCCAGCTCGTCGACCAGCGCGGCGCCACCCACCCCGCCACCTTCGTCAACCCCATCGGCTGACCACCCCGGCTGACCACCCCGGCTGACCACCCCGGTTGACCACCCCGGCGCGGACCCGTCCCGCCGACGCTCTGCCGAGAGAGTCCGCTGCCCCGGTGTCACACACCGGGGCAGCGGACTTTCCGCTGTACGGATACGGAGCCGCGCCCCAGGCGCCGGGCCGCCCCCCCGAGGGCTGCCGCGCTCCGCCCGTTCCGGCGTACATGGTCCGACTATGCGCACGAAGGGATGGTTTAGCCGGTGTGTCCGTCTTCCCCGGTAGGTGGCGGGGAAAGGCATCGGTGGGCCGTCCGCGATTGACGTCGGTGGGCCGCCGCGATCTTCGGCGGTCACAACTGCCCCTGGGGATAGGGCAAGAGCAGGGTCAACGGCCCAGCGAGAACGGGTGCGTCGCGCCGCCACGGCCGACGGATCAGCTGCCCGTACCCGCGCCAACGCCCGTTCGGGCACGTCCGGTGCCCGGCCATCCCGCAAGGAGAGACCGTCATGACTGCATCACCACGAGTACGCCGGACCGGCCTGCGCACACTGGCGGCCGGCGCCGTCGCGGCGTTCCTCGCCACGGCCGCGCCGGTGACCGCCACCGCCGCCTCGTCGCACACCGCAGCCGGTGCCGCGACGCGGGCCGGTGAGGTGATCCGGTGCGGCGAGGTGGCCGCGGATCTGCCCGACGTGTTCGGGCGGAACTGCGACTCCGACCGCTGGGGCCCGATCTCCGACTTCACCATCGCCGACCACGACACCGGTCAGTCGTACCGGTGTCGCACCGGTTGGGTCGAAGGCTCCCTGTGGGTCCTCGGCCAGGACTGCCAGCCGGACGGGAACGGCGAGGGCTGAGCTCCCCCGCGCCTGGCGGGCGTATGCCCCGGCCGGGTCGTGCTGCTTCAGGTCATTGATGGACCGGAGACGTCCTGACCCGTCAGGACCGGCGGAGTCCGGTGGCCTCGCCGGTCCTGACGGCTGTGACGAACGAGTTCCAGGCGGGGGCGGGGATGACGAGCACCGGGCCGTCCGGGTTCTTGGAGTCCCGGACGGGGACGAGGCCGGGGAGGTCGTCGGCGACCTCGATGCAGTTGCCACCGGAGCCGTTGCTGTAGCTGCTCTTTCGCCAGGTGGCAGCGCTCAAATCCACGCGGATGCTTGCCATTTGCATCGTCCTTCGCTGCTTGCCCGATCCTTTTGAGGGAAGCCTCCGGCGGCGACAGCGCGGTGGCTCGGAGCCGACCGTAAGACTTCGCATAGTCCTTCTTGTAGTCCTTCACGAGTGCCGGATCGTCGACGACCTGGCCGGAGTGCCTGCCCTCTGTGTACATGAGGGGTGGGGCGTCGTCGAAGGTGAAGTGCCATGTGGCGCCCATATGAAGGGGTGGGCTGCTGCATTGCACGTAAGGATCTGTGTAATGCAGCGACGGCGCTGGGCTACGGCAACGATATGAGCAAGCTGCTCTGCCATCTCGTCATACCCGACCACATCGGCAGCCTGCTGGACGACGACATCACCCTCATCGCCGTCCAGCAGACCCCGACGACCGACGCAGCGGGACGTGACGGACTACGGCCGCAAGTCCTGTCGTGACGCGTCGGCCGGAATCAGGAACCGGCGGTCGCCGCCGCCAGCGTCGTGGCCATACGGGGCGAAGTGAACAAGTTGGTCGCGTCGCCGGTCGACGGGTGGTACGAGCCCCACTTGAGGTAGTCGGAGGTGCCGTCGTAGGTGGTGCCGGTGTACTGCGTCGCGCCGTTGGCGAACTTCTGCTTCACACCGTCGAACCACAGCTCGATGGTTCCGTCGGTGCGGCCCGCGTGGATCTTCAGGGCGTAGGAGTGCCATTCGCCGTTCTTGACCGGGGCGCTCCACAGCGGTACCGCGACGTGTTTGTAGGTCCACGACTGGAGGCGGATGCGGCCATTGGTGGCGTCCAGCTCGATGGGGTGGTTCGCCGTGCCGCTGCTCGGGCTGCACTTCAGCTGGAAGACGTAACGGCTGTTGTTGTCCCGGATGTCGACCTTGGACGACCAGCCCAAGTAGAAGGTGCTGCCGGACTTCAGGGTCGGGCCGACCACCTCGCAACGCTCCTGGCCGCCGGCCTGGCGGGCGCGCCAGACTTTGCCCTTGACCGCGTCGCTCGCCACCCCGAAGTTGCCTTTGGCGCACTGGACGCTGGGGAACGTGGCGGGACCGGCCTTGATGTCCGGGGTCCACAGCACCTTGCCGCTCGGTGCGGACGAGTTGGTGACGCCTGGGCCGTTGGCCGGTGCCGCCTGGGACGTGCCTTTGGCGTCGGCGGGGCCCGCCGCGGCCGGCCATGCCAGGGCGGCGACGGCGGTGGTCAGACCCGCCAGTAGCCCGACGGTCACCACCGTTTTCCGTGGTGACTTGCGGGTTTCTCGGGCGCGAGACATCTGACTCCTTGTGGCCATGGGGACCTTGCGGCTGGAAGCAGGAAGTGTGGCGGGACCACTGGCCGGATGTACACCCAACCGCTTGTGAAATCTGCGGAAAGTGAACGGGGGTGTGGACCGGGTGGTCCGCTGAGCGGGGTCCTTGCCCGCTCAGCGATTCTCCAGGACCTGAGACTTCACGCCGTACGCGGGGTGCGCGACGGCCCCCGTCCCGTCACGACCGGTGAATGCCGGTGGCCGCACCGGTTTTGACGGCCGTGACGAAGGAGTTCCACGCGGGGGCGGGGATGACGACCACCGGGCCGCCCGGGTTCTTGGAGTCCCGGACGGGGACGATGCCGGGGAGGTCGTCGGCGACCTCGACGCAGTTACCGCCGTCGCCATTGCTGTGGCTGCTCTTGCGCCAGTGGGCGGCACCGAGGAAGCCTTCTGCCACTTCGACGCAGTCGCCGCCGTCGCCATTGCTGTGGCTGCTCTTGCGCCAGTGGGCTGCCCCAACGAACCCCTCGGCGACCTCGATGCAGTCGCCCCCGGTGCCGTTGCTGTGGCTGCTCTTACGCCACTGTGCGGTGCCCAAGTCGATCTCGGTCCTTGCCATTTCGATGGTCCTCCGCCGCTTCCTGGATCAGGGCCAGGGACGCCTCAGGTGACAGTGCGGCGGCCCTGAGCAGATCGTACGACTGGCGGTACTCCTTCACGAGCGCCGGATAGTCGATGAGCTGGCCACTGTGCAGGCTCTCGGTGTACGCCACTGGAGGGGCATCCGTGAAGGTCATGAGCTTGGCCATGCCCATCATGAAGGGGTGGGCGGCGCTGGTTTCCGGAACGACTTGGAGAATGGAATGGGTGGTCTTGACCACGTCCGCGATGTGCTCCAACTGCTCAGCCATCCGCTCCGCGGGGAGCACTCGACGACGCAGCAGTGGTTCGTCCAGGATCGCCCAGAACTCGGGAGGGTCCTCCCCGTCGAAGAGTTCCGCCCGTGACAGCCGGGCGTTCACCTTCTCCTCGACCTCCTTGCCGGAGGCCCGGGGCATGGCCGCTCGCACGATCGACCTCGCGTACGCCTCGGTCTGCAACAGGCCCGGCACGAGCATCGGCGCCCATTCCTCGATGGTCTCCGCGTGCTGTTCCATCTCCGCGACGTCCGCGAAGTACTCCGCGTGTCCGCCCCGCTTCGCCTTCTGCACGTCTTTGCAGCACCGTTCGAAGTAGCCGTCTGTCGCCAGTACCCGGTCCACATGGATAGCCAGCCTCAGTGGCATCCGGCGCGTGCCGCGCTCGATCTCGCTCAGATAGCTCGGCGCGTAGAAGCTGTTCGCGACGGTCGCCTGGAGAGTGAGGCCCGCCGCCTCCCGCTTCCAGCGCAGTTCCTTGCCGTAGAAGGCGGGGACGCTCACGGAGCCGTCAATGTCTTTGCGTGCGGGCATGGTTCACCGTTCCACGGGTCGCGCGGTGGAGTCCGAAACCCTTTCACGCTACGCCGCGTCACGGCACTCTGTGAGCGTTTCGTCACAATGCGCACAGGGAGGCATACACCCCATGTCCGACCGTCACCACACCCACGCCCAGGCTCACGGCCAAGATCACGATCACGATCACCATCCCGACGTCCCCGACTGCGTCGGACGGCTCCGGGCGGCGCTGGCGGCGAACGGCATCACGCTGCCGTCGCTCGGTGTCGATCTGCCGTCCTTCGCGGGCGGTTGGAGCACGCCGCTGGTCGCGCTCGGCAACTGCAACGCGGAGACCGCGCAGCGGCTGACCGAGGTGCTCGTCCGGGCGGCCATCCGGTGACACCGCCGCCCCAGCCACCCGCACCCTCCGCCCCGGCCGCGCCGTCCGCCCCGCTGCGGCCGCTGACCGTCGAACTGCTCGCGTTTCCCAAGGAAGTGCCCGCGCTGCGGCACGCCGTGCGCGAGTACCTGGGCGGGCCCTGTGCCGATGTGCAGCTCTGTGTCAGCGAAATACTCAGCAATGTGATCCGGCACCTGGGGGAGGGCACCCCCGTCACCGTCACCGTCCGCGTCTCGGGGAGCGGGGACGGCCGTACGTGGGTGGAGGTCACCGACCCCGATCCGCGTGCCCTGCCCGTGCTCCGGCAGGCGGCCGGTGACGACGAATCCGGGCGGGGGATAGCGCTGCTGGACGCGCTCGCCCTGTGCTGGGGCGTGCGGCAGGGGGTGGCGGGCAAGACCGTCTGGTGTGTGCTCGCGGGCGGGTGATGCCGGGGCGTCTCATACGCCCGTCAGGCCGTCGATCCGTTCCCGGATCAGGTCGGCGTGGCCGTTGTGGCGGGCGTATTCCTCGATCATGTGGACGTAGATCCAGCGCAGGGAGACCGGGGTGCCCCCGAAGTCCCCGGTGGTGTCTAGAGGGATGTGCGCGGCGGCCGCCCGCGAGGCGCGGACCTCCTCCTGCCACAGGGCCAGCGTCCCGGCGAGGGTGGCGTCGGCCGGGGGTGTGAAGCCGCCGTCGGCCACCGTGGGGTCGAAGGCGGCGCCGCGTACGGTCGGCAGATCGGCGCCCGTGAGGACGCGCCGGAACCAGGTCCGCTCCACCTCCGCCAGGTGCTCGACCAGGCCGAGCAGGGTGATCGGGGAGGGGGCGGCGGAGAGCGTCCTGGCTGCCGCGTCGTCCAGCCCGGCGCATTTCGCGGCGAGGGTGGCGCGGTGGAAGTCGAGCCAGGATTCGAGGGTGGTGCGCTCGTCGGCGGTCATGGGCGGGACGGGGCGATCGTCCGTGGTGGTCGTGCCGGTGGTGGTCATGGGGACAGCGTCCCAGCCGCCACTGACAATCGCCCCGGTGCCCGGTGCCCGGTGCCCGGTGCCCGGTGCCGGGCCGCGGGCTACGTGGCCGAGCGGCCGAAGAACTCCAGTTCCGCGATGGCCACTTGCTTGTTGCCGGTGGCGCCGTACGCGGAGCGCAGCACCAGCCGTACGGTCGTCGCGTCCCGTACGCGGACGTCGAGCCGCTGCACACCGCCGTCGTTGATCCGGTGGTGCGAGGTGTACGCCTTGCCCGCCGAGTCGGTGACGATCAGGTCGAACTCCTGGGGCCGGGCCTGGGCGGCGGCCTGGGCGGCGCGCGGTGAGGTGCCGGGGGTGATCAGGAGGGCGAGCAGGTCGGTGGGCTGGCCGAAGCCCGCTTCGAGCCACTGGCCGGCGGCGCTCCCCGAATAGCCCGTCCCCCACCAGGTGTTGGCGTATCCGTCGAAGGCGCGGTCCGGGCCCTGCTTCGCGTCGGAGTGCGAGGCTTTCCAGGTCGTGGGGTGTACGGGGACCCGCTTGGCGAAATGGTCCTGGACGGCCCGTGCGGCGGGCGGTCCGCCGAAGATGCCGCCGACCACCAGGGCCGCCACCCCGGCGGCCACCGCCACGCGGACGATCCAGCGGGACCGGCCGCGGGCGAGCCGGGGCCGCTGGCCCGCGTAGGGGCCCTCGGCGGGGATCTCCCCGCGGTCCTTGAGGAGGCTGGTGCAGCTGCGGCAGAAGTAGCGCCGTGGTGCGTTCGGGGTTCCGCAGCCGGGGCAGGGCGGGCCCTGCTCGGGACCGACGGCCGCGTGCGGCGTCCGCACCTGCGGGCGGGCGGCCTCGGGGCGGCCGGGCAGGACCGTGCCGGGTGCCTGGGGCGGTGCGGCGGGGCTCGCCTCCGGTACGGGGACGAGCAGGGCGCGGACGGCGGTGTCGCTGGGGCGGGACCCGGGCGCGGGCGGTTCTTCGGGGTGGGGGCCGGAGGCGGCCGGGGCGGTGGGGCTGGGGTAGCCGGGGTAGCCGGTTGCCGGACCGGGTGCGGGGCCGGTGGCCGGGGCGCCCCCGGGGCCACCGGCGGCGCCGTATCCCTGCCGGGGGTCGGTGGCCGGCGGGGGGCCGTAGGACGGCGGCGGGCCGAAGCCCTGCGGCGGGCCGAAGGACGGGGAGCCGTCCGGGAGCGCGGCGGCGGACGGCAGCGGTGTGCCCTGGGGCGGGGTGGGATGGTCGGTGGCGGGTGTGGCGGGGATCGGCAGGGTCGGGTCGTCGTCCGCCGGTCCCGGTGCGGCGCCGGGGGCCGCCGCGGGTGCGGGGCCCGTCCCGGGGCGGGCACCGGCCGGGGTGTCCCAGCGGAGGAAGGCGCCGCAGGAGTCGCAGAAGGACTGGCCCGTCTGGCGGGCGGGCGTGCCGCAGTCCGGGCAGGCCGTGGTGGGGGCGGTCATGGTCAGATCCCTTCCGGGGCAGAGGGGGCGGGCGGGGAAGCGGGGGCATGCGGCGGCGGTGCGGCCGCCGGGCCCGTCACCTCCACCGTGAAGGGGAGATGGGCGGGGCGGGCCGCCGCGACCACCGCGCGTACCCGATGGGTGTCCACGGTGGCCGGGTCGGACACCCGGAGGGTGACATGGAGGCCGGGGCGGGGTGAGCCGGGGAAGCCGCCGAGGGGGCGCGCCGACCAGGTGGCGCCGCCGCTCTCGGTGATCTCGGGGGTTACCCCGAAGGCCAGTTGGAGGGCGCCGCGCAGACCCTGGGAGGTGCCGCGCAGCCGGTGCAGCCCCACCGCGGTGGCCACCGCGTAGCGGCGGACGGGCAGCGCCTCGGTGCCCTCCAGTTCCGCGCCGACCCAGGTCGCCAGCCAGTCGACGAAGTCCTCGGGGGCGAGCGAGGGCATGAAGTAGGCGTCCAGGCAGTCCAGCACGTTGAACAGCGGCGCCAGCACCACGTCCAGGCCCTCGACGAACCGCTGGGCGAAGTCGTCGTCGGCGTAGACCCCGGGGAGCTGGTCGCCGAGCGGGTGCACGGAGGGGAGGTCCGGGACGGACCCGCGGTACGAGGGCGGGGCCTGGGTGCCCGTCGTGGCCTTCGAGAAGGAGAGGGACGGCGTGGTCATCGGGCCTCGATCACACGGATGCGGTGGTCGAACGGGAACAGCAGCGCCGACGGGTCGAGGTCGAGGCGGTCGGTGGCGTCGCCGCGGCGGCCGGTGAGGGGGTCGGCCGGGTGCAGCAGGACCTCGTCGACGAGTTCCACACCGGGGACCCGTTGCAGTGCGGCGAAGATCTCGCCGGAGTGCAGCGGGCGGCCGAACGGCCAGCCCGTCCCGTGCGCCCCGCCGGTCAGCGGGTCCAGATAGGCGTACAGGGCGTCCAGCGCCTCGGTCCGTACCCGCTCGGCCTTCGCCGCCCGGAAGGAGTGCAGCGTCGCGACGACCGTGACGCCCTGGTAGAAGGGCGGGCCGACGGCGAGCCGGGTGCCCAGGGGGCGGCGCTCGTCGAGGAAGGAGGTGACGCGGTCCAGCAGTTCGTCCCCGGGGACCAGCTGCTCGAAGCGCAGCCGGCCGTCCCGGTCGGCCACGGCCTGCGGGACGACCAGCACCCGTACCGCGTTCTCCCCGGCCTGCGGGGTGTCCACCGACAGGCAGCAGATGCGGGCGGCCTCGGGGGCGGCGCGGCGGGCCAGTTCCTCGTAGTCGCGCGCGGTTACCGCACGCTCCTGGGCGCGCAGTGCGATGGGCGCCCGCACCTTGGCCTCGCGCACCGTCTCGCCGTCCACCCCGCCGCGCGCCGCCTCGCGGTTCTCCACCGCGGCGATGTACGGGATGGAGCTGCGCAGCACCTGGATCGCGCCGCGCGCCACATTGCCGGTGCGCCCGCCGCCCGTGCGGTAGTGCGTCGCCCGGATGGCGCTGCCCTTGGGCGGTACGGCCCCGTACTGCGCCATGGAGCCGTCCGGCAGGCGTACGGAGGGGCCGAAGGCGACCTCCCCGGTGGCGGCGTCCAGGGTGAGGTGCCGGTCGCCGGGGCCGGAGGAGGCGAAGTCGGAGACCACCTCCCACGGCTCCCAGCCCTCGCCCGAGGAGATCTCCAGCAGCAGCGGCGGGTGGCCCGCGACGACCGGGGCGTGCGCCAGGCGCAGCCGCTGACCGGGCACGCCCGCCGATTCGCCCAGCGGCTCGTCGCGTACGGATTCGGCGTGGGTGGCGGGTGTCGTCCCGCCGATGGTGAACGCGGAAGCGGCCCGTACGGTCGGGGAGTTGCTGTAGAAGGGCTGGCCGGGGACGGCGGCCACGACCCGGCAGCGCAGCCAGCCGCCGTCGGTCCGGCCGACGCGGGAGACGGTGTGGCCGGCGGGGACGTGCAGCACGACCTCGCCGGGCCGGTTCAGGCCGCCGGTGGAGTCCTCGTCCACCTCGCAGGCGGTCCAGCCGTCCGCCGTCCACGCCTCCCAGACGAGCGGCGGCTGACGCGGGTCGACGCCGACACCGTCCACCCGGCTGTCCAGCCGCAGTACGGCGATGCACCGGGGCACCGCCGCCGACAGCCCGAAGAGCAGGGTGTCGCCGGGTTGCGGCGCGGCCGCGAAGGCGGGCACATCGCGGCCGCCGAAGACGTCCTGGCCCCGGTCCTCGGGGGCGGCCCCGGACTCCTGGCGCAGTACGGCGGAGAGTTCGCAGGGCACGACGGTCAGGTTCTCGTCCGTCGCGAAGGCCACCGCCTCCTCGGTCTCGGTGCGGCTGGTGGCCACCTCCGTACCGGCGGGCAGGACGACCGGTTCGGGCTGCGGCGCGGAGAGCCGGAAGGTCACCTCGGCGCGGGCCGCCGACGGCGGGAAGAGGGTGATGCCCAGCAGGTCCAGGAAGGCCAGCTGGTTCTTCTCCGGCACCCGGTTGAGCCGGTAGACGAGCTGGTCGGCCATGTGGGCCACGGCCTCGATCAGGGTGACGCCCGGGTCGGAGACGTTGTGGTCGGTCCACTCCGGACAGCGCTGCTGGATGTAGCGCTTGGCGTCGTCGACGAACTGCTGGAAGCGCCGGTCGTCGAGGTGGGGGGCGGGCAGAGCCATCACAGATCGCTTTCGGTTGCCGGGGACCCGGTGGCGGACTCTCCGGAGGACGGGATCACGTAGAAGGGAAAGACCAGGCTGCGCGGGTTGTTGGTGCCGCGCACGGCGTAGGTCACATCGATGAAGAGGACGGACGGGTCCTCGGGCGCCGGGCTCACCTCGACGTCCAGGACCTCGATGCGCGGCTCCCAGCGGTCGAGTGAGGAGCGCACCTCGTAGCGGATGCGGCCCGCCGTCGCCTCGTTGACCGGCGCGAAGACCATGTCGTGGACGGCACAGCCGAATTCGGGCCGCATCGGGCGCTCGCCGGGCGCGGTGGCCAGCACCAGCCGGATGGACTCCTCGATCTCCCGCTCCCGGCGGGCCAGCGCGATCCCGCCGCCCGCGTCCGTACGCAGCGGAAAGGCCCACCCCGCGCCGACGAAATGCTCACTCATGTCCCACGCTTCCCACTGCTCCTCGACCCGCCATTCCCCCGCGCTGCCACTTCGCTACTCGCTGCGTCGCCACTTCGCCACGCCGGTACTCCGGCCGGCACGCCCCACGTCTCGCCCTTCCGCCCCTCGAAGCACCCGGCACCCGCCCCGGCTCAGAACGGGATGGCGTTGCGGAGGACGGCCGGGGCCATCAGGTTGACCGTCGAGACCGAGTTGACGGTGACCGGCCCCATGGCCTTGATCCCCACCGTCCCGGCCGCGTTGATCTGCGCCATACCGCCCGCGTTCACGTCGAACTTCGCGCCCGCCTTGACGTCCACCGACCCGCCGGCCCGCAGGCTCAGCGAGCCCCCGGCGGTCAGCGACAGGTCACCGCCCGCCTTGATGTCCACCTTGCGGGTGCCGGTGATGGTGACGGACCCGTCGCTGCGGACGGTCACCTCGGTGCGGGCCTCGTCCAGGTGGACGGTGAGCGAGCCGTCGCCGGTACGCAGCCGGATGCCGCGGGCCATCCGGGTCCTGGCGTCCAGCAGTTCGACGGTGTGGCCGCTGCGGGAGGCGAGGCTGCGCCAGTTGATCCGGCCGCTGGTCGGGTCCACGGGCTCGATGCCGTCGGGGTCGGGGGTGGGCTTGTCCACGCCGTTGTAGAGCCCGGCCAGGACGTACGGATGCTCCAGCGAGCCCCGGTCGAAGGCGCACAGCACCTCGTCCCCGACCTCCGGCAGCAGCAGCCCGCCGCCCCGGACACCGCCGAACTGCGCGACCCGGCACCAGTCGCTCTCGTAGGTCTCCGACAGCCAGGGGAAACGCAGCTTGACCCGGCCGAGCCGGAGCGGATCCTTGGCGTTGGTGACCTCGGCGATGGCCACGCCCGGCAGTGCGGGTGCGCTCTCGGGGCCGCCCGACGCCAGCCCGTACAGCGACCGGAACTGCCGTCCGGAGACGGTCAGCCAGGTGGTGAACTGCCGTCCGGACTCGAAGACATGGCGCACCCCGGTCGCGGTGTACTTCCCCTCGAACGGGAAGCCCGCGCCCTTCAGCGCCACCGGCCGGCCCGGCAGCAGGTCCGGATTGCCCTTGACCGCCACCTCCAGCTCGGCGAAGGAGGCGGTCACATCGTCGGCGAGCGCACGGGCGGCGTGGGTGACCTGGGCCAGGGTGGTGTAGGGGGTGCCGGTGGAGGTCAGCTCGGCCGGGCCGAAGGGCGAGGTGACCTGCGACGGCTTGAGGTCGGCGTCGATGTCCTCGCTGGTGGTGGCCGGGGACTCGGCGGACAGGGCGCGCTTGGCGCGCATGTCCCAGCCGCGCGCGCCCGCCCGGTCGACCTGCCCGGCGGCGGTCATGGCGACCCGGCTGCGCAGCGCGTTGTGCCCGAACTCCAGGACGTACGGGCTCTGCGCGGCCGGGGTGGTGTCGGCGGGCGCGCCGGAGGCCGGCGGCAGGGCGCTGAACCGCAGCTTCCCCTCCTGGTCGAAGGAGAGGTGGACGTCGTTCTCCTGGGCGAGGCGGGTGAGGAAGTCCCAGTCGGTGATGTTGGGCTGGGTGGCCAGCTCGTAGACGGTGGGGGTGGAGTCGACGGTGCCCAGGGTGAGCTTGTTGCGGGTGGCGAGGCGGCGGACGATGTCGGAGGCGGTCATCTGGGGGTAGCCCGCCACGCGCCGGTTGCGCAGCAGCCGGTGGCCGGGGTCGTAGCCGCGGACGACCAGGGACTTGCCGCCCGCGTCGGCGTCCACTTCGAGCGCGGTGATCTCGCCGGTGAGCAGGGGTTTGCCGCGCTGCCCGTCGGTGAACGGGGCCAGCACCGCCTTCGCCCCGATCTTGATCAGCGGGAAGGTCTCCAGGATGTCGCCGCCGGGGTCGCTGAAGGTGAGCTGGAAGGCGGAGGGGACGTTCACGCTGGCGTCCACCCAGCCCTCGACGAGGAGGACGGCGAGTTTGTCGGGCAGCCGGGTGCCCTCGATCTCCACATGCAGGACGCTCGTGTAGGTCTTGTCGCTCATCGGGTGGCCTCCGCCTCGTGCCTGTTCCGGCCGCTGCCGCGCTCTTCGTGGTGTTCGTCCGCCGCCGGGATCAGCAGCTCCGTACCGGGGTGCAGCCGCATCGGGTCGTCGATGTCGTTCGCCTCGGCGATCCGCCGCCAGCGCGTCGCGTCCCCGTACTCCCGCCAGGCGAGCAGCGCGAGCGAGTCGCCCGCGACCGTCCGGTGGACCCGGCGGGCGGAGAGCGCGCCGGACGTGGGGTTCTGCCCCTTGGTGGGCATGGACACTTCGGTGAGCGCGAGGGAACAGGTGGCGCGGAGCGGCTCGCCGGTGGGGTTGAAGAGGGTGTACGTGGCGCTGGCGCTGGTCACGTACGCCACGAACTGCACCGTGTTGAAGGACCCCCAGGAGAACCGCACCCAAGGGGGCGAGGGCCGCTTGGTGTTGATGCTCTGCGGTGTCACCTCACAGCACGACAGCAGCAGTTCGACCTGCTTCTGCACCTTCCCGCCGTTGGGTGTCCCGGAGGAGTCGAGGAACACCTCCAGCTGGAGGGTGGCCGGCATGGCGCCGGTGAACTGCGGCGGCGCACCGCGCGCGTAGGCGACGGCGGCCTGGGTCTGCCAGTTGGCCGCCCGGCCCATCTGTATCTGCGTCGGATTGAACTGGAACTCCACCTCGCCGATCCGGCCGCCCATGGACCCGCCGAGGTCGGTGGGCGGCTGGTGGATGGCGAGCGAGGCCCGGACGAGGCTGGCTCCCGCCTTGCCGCCGGTCGGCGCGGCCATCTCAGGCACCTCCCGCGTCGGTGAAGCCGTGATGCGCGATCTCCAGCGTCTCGGTGGCCACACTCGGGCTGGCCGGGTCCAGCGTCGGCCCCTGCCAGCGCACCGGCAGCACCTCGACCAGCCCCCACTGCGCGACGATCGAGCCGTCGGCGCGGAGCGCGGCGATCTGCGCGGTGGGCCGGGTGATGCCGGTGGCCAGTGAGGAGATCCACGCGGCGACGCGGGAGGTGTCGGCGGTGAGGGGACGGGTGAGACGGATGGTGGAGAACGTCACCCGGGTGGGCAGCTGCCACACGAAGCCGTTGTTGCCGCCCTCCTGGCGCTGCTCGACCTCGACCTCGGAGGCGAGGCCGTCACAGCCGTTGAACAGGCCGAGGTCCTGGCCGTCGATGGTCAGCTTGAAGAAGACGGTGGAGCCTGGGTCCTTGGTGGAGGGCATGGGTGGCCGGGTCTTTCGTGTGGGCTGGGCGGGCGGGGCTGGGGCGGGTGGTACGGGGTGGGCTCAGCGGCCGTGGTCGCGGAGCCGGCCGATGCGTTCCCGGTCGCCGCGCAGTTCCGCCCGCAGGAGGCGGGAGAGCGGCGCGACCAACCGGCGGGCCAGATCGTCCAGTTCGGCGGCGGAGGTGAAGGCGGGAGGGGACGGGGGATCGGCGGAGGCGGCGGCCGGGGCAGCGGCGGACGAGGTGGCGGCGGTGCGGGTGATGGGGGGCGGCAGTGGTTTGTGGGTGGGCGCGGGGGAGGGGGCTGAGCTTCTCTGGACGGGGGCGCTGCGCTGTACGGGAGCGGGGAGGGGTGCGGGCCGGGGCGTGGGGGCAGGGGTGGGGGCCGCCAGTGGCATGGGCATGGGCATGGACATGCGTGGGGCGGGGGTGGGGGTGCGCAGGGGGGTGGGCGCGGTGGCGGGCGCGGGGGGTGGGGTGAGGGGGGACCGTTGGGTGGGGGGTGCGTCGGTGGGGTGAGCGGTGTTCGGGGCCGGAACGGGGAACGAGGCCGGGGTCTGGGTCGCGAGGCGTTGCACGGTGGGGCGTACGGGGTCGCCGGTTCTGGCCGGTTCGCCGGTGCCTGCGGGGTTGCCGGTTCGTACGGGGATGACGGTGGGCGTCTGCTTGGCGAAGGTCATCGGTGAGCTGGTGCCCGCGGTGCGCAGCGGTACCGCGGACGAGGGTGCGTCGCCCTGGTGAGCCGTCCGCTTCGGCGGTGCGGGTGACGCCGCCGACTGCGGCCCCGCGACGGCTTCGGCCGGGCGGCGGGCGGCGAGGGGCCGGGCGGACGCGAGGGGGGCGCGCTGGGTGACGAGCGTCGGGGTCCCGTCGGTACGGCCCTGGTGCCCGGCCGACTGCACGGGTTCACCCGCCGAGGGGCGCGTGGGCAGGTCGGGCCGCACGGCGGTCGGGGGCGTGGCGGGTACGGCGGGTATGGCGGTCACGGCGGGCGCCGGGGAGGTCGCTGCTCGCTGTACGGGGGCCGGTGCGGCGGCCGAGGGGAGGGCAGGGAGTGGCCCGGTGGCCGGTGCGCTGATTACGGGCAACGGCTGGGCAGGGAGCGGGTGTTGGCGGGTCTCCGGTGCCGTGGGCCGGGGCGCGGTCGGCTGCGCGGGCGTGGCCGTGGCCTCGGGTGCCGAGCGGTGCGTACTCCTGGGCGGGGCGGGCGGCGGCGGGGCGCTGACCGGGCTCGGCGTGGGGCGGCCGGTGGCGGCTTCCGGTGCCGAGGCGCGCTGAAGCGGGGTCGCGGCGGCGTCGGCCGGCCGGTGCGCCGGGGGCGTGATCGGTGCGCCGATCAGTGGACGGCGGCGGCCGCTGCGGGCCGCACCGGGCTCGACGGACCGGCCCTGCTGCGCCGAGGGCGGGTCGGGCGGACTGGGCGGGGTGGTACCGGGCGTGGCCGCGCGCTGGTCCGGGGTGGGCCCGGCGGTCTGCGGGGCGGTCTGCCCGGTGGTCCGCGCGGCGCGCTGGACGGGGGTGTCGCCGGTGGTGGGTCCGGAGTTCCGCGCGGGCGTGGGCTCGGCGGAGCGGGTGGCGGTGGGACCGGCGTTGGGCTTGGCGTTGGTGTCCCCGGGGGTGTGCCGCGTGGGCGCCGGGGCGGACTCCGGTGTGCTCCGGGGCGTGTTCTCGGGCGCGCTCAGGGGTGCGTTCAAGGGTGCGCCGAGAGGGGTCTTCAGGCGCGCGCTCCGGGGGGCTTTCGCGGGGGCGGCCTGGGGCGTACGCAGGGGGGCTGGGGTCGGTGCTGGTGCCGTCGCTGGTGCCTGGGCCGGTCCGGATGCCGAGGGCTGTGCCGGTGCGGGCGCGGGGGCCGGCCGGTGGGGAGTCCCGCTCGGAGCGGCTGACCGCGGTGCGGGGGACCCCGGCGCGGCGGCTCGTTGTACGGCGGTCCGCGGGGCGGCGTCGGAGGAGGGGGCGACGGGAGCGGCCCGGTGGGAAGGGGACACCGGCGGTGCGGCAGATGAGGCCGGTGCGGCTGATATGGCCGGTGACGTTGGTGGCGTCGGTGATGTCGATGACGCACGTGATGTTGATGACGCACGTGACGTCGGTGACGCGGGTGACGCCGGTGTGGTGGGTGACACCGGTGTAGTGGGTGTCCCCTGCGGGTTCGGCGCGCTCTGTGTGTTCGGCGCCGGGGTGGTCGGGGTCGCGTTCGGCTGGAGCGGGGCGCCAAGTCCCGTACGGCGGGCGGACGTTGTGCGGATGCGCTGGACAGGCTGGACAGGTTGGCCGGGCTGGGCCTGCTGCGGGGCGCGGCTGTCCGGGCGTGCCGGAACCGGTGCGGGGACCGGGGGCGTGGCGCCACCGGTAGCGGCCCTGGCGGGGCCTGCCGATGCGGAAGGTACGGAGGGTGCGGAGGGTGCGGCGCCCGGTGCGGAGCCCGGCGTGGCCGGGGCCGACGGGAGCGGCGTACCGAGCCCGGGGCGGTGCCCGGTCAGTGCCCGGGTGGCCGGTACCGGCGGGGTGGCGCCGGTTTCGGCCGGTGCGGGCTTGCCAGGAGCAACGCCGGAGTCTGTCGTGCCACGGCTCCGCTGTACGGGCTGGGGCGTACGGCTCTCCGCACTCCGCTCGACGGGCGAGGGAGAGGGCGACGGCGAGGGAGAAGGTGAAGAGGTGGCTGCGGGCGGCGCCGGGGCAGGCGTGGGCCGAGCCGCCTCGGGCTGAGCTGTGGGCCGGTTCCCGGTCCGGGCGCGTACGGGGGCGGGCGACGGGACGGGCGCGGTGGCGGGGACGCTCGACGGCGCGGGGGCCGCCGGGGCAGGTCCCGGACCAGGGCCGGTTCCCGGGCGCGCGCCCGGTGCGGGTGCGTCGGCGCCCTTGACCGCTCCCGCGTCCGGGACCGCACCCGACTTCCTGGCCGGGGCCGGGCTCGGGACCGTCCCAGGCTTCGGGGCAGGGGCAGGGGCAGGGGCAGGTGCCGGGGCCGGGTCAGGGCCCGCGTCCGGGGCGCCGCCCGTACCCGCCTCAGGGGCGCGGCGTACCCGGCGTACCGATACCCGCCGCTGTACGGCCCTGGCAGGTGCTGCGGGCCGTACAGCGGCGGGATCCCCGGCCGCCGAAGCGCGTGGTGACGCGTCGGCGGCCGGTTCCCCGGTACCGGCGGGGGAAACCGGGCCGGGGAGTCTGGGGGGCCGGACCTCGGCGGCCGCAGCCGGGGCGTCCGGCGCCGCCGGGGTGGCGGCACCGGCCGGGCCGGACGACCGCTCCGGCTTCGGGGCCGGGGCGCTGCCGGCCGGCCGGAGCTGCCGCGGGGGTTGCGGGACCGGACGCGCGGAGATGAGCGGAGAGCGCACCGCCGCCCGTCGCTGTACCGGGGCCGGGGCCGGTTGCCCCGGTGCCGGGGACGGGGAAGAAGGCGAGGAAGCCGTGGATGCCGCGGGTGTCGTCAGCGCCCCCGTCCCCGTCCGCAGCCCCATCCGCATACCCACACCCGCGCCGGTGCCCGCGTCCGCGACCGTCTGCGGGGCCGGTGTCGGGGCGTCGTCCGCCCGCTGTCCCGCGACCGGCAGGCGAAGCGCCGGCAGGTCGAGGGCGGACGGCTGCCCGGCGACGGGCGTGAGCACGCCGCCGAGCACGCCCGCGGGGGCACCGGCCCGTACTTCGTGGCTCAGTTCACCGTGGAAGGACGGGTTGTGGTGTGCGGACAGTGAGCGCGCGAAGTCCGGCGCCGCGACGGTACGCGGCGCGGCCAGCACCCGTTGGACGGGCGGCAGGGCCGTCCACCCGGGCGCGGCCGTGCTCCGGCCGTCACCCGGGTGCGCCGAAGCCGCCCCGGAAGCCGGCTCCGCCGACCCGGCCCGTACTCCCGGCGCCGCCGCGTCCGAGGTGCCCGCCGCAGTCGCCGTGTCCGGCGTCGCATCCGTACCGGCCTGCACCGCGGCCTCGGCACTCCGGCGCCGTTCCCCGCGCCGCCACCTGAACAAACCCATCCCCCGTCACTGCTTCCCTTCGGCTCGCGCGCCCCGCTCGACGAGGGTCGCGATCTGTGACACGTACGCGCGCCGGTCGCCGTGTTCGAGGTCGAGGATGTCGCCGATGGCCCAGTGGAAGTGGTAGGCGAGGTAAGCGACTTCCTCCTCGATACGGTCGGCCGCGTACGTCACGATTCCCCCAGGCGGCTCCCGGCCAGCTCCACCTCGAAGGACTCCGCACAGTGCGGGCAGGCGACCGCCGCCCGGGTGTGGCCCTCCGCGTTGATCTGCCGGTAGAAGTCCTGAAGGAAGGCCAGGTCGGAGGCGAACATGTTCTCCACCGTCCCGTCGTGCACGTCCGGAAGCGTGCCGAGCCGGGTGATGACCCGGCCCAGCAGGACGACCGAGAGGTAGGCCGGGTTCTCGCGTACCCGTACGTCACGCAGCGGGATCAGTTCGTCCCGTGCCGTGGCCAGCCGCATCGTGCCGTTGCGGTGCACCGTTCCCGACTCGTCCACGAATCCGCGCGGCAGCTCGAATTCGAATTCCGTGCGCAGCACATCCTGTTGGGCCGACGCTCCGGCCGGGCCTTCCCGTCGCATTACTCGATGACCAGTTCTTCGAAGACGATCGTGACCTTCTCGGTGAGCGCGGCGGCGTCGCCCGCCTTGACGCCGCTGGTCTCCACCTTGCTGCACCAGGCGTTGCGCATGTTGTAACGCTTCACCGGGGAGTTCTGGTAGTCCATCATCATGATGGTCGCGTTCTTACGGGCCGAACCCATGTCGCCCGCGACGGACTTGTTGATCCACTCCGTGAATGCCCCGCTCTGCGTCATGCCTCGCGTGACGGTGCACTCGCCGGCCTTCTTCACGCCGGGCATCTTCTTCACGACGGGCTTCCCGTCCGCCGACACCTGCTGGTATTCGATGACGTCCTGCTCCATGGACAGGCCGCTGACCTCCTGGAGGTACTCGACCATCACGCCGTCGATCTGGAGGCCGAAATTGTGTGAGGTGAGCGCATCACCGGGCTGAAGGGACAAGGAATTTCACTCCTGTGCGAATTCTCGAAAAGATCTGTGTGACTGCGATGGAGACTGAGACCGCCACCGTGATGGCGGCTGCGATGGCGACGCGGTCGAGGACCGGGTCTGCGCACGCAGCCGCTTCTCAGGCCGCGAAGGGGGTTTACTCCTCCAGCTCGCCACCGCCGCCGGAGAACTGGGCCAGCCGGAAGACGACGAACTCGGCGGGCTTGACCGGTGCGATACCGATTTCGCAGACGACCCGTCCCAGGTCGACGGACTCGACGGGGTTCGTCTCCGCGTCACACTTCACGTAGAAGGCGTCCTCGGGGCGCTGCCCGAACAGTGCGCCCGAGCGCCACTCGTTCACCAGGAACGCCGAGATGTTGCGGCGGATACGGGCCCACAGCGCCTGGTCGTTCGGCTCGAACACCACCCACTGGGTGCCGACGAGAATCGACTCCTCCAGGTAGTTGAAGTAGCGGCGGACGTTCAGGTAGCGCCACGCGGGGTCGGACGCGAGGGTCCGCGCGCCCCACACCCGGACACCGCGCCCGGGGAAGGCCCGGATGCAGTTCACGCCGACCGGGTTGAGCAGATCCTGTTCGCCCCGGGTGATCTGGAGCTCCAGGTCCACGGCGCCGCGCACGATCTCGTTCGCCGGGGCCTTGTGCACACCGCGCTCGGAGTCGTTGCGCGCCCACACACCGGCCATGTGACCGGACGGGGGAACGACGCGGGACTGGCCCGACGCCGGGTCGAAGACCTTGATCCAGGGGTAGTAGAGCGCGGCGTACCGCGAGTCGTACCCGGCCACTTCCTGGCGCCACTTGCGGATGTCGCGGGCGTTGAGGGACGGCGGCGGGTCGATGATGGCCATCCGGTCGCCCATCAGCTCGCAGTGCGAGATCAGGCCGAGCTGGACCGCCTTGACCTGCTCCAGGTCGATCAGGCCCTGCTGGTAGGCGGCCATCAGGTCCGGTACGGCGACCATGTTGACCTCGTCCAGCGCCTCCAGGCCGCCGAAACCGGTGCGGTCGGCCGAATCGCCGATGAACTGCCCCGAGTTGAGCCGCTCCACGGCGCCGCCCGTCGCCGGGGTGGCCGGCACCGGGACGGCCACGGGCGGGACGAGGGTGACGGACTGCGCGACGGGCTTGGTCAGCTGCGCGGCGGTCGCGGCCTCTTCGACGGTGATGGTCTTGGACCGCTGCTTGACCTGCGTGACGACGTAGTTCCGCGCCGTCTTCTTCGAGCTGACGTCGAAGCTCTCGACGACCTTCTCGCCGTCCTTCACCACCAGCTTGAACCGGTCGGCCGCGCTCTCGCCCTCGACGTCCTGCACCTCGACGGTCAGCGCGCCGTTGTTCGCCGAACCCGTCGCGATGGCCGCGACCTTGAACGTGCCGAGCGCGACCGGCTCGCCCGCCGTCAGCTCCTTGGGCGCGGCCACGGCCTGCGGCTGCCCCGCCTCGTCGGCACCGGCGGACGACCCGCCCACCCGCACGACGTAGGCGGCGGTACCGCCGTTGTTGAAGAACCCGTAGACGGCGTGCGCCAGGTAGTACCCGTCCGTGAACTCGCCGAAGGCGGCCACGTACTGGGACCAGTTCGTCACCAGCGTCGGCTCGTTGACCGGACCGGTGGACGCCAGCCCGACGAAGGCGGCGACGGACGTGCCGATGCCTTCGATCGGGCGCGATCCGCTGGAGACCTCCTCGACGTATACGCCGGGGGACAGGTAGGTGGGCATGGCGTTGCTCTCCTCATGGGCGGTGCTGAAGATCGGCTACTGCGGGTACTGCGGGTCCTACGGGTACTGCGGATGGTGCGGCTATCGGGTGCTCAGCTGTCGGGGCGGGGCACCGGTACTCGTCCGCGTCCGGGTGTGGGTCCGGGTGCGGGTTCGACGTGCTTTCTGGAAATCGGCACCGAGTTCGGCAGCATGGCCTGCGGGCGCAGCAGATCCGTCAGCAGGAACGTCATCAACGCGTCGCCGCTCATCTTCTTCAGCCGAGTGGCACGTTGCTGACCGGCCTGTTCGATCCGGGCGATTTCCATGACGGCGCGCTCGGCCAGACCGGGGATGATGTCGGCGCCGACGAGCACGTTCTGGTGGACGCGGTCCGGATACCTGTGCGCGACGCCGCCCGTCGGAGCCCGGTATTCCTGCATGCGGTCGGTCAGCAGGGCGGGGCGATCGCGCCGGGCGACGTCACCGAGCATGACCCAGCCGCGCTGGAGGAGACCGGATTCCTTGATTTTCAGGGAGATCCGGGCGCGATCACCGCCCCCGGCGAACCGGGAATCCCACAAGGGCGAGCCCGGCGCCTCGATGAAGAAGAAGACGAACGCGTCGTTGGCCAGCGCCGGCTCGTCGTGGGGCGCCGTATGGTGCCGGTCGCCGCGCCCTTCGAGTTCCAGGGACGTCCTGGACCGCATGGCCCGGTCGCTGACCATCGAGGCGGCCCGGTCCGCGGTCGTGTAGTGATGGAGAACGCTGTTTCCGAGCGCCGTGGTGAGTTTCGCCCGGGTGTCCGCCATCCATGAGGGCTCGGCGGTCTTCTGGAAGAGCGAGAAACGTCCTCTTTCTCTTCTGCTCGCGTTCTCCCGCTCCATGGACTGGAGATTCATCCGGGAGAGTTCCTCGAAATAGGCCCGGCCGGACTTCTGGACCGCCGCGGTGCGGTGCTCGAATTCCGGGTCGCGCCACAGCAGACCCTCGCGCGTCATCATCTCGTAGGGGCCGTCGCTGCGGCTGGTGAGATCGGCGAGGTCGATGAACCGGTCACTGACCGCCCGCGTCTCCTGCTCGACGACCTCGCGCAGCGCCTTGAGCGGGTCCGGGCCGGACACCGCGGAGGCGGCGGCGTCCCGGAGTTCCCCGAGGACGGTGAGCCGCGCCTTCACCCGTCGTTCGCCGAGGCCGTCGTAGCGGGCGGCGAGCTCGCTGATGTCCGCCTGGGCCTCGGACGGCGGGTTCTTGTCCCGCAGCCGGTCGGCCAGCGGCACACTGGCCTGGCGGAGCCGCCGCTGTGGTTCTCGTTCCGGGGCCTGCTCCTGGCCCCGGTCCTGGTCACGGCCCGGTATCGCACCGTTCGCCGGACCGTGCTGTCGCATGACGTCGGCCGATCCCCCGCTGTCCGCGGTCCGCTGGAGCATCCAGGCCGCGCCCGGGGCGAGGCGGTCCGCCGGTCCGGCCGCCGTCACCCGGGCGGCTCCGGACACCGTGAACGCGGCGGACGGGGCCGCTGCGGTGGCGACCGCGGATCCGGGGGCGGCGGGACGTGCGGCGGGCGCCGGGGTGCGGGTGGCCGCGTTGGCGCCCGCGCGTTCGCGCCCGGACGCGGGCTGGTGGCCCGGTGTCCGCATGGTGTCCCCCCGTCCCCTGGCTTCCCGGCTTCGGACGCGTGGTCCGGCCCCGGCCGCTCTCGCGGTGTGTATGTTCTTCGCCGCTCTCGCGGTGCGTGCGGCCCTCTGGTCGCGTACTCCGGGCTCGTACGTTTTCGTCCTCGTACGACGCCGTACGTCCCTCGCCGCGCTACGGACTCCGCACCCCGCACCCTGTGCTCAGTGCTCCGTATTTCCGCAACGATCCCGTACGGGCCGGTGCGGATGTAGAGACGAACGGACGTCAGTGGGGGCACAGGGTGCTGCCCGTTCGGTCACCTGGTGCCCCGCCGAGGCCGACGGCCGGAGCCCGGAGCCCCGAGGCCGGACGCCCGGAACGGGGAGCCCCGGCGTCGGCCGGCCCGGGGCGGGAGGCCGGCGGCGGCTCCGAGGTCCACCGCCTCGTCGATGCCCCGGCCCCGGCATCGGCACCGGTATCAGCTCCGGTGCCGGCAGCGACGCCGGTCGCGGTGTTCGTGCCCCTGCCCCGCCTCTGCCCTGCCTCTGTCCGGGACCCTGACCGCGTCCCGGATGTGCTGGGGTCCGTATCCGGTGGACGGTGGCGCGAGGGACCCGGTGTCGGCGTTGACGATGGCCTGTCCGGGGCGCCGGGTACAGAGCCGGGCGGACGTCCCGGCGGGCAGCGCGCGGTGACCGGAAGGGCAGGCCGGGGTGGTGGGGCGCCGTCCCGGGCCGCGGTGAATTCCGCGGGGCGTGTTTACGGTGCCGGAGGGGTGAAAGGGCAACAGCGGCTGCCCTTTCGGGCACCTTCCGGGGAAGTGCCAGGCATCACAGGGGGACCGGGAACGCCGGGGCGAAGCCCCGTGGTTCTGGGAACGTGGGGAACATGACCGGCAGTTACTCGGCTCTCGGCGCCCGACGGGGATGGCCGCACTGCAAGAAAAGGACGCTTCGATGGTGACGTCGAGTACGTCCGGTACATCTGAGTAGGTGCGCAAGGGCAGAATCTCGGGGTGCCATGGGTCAATCGGGCAAAGGGGTGGACAGGCTGTGACCACGGACAGGGGTGCCACCCGGTACGGGTACGAGGACGGGCTGGGGTACGAGGAGGGGTACGCGGACGGGCCCGGATACCAGGGCGGGGACGGGCACGTGGGGGGCCACGGACCCGGATACGGCGCTGAGTACCGGAGCGGTGAGCGTGGTGCGTTCCGGTTCCAGGTCCTGGGATCCGTACGAGTGCTGCGGGACGGTCAGGCGCTGAACGCGGGCTCGCCGCAGCAACGGGTGTTGCTGGCGATGCTGCTGCTGCGCGGCGGCCGGGCGGTGCCGGTGTGGGAGATGGTCGACGCGCTGTGGGAGCAGGCGCCGCCGAAACGGGCGATGGGCACCGTGCGGACCTATGTCTCGCGGCTGCGCACCCTGCTGGAGCCGGAGCGGGGCGCCCGTGCGCCCGCGCGGCTGCTGGTGTCGGAGGGCGACGGCTATGCGCTGCGTACCCCCGTCCAGGCACTGGACGCGGCGGAGTTCGAGGCGCGGCTGGCAGACGCGGCCCGTCTGCGGTCCGGGGGCGACATCCGTGGGGCGTACGAGGAACTGTCCCGCGCCCTCGGGCTGTGGGGCGGCACACCGCTGGCCGGGCTGTCCGGCCCGTACCCGCAGATGCAGCGCGAACGGCTCTCGGAACTACGGGTCACCGCCCAGGAGAACGCCTTCGCCTGCGCGCTGGAGCTGGGCCGGGCGACCGAGGTCGTGGCGTCGCTGCGCGCGTTCGCCACCGAGCAGCCGTTACGTGAACGCACCCAGGGACTCCTGATGCAGGCACTGGACCAGGGCGGCCGCCGGGCGGACGCGCTGGCCGTGTACGAGGCCACCCGGCGCTTCCTGGACGCCGAACTCGGGATCCGGCCGGGACGGGAACTCGGCTCCCTGCACGCCCGGTTGCTGTCGGGCGCGCCCGCCACCCGCCGCACGCAGTCGCAGACACCGGAGGAGCGGCAGACACCAGCACAGACCGGCCGTTCCGCCGGGTCCGCCGGGCCCGCGGTCTCGGTCCCCACACAGCGATCCAGCCGTACGAGGGGGATCGTTGCTCCGGCACGCGCGCGGACAACGATGTCCGCCCCGGCGACCAGGCCGGACCCCCGCGGGGCGCGCGCCAACGGCGCCGTACCCGCACCCGGCATGCCCCGGCAGACCCCACCGCGCGGGGCGGCACCGGACGCGTCCCCGGCATCGGGAACGCCGACGGCCTCCCTGCCGTCATCGACCTCACCGGAGTCACCGGAGTCACCGGCCACGCGGATACCGGGGGCGGCCGCCCCGCCCCGCGCACCCCGCGCCGAGGCCCCCTCCGGCATCCCGGCCCGGCAGCCGACGGCGCCCGCCCAGCGGATCCCCGTGCCCGCACAGCTGCCCTCCGCCATGGCGGACTTCGCCGGGCGGCGGGAGCTCGCGGCCGGGCTGCACGAGCTGCTGGACGGGGCCGCGGCCGGGCGGGCGCCGGTGGTGGCCGTGCTCACCGGGCTCGGCGGGGCCGGGAAGACCGCGCTGGCCGTCCATGTCGCGCAGCAGGCCCGCGCCGGTTTCCCGGACGGCCAGCTGTACGTCGATCTGCACGGCTGCGATCCGGTCCCGGCCGACACCGCCGACGTACTGACCCGGTTCCTGGGCGCGCTGGGCGTCCCCGACAGCGCCCTGCCGGACGGCCTCGACCAGCTGGCGGCGCTCTACCGTTCGCTGCTCGCGGGCCGCCGGATGCTGATACTGCTCGACAGCGCCAAGGACGCCGCGCAGATCCGGCCGCTGCTGCCCGGCACACCGGGCTGCGCGGTACTGGTCACCAGCCGTTCGCGGACGATCGCGCTGTCCGGTGCGCGCTGTGTCGAGGTGGGCGTGCTGGAGGAGGCGGAGGGCGTCGGGCTGCTGGCCGCGGTGCTGGGCCGCGGCCGGGTCGCCGCGGAGCGGTCCGCCGCGCGGGAGCTCGTCGCGGACTGCGGCGGACTGCCGCTCGCGCTGCGCATCGCCGCCGCCCGCCTCGCCGCCCGGCCCGGCCGCACCCTCGCCGATCTCGCGGCGCGGCTGCGCGACGAGCGGCGCCGGCTGGACGAACTGCGGGTCGGTGACCTGGCCGTGCACGCGACGTTCCGGATCGGCTACGAGGCCCTCGACCCCGAGCTGGCCCGGACGTTCCGCATCCTGGCCCTCGCCGATATGCCGTCGTTCTGCCGGGGAGCCGCGGCCGTACTGCTGGGCGGGATCAGCGAGGACGAGGCGGAGGAGCGGGTGGAACGCCTGGTCGACGCGGGGCTGCTGGAGTGCCAGGGCACCGACCGCTACCACTACCACGGCCTGGTCAAACTCTTCGCGCGACGGCTGAGCGAGCGCACCGAAAGCCCGCGCGAGCGGTGCGAGGCGCGGCGCCGCTTCCTCGACTTCGTCCTGGCCACCGTCCTGGAAGCGGTGCGCAACAGCAAACCGCACAGCGTCCTGCCGACCCTGCTGCACCGTCCGGCGATGCCGGGCCGCGAGCTGCTGGACGCGGCGAGCTCGCGCGAATGGCTGGACGACGCGGACACGCGGCTGTACGCGTTCGTGGACCGGGTGCTGCGCTACGGGCCGGGCCCGGCCGACGGCGCGGAGCCGCGCGCGGACGGCGGTCCGGAGGCCGACGGGTGCACCGGTCCGGCCGGCGGACGGCACCGCGGCGCGGGCCGGGAAGTCGAACGCGCGGGTGACGAGTGGGCGGGGGCGGCGGAGCGCGGCACCGAGAATGCCGCCGATGCCGCCGACGCGGACGACTGCCCCGGCGACCTGCTGCGCCAGGCCGTCGATCTGCTCACCGCCTGGTCCCACCTCCTCGGCGGCACCGCACGCCACCGCGGTCTGGAGCCGCTGGCCCGGCTCGCCGTGGAGCGGGCCCGGTCGCGCGGCGACGAGGTGGCCACGGCCCGTGCGCTCCGCCTCCTCGGCGCACCCGCCTACGGCTCCCAGACCTATGAGCGGTCCGCCCGGATGCTGCGCGAGAGCCTGCGGCTGGCCGAGCGGGCGGGCGACCGGCTGGTCGGTGCGGAGGCCGCGCACGAACTGGCCATGGTGCTGCTCTCCATGGGCCGGGCCGGGGAGGCGCTGCCCGTACTGGGGCAGGCGTACGCGCGCTTCGAGGCGCTCGGCGGGCGGGCCGACGCGATCCGGGTCCGCGCCCACCTGGCCCGCGCGTATCTCGTCCTCGGGCAGCGCCGTCAGGGGTACCAGGCCATGGCCGAGGCGCTGGCGAGCGCCCGGCAGCTGGGGTGCCCCGAGACGATGGCGCAGGTGCACTACCAGACCGGCTGCGGGCTGCTGGCGGACGGCCGGGCGGGCGAGGCGGCGGCCCAGCTGCGGGAGGCGCAGCGGCATCACCGGTGCGCCGGCAACCCGCGCTGGGAGGCGCTGGCCTGGGCCCGGCTGGCCCACTGCGAGCTGGCCCGGGGCCGCGACACGGCGGCGCTGGACTGTGCGGCGCAGGCGCTGGCCATCGAACGCGACCTCGGGGACGACGTCTGCCGGGGGCTGGCGCAGGCCGCGCGCGGCCGGGCACTGCTGGCCCTGGGCGACACCGCGGGCGCGCACCGCGAACTGGAGTCGGCGCGCTCGGCGCTGCGGCGGCGGGGCGCGCACCAGGCGGCCGGTATCGCGGAGCTGCTGGCGGAGCCGTTGGAGGAGCCGCTGCCGGACGGGCTGCTGCGCTCCGACGTACCGGCGTAGCAGGCCCGGTCCGGCGGCTTCCGGTGGTTCCGGCAGCTGTATCACGGGGCCGCGCCGTCTGTCGGCCGGTCCGGACGATAGGGCAGCCGATCGTGCCCCCGGGTGTGCCCTAACGGACGCTGCCCCGCGCCTGTACAGACAGTTGACTGTCTGAGTGAGTATGTGGACTTCTCTGGAACCGGCCGCGACGACTGTCGAGCCGGGTTCCGGTACCGGCGTACGGCTGCGAGTGCGCAACACGGGGGACACCGTCGAGGAGTACCGCCTACAGGTGGTGGGTGCCACGGCGGGCTGGGCACGGGTGGAGCCGGATGTGCTGCGGCTGTATCCGGGGGCGGAGGGCACGGCCGAGGTGCGGTTCGCGCCGCCGCGCACCCCGGACGCGGTCGCCGGGCCGACGCCCTTCGGCGTGCGGGTGATGCCCCGCGAGACACCGCAGGCCGCGGACATCGTCGAGGGCCAGCTCACGGTCGGTCCCTTCACCGAACTCCGCACCGAACTGGTGCCGTTGGTCGTCCGCGGCCGGTGGCGCGCCAAGGCGGCGGTCGCCGTCGACAACCTCGGCAACCAGGAGCTGACCACCTCCCTGTCCGGCCGGGAGAACGGGGACGCGTTCACCGTCGAGGCCGAGCCGAGTTCGGTCCAGGTGGCGCCCGGCCGGGCCGGTTTCGCCGAACTGGCCATCAAGCCGGGCCAGGTGAGCTGGTTCGGCACCACCCGCAAGCATCCGTTCACCGTCTCGGTGATGCGGGCGGGCGAACCGCAGCCGACCGAGCTGCGCGGCACCTACCTCCAGCCGTCCGTGCTGCCGCCCTGGGCGCTGGCGCTGCTGTCGCTGCTGCTCGCGGCCCTGGTGGCGTTCTTGGCGCTGTGGTTCCGGGCGTCGCCCGAGGTGTCCACCCAGGCCAAGGAGAAGCCGGAGGCGCAGGTACAGCTGCCGACCAAGCCGGATGCGAAGCCCATGCCCAGCGCCCCGCCGCCGTCGCCGTCGGCCCCGCCGGCCGAGAAGCCCCCGGCGGACAGCGGGCCCAAGGACCCGCCGAAGAAGGACGGCGGCGGTGGCGGGGAGAAGAAGGACAAGGGGCCGAAGCTGGAGACCCTCCGCAGCGACTTCGACCCCGGCGGGTTCCTGGAGGTCAAGGAGGGGCAGCAGAAGGACGGCACCTACGTCGGCCAGAGCCCGGACCTGACCGGTGACAAGTACGGCCGCAACCAGCTGTGGATCATCCACCGTTACGCCGAGGACAACACGGTCGCCCTGGAGCCCGGCAACGCCCCGGGCAAGGTCCTCGACAAGAACGGCGGCAGCAATGTCGTCCAGATCTGGCATGCCGATCCCCAGGCAGTGAAGTCGGGGCAGCTGCCCGCGAACCAGAAGTGGCGGCTGGAGGACGCGGGCGACGGCCGTTTCCGCCTCGTCAACATGGACAACAACGAGTGCCTCAGCGACACACAGAACGACAAGAGCGCGCTGACGGGCGAGTGCGGCAAGTACGGCGGTCAGAAGTGGAAGATCGAGGACGCGAAGTGAGCGCCCGCCCCGGACCCGGGGCGTGACGCAAGGGCCGCCCCCGGGCCTCGGGGGCGGCCCTTGCGCCTTGCCGGGCCCCGCGTCAGCTCTCCCGGGCGGGCAGCTGCGCCGTCAGCGGCGGTGGCGTCCACCGGTCGGTGCGCGGTGCGGTGGAGGTGACGCCGTACTCGCTCTTGAGGTGCTCGGGGATGGCGTACTGCATGACCCGGCCGCGGGTGAGGGAGCTGAGTTCGAGGTTGGTGGTCAGCGCGCCGAGGCGGTCCAGTGCCCAGGCCGCCAGCGGGGAGCGGTCCTCCAGGCTTTCGAGGACGCCCAGCAGCGCGGGCGCGGCCTTGACGAGGGTGTCCCAGGCCGAGCGGGGTACGTCGAGCCAGTCGGCGGCCGTGTCGCCGATGAGGTAGCGGATCAGGGCGGCGACCACCGGGTCGAACACGGTGCCCGGGACGACCTCTTCGTAGAGGTCGATCAGCTGACGGGTCAGCCGCACGCCCTCCTCCGAGGGGCCCATGTGCCGGGTCATGTAGAGGTCGGAGAACTGCCGGGCGCTCTCCAGGTCGGCCGGGGCGTGGGCGGGGTCGACGCCGAGCATCGCCCCGACCACGCGCCAGGCGTAGTAGTAGGAGCGCGCGCCGTCCTCCGACATATGGATACCGAGCCGGTGCAGGGCGTCCAGGACCTGGAGGGAGAACATCAGCTGCCCCCCGATCATGTCCTCCTGGCAGATCGGTACGCCCAGCCCGGCCACGTCCCAGCGGTCCGCGCGGCGCAGGTGGTGGCGGATGGAGGCGTGCAGCAGGCGGACCTTCTGCGCGGCGGGGATGAAGCGGCCGCCGGCCTCGAAGGCGTCGGGGCGCATCAGGTAGACGGTGAACTGGCCGGTCTCGGCCATGCGCCGGGAGGGGTAGTCGAGGGAGTGGGTGGCGCTGAGGAGCTTGGCGACGTGCGGGACGACGTAGCAGGCGGGCATCGCGGCGAAGGACAGCGCGGTGGAGATGTGCACGTTGTTGTCGATGAAGAACAGCCGGGCCTTCTCCATCTCGTCCCAGTCCACCCACGCCGGGGGCGCGCCGGTCGCGTCGAGGTACTCGCGGGCCACCTCGGGCAGCCCGTCGGGAAGATCCTGGCCGGTCCGGGAGAACCAGCGCATGAGCGTGTTGAACGTGCCCACCTCCCCGCGCTCGAACAGGGCGGCCACAGTCGCGTCCGCGAGTTCGTCGCCCACCTCGCGCAGCGCGTCCATGGACTGATGGGTGTACGGCACGGGCGTCTCTCCTCGGGTGGTCATGAGGTACGGGTGACGGCGGAATCCACCAGGTGCGTCAGCGCCCGTTCCGCGGGGGCGGGCAGACCGCCCCGGGCGACCGCCGCGATGGCGGCCCCGGCCCGTTCGGCGATGAGTTCCTCGACGCGTCCGACCGCTCCGGTGCGCCGCATGATGGCGCGTACCTGCTGAAGCCCGTCCTGGTCGAGGGCGCGGCGGCCGAGCAGGGCGCGCAGCTGCCGGCGTTCGGCCGCGGTCGCGGCGGGCCAGGTCTCCGCCAGGAGGGCGGTGGGCTTGTGGCCGACGAGGTCGTCGAGGTTCGACTTGCCGGTGGCCGCCGGGTCGCCGAAGACCCCGAGCAGGTCGTCCCGGAGCTGGAACGCCTCCCCCAGCGGCAGCCCGTAGTCGCTGAAGACCGCCAGCAGCGCCGGGCCCGCGCCGGCCAGGCGGCCGCCGATGTGCAGCGGGTGCTCCACGGTGTACTTGGCCGTCTTGTAGCGGATGACCTGGAGGGAACTCTCGGTACGCGGCCGGGACCCGGTGCGCAGGATCTCCAGGGCCTCACCCGCCACGAGTTCCCGGGCCAGGGTGGCCCACATCGGGCGGGCTCGGGCCAGATAGGCGGCGGGCAGACCGCACGAGAGGAAGAGCTGCCCGGCCCAGGACATCAGCAGATCCCCGGCGAGCATGGCCAGTGCCCGGCCACCGGCCTGGCGCCCCGTCCGCCCCGTGAGTGCCGCCTGCAACGCGGCGTGCGCGGTGGGGGCGCCGCGCCGTACGGGGCTGTTGTCGATGATGTCGTCGTGGACCACGGCGGCGGCGTGGACCAGCTCCATGGCCGCGGCCGCCCGGACCAGCTCGGTGCTGTCCGGCTGCCCCGCCGCCCGCCAGCCCCAGTAACAGAAGGCGGCCCGCAGGCGTTTGCCCTCCGCGGTGGCCTTGCGCAACTCCTCGGCCAGCGGCGTCAACTGCTCGTCCAAGGCGATCAGTTGGGTGATCTCGCGGTCCACGAACGCCGTCAGTTCGCCGTCGACCCGGGCTCGGAGGGCGGTGTGCTCGGGCGGGGCCTCAGTCATCGCACGTACCGCGCCGGGCCGCGGCCCGCCGGGCCAGCAGCTCCATATGGGGTTCGGGCACGGACGCGTACCGCTGAAGGGCGAGCCGGCCGCGCGCCCTCAGGTCCGCCTCCCCGTCCTGGGCCAGCTCGGCCAGATCCGACCGCCCCAGCAGCCCCCGCAGCCCGCGCAGCGCCGATGCCGCGCCGCTGAGCGCGAGATCGGCCAGCCCGGCGGCCAGATACGCCGCCTCGGTCCCCCGGGCACCGCCCGGAGCGGTGTCACCGCTCTCCGCCGACATCCGTCGTCCCCCTCCTCGTCCGGACGACGGCTCGTATACGGCTCCACGGCCCCGTGGCTGCACGACCCTGTGGCTCCACGGCCCGGTGGCGCTACGGCTGTACGGCCGGCGTCGACGACCGTGCGGACAGCCCGGTCCCTACGAACACTGCCGTGCACTGCCCGGCGCGGGCGCGGCGAATACCACATCGAGTGATTAATCCCGGAGACCAACTCGTGCGGCCGGTGCGGGTGGTAGGCAGTCCTTTCGGGGCCGGGGAGTCGCTTCGGGCCGGACAGGCGGCGGGGCGTCCGGCCCGCCCCGGGCGCCTCACTCCCAGCTCGGTGAACCCCCCGGCACCAGCCGCCCCATCTTCCGGTACTCGCGCCGCGCCCCGGCCTGGACATCCGCCGCCGACACCGCCTCGCCGCGGCCCGCCGCCAGATAGCCGGCGGTCACCGCGGCGGACCGGATGGCCCCGCCGGACAGTTCGAACTCCTTCGCGCAGAGTTCGAGCTCGACGGTGAGATCCGGGGCGCAGGGCACGGACCGCAGGCAGCGGAGCCAGAGCGTGAGCCGCTGTTCGGGGTCCGGGAACGGGAAGTCGACCACCAGGTCGAGACGCCGGGTGAACGCCTCGTCGATATTGGCCCGCAGGTTGGTGGTGAGCACGGCGATCCCGCCGAAGGACTCCAGCCGCTGGAGCAGATAGGCGCTTTCGAGGTTGGCATACCGGTCGTGCGAGCTCTTGACGTCCGACCGTTTGCCGAAGACGGCGTCGGCCTCGTCGAAGAGCAGCACCGCGTCCGTGTGGTCGGCCTCGACGAAGATCCGCTCCAGGTTCTTCTCCGTCTCGCCGACGTACTTGTCGACGACCGACGACAGGTCCACCACATAGAGGTCCAGGCCGAGCGCACCGGCCACGACCTCGGCGGCGTGCGTCTTGCCGGTGCCGGACTCCCCGGCGAACAGGGACGTCACCCCCCGGCCGCGGCCGCCGCCGGTCCGCAGCCCCCACGTACCCAGCACCTGCTCCCGGTGCCGGGCCCGGTGCGCCAGCTCGTGCAGCAGCTCCAGGGGTTCGGGCGGCAGGACCAGGTCGGCGAAGGAGACGGCCGGACGTACCCGGCGCGCGTGCCGTCCCAGCAGCGGTGCGGACTGCTGCCGCGCACTGTGCTGGATGTGCGCGACGGTCAGCGGCGTCCCGTCGAACGCGGCGAGCGCGCCCGCCGTCCGGGCCGCGCCCCGGATCCCGGCCGGGCCCAGCCGGTACGGTGCGACGGCCTCGGCCAGCTCGGCCGGACCCAGGTCGCCGTCCCGCGGGGCGAGTGCGGCGCGCCAGAGCGCCGGTGTGGCACCGCCCGCCGGGGCGTCCAGCGCGAGCAGCCCCGCGTCGGGCAGCCACTGCGGGTCGCAGGGCTCGCCGCCGTGGAACACCACGGGCACCCCGGCCGACGCCAGCGCCCGCACGAGCCCCGCGGGGCGCTCCGGCAGCGGGCCCACGACGAGCGCGGCGCCCCGCAGCCGGGCCTCGCGCAGCAGCGCCGCCGCGGCCGTGGGGGAGACCCCGGCGGATGCCGGGGTGGCCGGTGCCGCCGTGGCGTCCACCGGGTCCGGCTCGTGCCGCGGCGCGCCGTCCGGCCGGTAGCGCAGTACGGGCAGTCCGGCGCCGCACAGTGCACCGGCCGCCAGCTCGGCGGCCCCGTCGCTCCGCCGCTCCCGCAGATACACCGGGGCCGACCGCGCCACGACGAACGCACCGAGCCGCGCGGCGAACCCGTCATCGCCGCTGCCGCCGCTGTCACTGCCGCCGTCGCCGCCGAGTCCCGCTTCCGCGGGGCCGTCGCCGTCGGTGCCACCGGCCGCCCCGTCGCCCGGCCGCGCCGGCAGCAACGTCACCTCGTGGCCCGTCAGTTCGGGGTCCAGCGCATCGTCCCCGAGGAGGTGGGCGACCACCCGCTCGGGCACCCGCAGTGCGCGCCCCGGCAGCGGCCGGTCCGCGTCCTCGACGGCGATCAGCGCGCCGGACGTCAGGGGCGCGGACGGGTGGAAGCGGGCGCGGGCCGCCGGGTCGTACGGACCGGTGCCCGCCAGGTCCAGGGCGAGCGCGACCGTGGCGCGCCGCCGCCCGACGTCGTCGTTGAGATAGCCGTACAGCGGCTCGAAGCCCCGGTCCACGTCGGGCGCCAGGGCGCACAGCAGGATGTGCGCGTCGAGTTCCGTCAGCCCGAACTCCCGGGCCAGCAGGTCGAACCGCTGCGCCACCGGCCCGAGTCGACCGGCCTCCGGCAGGGGTCCGGCGCCCTGGCCGTCCCCCTCGTCCGCCGCCGCCCCCGGCTGCGCCGCCGCCCCCGGGTGCCCGTCCGCGTCCGTCCGCGTGGCCGCAAGTTCCCTGGCGCGTTCCGGGGTCACATACAGCCCGCGCAGCGGATCCGTGGCCGTCGGGTCGTCGGCGCTGCGCAGTTCGACCAGTGCGGCCACCCGGCTGCGCAGCCCGGCGAGCCGGACCAGCAGATCCCGCGCCGCGCCGCCCGCCGGCGCCGTCGTCCCGCTCATCCGTCAGCCTTGTTCCCGGCACCGGACACGGCTCCGGGCGTGCCCCCGGGTGTGCCCCCGGGTGTGGTCCGCAGCATGCGGGGCTGGGAGTCGTCCGGTTCGCCGTGCAGCCCGCGGACGACCGCGACCGCGCCCTCGGTGACCGGCGGGGCGACGGGGTACGTGGGCGACACCGGGAAGGGCACCATGATCACCAGGTCCAGGGACGGTTTGAGCTCCCCGCCCAGCGCCGACCAGACGTCCGCGATGGAACGGGACTCGGCCGGCGGCACCGCGATGGAGACCGGGAGCGGAGCCCGCAGTGCGGTGAGCGCGTCGGTGAGCGCGGCGGCCGGCAGGATCTCGTGCGGCAGCAGACACGCCAACGCGCCCGCCAGCAGCCGGTGTTCGTCCAGTGGCCGGGTCGTCCAGGCCGTGACCAGGTAGGACAGCCGGAACCACCGCGGCGGCTGCCGCCGGCGGACCACCACGCCGTCCGCGTCCCGTTCGGCGAAGGCCCCGCGCTCGCGCCGGGCCACCTCCTCGCGGATGTCGTACAGATAGGTGTTGAGCGTGGGGGCGTTGCGCCGCGCCGCCCAATCGCGGGTCGGGGCCTCGAACGCGACCTCGCCCAGTCCGTCCGGCAGCGCCCCGCCGCGCAGTATGCGCCGGATGGCCTCGTCGACCTCGTGGATCACGCCGGTCCTCCCGGCTGTCCCGCGCCGGCGCTGCCGGTTCCCGTACAGGTACGCATCAGATGTAGCCCTCTCGCAGCGCGTACGCGACGGCGTGCGCGCGGTTGTTCAGTTGCAGCCGTGTCATCAGGGCGTGCAGGACGTTCTTGACGGTGCGCTCGGAGTAGGAGAGCTTCTCGGAGATCTGCCGGGTGTCCATGCCCTCGGCCACCAGCCGCAGCACATCGACCTCGCGCGGCGCCATCCCGAGCGTCGGCACCGCCGCGCCCGCCGTGGTCTCCACCACCGAGCGCCGCAGCCTGCCGACCTGGGTGAGCAGCCGCCCGATCAGGTCCGGAGGCAGTTCGCCCTCGTCGCGGGCCGCGCAGCGCACCGCGCGGAGCAGCCGCTGCGGGGTGGCCTGATGGCGCCAGAGGATGGCCCGGATGCCGCACTCCACGACCGTCATCAGCTCCGGTTCGCGCAGCTCACGGGCGACCAGCACCACGCGCTGCTCGCCGCCGCGCACCAGCCGGCGCAGCTCGGCCGTGGCGATGTCGTCGAGCCGGTCGACGATCATGACGGCGACCGTTCCGGGGGTCGCGGCGGTCCTGTCCGGATGCGGGTCCACGGCGTCGCCCCGGTCCTTGCCGGGGCCGGTGCCCGTGCCATGGCCGGTGGTGACCGGGCCCTGGAGGAGTTCGAGGGAAGGCTGATGCTGGAGGTGGCTTATCACTCCGGCCCGGCTCAGCGGATCGGAGGCGTGGACGGTCACCGTGACACGTTCTTCGAGCACTGGCGTTCCCTGTCTTCCCTCTCGTACCGACGGAGACAGGGTGCACCAGAGCGTTCAACAGGCGATTACAGGCGAATCAACGCCGCGGTGCGGGCGCTGTACGCGGGGCCCGCGGCGTGTGCGCAGGGCCCGGAACCGGGTCCACGGTTCCGGGCCCTGACGCGGACGTCAAGCCCGCCGCACGATCAGCCGGAGCGGCCGGGCGGATCCGGGGCTCAGGCGCCCGCGGTCTCCTCGCCGCCGCCGAACCGCGCGCGGTACGACTCCAGATCGTCCTCGGTGATCTTCGCGAAGAGCACCGGCGGCACCGTGAAGGCCGTCCCGGCGGGCACCGAGGCCAGCGCCTTGGCCTCCTCCTGGGTGACCCAGGCGGCCGTGTCGTCCGGCAGCGCGAACGCGCTCCGCATCGCCTGCGCGGACGCCGGGATGAACGGCTCGGAGACCACCGCGTACAGGTGGATCAGGTTCATCGCCGTGCGCAGCGTCAGCGCCGCCGCTTCCTTGTCGGTCTTGATCTCCAGCCAGGGGGCCTTCTCCTCCAGGTAGGAGTTGCCCGCGCTCCACAGGGCACGCAGCGCGGCCGCCGCCTTGCGGAACTGGAGGGCCTCCAGATGACCCTCGTACTCCGCCAGCAGCCCGGCGATCTCCTCGCCCAGCTTCTGCTCCGCCGGGCCGGCCGCCGCGCCCGCCGGGACGTCGTCCCCGAACCGCTTGCGGGAGAACGACAGCACCCGGTTGACGAAGTTGCCCAGCGTGTCCGCCAGGTCCTTGTTGACCGAGGAGGAGAACAGCTCCCAGGTGAAGGAGGTGTCGTCGGACTCCGGGGCATTGGCGATCAGGAAGTAGCGCCAGTAGTCGGCCGGCAGCAGCTCCAGCGCCGCGTCCGTGAAGATGCCGCGCTGCTGGGAGGTGGAGAACTTCCCGCCGTAGTAGTTCAGCCAGTTGAAAGCCTTGAGGAAGTCGACCTTCTTCCAGGGCTCGCGGGTGCCGATCTGGGTGGCCGGGAACATCACCGAGTGGAACGGGACGTTGTCCTTGGCCATGAACTCCGTGTAGCGGACGTCGCCGGCCTCGTACCACCACGACTTCCAGTCGCGGTCGCCGTCCGTCCCGCCCGCGTCCGCCCACTCCTTCGTCGCCGCGATGTACTCGATCGGCGCGTCGAACCAGACGTAGAAGACCTTGCCCTCGGCCGCCAGCTCGGGCCACACATCGGCGGGCACCGGCACGCCCCAGTCGAGGTCCCGGGTGATCGCGCGGTCCTGGAGGCCCTCGGTCAGCCACTTGCGCGCGATCGACGAGGCCAGCGTCGGCCACTCCGCGCTGTTGGCGTCGATCCACTGCTCGACCTCGGCCTGGAGCTTGGACTGGAGCAGGAAGAGATGCGTGGTCTCCCGCACCTCCAGCTCAGCGCTGCCGCTGATCGCCGAACGGGACTCGATCAGATCGGTCGGGTCCAGGACGCGGGTGCAGTTCTCGCACTGGTCGCCGCGCGCCTTGTCGTAGCCGCAGTGCGGGCAGGTGCCGACGATGTAGCGGTCGGGCAGGAAGCGGTCGTCGGCGAGGGAGAAGACCTGGCGGATCGCCCGCTCCTCGATGAAGCCGTTCTCGTGCAGCTTGCGGGCGAAGTGCTGGGTCAGCTCGACGTTCTGCCGCGACGAGCTGCGGCCGAAGTGGTCGAACCGCAGCGCGAAGCCGTCGTAGATCGCCTTCTGCGCGTCGTGCTGCGCACCGCAGAACGCGTCGACCGACTGTCCGGCGGCCTTCGCGGCCAGCTCGGCGGGCGTGCCGTGCTCGTCCGTCGCGCAGATGTAGAGCACGTCGTGCCCGCGCTGCCGCAGGTACCGGGCGTACACATCGGCCGGGAGCATGGACCCCACCATGTTGCCCAGGTGCTTGATCCCGTTGATGTACGGAAGGGCGCTGGTGATGAGGTGTCGAGCCATTGCCGGCTGCTCCCAAGTCGCTACGGTGAGTGAGGATTTGCTTTACGGAACGTCAATATCGTACTGGACGGGGTGCGGGCGCCCACCCGGCTTTTCCGGGACCGGCGGGGAGGCCCGGGGGAGCCGGGGGAGTCGGGCGGGCAGCCGGACGGGCAGCCGGACGGGCAGTCGGGCGGGGTGATCTACGTACGTACGGATGCGTACGGGATACGTACGGGATACGTACGGGAGCGGTACGTCCCGAGGCCGCTACCCGGGGTCCGCCGAGGGCCGCCGCACCGACCCACGGGCGCCTTCCGCCTCGTGTTCCCCGTCTTTCCCCTCTTCCCCTTCTTCCCTGTCTCCTCCCTCTTCCCCGTGCTCCCCGTGCTCCCCGTGCTCCCCGTGCTCCCCGTGCTCGCTGTGCTCCTCGTGCACCACGGCTCCGTCCCGCACCCCCGCCGCGCCTCCCCCGTCCGGCCCGGGGCCGGGCCGCGGGGGCCGGGCCGTGACCATCAGCCCGGCGACGGCGGCGGTCAGCAGCATGATCGCCGCCCCGATGCCGATCGCCACGGTGAACCCGTGCACCACCCCGTCGTGCACGATCGCCGCCCGCTGGGCGGGCGGGACGGCCCCGCCCCCGTTACGGCGGGCCGCGTCCGCGAGACGGGACGTGAGATAGGTGGCGGTGGCCGAGGTCGCGATCGTGTTCAGCAGCGCCGTACCGATCGAACCGCCCACCTGCTGCGCGGTGTTGACCGTCGCGGACGTGACACCGGCGTCGTGCGGCGCCACCCCCTTCGTCGCGGTCGCCGTCACCGGCATGAAGACCAGACTCATACCGAGGCCGACGAGGAGTTCGGCGGGCAGGACGTGCGTGGCGTACGCGGACCGGGCGGTCAGGAACGTCAGCAGATACAGCCCCGCGGAGACCAGCAGCGCGCCCGGCACCATCAGCAGGCGGGGCGCGAGGCGGTGCAGCAGCCGGGCCGATATCTGCGTCGAACCGACGACGATCGTCACCGTCAGCGGAAGGAACGCCATACCGGTCTTGACCGGCGAGTAGCCGAGCACGACCTGGAAGTAGTACGTCATGAACAGGAACATGCCGAACATGGCGATGACGGTCAGCGCCATGGTCAGGAAGGACCCGGCCCGGGTGCGGTCGCGCACGATGTGCGGCGGCAGCAGCGGGTGGCGGGCCCGCGTCTGCCACCAGGCGAACAGGGCCAGCAGGGCCGCGCCGCCCGCCAGCAGCCCGAGCACCGGCCCGCTGCTCCAGCCCCGCGGCCCGGCCTCGCTGCACCCGTAGACGAGCGCGACCAGCCCGCCGCAGCCGAGCGCCGCACCCGGTACGTCCAGCCGGGCGTGGCGGCGGCCGGGCCGGTCGCGCAGGACGACGGACGCACCGGTCAGCGCGACGGCCGCGACCGGGACGTTCACGTACAGGCACCAGCGCCAGTCCAGGTACTCGGTGAGCAGACCGCCGGCGATCAGTCCGATCGCCGAGCCGCCGCCCGCGATGGCGCCGTAGATCCCGAACGCCTTGCCGCGCTCCTTGCCGAGGGTGAACGTCGTGGTCAGCAGCGAGAGCGCGGACGGGGCCAGCAGCGCGGCGAAGGCGCCCTGTAGCGCCCGCGCCCCGAACAGCAGCCCGGAGCCGGTCGCCGCACCGCCGAGCCCCGAGGCGACCGCGAATCCGACCAGGCCCACCATGAAGGTCGTCTTCCGCCCCACCAGGTCGGCGATCCGACCGCCCAGCAGCAGCAGACCGCCGAAGGCGAGCGTGTACGCGGTGATCACCCACTGCCGGTTCGTGTCCGACATGCCCAGTTCCCGCTGGGCGGACGGCAGCGCGATGTTGACGATCGTCGAGTCCAGCACCACCATCAGCTGCGCCAGCGCGATCACCACGAGCCCCCACCAGCGCCGCGGATCCGGCGCGGACCCCGCGACCCCGTCCGGCCTTGGGCACTCCATCCACTCAGCGTAGGCAGCGGGCGCGGAGCCCGCCCGATGGCGGCGGGCCCCCGGTGGCGGAGCGGAGGCGGCCGGTCACGCGGGGCGCCGGGGCGGGGTGGCCACGCGTGCCCGGCGGTACGTCGGCCCTGATGCGAGGGAGGGCTCGCCGGTGGCCGACGATGATCTCCGGTCCATCGTGGACGGCCTGGCCGAACGGCTTCAGCGGTCCGTCGCGATCGACGATCCCTCGACGCGGACTCCTCCGGCAGCGTCCTGGGCTGACCGGCCGCCGCGGGGCCGCGGCCGGAGCCCCGCGGCGGCGGCCCCGCGTCAGCGATCGGTATCACCCTGTCATGCGCCACTGACCATGCGTTCGAAGGGTGCCGGGCGGCGAGGGCGGGAACGGCAACGGCCGCGGTGGGCCCGGTGGGGCCCGGCCGCGGCCGGAGGGGTGGTGAACGGGGGCTGGGGTGCCGTCAGTTGTCCTTGAGGACGCCGGCGGTGCGGGCCTCGGTCAGCCACTCGGGGAATTCGACCATGAGCTGCTGGTAGAACTCGTCGGCGGAGAGGCCACGGGGCTCACGGCCGGCGTGGAAGAAGCCGGCGTTGTCGACCGCGCGCCGGTCCGGGACGGTCAGATCGTCCAGCTTGCGCAGGAAGTCGAAGCCCTTGGCGTCCGGGTCGCCGAAGCCGATGAACTGCCAGAAGACCGGCAGGCCCGCCGCCTCGCAGAGGGCCTTCTCCGCGGCCGGCTTGGAAGTGGGGGCGCCGTCGGTCTGGAAGATGACGAAGGCGGGGGCGGTGGCGCCGGACTTCTTGTAGTGGTCGACGACCTCGGTGATGGCCCAGTGGTAGTTCGTCCGGCCCATGTGGCCGAGCCCGGCGTGCAACTCCTCGATGCGGCCCTGGTAGTTGGCCAGGTCCAGGTCGGCGGTGCCGTCGACATCGGTGGAGAAGAAGACGACCGGAACGGTGCCGTCGTCCAGGTGGGCGGAGAGGCCGAGGGCCTGCTCGGCGAGGTGCTGGACGGTGCCGTCCTTGTAGTAGTTGCGCATCGAGCCGGAGCGGTCGAGGACCAGATAGACGACGGCGCGCTGGGTGTCCAGACCGTGCTTCTCCAGGGTGGCGCCCGCGGCCGTGTAGAGGCTGACGAGACCGGGGGCGGTGGATTCGAGCCCGCTGAGGGAGGACGGGGAGGTGTCGGGGGAGGGGGAGGAGGCGGCGGACGGGGCGGCCGCGGGGGAGGCGGGAGTGGGGGCTTCGTCCTCGTGGTGTGCTGAGTTGGTCTCCGGGGCGGGTTGCCGCTGCTCCGGCGCGGCCTCGGGCGTCGCCTCGGCTGCCGGCTCGGTTTTCGGCTCGGTTTTCGGCTCGGCCGCCGGCTCGGCTTTCGGCTCGGCCGTCGGGATCGGCTCCGGTGCGGATTCGGGCTCCGCCGCTGCTTCGGGACCCGTTTCCGGTGTCGCCGCCGCCGCTTCGGGCTCCGTCTCCGGTGCCGCCGCCGGCTTCGCGGTTTCGGCGGCCGGTTCGGGGGCCGGGGCCGTGACCGGTGCGGGGTTGTCGAAAGCCTGGCTCACCAGGTCGGCGGTGGTGGTGACCTCGGGCTCCTGGGCGGCCGGGGCCGGTTCCTTGACTGCCTCGGGGGCCTCGGGGGCCTCGGGGGCCTCGCGGACCTCGGGGGCCTCGACGGGCGCCGGGACGGTGGCCGCATCGGCCTTTGCGTCATCCGCCTTGCCGAGGCTTTCACTGCTGCTGCTGCTACTACTGCTACTGCCGTTACCGCTGTTGTTGCTGTCGCCGCTGTGGGTGAGGTGGCTTTTGGCGGCGCTGATGTCGACCGGGCTGCCCTGGGCGGGCAGGGTGGCCGTCTTCGGTGCCCGGTCCGGCTTGGGGGGCCCGGACGGGGCGGTGCGGGCGGCGGGGACCTCGGCCTCGGGGGTGACGGCTCCCGGGGCGGACTCCTCGCGGGCCTCCGGGATTGTCGCCGACTCCGGCGCGTCCGCACCGCTCGGTGCTCCGCCGGTTTCTTCACGGGTCGCCTTGGAGCGACCGAATGCGTTGCGCAGCAGACTCCGAATGCCCATCGGCGGACCTCTCTTGCGT
Organism: Streptomyces sp. x-80; assembly: GCF_046549095.1. Lineage (NCBI taxonomy): Bacteria > Bacillati > Actinomycetota > Actinomycetes > Kitasatosporales > Streptomycetaceae > Streptomyces > Streptomyces sp. x-80. The sequence continues at coordinate 43,844 of NZ_JAJPWM010000010.1, forward strand.
GGTGGGTGCGGCGAATGTCCGTGAAACACAGACATGTCCCTGACCAGGACGGATACGTAAGGGTAGCGGCCTGCACCGGCCTGGTCGTGGGATCTCGCGCCGCGCGTGGTGGGCTGCCGGGGTGTGGGGGCGGAGGTGGTTTCGGCCGTGGGGCGGTTTGCCGGACGGGAATTACGCACGTGGTGTGCAGGTGCTTTCTTATGGACGCACTTGGTGCGTACTCGGTGAGCGGTCGGGTATTCGCGGCGAGTTCACATTCTTTGTGGCGCTCCGGTGATCTCTGTTCCGGTCGCTGTGGTGATGGGGGGCGGCCGGGGCAGGGGCCCCGGCCGCGGCCTGCCCGTCCGACGGTCCGAAGGTCCGCGCCCCGCCGGAGTTCCGCCCACATCACGCTGGAGTTCAGCGCACGTCACGCCGGGGAAACGGCGAGGCAAGAGGCCGGTAAGAGTGGGCAAGGGACGGTAAGAAGAAGGCCGGCCGGGTATCCGCGGCGCAGGTGGCCCCGTCTTCTCCGGTGACCATTGCCGGAGCCGTCCGTTGTCCCTCTTGGCGGCCGGTAAAAGCAGGCAAGAACCCTTATCGAGGGTGACGGGAGATGTGGGCGCATGGGGCTGACCAGTCAGTCGCTCGAATACACGGTGATCGTGTCGGCGTTGGTCTGTGTGGCCGCCACGGTGTGGCTGTGGCCTCGCCTTTCGCGGCAAGGCGTACGGCCCGTACTCGGCAGACTCGGCGCCATCGTGGTGACCCAGGTATCGATCGTGTGCGCACTCGCGCTCGCCGTGAACGCGAGCTTCGAGTTCTACGGCAGCTGGGACGAATTGCTGGGCAACAACGACAAGGCCCCGGTGTCCGTGAGCCAGGGCGGCGAGGGGCAGTACGCCTCCGTCGGGAATGCCAAGGGCGAGCTGGTCCAGGCGGCGGGCCCGCAGGGGCTCGACCGCGTGACGGGCCTTCCGCAGGGCCCCGTCGACAAGGTCGGCAAGGTCGAGTCCGTCCGCATCCTCGGCCGCCGGACGCGGGCCATCAATCCGGCGTTCGTCTATCTTCCGCCGCAGTATTTCCAGCCGCAGTTCCGTCGGCAGCGGTTCCCCGTCATGGTCGTCATCAGCGGTTATCCGGGCGGCATCATGAATCTCGCGCAGCACCTCCAGGTGCCGCAGAACGCGGGCCGGCTGATCGCGGAAGGAAAGATGCAGCCGACCGTGATCGTGATGCTCCGGCCGACGATCGCGCCGCCGCGGGACACCGAGTGCGTGGACGTACCGGGCGGGCCGCAGGCCGAGACCTTCTTCGCCAAGGACCTGCCGGACGCCATGAAGTCGGCGTACCGCGTCGGCCACGACCCCAGTGCCTGGGGCGCGTTCGGATACTCGTCCGGGGGCACCTGCTCGCTCCAGCTGGCCATGCGCAATCCGCAGGCGTACACCTCGGCGGTCTCGCTCTCCGGTGACTACGCCATCCAGGACGACCTCACCACCGGCAGCCTCTTCGGTTCCGGCGAGGCCGGGGCGCAGCGCGAGCGTGAGCACGATCTGCTGTGGCGGCTGAAGAACCTGCCCGCGCCGCAGGTCTCGGCGCTGGTGGCGAGCAGCCGCAAGGGGGAGCCGGACTACGGCGAGACCATGAAGTTCATCCACGCGGTGAAGGAGCCGATGAAGGTCGACTCGATCATCCTGCCGGAGGGCAGCCACCAGTTCTCGACGTGGCTGCGCGAGATCGTGCCGGCGCTGGAGTGGCAGAGCCAGCAGCTGACGTTCCCGCAGGACGTGGAGTCGGTCCCGGTGAAGAGCAAGCCGGGCCCGGACGGGCCGAAGGCGCCCGCCGCGCCCGCCTCGTCGAACGGTACGGCCGAGCGGAAGCGGGTGGCGGCGGAGCGGTCGCAGGGGTAGGGCGGCGACTGCGCGCGCGGTCGCGGGACCGGGACGGCGCGCGTGGCGGCGTGCCGGACGGGGCGCCGGAGAAGGGCCGCGAGGGGGCGCAGGAGCTGTCCGGCGCCCCCTTCGCCGTGCCGTCCTGCCCTTGTCGTCCCGCCGTGTCGTTCCGGCCCTGCCGTCCCGCAGTGTCGGCGCCGGTGCGTTACGGGCGGTAGACCATGCCCGGCTCGGGTGTCGCGGGGGACAGGAGCTGGGAGACCGTGACGATCGTGAAGCCGCGGTTCTTCAGTTCCTTGATGATGCCGGGGACGGCCGGCACGGTGCCCTGGTAGATGTCGTGCAGCAGGATGATGCCGTCGCGCTTGGTCTGTTCGAGGACCCGCTTGGTGATCAGGGCGGAGTCGTTCGTCTGGTAGTCCTTGGCGGTCACGCTCCACAGGACCTGCGCCAGACCGAGATCGCGGCTGACATCGGAGACCATCTGGTCGGTCTTGCCCTGCGGCGGGCGCATCAGCTTGGGCTTCTTGCCGGTGATCTCCTGGACCGCGTCCTGGACCCGGGACAGCTCCCGCTTGACCTCTTCCGGCTTGATCTCGGTGAGGATCTGGTGCGACCAGGTGTGATTGGCCAGCTCATGGCCCTCGGCGTCGATCCGCTTCACTTCGGCGGGGCGGTCGGCGACGTGGTTCTTGCCGAGCATGAAGAAGGTCGCGTGCACCTTCTCCTGCTTCAGGATGTCCAGCAGCCGGGGGGTGTTCTCGCTGGGGCCGGCGTCGAAGGTGAGGGCGACGCACTTGGCCTTGCGGCAGTCGACGTCGGCGGCCGCCGCGTCGTCCTCGGCGCCGCTCTTCGCATCCCTGGCGAGCTGGGCGTCCTTGTCCTTCACCTTGGCGGCCGGTGCGTCGTTCCGGGCGTCCACCGGCGCGGTGACGTCGAACGTGGCGCAGCTGCTGAGCGCCAGGACCAGGGAGGTGGCGGCCAGCAGCCCGGCTATGGACTTGCCGCGGGCCGCGGACATCTTCTTCGGCATGCGAGCTCTCTCTTCGAACACGGGCGGTGGTACGGGCCGCGGCCTGGGCCGGTGGCGCTGACGCCGGGGGGACGGCGGCCCAGGGAACTATACGCAGGTGGTACACACCGGGTGTATAGGCGGGTGGGGGTGTGGGGCTTACGGGGTTGGGTGTGGCGGTATGGGGTGATCGGGTGGTGTTTGGTGGCCTATGCCGGTCGGTGGCCGACGGCCGCGCGCACCCCCGTTCGGCCGTGCCCCGCGCGACACCTCCGGCGCCCCACGGTGGACTCGTACCGTGACCGCACCGCCGGACGACTGCCTGGCCCGCAACGACTGGATCTGCGGCGACTACCTCGGTTCCCGCCGCCAGATCCTGCTCGACGCGGTGGCCGAGCACGTCCAGCTGACGGTGATCTCCGTACTCCTCGGGCTGCTGATCGCCCTCCCGCTGGCGCTGCTGGCCCGCCGCAGGCGCTGGGCGCGCGGACCGGTGCTGGGCATCACCACCGTGCTCTACACGATCCCCTCGCTGGCGATGTTCTCCCTGCTGCTGCCGCTCTACGGGCTCTCCGCCACGCTCGTCGTGGCCGGCCTCACCCTCTACTCGCTCACCCTGCTCGTCCGGAACATCCTGGCGGGCCTCGACGGCGTCCCCGCGGAGGCCAAGGAGGCCGCCCGCGGGATGGGCTACGGACCGCTGCGCCAACTGTTCGCCGTCGAGCTGCCGTTGGCGCTGCCCGCCGCGATGGCCGGGCTGCGGATCGCCACCGTGTCGGCCGTGGCGCTCACCACCGTCGGCGCGATCGTCGGGCACGGCGGTCTGGGCAACCTCATCTACGCCGGTATGAACTCCTTCTTCAAGGCCCAGGTCCTCACCGCGTCCGTGCTGTGCGTGCTCATCGCGGTCGTCTTCGACCTGCTGCTGCTCGGCGCTGAGCGGCTGCTCACCCCGTGGCGGCGGGCGGGCGCACGGCGGCGGCCGCCCCGCGCCCGGCCGGCGGACCGTGACGGCGGACGGCTGCCGGCCGCCACCGGGCGGCGGACGTGAACACGCTCACCGAGGTAGGGACCTGGCTGACCACCGCCGCCAACTGGTCCGGTGAGAACGGCGTCTGGCACCGCCTCGTCGAACACCTCCTCCTCACCGTCGTCTGCCTGGCCGTCAGCGCACTGATCGCGCTGCCGGTCGCGCTGACGCTGGGCCACCTCGGCCGCGGCGGCGCGCTCGCCGTCAACCTCGCCAACGTCGGCCGCGCGGTGCCGACCTTCGCCGTCCTCGTACTCCTCCTGCTCACCCCCCTCGGGCGGTACGGGGAGCTGCCGACGGTCATCGCGCTGGTGCTCTTCGCCGTCCCGCCGCTGCTGACCAACGCCTATGTCGGGATGCGCACGGTGGACCAGGACGTGGTGCGGGCCGCCCGGGGGATGGGGATGACCGGACCGCAGCTGGTGTGGCGGGTCGAGGTGCCGCTGGCCTTCCCGCTGGTGCTGACCGGTGTGCGGATCGCCGCCGTTCAGCTGGTCGCGACCGCCACCCTGGCCGCGCTGGTGGGCGGCGGCGGGCTCGGCCGGATCATCACCGCGGGGTTCAATCTCGCCAGCACCCCGCAGGTGGTGGCCGGCGCGGTGCTCGTCGCGGTGTTCGCGCTGCTGGTGGAGGCCGCCTTCGTGGCCGGGCAGCGGCTGGCGCCGGCCCGGTCGCGCGGGCGGCCGCGATGAGCGCCCGCCGGACGCCGGGCCCGTACCCGCTCGTCCTGCTGCTCGTACTCACGCTCTGCACCGCCTGCACCAGCGGGCCCGCCCTGGAGAACCGTGACGCGGTCACCGTCCCGCCCGGCGACAGCCACGAGCTGTCCATCGGCTCGGCCGGTTTCACCGAGAGCGAGCTGCTCGCCCAGATGTACGCGGCGCTGCTCGGCGCGGCCGGCTACCAAACCGACATCGTCACCGTCGGCAACCGCGAACTGTACGAACCCGCGCTGGAGGCCGGGCAGATCGACGTCGTCGCGGAGTACGCCGCCACCTTCGCGGACTGGCTCAACGCCAAGGAGAAGGGGCCGCACGCGGCGCCGGTCGCCGCACCGGACCTCGGCACCACCATGGCCGCGCTGCGCCGGCTCGCCGCCCCACGCGGTCTGACCGTGCTCGCCCCCGGCCGGGCCGTCGACCGGAACGCCTTCGCGGTGAGCGCGGCATACGCCGCCGAGCACCGGCTCAGGACCCTCAGCGACCTGGGCCGGGCCAAGCTGCCGGTGCGGCTGGCGGCGGGTGACGAATGTGTCCGGCGGCCGTTCTGCGCGCCGGGGCTGAAGAAGACGTACGGCATCGAGGTGACCGCCATCGATCCGAAGGGCGTCGGCACCACGCCCGCCAAACAGGCCGTACAGGACGGTCAGGACCAGATGGTCCTGACCACCGGCACGGACGCCACCCTCGACCGGTTCGGCCTGGTGCTGCTCACCGACGACAAGAAGCTCCAGAACGCCGATTACGTCGTCCCCGTCGTCAACCGCGCACGGGCCGGCAGCGCACGGGCCGCCGCCGCGCTGAACCGGCTCAACGCCGTGCTGACCACCGCCGACCTGGCGGACCTCGACGAACAGGTCGACAGCTGGCGGCGGCTGCCGGCGGACGTGGCCCGCAACTACCTGAAGTCCAAAGGACTGTTGACGGAGAAGGAGAGGTGAGGGGAGGCGGAGATGCCGTGCGGAGAGACTGCGGGTATCGGCCGGGGCGCCGGGCCCTACTCCGTGGGTACCGAGTCCACCTCCGCCCGTTCCCGCGGTACGCCGCGTCCGCCCGAGCCGATGGTGCGGCGCAGCGCCTCATGGAGTTTGGTCGGGGTCAGCACGCCGAGGAAGCGGGGGCCGTCCAGGACCGCGATCCAGCCCGCGTCGTGTTTGAGCATCTCGCTGAACGCCTGCTTGAGCGTGCCGGTCACCGGTACCCACGCCTCCATCCGGCGGGCCTGGTCGGCGACGGTGCCGGGCGCGCCGGACATCTCGTCCCTGCCCACCCAGCCGTGCAGCGCGCCGTCCGCGTCCAGCACCACGGCCCACCGGGCACCGTCCGCGCGCATCCGGGCCGCTGCCCGGTCGGCCGGTTCGTCGAGGTGGGCGAACGGCGGGCGTTCCAGGTCGGTGTGGTCGATACCGGTCACCGAGAGCTGTTTCAACGCCCGGTCGGTGCCGACGAATTCGGCGACATAGGGGGAGGCCGGGGCGCCCAGTACGCTCGCCGGGGTGTCGTACTGCTCGATGCGGCCCGCCCCGTAGACCGCGATCCGGTCGCCGAGCCGGACGGCTTCCTCGATGTCATGGGTGACCAGCAGCACCGTTTTGTGCAGCTCCGCCTGGAGCCGCAGGAACTCCTTCTGCAACCGGTCACGGACCACCGGATCGACGGCGCCGAACGGCTCGTCCATGAGGAGCACGGGCGGGTCGGCGGCCAGCGCGCGGGCGACGCCGACGCGCTGCCGCTGGCCGCCGGACAGCTGCTCGGGATAGCGCGGTCCGTAGACGGCCGGGTCCAGGCCGACCAGGTCCAGGAGCTCGGCCGCCCGCGCCCGCGCCCTGGCCTTCTTCCAGCCGCTCAGGACGGGCACGGTCGCGGTGTTGTCGAGGACGGTGCGGTGCGGGAAGAGTCCGGTCTGCTGGATGACGTAGCCGATCCGGCGGCGCAGCGTGACCGGATCGACTCCGGAGATGTCCGCGCCGTCCACGAAGATCCGTCCGTGGGTGGGGTCGAGGAGCCGGTTGACCATCATCATGGTCGTCGTCTTGCCGCAGCCGGACGGCCCGACGAGGGTCACCAGCTCGCCCGCGCCCACCTCGAAGGAGAGGTCGTCGACGGCGAGGGTCCCGTCGGGGTAGCACTTGGTGACGGACTCGAACCGGATCATTGGTTCATTGAATCCCGCAGCCCGCGACCGGTCCCCTCATACGGGCAATCGGGCTATGCCGACGATCGGTCCGTGCGGGCCGGCCGGTCATGCGGGCAAGCGGCACGTGGGCGGTCCGGCCGACGGTTTCACGTGAAACCGGCGCGGCGGCGGCCCGGGTTCAGACGGGCAGGTGGGCGGGGAAGGTCACCCGGACCGTCAGACCGCCGCCCGGGTTGGGGTCGGCCTCGGCCGTGGCGGCGTGCGCGCGGGCGATGGAGGCGACGATCGACAGGCCGAGTCCGGCGCCCTCGCCGGGACCGTGCCGGCGAGCCTCCAGACGGCGGAACGGTTCGAAGAGATACGGGACGGACTCGGCGGATACGGCGGGGCCGGTGTTGGTGATCACCAGGGTGCGGCCGTCGATGCCGAGGGTGATCCGGCCGTCGGAGTGGTTGTGACGTACGGCGTTGCCGACCAGATTGCGTACGAGGTGGGTCAGCAGCACGGGATCGCCGTCGACGGTCAGGGGACGGATGTCGGTGGCGAGGGTCACGCCGCGCCCCCAGGCGTCGTCGGCGTATTCGGCGGCCACGGTCTTGGCGAGATCGCCGAGCGCGACCGGCTCCCGGCGTTCCAGGCCCTGGTCGGAGACGGAGAGCAGCAGCAGGCCCTCGATCAGCTGCTGGCTGTCGTCGGCGACCTCGATCAGCTTGCCGCGGATGCGCCGTACGTTGGCCGGGTCCGGGTCGGCCAGGCCGATCTCGGCCGCCGCGCGCTGCACGGCCAGCGGGGTGCGCAGCTCGTGCGCGGCGTTGGCGGCGAACCGCTGCTGCGCGGAGACCAGGTGCTCTATGCGGTCGAGCATGCCGTCGAAGGTGTCGGCGAGCTGCTTGAGTTCGCCGGGCGGCGCGTCCAGCGCGATGCGCTCGTGCAGGTTGGCGGCGGACAGCCGGCGGGCGGTGGTGGTGATCACGGAGACCGGGCGCAGCACCCGGCCGGCCATCCACCAGGCCAGCGCCACCGAGAGGATGGTGAAGACCAGCAGGGCGATCAGCGAGACGGTCAGCAGCTGGCTGAGGGCGGCGTGTTCGGTGGCATCGGTGATGACCTTGGTGGCGCTGTAGAGGCTGGGCTCGTCCGGGCCCTGGGGGTACGGCGAGGCGGGTGCCACGGCGAGACCTTGGGTGAGCGGGCCGGTGGCGTCGGAGGCAGGGCCCATCCGGCGGGTGGCGGCGGAGGTGGAGGTGACCGCCAGGCTCAGGCTGGAGTACAGGCCGCTCCGCAGAAGGAAGTAGACCAGCGCGATGAGCATCGCACCGGCCAGCACCAGCAGCCCGCCGTAGAGGGCGGTGAGCCGTACGCGTTCGCTGCCGGGGAACCAGCGGCGGCCGAGCAGCCGGCGCGGCAGCAGTCGGCGGCCGGCGGGGAAGGCGCTCATCGGGCGGTGCCCGGCCGGAGACCGTCAGCCGCCCCGTGGCGGTCGTCCGGCCCCGGCCCGTCGCCGTCCGGCCGTGCTCCGCCCAGCCGGTAGCCCGCGCCCGGCACCGTCTCGATCACCGGCGGGTCGCCGAGCTTGGCGCGCAGTTTGCTGAGGGTGACGCGGACCGCGTTGGTGCGGTAGCTGGTGTGTTCCTCCCAGACCTCCTCGATCAGGTCGTCGCCGCTGACCACCGCGCCTTGGGCGCGCAGCAGCACTTCCAGGACCGCGAATTCCTTGCGGGACAGCGCGAGCGGCCGGCCGTCGCGGACGGCCTGCCGGCGCGCGGTGTCGACGGCGACTCCGGCCCGCTCGATGACCGGCGGCAGCGCGGGACGGGCGCGCCGGCCGAGGGCCAGGACCCGGGCCAGCAGCTCCTCGTACGCGAACGGTTTGGTGAGGTAGTCGTCGGCGCCCAGGCCCAGGCCGTCCACCCGGTCGCGGACGGTGCCGGACGCGGTGAGCATCAGCACCCGGGTCAGCAGTCCCTGCTGGACGACATGACGGCAGACCTCGTCGCCGTGCAGACCGGGCAGGTCCCGGTCCAGGATGAGCACGTCGTAGGCGCCGAGCCGCAGCTTCGCCAGCGCCGCTTGGCCGTCGTGGGCGACATCGGCCGCGACGGCATCGCGGCGCAGCCCCGCGGCGATCATTTCCGCGAGGAATTCCTCGTCCTCCACCACCAGAACGCGCATGGGGTCATGTGTACCCGAGGTGCACCTTTCGACAAAGTAAAGGTGCACTCCGCCGGTGTGCGGAGGGGCGAATTCCCGCGTCCGGTGATCTGTGGCCGGTGATCGGTCAAGGAGCGGCCGGTGATCGGTTAAGGAAACGAAATGCGGCTCCGTGCCAGCCTCTGCCGCGTCGGGCTCACCCGTATTCGGCACGGAGGAAAATCATGAGGCAGCGCAAGGCGTCACTGGCGGCGGCATCGTTGGCGGCGGGCCTGGCGATATTCGCCACGGCCTGCTCCGGTGGGGACGGCGGGACCAAGGACGCGGGGGCCGGCGGCTCGGACGCGGGCGGCAAGGGCAAGGAAGCGGACCTGGCCTACAAGCACCGTCAGTGCCTGCGGGACCACGGTGTGAAGGTCGAGGAGCCCAAGCCGGGGCAGGACCCTCGCGGTATGGCCATCGGGATCGACGGGAACGTCGACCAGGCGAAGATGAAGAAGGCAATCGAGGCGTGCAAGAGCACCAGCCCCAACGCCGGAAAGGACGGGCCGACCCAGGCGGACAAGGACAAGGCGCTGAAGTTCGCCCGCTGTATGCGGGAGAACGGCTTCAATATGCCCGACCCGAAGTTCGAAGGGGACGGGATGATGTCGAAGGCGATGCCCGTCCCGCAGGGCGAGGAGAAGAAGAAGTTCGACAAGGCCAACAAGGCGTGCGGTGGCCAGAATGCCGGATGAGGAGCAGGGGCCGGCCCCGCGGCGCGGCCGGAAGAAGAAGTATCTGATCTCCGCGCTGGTGATCGTCGCCCTGCTGGCCGGCGGCGGCGCGGCCATCGCCTCGGTCACCGGCCGCCAGGACGACGGACAGCAGCAGGGCAAGGGCGCGTTGCCGCCGGCGACCGGCTCCGTCGAGCGGCAGGACCTCAGCAGCAGCACCCAGGTCGACGGGACGCTCGGCTACACCAAGGAACGCAAGGTCAACGGTGGCGCGGCCGGCATCCTGACCTGGCTGCCGGACACCGGCTCCACGGTGCAGCGGGACGGCGCGCTCTACGAGGTGGACGGCCACAAGGTCCGGCTGATGTACGGCGACAAGCCGATGTACCGGGCCCTCAAGCAGGGTGACAAGGGCGAGGACGTCAAGCAGCTGAAGGAGAATCTGCGCGCGCTGGGCCACGGGACCGGGCTGGCCGTGGACGAGGAGTTCACCGCGGGCACCGCCGACGCCGTCAAGCGCTGGCAGAAGGCGCACGGCCTCAAGCAGACCGGTACCACCGGGCCCGACCAGATCTCCTTCCAGCCGGGTGCGGTGCGGATCAAGAGCAAGGACGCGGCGGTCGGTGACCAGGCCGCGCCCGGCCGGCCGCTGCTGACCACCACCGGGTCCGCGCGGGAGGTCAAGATCAAGCTCGATGTCGCGCAGGCGGACCTGGCGAAGGTGGGCACCGAGGTCATCGTGAACCTGCCCGGCGGCGGCACCGCCCGCGGCAAGGTCGCCTCGGTCGACCGGACCGTCACCGAGGAGGGCAGCGACCCGCAGAGCAAGACCCCCAAGATCACTGCCCGGATCACCTTCGCGGACCCCGGCGAGGTCACCGCCTTCGACCAGTCACCGGTCACCGTCGACGTGGTCGGCGAGGTGCGCAAGAACGTGCTGACGGTCCCGGTCAACGCGCTGCTCGCGCTGCCCGACGGCGGCTTCGCCGTGCAGGTCGTCGACGGCGGCACGGCGCGCGACGTACCCGTGAAGCTGGGCATGTTCGGACAGGGCAGGGTCGAGGTGTCCGGCGGCGGTCTGAAGCAGGGCATGAAGGTCGGGGTGCCGAAGTCATGAGCAGCGGCACCACGGACGACGCCGCCCCCGGCCCGGCAGACCCCGGCACGTGCCCCACCGGGCACGCCGTCGGTCCTGCCGGCACCGGATCCGCCGTCGGCGCCGCGGGCATCGGATCCGCCGTCGACCTCGCCGGCCACGTCGCGGGCGCCGCCGACGGCTTCACCGGTGCCCCCGATCACGTCGTCGAGCTGGCCGGCGTCACCAAGGAGTACCCGGGCGGGGTCGCCGCGCTGCGCGGGGTGGACCTGCGGGTGGCGCGTGCGGAACTGCTGGCCATCGTCGGCCCGTCCGGCTCCGGCAAGTCCACCCTGCTGCACATCATCGGCACCCTGGACCGGCCGACCGCGGGCTCGGTCACCATCGCGGGCCATGACGTCGCCACGCTGACCGACCGCCGGCTCTCCGCGCTGCGCGCCCAGCACATCGGCTTCGTCTTCCAGTCCTTCCACCTGGTGCCCGGTATCAGCGCGCAGGACAACGTCGCCGAGGGGCTGCTCTACTCCGGGCTGCCGCGCGCCGAGCGGCGCCGCCGGGCAGCGGTCGCGCTGGACCGGGTGGGCCTCGCGGACCGGATGACGCACCGCCCGCACGAACTGTCGGGCGGCCAGAAACAGCGGGTGGCCATCGCGCGGGCGGTGGTCGGCGAACCCGATCTGCTGCTGGCGGACGAGCCGACCGGCGCGCTGGACTCCGCCTCCGGCGAGGCCGTCATGGCGCTGCTGCACGACCTCAACAAGGAGGGCGCCACCATCGCCGTCATCACTCACGACAGCGAGATCGCCGCGGAGCTGCCGCGCCAGGTACGGATCCGGGACGGCCAGGTGGTCGCGGACGAGGGGCGTGCGGCCCCCACCGGGAAACGCAGGGCGTCCGGCACCGGGCACCCCGGCATCCGGAGCGCCGAGCGGTGAGGCGTACCAGGCTCTCCCCGGCGTCCCTCGGCCCGCGCGACGTCCTGCACGTCGGCTCGGCCGGGCTCCGTACCCGCCCCATGCGGGTCGTCCTGTCCGCCCTCGGCATCGCCATCGGCATCGCGACGATGATCGCGGTGGTCGGCATCTCCGCCTCCAGCAAGGCCCAACTCCTGGAGAAGCTGGACGCGTTGGGCACCAATATGCTGGTCGCCTCGCCCGGTCAGGGGATGTTCGGCGAGGAGGTGAAACTGCCGAAGGAGGCCCCCGGCATGGTGGGGCGGATCGACGGGGTGCAGCAGGTCGGCGCCACCGGTGATCTGCCCCAGGCGGTGCGGCGCAGCGAGAAGATCCCGGCGGAGGAGTCCGGCGGTATCACGCTCAAGGCCGCGGACGAGGGGCTGCTGAAGGTGCTGCGCGGGGCGATGGCGTCCGGCACCTGGCTCAACGGCGCCAACGGCCGCTATCCCTCCGTCGTGCTCGGCCACGTCAGCGCCGAGCGCCTCGGCATCACCGAGCCCGGTCAGCAGGTCTACATCGACGGCCGGTACTTCACCGTCGTCGGCATCCTCGGCCCGCTGCCGCTGGCCCCGGAGATCGAGCGGTCCGCCCTGGTCGGCTGGTCGGCCGCGGGCAAGCTGCTCGGCTTCGACGGCCACCCCACGTCGATCTACGAGCGGTCCACCGACGCCTCCGTGCGCGGCGTACGCGACCTGATCCCGCGCACCGTCGACCCGGAGAACCCGAGCAACATCCAGGTCACCGACCCGTCCTCGGCGCTCCAGGCCAAGGCGGCGACCGAGGGCGCGTTCACCAACCTGCTGCTCGGACTGGGCGGGGTGGCGCTGCTGGTGGGTGGCGTCGGAGTCGCCAACACCATGATCATCTCGGTGCTGGAGCGCCGCCACGAGATCGGGCTGCGGCGCTCGATGGGCGCCACCCGCGGCCAGGTCCGGATCCAGTTCGTGACCGAGTCCCTGCTGCTCTCGGGGCTCGGCGGCATCGCCGGCATCATCCTGGGCGCGGCCGCGACCTATGTCTTCGCGGCCTCGGGCGGTATGCCGTGGGTGGTGCCCCTGTGGGCGGTCGGCGGCGGCTTCGGCGCGACCCTGGTGATCGGCACGATCGCCGGCCTCTACCCGGCGGTACGGGCCGCCCGGCTCTCCCCGACGCTCGCCTTGCAGGCCGTTTAGGCCACCGCGTCCGGTGCCGCGCGGGTCCTGTCCGGTGCACCGCGCGGGACAGGACCCGGGGCCGTCGCGGACGGGGGAGACTGCGTGGCACCCGCGCCCGGCGGGGGCCGGACCCGGCCGGGCGCGGGGCCGTACGAGTTGCTTCCGGGGCACCGCCTCTCGTCCTGCCGCATCCGGCCCCACCGGCGTGCTTACGATCCACACCGGCCTCCGGTCGAAGGGTGGAAGGGAACGCCACGATGAGAGCCGTAGCAGTCAGCGCATTCGGTGAACAGCCACAGCTCATGGATCTGCCACAGCCCGAACCAGGGCCGGGTGAGGTCCTGGTACGGCTGTCCGCAGCCGGGGTCAACCCCATCGACTGGAAGATCGCCGACGGCATCTTCGGGGACGCCATGCCGACCGTCTTCCCGCTGGTCATGGGGTCGGACGGGGCGGGTGAAGTGGCCGCCGTCGGGACCGGCGTACGGCGGTTCACGGTCGGCGACCCGGTGTTCGGCCAGTTCCAGCGGGTGGAGCGGGGCGGCGGTTCGTACGCCGACTTCGCGGTGGCCACCGAGGCGTCGCTCGCACCGGCCGCCCGCAGCGTCACCTACGCGACCTCGGCGGCGCTGCCGACGGCCGGGATGACGGCGTACAACCTGGTCGAGGAGACCCGCGTCAGCGAGGGCCGGCGGGTACTGATCGTCGGCGCGACCGGCGGGGTCGGCACCTTCGCCACTCAGCTGGCGGCCGGCCGCGGCGCCGAGGTGATCGCCACCGCGCGGCCCGCGATGGCGGAACTGATGCGGAACCTGGGCGCCGCCGAGACCGTCGACCACACCGCGGGCCAGGTCGCCGAACAGGTTCTGGCGGCCCATCCGGACGGCGTGGACGTACTGATCGACCTGATCAGCGGCCCCGGGGAGTTCAGCGAGATGACCCGGATCGTACGGGACGGCGGCACGGCCGTCTCCACCATCGGCTCGGCCGACGCGGACGACCTGACCGAGCACAACCTGCGCGGCTTCAACTTCGTCAACCGCCCTTCCCCGCAACTCCTGGAGATCCTCGCGGGCCACGTCGACGCGGGCCGCCTGACCGTCCTCGTCGGCAGCGAAGTCTCCCTGGAGGAGGCCCCCGGAGCCCTGACGGCCAGCCGCACGGGCCGCGCCCGGGGCAAAACGGTGCTGGCCATCTGACGGCGCCCCGCGACCTCAGGACCGGAGCGGACTCGGGACGCTCCGACGGCGGACGGCCGCCCACCACCCGGGCGGCCGACCGCCCGCGGGCGAGGGTCCGGAGGCGGTGCCACCTCGTATCCCCGCCGCCGGACGGCCCCGGGGCGGCACTCCGCGGATCCGGCCCCCGCCGGGCACGGGCACCGCCGCCCCAGGTCACGTGCTGCCACCGCCGCCACCCCTTCCACCACGGCGGCGGCGGACGGCGCGGCGTACGCCCGGGGCGAGTACGGCGCAGACCCCGAGGGCCACCGCCCACCACACCAGGCCGGTGCCGGGGCCTTCCGGGTGGGTCTCGGGCAGATCGTCCAGATCGCCGGAACAGGCGGTGGGGGCGGCCTGGCCGTACACGTAGACGCAGACGGTGACGGCGGCCCGCAGGGTGCCCGGGGCGGTCGTACCGGCGGGGGTGGGGCGCTCGCCGAGGGTGGCCGAGGCGGTGAAGACCCGCTCGTCGTACGCGCCCAGATCCGTTCGCCAGACGGCCTTCCGCGCCCCCGTCCCGTCGTCCACGACGGTGCCGCCGTCCGCCGTCGCCGCGGCCGTGGTGGCGGGCATCTGCTGCTCGACACGGGTGCCGGGCAGTCCGGTGGCGCCCAGGTTGTGGACGGTGACGCGGTAGTCGAGCCGCTGACCGGCGTCGGCGTGATCGACACCGTCGGTCACCTCCACCGACACCGCGACGGCGAGCGGCGCCCGGCGGTCCCGCGGGGCGGCGGGCGGTGCCTGGCGGTTCCGCGGGGCGGGCTCAGTGCCGGTGCGGGCCCGGCCGGTGGACGGGGCCGTGGGTGTCCTCGCAGTGCTCGGCGGGGAGGGGGCCGGGCGCGGGGCCGGCGGTCAGCCGCAGTACGTCGTCGGCGGAGCCCTGCTCGCCGACGTGGTCGACCTGGAGGGTGGCGTGCGTGATGCCGTACTCCGCGCTCAGCAACTCCTGGAGGGAGCGGCGGACCTTGTGGCAGTCGCCGCCCGGCGCCACCAGGATGTGCGCGGAGAGCGCCGACTGCCCGGAGGTGATCTGCCAGATGTGCAGGTCGTGGATCTCGACGACCTCGTCGGCCGCGACCAGGTGATCGCCCAGCGCGTCCGGGTCGATACCGGCCGGCGCGGCCTCCATGAAGATCCGGCCGGACTCGCGGACCAGCCCCGTACCGGCCTTCAGCATCAGCGCGACGACCACGAGCGAGGCGATCGCGTCGGCCCGTTCGAAGCCGGTGGTCAGCACGATCAGACCGGAGACCGCGGTGGCGATGAAGCCGAACAGGTCGGTCAGGATGTGCTGGTAGGCGCCCTCGATGTTCAGGCTGGCGCGGTTGGCCTTGGAGAGCATCCAGGTGCAGATGAGGTTCACCACGACACCGGACAGCGCGGTGATCAGCACCAGCCCGCCGGTGACCGCGGGGGGCGAGATCAGCCGGACGATCGCCTCGTACCCCAGCCAGACGGAGAGCAGCAGCAGCGTGAGGCCGTTGGCCTGGGCGGAGAGGATCTCGGCGCGCTTGAGGCCGTAGGTGTAGCCGCCGCGGGCCGGTTTGGCGGCCAGCCGCATCGCGATCAGGGCGAGCACGATCGAGACCGCGTCGGTGAGCATATGGGCGGCGTCCGAGATCAGCGCCAGCGACTGCGCCACGAAGCCGATGACGACTTCGACCGTCATGTACGCGGTGAGCAGGATGAGCGCGGCGCGCAGCCAGCGCCGGTCGGCGTCCGGCGAGACGGCGTGCGAATGGCTGTGCGCGTGGGCGGTGCCCTCGTCGTGCCCGTGGGCGTGCTCGGTCATGGCGCGCTCCTTCCTGGGTCGTCGCTGGGAAGCAAACCGCACTTCGGCGAAAGATCCAAAGGCTGCACCGGTGACCGTTGTCATTACCGCCGAACGGGCTATCGTGCCTGGTCACAGCGGTGCGGACGGTTTTGGCGGGGGGAGCGGAAACGGAGTGCGACGGTCCGTCGGCACCCCTTGTACGTCGCCCAAAGGCCACGGCGCCGGCCGTCGTCAGGTGACGACGGCCGGCGCCGGGATTGCAGAGCTTCAGGCCGGGCGCGCCACGGTCGGGATGCAGACCTGCTCGTCAGCGGAGGCGGGGGACGAGCGCTGCTCCTGGGCCGTACCGGCTATGGCGCGGGGAGCACCGGCCGAGTCCGCCGCCGTCGCGGCCGAAGCCGTGGTCTGCTGTGCCCCGATGAAGACGGCGCTCGCAATTGCAGCGGTAGCGGCACAGGCCATGATGTGTTTTTTCACGTGAATCCTCGGATGCGAAATGAGTTCTTCGGAGCAGAGGATTATCACGGTGAGGATTGGCAACGCAAAAGCGTAAAGATGCGGCGTACGCAAAGGGGCCGGATCGGCGTGTACGGATATGTTTCATGATCCGTCGGGTAGGTCCGCATTCTTTTTGCCAGGCGAATATGACGTTGCCATATCGCTCAGATATTTTCCAATGCGAGCCGCCTCGCCCCGGTCGAACGACGAGAAAATGTCGTACGCCTGTTGCCACAACGTGCGAGCGGATTCGGCGCGGCCTTCGTGAATGCGGACCGCGGCCAGCGTGTCCGCCGCCCTGGCCTCTTCCCCCGGGGAGCGCATCCGGCGGGCTGCGGCGATCGCCGCTTCCAGATGCTCGGCGGCGTCCGGCAGCTGCTGCATCTCGGCCTCCGCCTGGCCCAGCCGTCGCAGGGATTCGACCTCCTCGTGGGCCGCGCCGATGTTGCGGGCCAGCTCCAGCGCCTTCCCGTGGTACGTGGCGGCCTCGGCGGGACGGCCGAAGAGGTGGTGGGCCTTGCCCAGTCCGATCAAGCTGTTCGCCTCGTTCTTCCGGTCGCCGAGCCGCCGGAAGATGAAGAGGCATTCCTGGTACATGTCCAGCGCCAGTTCGTCTCCGGTGGCGGCCAGGAGGCCGGCCAGATTTACCTGGACCGTTGCCTGGTCGGAAAGGCTTCCGATGCGTTTCGCGATGCGGAGGGATTCCTCGTAAGTCTGGCGAGCGAGCCCCTGCTCGCCCATTTGTGTATGTAAATCGCCGAAATTATTCAAGGTCTTCGCCAGGTTTCGCTGGTCGCCCAGTTTCTGGAAATTCTCGATGGCCTGGCAGAAGTATTTGCGGGCCCGGTGGTGATCGCCGAGGAAGAGGAACGAAATGGCGATGTTGTTCTGGCTTCTGGCCAGGTCCCAGGCGTTTCCCGAGGCCCGGTGGATCTCCAGGGTCTCCTTGTAGAGGGCGAGCGCTTCGTCGTTCTTTCCGAGGTGCCAGTGCAGGACGCCCAGGGCGCGGAGCGCCTCTGCCGTGGTGTCCGTGTCGTCGGCGGCACGGGCCAGCGCCAGCGCCCGTCGGCCGGCCTCCGCCGCGTGGGCGTAGTCGCTGGTGTTCGCGTGGGTCGCGCTGAGGTCGAGCAGGGCGAGCCGTAACGCACGCCGGTCGTCGGCCCGTTCCCAGTGGTCAACGGCGTGCCGGTGCATGCGGACGGTGTCCGTCCAGTGGCATTCGGCGTCCAGGAAACCGGCCAGCGCATGGCTGAGCAGTGCGGCCCGGTCGGGCGCCCCGTGGGTACGGGCGTGCCGCTCGGCGGTCAGCAGGTTGGACCGCTCGGTGGTCAGCCAGTCCTTGGCGTCCTCGGCGGAGTGCCAGATCGGCAGCGGGGAGAGGGCGAGATCGGCCATTTCCTGGACCGGCAGGCGGAAGCGCCGTGGGTAGAGGAGCGTATCGGCCCGGACCGCGGCGAAGAGATAGAAGTCGATCAGGCGGCGCAGGGCGGCGTCACGCTCTTCTTCGCTGTCCTCGGAGAATGCGAGGACGCGCGCGTACTCCCCCAACAGATCATGAAATCGGTACCGGTTGGGCGCGGGTTCCTGGAGCAGATGGCAGCGCAGGAGTGTTTCGAGGTGCCATTCGGCCTGGTCGAGCGGCAGCCCGGTCAGGGCAGCCGCGGCATGCGGCCCGAACTCCGCACCGAGGTGGAGTCCGAGCCGGCGGAACATGGCTCGCTGATCAACGGTCAGGGTCTGATAGGAGAGTTCGAATGCGCGGGCGATCTCCGAGTGCCCGTCCCGGAATTCGCCGAGCCGGCCGGGCCCTCGGGAGAGCCGGTCGCGAAGAATACGCAGGGTCCACGAGGGCCGGGCGCTGAAACGGTTGGCGACGATCTCGATCGCCAGCGGCAGATAGCCGCAGAGGCCGACGATGCGGGCGATTTCCCGGACGTCCGATTCCCGCGTGCGGTCCGCGCCGGCGAACTCCCTGAAGAGCGCGACCGCGTCGTCCGGCGGCAGCACGTCCAGGGCGAGCGCGCGGGCACCGGGCAGCCCGGAGAGCCGGCGGCGGCTGGTGATGATGACGAGGGACGGGGAGGCGCCGGGGAGCAGCGGCCGGACCTGGGCGGCGTCGGCCGCGTCGTCGAGGACGATGACCACGCGCCGGCGCGTCAGGATGGTGCGCCACAGGGCGGTGCGTTCCTCGATGTCGGAGGGGATGCCCCCGGCCGGGACCCCCATCAGGCGGAGCAGCACCGCGAGCGCCGCGCCCGCGCTCAGCGGGTCCTGGACCTGGGTGTGCGCCCGCAGGTCGATGTACAGCTGCCCGTCGGGGAACCGCTCGCCGAGCAGGTGGGCCGCGCTCACGGCCATGGCGGTCTTGCCGACCCCGGCCATGCCGGAAATTGCCTCTAACGCCACGATATGGCCGCAACTGCCACTGCCACCGATACGGCTACCGCTACCGCCACGGCCACCACCCGCGTCCGTACCGGATCCGGCTCCCGTGCCTGTACCGCTGCCGCTGTTCATGACCGCGTCGACGGCGGCCCGCAGCCGCCGCATTTCCGTGTGCCGGCCGATGAGGGGGATGTGGCGGGGGAGGTTACGGGGCGGTGTGGCGGAGGGGTCTCCGTGGTCCGCGGCGGAGCCCGGGAGGAGGGCCTCCAGGGGGCCGCGGTGCAGGATGTGCCGGTGGGTACGGGTCAGTTCCTCGCCCGGAACGGCGCTGAGTTCCGCCCGCAGCCGGCGGCGCGCCTCCTCGAAGACGCGCAGGGCGTCCGCGTGCCGTCCGCAGCCGTAGTACGCCACCATGAGGTCGTTCACCAGGCGCTCGTCGTCCGGGTACTGGCCGACGAGGGCGGACAGGTCGCCGAGGAGATCGGTGAAGCGCCGCAGCCGCAGCTCCATGGCGATACGCGACGAGGTGACGCCGAGCCGTTTCTCCGCGAGGCTCGTACGCATCCGCTCGGACCAGTTGCCCGGCAGCCCGGCGAGGGCCTCGCCGTGCCAGAGCCGCTCCGCCTCGTGCAGCAGGGCGGCGGCGGCTTCGTCGTTCCCGTCGTCGGACAGCGACCGGGCCTGTGCGGCGAGGCGCTGGAAACGGTGCCAGTCGACGCAGTCCGGATCGGCGTCGAGGGTGTAGGTGTGGGCGTGGTGGGTGATGGCGGGCGCGGTGGTGCCGGTCTTCGCGTCGGTGGCGCGGCCGGTCCGCGCATCGTCGGGGGTGCTGGTACTCGCCTGGGCCCGGCGGAGGGTCCTGCGGATACGTGAGACGTAGGTGTGGACGGCCTGGCGTGCCTTGTCGGGCGGATCGCCGTCCCAGAGGCGGCTGACGAGGGCGCCCAGGGCCACGGGGCGGCCCGCCGCCAAGGCCAGTGAGGCAAGGATGCACCGTTCCTTGTCGGAGCCCAGAGCGATCCGGCGTTGCTGCGATCCGAGACAGACGGGACCGAGCACGAAGATTTCCACCGGCGCCTCCCCCTATGTCGGCGCAGCCCACCACCGTTGTGAGCATGTCACTCGCCGAAGGGGGTGGCCAGGGGTGACCCCAACAGGCGACTGAATTCGGCCTGTTGGGGTCGGGAGCGGACTCTTCTTGGCCGTTCGTGGGTAGTGCTGATGTGATCAAAAAGGGAGCAAGGGGGGTAAGCGGCAGGCGGACACGGAGCATGGCGGCAGGGGGACGGGGGCGCGGATGCACCGGGATGTGAACGCCATAGGGGGTTCGGCCTGGATCAACGGGCCGAGCGTCCAGGCCGGCGCCGTCAGCGGCGGGCTTCACATCTACTCGGGGGCCGTCGCGCCGGCTCTCCCCGTACCGCGCCAACTGCTCCCCGTCTCCCCGCACTTCACCAACCGTGAGCGGGAGCTGTCGGCCCTGGACGAGCTCTACGCGCGCTGCCCGGACACCGCCACACCGCTGATCGTGGTCAGCGGGACGGCCGGTATAGGCAAGACGGCGCTGGTGTCGCGGTGGCTGAGAGACGCGGTGGACAGGTTTCCGGACGGCCAGTTGTATGCGGATCTGCGCGGCCACTCACCGGAGGGTCCGGCCGCGCCCGGCGAAATACTCGGCCAATTCCTGCGGGCGCTCGGCGTCGGGCCGGTGCCGGCCGACCCGGGGGAGCGGACCGCGCTGTGGCGTTCGGTCACCGCGGCGCTGCGTATCGCCATCATGCTCGACAACGTCTTCTCCGCCGCCCAGGCCCGTCCGCTGCTCCCCGGCGGCCAGGGCGGCCTGGTCGTCGCGACCAGCAGACACCGGCTCACCGGCCTGCGCGCCGACGGTGCGCTCTACTACCAACTCGGCCTGCTGGACCGGGCAGCCGCCGTGGAGATCCTGTCCCGGGGGATCGGCCAGGACCGTGTCGAGAGCGAGCCCAGCGAGGCGGACGAGGTGGTCTCGCTCTGTGCCGGGCTGCCCCTGGCGGTCTGCCTGGCGTCCGCGCGCCTCGCCTCCAGACCCCGGCAGCCGATGAGCGCCATGGTGGACGCGCTCGCCCAGGAGCGCGGCCGGCTGGCGGCGCTGGCGATAGAAGGGGAGTCGGAGTCCTCGGTGTACCACGCACTGGACGAGTCGTACGGCGTGCTGACCGCTGACGTCAGGCGGCTCTACCGGCGCCTCGCGCTGCTGCCGGTCCGCACCTTCGAGGCCCGTATCGCGGCGTCGGCCTGCGCGATCCCCCTGGCGGAGGCGGGCCGGCTGCTCGATGCGCTGGTGGAGGCCAATCTGGTCGAGGACATCGGCGCGGACGCCTACCGTTTCCACGATCTGGTCCGGCTGCACGCCGAGGAACGCGGGCGGACCGAGGAGAGCATGGCGGTCCGCGACGAGACGTTGCGGCGGGTGTGCGACTGGTTTCTGGCCACCGCGACGGAGGCCCAGCGGCTGCTGTCCCCGCGCCAGTTCACCCTGCCCAGGGAGTACGGATTCCCGCCGGAGCTGCCCCTTCCCTTCGCCCGCGGGACCGACGCGCTGAGCTGGCTCGAAGCCCACCGGAACGACCTGCTGGCCGCCGTGCACGCCGCCTACGCGCGGCAGTGGGACGACCTCGCCTGGCAACTCGTCGACGCCATGTGGCCGTTGTTCCACCGGCTGCGTTACTTCGAGCTGTGGACGGACGCGCACGACACCGGTCTGCGCGCCGCGCGGCGGGCCGGAAACCGTACGGCGGAACGGCAGATGCTCAATTCCGGCGCCATCGGGTTCAACGCCGCCGGCCGCGTCGAGGAGGCCATCACATGGTTCACCTGGTCGCTCGACGCCGCCCGCGAGGCCGGGGATGTACGGGACGAGGGCCAGGCGCTGCACGGGCTCGGCACGGCCCACTGGCAGGCCGGCCGCGCCGGGGCGGCCAGGTCCTGTCTGGCACGGGCGATAGACAGGTGGGAGGCGGTCGGCTATCCGCGGGGAGCTGCCCTGTCGCGGATCGTGCTGGGCGAGATGGCCCTGGCGAGCGGGGACGCGGAGCGGTCCGGGGCGCGGACCGGCCGGCAGGCCGCGGAGTATCTCGCGCGGGCTCATGAAACGCTGCTCGCGGTGGACGACCCCTACGACGCCGCGCGGGCGCTCGCCCTCCTCGGCCGGGCCCGCGTGCTGACCGGTGCGTACGAGTCGGGCGTGGCCCAACTCGCCGAAGCGGGCGCGGTGTTCGAGGCGGCGGGCGCCGCGCACTGGCAGGCCAGAACGCTGGAGCTGCTCGGCACCTGTGCCCGGGAACAGGCCGACATCGCTGTCGCGCGGGGTTTCTACGAGCGTTCCCGGGCCTTGTACGAGCGACAGAGCCCGTCCGACGCGCGGCGGGTGGGGGATCTGCTGGCCGGGCTGTCGGATCCAGCGGATCCAGCAGATCCCCCTGGGGACCGTCCTAGCTGACCGGCAGCACGGTGAGGGAGAGCAGCGCCTCTTCGACATCGCCCGCCACCAGCAGCCCGTGCAGACACGACGCCACCAGGGAACACTCCATGGGCGTCAGCGGCCGACCGGGCGCCGTCGTGGGCAGCAGCAGGCGGCTGCCGGTGCGTTCCGCGACCGCCCAGCCGCCGTCGGGCAGCGGGAGCGCGGCGAGCCGGCAGCCGGTGCGACGGGTCAGTACGTTCTCGGCCCAGCGCAGTGCGGCCCGCTCCGGCCGGGGCCGGTGTCCGTGCAGTACGTCCGCGCAGTCCAGCCAGCGGTCCGCCGCACCGGATTCGGCATCCACGGCGAAGTGCTCGTCGATGTCGTCCGGTGGTGGCGCGAGGCCCGGTGGTTCCGTGACGTCCGGCGGGGCCCCGTTCCCTCCGGTGGCCCCGGTGACCCCGGCGATGCGGGCCACCGCGAGGTACCCGCCGGTGTGCGTCGCGGCGAACAGCGCGAGCGCCGGTACGGAGCGGGGGAGACCGGCGGCGGACCGGACACCGGGCAGCCCCGCTTGTATCCGCACCGTCCGCCGACCCCGGTAGGCCCAGTCCGTATGACCCGACTCCGTCCGGCCCCGCTCCGTCCGGGCGGCGTGCCGTGAACTCGTCATGCCGATACCTCCGTTCCCAGGTCCCGGTCCGTTCCCAGGTCCCGTGGGCCGGATGCGCCGGCCCACGCCGCCAGCCGCGGTGGCAGGGGCAGTTGCCGGGTGGTGGCCGGGTGCGCGGGCTGGCCGAGGCCGAGGATGCGGTAGAGCAGCCTGCGCATGTTCTGGCTGAACCGCCCCGGTTCGGAGGTGATGCGCGCGGCGATGGCCGCGTACTCCGTCCGCTGCTGGCGCTGGTACTCGACCGCGGCGTACGCCAGCTGGCTCTTGAGGGAGTGCGCGGGGGACAGTGCCGGGGCCGTCAGCGCGAGCGCGGCGGCCGGTGAGGCGGGGTTGATCTCCTGCTCGGGCGAGGCGGCCAGCAGGATCGGGGCCTTGGTCAGCGTCCCGTACAAGGTCACCGAGCCGTGGTCGCCGATGATCCAGTCCGCCGCGATCAGTACCGGCCGCCAGTCCGCCTCCGGCGGTACCACCGCGATGCCGCGCTGTTCGCACTGCGCCAGCCAGGACCGTACCTGCCAGGCGCCGTGTCCGGACCAGACGTTGGGGTGGACCAGGACGGCCACCCGGCGGTTCTTCCCCGCCAGCTCGCCCAGCAGCCGTGGCAGCAGGGACTCGATGGACCCGAAGGAGGAACGCCTGCCCCAGGTGGAGACGACGGCGGCGAGCCGTTGCCCCTTCCGGAGGCCGAGCGCCCGGCGGTAGGCGCGGCGCAGCGGGAGGCTGGCCACGATGCGGTCGTGGACGGGGTCGCCGATCACGGCCGCCACCGGCAGGGCCTCCGGGCAGGAGTGCGCCAGCTCGCCGAGGTGGTCCCGGTGGGGCAGGACCACCGCGGCGGGCAGCTCCCGGCCGTCCGGGACGATGTCCTGCCGCCCCAGCCCCGCCACCCGGGTGTCCGATCCCTCGGTGACGCGCTTGAGGTAGTTGGCGCCGTGCGGCAGCGTGATCAGGGGCGCCCGGATCTCGCCCATGCCTCGCGGTCCCGCCGCCAACGCGAGATCGAACTCCATCCGGACCGCTTCGCTCCAGGGCAGCACCGCGCTGCCGAGCCGGTGGAGAAACTGCGCCACGCCGTCGCTGAACGGGTGCGGCGGCGTGGTGAACACCATCTGGATCCGCAGGTCCGACTCCAGCAGTGCGCACACCTCTTGCAGCCGCTTCGCGTACGTCAGGGTGTGTGCGACGAACAGAATCCGCTTGCGGCCCGTAAGTGTGAGCCATTCGCGTACGTTGTGGCGGTGGTATGGATCCTTTTCGAACGTGCCCAGTGCCGTCACGGCATCCCCCCATGTGTGATCGGTCCGGCCGGCCGCCGCGATGGCCGGCGGCCGGCTGGCGGGGGTCATGCCCGGGGAGGCCGGCGAAAGGCTTGCCGCATCCTTGCGGAAACCTTGCCTGTGGCGTGTTGACTCCCGTAGTGGCGGCGGGAGTTGGTTTACTTCGCACCTTTGCTACACGTCGTTCACTCCGTGCTGCTTGCTTAACGCCGGCCGACGTGGTGTGACGTGGTTTGCTGCGCGTTGCTCACTTCGCGCGGACAACCCCCGCCGTGCAGGCCGCCACGACGCACAGGGCCACCGGCAGGAAGAACGTGAGGTTGAGCGGGACGGCCTGGGTCAGCGGGCCGATGACGGCGGGGCCGGCGAGCACGCCGAGGTAGCCCAGGCCGGCCACCCGGGAGACGTTCGCCCCGGAGGCGCCCGCGTCGGCGTGGCCTGCGGCGCTGAAGAACTGCGGGATGCAGCCGGAGAGGCCGATGCCGAAGACCGTCCAGCCGGCCAGCGCGAGGGGGATCCACGGGGAGAGCGCGGTGGCCACGAGTCCGGCGGCGGCCAGGGCCGTGCCGTAGCGGACCAGGCGCACCGGGCCGATCCGGGTGACGACGCGGTCGGTGGCGAACCTGCCGACGGTCATCGCCGTGGCGAAGGCACCGTAGGCGAGCGCCGCCGTCGCGGCCGGGGCGTCCAGCACGTCCCGGAGGTGCAGCGCGCTCCAGTCGTTCGCGACGCCTTCGCAGAGCATCAGGGCCAGTGCCAGTACGGCGAGCGCCCAGATGCGGGAGGGCGTACGGCGCTTGCCGGACTTCCCGCCGAGGGCGGCGGCGCCGTCTCCGTGGCCGTTCGCGTCCTCGGCGAGGCTCTGGTCCGCGGGCCCGCCCCCGGGGGCCGGGCCGTCCGTCCGCGGCCGCAGCAGCCCCGTGGTGGTGACCAGCGTGACGGCCACGCCGAGAGCCGCGATACAGCTCAGCGTGACGGGCACGCTCCAGCCCCAGCTGAGCGTTTGGGCGCCGACCAGCGCGGCGAGCACCCCGCCGACGGAGAACACCGCGTGGAAGGCGGACATGACGGGCCGTCCGTACCGGCGCTCCACATGGACGGCGTGGGTGTTCATGCCGACGTCCAGGCAGCCGTTGCCGAAGCCCAGTACCAGCAGCGCCGCCGCCAGCGCCCACGGCCCCTGGGCCAGGCCCGGCAGGACGAGCGCGGCGCTGCACAGCAGCCCGCCCGCGGGGACGACGCGGTGGCTGCCGAACCGGTCGGTGAGCGGGCCGCAGAGCTGCATCCCGGCGAACGCGCCGCCGCCGAGGAAGAGCAGCAGCCAGCCCAGCACGGCGTGGGTGACGCCGGTCCGGTGCTCGATGGCCGGGATGTGCACGATCCACATGCCCATGACGAAGCCGTTGAGCCCGAAGAACCCGAAGGTGGCCAGGCGGGCCGCGCGCAGCCTGCGGTCCGGCGGGGCAGCCGGCGACTCGGCCGGTGGTCCGGCCGGTGGTCCGGTCGGTGGACGGCCGTCGCGGTCCGGCGGGGCGGCGGGGGCCGTGGCGGGAGCGGGGCCGGAAGGGGAGGACGAGGAAGACGGGGAGGAGGACGGGGAGGAGGGCGAGGGGGAAGGGGAACCCGAAGTGTTCATCTTCCGGAGGCTAACGAACGCATATCATGTTCGCTAGCTTGACTTATGAACGTTATGGATGTGCGATACGGGGATGTATGCGGGGATGTCGAGTACTGACCGGCTCACTTTGATCACCCAGGCCCTGCGTGAGTCCGAGCGGCTGAGCGTCACGGAACTGGCCGCGCTCACCGGCGCCTCGGAGATGACCATCCGGCGCGATCTGGAGCACCTGGCGGAACAGGGCGTACTGGAGCGCTACCGCGGTGGCGCCAGAAGCCTCGTACTGCGCGGTGAGGGGCCGCCGTTCGCCCTGCGCGTCCGGGAGGGCCTGGACGTCAAGGAGCGGATCGCCGCCGAGGTGGCCGGGCAGATCGCCGACGGTGAGTCCGTCCTCATCGACAGCGGTACGACCTGCCTGGAGGTCGCCAAGGCGCTGCGCGACCGCCCGCTCACCGCGCTGCCGCTCTCGCTGCACGCCGCCAACGTCCTGGCCGGTGCCCCCACGCTCAAGCTGCTGCTGCCGGGCGGCGAGCCCCGGCCCGGCGAACTGGCGGTGACCGGCCCGCTCGCCGAGGCATCACTGGCCGCGCTGCGCTTCGACACCGCCGTCATCGGCTGCTGCGGGCTGACAGCGGGGGACGGGCTGACCGCGTACGACCTGGCCGACGCGGCGATCAAACGCGCCGCGATGGCCTCGGCCCGCCGGGTGATCGCGGTCGCCGACGCGGCGAAGCTCTCCCGTACGGCGCTGGCCTTCGTCGCGGCCGCCACCGCCCTCGACGTCGTGGTGACCGACACGGCCGCGCCGGACGAGGCCGTGGACGCCCTGACCGCGGCGGGGGTGGCGGTACGGCGGGTGTAGACGGACGCCGTGTCGGGGGAGCCCGCACCTCAGCGGGGACGCGGGGACGCCGTGTTCGGGGGCCCGCTCCTCAGCGGGACGCCGTGTTCGGGGAGCACGCACCTCGACACGGACACCGCGCCCGGGGAGCCCGCACCTCGGCACGGACGCCGTGTTCGGGGAGCCCGCACCTCAGCGGGGCAGCCGCACGCCAGCGGGGCAGCCGCACGCCAGCGGGGCAGCCGCACGCCAGCGGGGCAGCCACATGCCAGCGGGGCAGCCACACGCCGCCGGGTCCGGCACCTACGCCGCCGGGTGCGGCCCCTACGGCACCGGGTGCGGCCCCGGGTGCAGCCCCCGCGCCACCGGGTGGAGCGCCGCGTACTCCAGCGGCGCCGACGGGTCGATCGAGACGTCCAACGGGGCCGGGTCGGCGCCCGCGCGGACCAGGAGGTCGCCGACGGCGGCGATCATCGCGCCGTTGTCGGTGCAGAGCCGCAGTGGCGGTACGCGCAGGGTGATACCGGCCGCGGCGCAGCGTTCCTGGGCCAGTGCGCGGACCCGCGAGTTGGCGGCCACGCCGCCGACCACGACCAGGGTCCCTACGCCGTGTTCGGTGCAGGCGGCCACCGCCTTGCGGGTGAGGACGTCGGCGACCGCCTCCTGGAGCGAGGCCGCGCCGTCGGCGAGCGGGAGGGGCAGCCCGGCGGCGCGATGGCGTTCCGCCCAGCGGGCCGCCGCGGTCTTCAGGCCCGAGAAGGAGAACGTGAAGCGGTTTTCGCGCGGGCCCGTGGTGAGCGGGCGGGGGAAGGGGACCGCGCGCGGATCCCCCGCGCGCGCGGTCCGGTCGATGGCCGGGCCGCCCGGATAGGGCAGCCCGAAGACCCGGGCGACCTTGTCGAAGCACTCCCCGGCTGCGTCGTCCAGGGTGTCGCCGAGGTGCACGATCGGGTCGCGGGCCAGATCGCGTACGAGCAGGAGCGAGGTGTGGCCGCCGGAGACGATCAGCACCATGCAGGGGTCGGGCAGCGGGCCGTGTTCGAGGGTGTCGGCGGCGACATGCCCGGCCAGGTGGTGGACGCCGTACAGCGGGACGCCGAGCGCGTACGCCAGCCCCTTCGCACCGGCCAGCCCCACCTGGAGCGCACCGGAGAGCCCCGGACCGGTGGTCACCGCGACCGCCCCGATGTCGGCGGCCGTCAGCCCCGCGTCGTCCAGGGCCTCGCGCACCACGGGCGTCAGGGCGTGCACATGGGCGCGCGCGGCGATCTCCGGCACGACCCCGCCGAACCGGGCGTGCTCGTCCATGCTCGACGCCAGCGCGTGCCCGAGCAGCCGCCCGTCGCGCACCAGGCCCGCGCCGGTCTCGTCACAGGAGGACTCGATACCCAGCACGACCGGGGAGCCGGTGGTGCGCCCGCGCGCGGAGCCGGTGGCCCGGCCCCGCGGCGAACCCGCGGACCACTTCTTCGTCGGCATCGGCGTCCCTTCTTGCACAGTCTTCTTGGGCAGTCTTCTTGCATGGATTCAGTAATTGCGAAGTCTAGGCAATAAGGCGGTGGGGCAATTAGGCGGTGGGGCGGTGCGGCTGGGCGACAAGGCTGAGCGATAAGGCTGGGCGACAAGGAGTGTGCCGGGGCGGGCCGGGCTCTGCCGGGGCCGGTGGGGCCGGTGGGGCGGCGGCGGTCCGGTCGGCAGCGCCGGTCAGTAGAGTTCGGACCCGACCCCGTCCACCTGATTCGTACGACCGCACGGCTTCTACGACTCTCCTACGGCTTCTACGGCGCGTACGGCTCGTACGACTCGTACGGCGATTCCCGAGGTATTCGGCAGTGACCCCCGCACCACCTGGGCCGACGACACCGTCCGGGCCGATGGCACCCGCCGCCCGACCCACCCCGTCCGTACCGCCCGCCTCCGTACCGTCCGCCCCCGTACCGCCGGCGGTGACCGTCGTGGGTATCGGGGCCGACGGCTGGGACGGTCTGCCCGCCGCGTCCCAGGAGGCGCTGCGCACCGCCGAGACGCTGATCGGCGGGGCGCGGCAGCTCGCGCTGCTGCCGGCGGAGTGCGCCGGGGAACGGGTCTCCTGGCCCTCGCCGCTGCGCCCGGCCGTCCCCGGTCTGCTCGCCGCGCACGCCGGCCGCAGGATTGCCGTCCTGGCCAGCGGCGACCCGATGTTCTACGGGATCGGGCGGACGCTGACGGAGGTGCTGACGGAGGGACTGAGGGAGGTGCTGACGGAGGGACTGGCGGAGGGACCGGCGGAGGCGCCGACCGAGGCGCCGACCGAGGCGTCGGCAGAGCCGCTGCCGAAGACGTCCCGCGCTCCGGTTTCCGCTGCCTCCTCGGCCTTCCCAGCGTCCCCGGCGTTCCCGGCGTCCCCGGCGTCCCCGGCGTCCCCGGCCTCCCCGGGGCTGCGGGTGCTGCCGCACCCCTCCTCCGTCTCGTACGCCTGCGCCCGGCTCGGGTGGCCGGTGGAGGAGACCGAGGTCGTCACGCTCGTCGGGCGGCCCGCCGAGAACCTGCTCGCCGCCCTCTACGACGGCCGCCGGGTGCTGGTGCTCTCCGCGGGCGCCGGCACCCCCGCCGAGGTCGCGACGCTGCTGCGCGCGCACGGCTACGGCCCGACCCGGATGCGGGTCCTGCAACAGCTCGGCGGCGACCGCGAGCGGACCGCCGAGGGCACGGCGGCGGACTGGGCCCATGTCCACTCCGGGAACGCCGACGATCACCCCCACCACCACTCCGCGACGGACATCGACCCGCTGAACGTCATCGCCCTGGACTGTGTCCGGGAGCCCGGCACGCTGCGGCTGTCGGCCGTGCCGGGGCTGCCCGACGCGGCGTACGAGCACGACGGCCAGCTCACCAAGCGCCATGTCCGCGCCGCCACCCTCGCCGCGCTGGCGCCCGCCCCCGGCGAACTGCTGTGGGACATCGGCGGCGGCTCCGGCTCCATCGCCATCGAGTGGCTGCGTGCACACCGCGGCTGCCGGGCGGTCACCGTCGAACGCGATCCCGTACGGGCCGAGCGGATCGGCCGTAACGCCCGCGCGCTCGGCGTCCCCGCGCTGCGCGTCGTCACCGGGCGCGCGCCCGCGGCGCTGGACGGTCTGCCGACGCCGGACGCGGTGTTCATCGGCGGCGGGCTGACCGTTCCCGGCCTGCTGGCCGCGTGCTGGGACGCGCTGCCCGAGGGCGGCCGGATCGTCGCCAACACGGTGACGCTGGAGTCCGAGGCGCTGCTCGCCGACTGGTACCGGCGGCACGGCGGCGAACTGGTGCGGCTGGCCGTCGCGCACGCGGTGCCGGTCGGCGGCTTCACCGGCTGGCGGCAGGCGATGCCGGTCACCCAGTGGACGGCGGTCAAACCGCCCGGTACGCCCCGGACCCGCACCCCCCTCCCCGCGAACCCCCTCCCCGCGAACCCCCTCCCCGCGAACCCCCTCCCTCACGAGAGCGAAGACCCACGATGACCGTCTATTTCATCGGGGCGGGCCCCGGCGCCGCCGACCTGATCACCGTGCGCGGCGCCCGCACCCTGGCCGCCTGCGGGGTCTGCCTGTACGCGGGCAGCCTGGTGCCGCGCGAACTGCTCGCCGAGTGCCCGCCCGGCGCCCGCCTCATCGATACCGCGCAGCTGGACCTCGACACGATCACCGGGGAGGTGGTCCGGGCCCATGAGGAGGGCCACGACGTCGCCCGGCTGCACTCCGGTGACCCGTCCGTCTTCAGCGCCGTCGCCGAACAGATGCGCCGCCTGGACGCGGCCGGTGTGCCGTACGAGGTCGTGCCGGGCGTCCCGGCGTTCGCCGCCGCGGCCGCCGCGCTCAAGCGCGAGCTGACCGTGCCGACCGTCGGCCAGACCGTCATCCTCACCCGCGTCGCCCAGCGCGCCACCCCCATGCCCGAGGGCGAGGACCTCGCCACCCTCGGCCGCAGCGGCGCGCTGCTCGTCCTGCACCTGGCCGCGATGTACGTGGACCGGGTGGTCGACGAACTGCTGCCGCACTACGGAGCCGACTGCCCGGCCGCCGTCGTCGCGATGGCCTCCCGCCCCGACGAGCTGGTCCTGCGCGGGACCCTCGCCGACATCGCCGCCCAGGTGAAGGCGGCCGGCATCGTCCGCACGGCCGTCATCCTGGTCGGCCGCACCCTCGCCGCCGCCCAGTTCCGCGACAGCCACCTCTACTCGACCGACCGCGAACGCCCGCACGCGGCGGGGGCGGGGGCTTGCGGGGCGGCGGGGGACGCGCGGGCCGATGCGTCGGCGGTGGATGCCCCGTAGACCGCGTACGTGCCCGTCACCCGCTCGGGGACGGGCCGCGGCCGGTGCGGATGCCGGGGCCGGAGGGTCCGCCGGGCGTCCTGCCGGGTACCGACCACCGGCCGATGTGGACGCCGAGGCCGGGGCCGGGGCCGGAGGCTTGTGGGCCCGCCGTCCTCGGCAGAGGGCGCCGGGCCGCGTCCTCGGCAGGGGGCGCCGGGCCGCCCGGTGTGCGGAACACGTTCAGGCGTTGCCCCGCAGACCTCCCGGTCCCCGGGCCTCCGCCCGGCCCACCACCATCCCCGCCCGGTCGATGCAGATGACGTCGACCGCGACGGGGGCGCCGCGGAGTACGGCGAGGGCCTCGTCGCGGGCCGTGGCGGCGACCAGGTCGCCGAGGGGGACGCCGGCCGCCGCGCAGAGCTGGAGGGCCGCGAGGCCGGTGTTGGCCTCGGCGACGGCGGTGGCCAGGGAGTCCTCGGCGCCGCCGCGGCGGGCCAGTTCGGCGAGGAAGCCCTTGTCCACCTGGGAGCGCGCGGAGTGCAGATCGAGATGCCCGGCCGCCAGCTTGGACAGCTTGGCGAAGCCGCCGCAGAGGGTGAGGCGGTCGACGGGGTGGCGGCGGATGTACTTGAGCACCGCGCCCGCGAAGTCGCCCATGTCCAGGAGCGCGTCCTCGGGGAGGTGGTGGAGGGCGACGACCGTCTTCTCCGACGTCGAACCGGTGCACCCGGCCACATGCCGCCGCCCCGCCGCCCGCGCCACGTCCACCCCGCGCCGGATGGAGTCGATCCAGGCGGAGCAGGAGTACGGGACGACGATCCCGGTGGTGCCCAGGATCGACAGCCCGCCGAGGATGCCGAGCCGCGGATTCCAGGTGCTCCGGGCGATCTCCGCACCGTGATCGACCGAGATCTCGACCTCGACGTCCCCGCTCCCGCCGCAGCGGGCGGCGACCGCGGCCAGATG
The DNA here is from genome assembly GCF_046549095.1 of Streptomyces sp. x-80. NCBI lineage: Bacteria > Bacillati > Actinomycetota > Actinomycetes > Kitasatosporales > Streptomycetaceae > Streptomyces > Streptomyces sp. x-80. Next base: position 75,656 of record NZ_JAJPWM010000010.1, read on the forward strand.
CTCGCGGATCAGCTGCCGGGGGACGGGGTTGATCGCGGGCTCCCCGACGTCCAGGGGCAGCCCGGGGCGCGTGACCGTCCCCACTCCCGGCCCCGCCTTGAACACCACACCGGAACCGGCCGGCAGCGCCCGCACCCGGGCGCGGATCAGCGCACCATGCGTCACATCGGGATCATCCCCGGCGTCCTTCACCACGCCTGCCATGGCGCTCCGTACGGCGCTCCGTACGGTGCTCCGTCCCCGCGTCGTCCCTGGCGCGCCCAGTGGCCCCGACTCGCTCGGTAGCCCCAGCTCCTCCACCGGCCCCAGCTCCTCCACGGCGAGGGCGAAGGCGGGTGTCTGCCCCCTGGGCAGCGTGATGGTGACCGGATCCGGGAAATCGCCGGTCAGCAGCGCGGTGTACGCGGCCGTACTCGCGGCCGTCGCACAGGCGCCGGTCGTCCAGCCGGGCCGCAGCCCGGTGTGCGCGAGCTGAGCGCTGCGCCCTCCCGTACCCTTCGGTTGCGCCTCAGCCACGGACGCACCCGCAACCGCCACGGACGCACCCGCGACCGGAGCACCGACGGCCGGTACCTCCGTGACCGGCGCACCCGCGACTGCCGAACCCGTTACCGAGGACCCCGCACCCCATGAACGCCGCAGCCCGCCCGGTGTCCCGCCCCGCGCCGCGCCCGGTGCCCCATCTGCTGATCCTCGGCGGCACCACGGAGGCCCGCCGCCTGGCCGCCGACCTGGTCGCGTCGCCCCTCGCACCGCAGGTCACGACCTCCCTCGCCGGCCGGGTCGCCGCGCCGCGGCTGCCCGCCGGGGACGTCCGCATCGGAGGGTTCGGCGGCCCCGAGGGCCTCGCCCGCTGGCTGCGCGAGCACGCGGTGGACGCGCTCATCGATGCCACCCATCCTTTCGCCGGCACGATCAGTCACAACGCGGCCGAAGCCGCCGCTACCGCCCATGTTCCCCTGCTGGCCGTCCGCAGGCCCGGCTGGGTCCCGGGTCCGGGCGACGACTGGCACCAGGTCACGTCCCTGGACGAGGCGGCCGCCGCCCTCCCCGCCCTCGGCACCCGCGTCTTCCTCACCACCGGCCGGATGGGGCTGGCCCACTTCGCGCACCTGAGCGGCCTCTGGTTCCTCGTACGTTCCGTGGACGCACCCGAGCCCCCGCACCCGCCCCTGATGCGGACCCTCCTCGACCGGGGCCCCTTCACTCTCGACGGCGAACGCGAGCTGCTGCGCCGCCACCGTATCGACGTCCTGGTCACCAAGGACAGCGGCGCCGCCGCGACCGCCCCGAAACTGACGGCGGCGCGCGAGGCGGGCATCCCGGTCGTCCTCGTCCGCCGCCCCCCGGCCCCGGAGGGGGTGCCGGTCGCGACGGATCCGGCGGAGGCCGTGAACTGGGTGCGCCGCCTATTCGCCTGAGGTGAGCCGAGCCGAGCCGAGGTGGGCTGTGCCGGGCTGCCGTGAGCTGGACTGAGCTCTGTTGAGGTGAGTCGGCTCGGGCGCCATCACATCAATGCGACGGTTTGAGCATGAGTAACCGGCTGCGGTGGCTCAGCGAGGCCGATTGGCGCTCTGCCGATTGGCCTCGCGAACTCTTTCCTTGAGTTCTTCGAGGCGTCGGGCAGCTTCTGCCGCTCGGGCATCGTCGGATTTCGCGCCGTCGGTCTCGCCTCTCGCGCCACTTACGTCGCGCATGCCGCTCACGTCGGGCTTTTACGCAGTGCCGCCGCGAGCTGACGGGCGATCTCCGGCGCGCAACGGCCCAGGTCCACGAGGGGCCGCGGGTAATTCCCGGCCAGGGATACCGCGTCGAGGGACAGGGATGGCAGCGTGACGCCTACGCTCTTCAATGTCACACGCAGTTCATCACGGGCCTCCTCGGCTTCTCGGACCTTTCCGGCTGCGGTGCCTTCATTCGCCATTTCTCGCCTCTGCTCGGTTCGTATCCTGACTGGGCCGCTAACGCCCTTATGTAGTCCTAGAGTTGCGGATCAGGACCGGTCTCCATGCACAGTTGGTGTTGCCGCTGTGCAGGACAACAAGGGAGTTGAGGATGGTCGAACGAGATTTCGTGATCGAGGATTTTGCGCACGAGTTGCTGGCCCGTGAACTCTGCCGGTTGCGAAGAGTGGCAGGTCTGTCTTTGGCGAAGTTGGCCGAGGGCACGAACTACGACCGTACGTACCTGAACCGATTGGAGACCGGCGACCGCATCTCGAAGTTGCCGGTCATGGAAGCGCTGGACCGGGTGTACGGCACGGAGGGGCTGTTGGCGGGACTGTGGAAGCTCGCGCGCCAGGACGCCTTCAAGGACACGTACCAGCTGTTCATGCAGCATGAGGCCAAGGCCGTCATCATGCACAAGTATGTGATGAACATCCCCGGTTTGCTTCAGACGGAGGCGTACGCCCGGACGGTGATGTCCTCGTCGCCGGCGCCCATCGGCCCGGAGCGGTTGGAGGAGTTGGTCGCCATTCGCCTGGGCAGGCAGGAGATGCTGCGCCGCGACCCGCCGCCCAGCTTCCGGTTCCTTCTCGACGAGTCAGCTCTGCGGCGCCCGACGCCGGACCGCAAGATCTGGCACGACCAGCTGGTCCGCCTCCTGGACGCATCCGAGGAACGGAACATCACCATTCAGGTGCTCCCGTTCACCGCTGGAGATCACGACCTGCTCGGTGGCTCGCTCACGTTGCTCTGGAAAGCGGACGGGAGCACTGTCGCCTACCTTGAAGGCAACAAGTCCGGAGGTCTGGTCGAAGATCCGGAGAAGATCGCCAGACACCGTATGTCCTATGAATACGTTCGGGACTTGGCCCTTTCGCCGCTCGATTCCGCAGCATTCATCCAGCAGTTGGTGGAGGACAGCAAGCCATGAAGATACTTCCCGACCTGGCCGGCTCTGCGTGGCGCAAGAGCAGCTACAGCGACGGCGGAGCCTCGAACTGCATCGAGGTCGCCGACAGTTACCCCGCCACCGTCCCCGTCCGTGACAGCAAGAACCCCGGCGGGGACGTGCTGCTCTTCCCCGTCGAGGCGTGGTCGGCCTTCATCAGTGAGGTGAAGGCCGACCGTCGTCCCTATTCATCCGGCAGCTGATGGAGGGAGCACAGGCCATGACGGTAAGACTGGACCTGGCCGGCGCCGCGTGGCGCAAGAGCAGCTACAGCGACGCTGGGGCCGACAACTGCGTCGAGATCGCCGACGGCCTCCCCTGCGCGGTCCCCGTCCGCGACAGCAAGAACCCCGAAGCAGGCGTGCTGCTCTTCCCCGCCGGGGCGTGGTCGGCCTTCGTCAACGATCTGAAGGCCGACCGCCGCCCCTGACCCTCACGCCTCCGGGTACCGCCGCGGCGTCCAGACGATCTCCGTGCCGTCGTCGCGGCGGACCGCCTGGGTCTGGGAGGAGCCGATCAGCAGGATCGTGCGCATGTCGACCTGGGTGGGGTCGAGGTCGGTCAGGTGGACCGTGCGGACGGATTCCTCGGGGCCGCCGACGTCGCGGGCGAGGACGACCGGGGTGTCCGGGGCGCGGTGTTCCAGGAGGAGTTCGCGGGCCTTGGCCACCTGCCAGGTGCGGCTGCGGGAGCCGGGGTTGTAGAGGGCGAGGACCAGATCGGCGGCGACCGCCGAGCGCAGGCGTTCGGCGATGACCTCCCAGGGCTTGAGGCGGTCGGAGAGGGAGATGACCGCGTAGTCGTGGCCGAGCGGGGCGCCGGCGCGGGCCGCGGCGGCGTTGGCGGCGGTGACGCCCGGCAGGACGCGTACGGGGACGGACCGGTACGGGTCCTGGGAGGCGACCTCCAGGACGGCGGTGGCCATCGCGAAGACGCCCGGGTCGCCGCCGGAGACCACGGCCACCCGGCGGCCGCGCCGGGCCAGGTCGAGGGCGAGTTCGGCGCGTTCGGACTCGACCTTGTTGTCGGAGCCGTGGCGGAGCTGGCCGGGGCGTACCGGCACCCGGTCCAGGTAGGTGGTGTAGCCGACGAGGTCCTCGGCGGCGGCCAGCGCGCCGCGCGACTCCGGGGTGAGCCAGAGGGGCCCGGCCGGACCGGTGCCGACGACCACGACCTCACCGGGACCGGCCTCGGGAGCCGCGGCAGGGGCAGGGGTAGACGCAGTGGCCGGGTCCGGGGTCAGGCCGGCGATCCGGCTGGGGACGACGGCCACGGAGAAGTACGGGACGGAGTCGGCGTCGATGGCGGCGAGCCGGTCGGTGCGTTCACCGGCCATGGTGGCGCGCTCGACATAGCGCGCCTCCGGCATCCGGCCGGAGCGTTCCAGCGCCCGCCGGACGGTGGGGAAGGTGCGGCCGAGCTTCATCACGACGGCGGCGTCGGTGGCCGCGAGACGAGCCGTCAGCTCCTCCTCCGGCAGGGTGCCGGGCAGGATCGTCAGGACCTCGTCCGCCTCCACGAGCGGGGTGCCGAGGCGGGCCGCGGCGGCGCTGACGGAGGTGACGCCGGGGATGACCTCGGTCGGATAGCGGTCGGCCAGCCGCTTGTGCATGTGCTGGTACGAGCCGTAGAAGAGCGGATCGCCCTCGGAGATGACGGCGACCGTGCGGCCCGCGTCGAGATGCGCGGCGAGCCGGGCCGCGGACGCCTCGTAGAACTCGTCCAGCGCGCCCCGGTAGCCGCCGGGGTGGTCGGTCGACTCGGTGGTGACCGGGTAGACCAGCGCTTCCTCGATGTGGTCGGCGCGGAGGTGTCCGGCGGCGATGGAGCGCGCGATCGAGCGGCCGTGCCGGGCGCTGTGGTACGCGATGACATCGGCCTCGGCGATCACCTGCACGGCCCGCAGGGTCATCAGCGACGGGTCGCCGGGGCCGAGCCCCACCCCGTACAGACGGCCTCCGGCCTCGTCCCCGGGCTGCCCCGCGCCCTGCTGCTCGCTCACGGTCTCGCTCATTCTTCCTCGCTCGCTATGGCGTTGATCGCGGCGGCGGCCATCGCGCTGCCGCCCCGCCGCCCGCGCACCACGATGTGGTCCAGCCGCGCCGGATGGGCGATGAGCGCGTCCTTGGACTCGGCCGCGCCGATGAAGCCGACGGGGATACCGATGACCGCTGCGGGGCGCGGCGCGCCCTCCTCGATCATCTCCAGCAGGCGGAAGAGCGCGGTGGGGGCGTTGCCCACGGCGACCACGGCGCCCGCCATCCGGTCCCGCCACAGTTCCATCGCGGCGGCGCTGCGGGTCGTCCCCATCCGGGCGGCCAGGTCCGGTACGGACGGGTCGGTCAGCGTGCACAGCACGTCGTTGCCGGCCGGCAGCCGCTTACGGGTGACGCCGCTGGCGACCATGTTGGCGTCGCACAGGATCGGCGCGCCGGCGCGCAGCGCGGCGCGGGCGTTCGCCACCACCTCGGGGGTGAAGGCCAGGTCGCGTACGAGGTCGACCATGCCGCAGGCGTGGATCATGCGGACCGCGACCTGACTGACGTCGGCGGGCAGCCCGGCGAGGTCCGCCTCGGCGCGGATGGTGGCAAAGGACTGGCGGTAGATCGCCGCCCCGTCCTTCTCGTAGTCGAACACTGTGCCCTCGGGGTGGGGTGGGATGGAAGTGGAGGTGGATGTGGGAGTGGGGGAGGTGGGTGGGTTATGGGGTCGCGTGCGAGGTGGGTGCGGCGGGTGGTTCCGCTGTCCCCGCCGCCGCCGCCGCCGTCGTCGCCGCCGCGACCGTGGCCGCAGTCGCTGTGGTGATGACGGTGGGGACCTGGAGTACGGGTACAGGTACGGGGGCGGCGGTGGCGGGTCCGGCCGTTCCGGGACCCGCGACGGACACCCGGTAGCCCTCGCCCGTCGCCAGGACGTCCACCCAGGTCCCGTGCGGATGGCCGCAGCGGCGCTCGCACCCGGACCAGTGGACGGGCAGGCCGGGACCGGCGGCCGTGGTGCCGATGGCCGCCGCCGCGTCGGCGCGTACGTCGGCGCGGGACTTGGCGCAGCCGGGGCGGCCGGTGCAGGCGCCGATCCGGTGCCAGGGGGAGTCGGGGGTGGTGATGAGCCCGGCGGCGGCCAGCTCGCGCAGCCGGGGCGCGGCCGTCGCGGCGGACAGGCCGGGGACGAGCACGCCGCGCCAGGGGGTCGTCCGCAGTTCGCCCGTACCGTCGGTGGCCGCGACGGCGGTCAGCAGGCGCCACTGGGCGACGGTCAGCCGGCCCAGCGGCGCGAGCAGCGAGAGCGCCCGCCGGCCGCCGGGACCTTCGACGATGCCGGGGACGGGGATGCCGGGGACGGTGCGGTCCGCGCCTGTCGCCGCCGTGGGACCGGGCGGCCGCGCCCCGGCGGCGGACTCCGTCACGTACTCCGCTTCGATGCCCGCCGCCCGCAGCCGGGCCGCCGTGTCGTGGGCGGTCAGCGCGTGGGTGGCGGGGAGTTCGCGGACGCGCCAGGCGCCGGTGCCGCTCGCCTCGGCGGCGGCGAGGAAGGCCGCGGCGGCGGTGAGCGCGGCGCGCGGTACGTCCTGCCCGGCGATCCGCAGCGCCGCCGGGTCGTCGCCGACGTACAGCAGGGCACCGCCGCGGCTGCCTCCGGAGCCCTCGGCTTCCTCGGCTCCCTCGGTACCTCCCGCACCCGCCCCCCACGGGTCTCCCGCCGCACCCGTCTCCGCGACCCCGGATCCCGCGACGCCCGATTCTGCGACCAAGGTCACATCGCCGCCGAGCGCCGCCACATCGCCCCGGCCGTCGTCCAGGACGAAGAGGAACCGGCCGGAGAGGGCCGGTGTCCAGGCGCTCGCGCAGAGCGCGGCGTCCAGCTGCCGGGCCCACAACCGCACGTCAGCGGGGGCGTGCTGGTCGAGTCCGGCGAGCGGGGAGACGAGGATGTTGCGGATGCGTTCGTGGCGTTCGGCGGGGAGCAGACCGGCGGCGCGCAGCGCGCCGGCCAGCTCCTGGCCGCAGTCGTCCGGGAGGCCGCGGAGCTCCGCGTTGCCGCGGGAGGTGAGGGAGAGGTGGCCGTCACCGAGCCGCTCGGCCGCGTCGGCCAGCGCCGTTGCCTGACGTACCGTCAAATCACCGGCGGGCAGGCGTACTCGGGCGAGCCGGCCGTCGGCGGCGGAGTGCAGCCGCAGCGCTCCCGGGCAGGCGTCACCGCGGTCCCGTATGGGCGGTTCGGCCGCTTGGGGCGTATTCGAGGGGGAGGGCGGCATGGCGGCGAGCATACCGACGTCGGGGGGCGGCGGACCCCGGAGGCGGGCCGGGTGCGGGAGCCGGGAGACGGCTCCGTGGGCGGGCTCCCACGCGCTGGACGCAGCCCTTACTATGCAGGTCGGCGGGTCGGCTGACCCGCCGGACGCCAGCGACGGCGCCAGGGAGGAAGCCCGGTGAGAATCCGGCGCGGTCCCGCCACTGTGAACCCGGCCACCACCGGGCGAGCCAGGAACTCCCGCCGTCCGTACACCGCCCGGGGCGCGGACCCCGAGGAAGGCATGACGCCGCATGATTCTGCTGCTGTCGACCTCCGACACCGACCTGCTCAGTGCCCGTGCGGCCGCCGGTCCGGTGCCGTTCCGGCTCGCCAACCCCGCCCGCCTCGACCTCGCCGAGCTGCCCGCGCTGCTGGACGGCACCGACCTGGTCGTCGTCCGCCTGCTCGGCGGCATCCGGGCCTGGCAGGAGGGCCTGGACGTGCTGCTCGCGCAGGACCGGCCGGTCGTCGTCCTGACCGGTGAACAGGCGCCCGACGCCCAGCTCATGGAGGCGTCCACGGTCCCGGTCGGCATCGCGGCCGAGGCGCACGCCTACCTCGCGCACGGCGGCCCGGCCAACCTCGGCCAGCTGGCGAGCTTCCTGTCCGACACCGTGCTGCTGACCGGCCACGGCTTCGAACCGCCGGCGCCCGCCCCGACCTGGGGAGAGCTGGCCCGGCCCACCGCTACGGAAGACGCCGACGGGACCGGCCCCCGCCCCCGCATCGCCGTGCTCTACTACCGCGCCCACCACATGAGCGGCAACACCGGCTTCGTGGACGCGCTCTGCACCCAGATCGAGCGGGCCGGCGGCCGTCCGCTGCCGCTCTTCGTCGCCTCGCTGCGGGCCCCCGAGCCGGAGCTGATCGACGCGCTGCGGCCGGTCGACGCCATCGTCACCACCGTCCTGGCGGCCGGCGGCACCAGGCCCGCCGAGGCGTCGGCCGGCGGGGACGACGAGTCCTGGGACGCGGGCGCGCTCGCCGCCCTGGACGTACCGATCCTCCAGGCGCTCTGCCTGACCGGTTCGCGCGCCTCCTGGGCGGAGAACGACGAGGGGCTCTCCCCGCTGGACGCCGCCTCCCAGATCGCGGTGCCCGAGTTCGACGGGCGGCTGATCACCGTCCCGTTCTCCTTCAAGGAGGTCGACGAGGACGGGCTGCCGGTGTACGTCGCCGACCCCGAGCGGGCCGCCCGGGTCGCCGGGATCGCCGTCCGCCACGCCCGGCTGCGCCACATCCCGGCCGCCGACAAGCGCCTGGCGCTCGTCCTGTCCGCGTACCCCACCAAGCACTCCCGGATCGGCAACGCGGTCGGTCTGGACACCCCGGCCAGCGCCGTCGCGCTGCTGCGCCGCCTCCGGGCGGACGGCTACGACTTCGGCGCCGAAGAGGTGCCCGGCCTCGCCTCCGGCGACGGCGACGAGCTGATCTACGCCCTCATCGAGGCGGGCGGCCACGACCAGGAGTGGCTCACCGAGGAGCAGCTGGCCCGCAACCCGGTCCGGATCCCGGCCGCCGACTACAAGCGCTGGTACGCCACGCTGCCGCAGGAGCTGCGCGAGGCGGTGGAGGAGCACTGGGGGCCGCCGCCCGGCCGGATGTTCCTCGACACGAGCGGCGCCGGGGAGCCCGGCCGCGATCCCGAGGGCGATATCGTCCTGGCCGCGCTGCGCCGCGGCAATCTCCTGATCCTCATCCAGCCGCCGCGCGGCTTCGGCGAGAACCCGATCGCGATCTACCACGACCCCGATCTGCCGCCCTCGCACCACTACCTGGCGGCCTACCGGTGGATCGCGGCCGGCCAGGAGGACGGCGGGTTCGGCGCCGACGCGATGGTGCACCTGGGCAAGCACGGCAACCTGGAGTGGCTGCCCGGCAAGAACGCCGGCCTCTCCGCCGCCTGCGGTCCGGACGCCGCGCTCGGCGACCTCCCCCTCATCTACCCCTTCCTGGTCAACGACCCGGGCGAGGGCACCCAGGCCAAGCGCCGGGTGCACGCGACCCTGGTCGACCACCTCGTCCCGCCGATGGCCCGCGCCGAGTCCTACGGCGACATCGCGCGCCTCGAACAGCTCCTGGACGAGTACGCGGCGATCTCCGCGATGGACCCGGCCAAGCTGCCCGCCATCCGCGCCCAGATCTGGACGCTGATCCAGGCCGCCAAGCTCGACCACGACCTGGGCCTCGAAGCCCGCCCGGAGGACGACGGCTTCGACGACTTCCTGCTGCACGTCGACGGCTGGCTCTGCGAGGTCAAGGACGCCCAGATCCGCGACGGGCTGCACGTCCTGGGCGGCGCGCCGACCGGTGCGGCGCGGGTCAACCTCGTCCTCGCGATACTGCGCGCCCGGCAGATCTGGGGCGGCACCTCCGCGCTGCCCGGTCTGCGCGAGGCGCTCGGCCTGGACGAGTCCGCGGCCACCCGTACCGCCGCCGACGACACCGAGGAGCGTGCCCGCGCCCTCGTCCAGGCGATGGAGGACGCCGCCTGGGACGAGTCCGCCGTCGCGCCGCTGGCCGCCGCGCTCCCCGCCGAGCAGCGGGAGCCGGTGGCCGCGATCCTCACCTTCGCGGCCCGCGAGGTGGTGCCCCGGCTCGCCGCCACCACCGACGAGATCGACCACGCCGTGCACGCCCTCAACGGCGGCTTCGTCCCGGCGGGTCCCTCCGGCTCGCCGCTGCGCGGTCTGGTCAACGTCCTGCCGACCGGCCGTAACTTCTACTCCGTCGACCCGAAGGCGGTCCCCTCCCGGCTGGCCTGGGAGACCGGTCAGGCGCTGGCCGACTCCCTCCTGGAGCGCTACCGCACCGACAACGGCGACTGGCCCACCTCCGTCGGCCTCTCCCTGTGGGGCACCAGCGCCATGCGGACCTCCGGCGACGATGTGGCGGAGGCGCTGGCGCTGCTCGGCGTCCGCCCGGTCTGGGACGACGCCTCGCGCCGCGTCACGGGCCTGGAGCCGATCCCGCTCGCGGAGCTGGGCCGCCCCCGTATCGACGTCACCCTGCGTATCAGCGGCTTCTTCCGCGATGCGTTCCCGCACGTCATCGGCCTCCTGGACGACGCCGTACAGCTGGCCGCCGGGCTGGACGAGCCGGCCGGGGACAACTTCATCCGCGCCCACGCCCAGGCCGACCTCGCCGCGCACGGCGACGAACGCCGCGCCACCACCCGCATCTTCGGCTCCCGCCCCGGCACCTACGGCGCGGGCCTCCTCCAGCTCATCGACAGCCGCGACTGGCGCACCGACGCGGACCTCGCCGAGGTCTACACCGTCTGGGGCGGCTACGCGTACGGCCGCGGTCTCGAAGGCCGCCCGGCCCGGGACGAGATGGAGACGGCCTACAAGCGGATCGCCGTCGCCGCCAAGAACACCGACACCCGCGAGCACGACATCGCGGACTCCGACGACTACTTCCAGTACCACGGCGGTATGGTCGCCACCGTCCGCGCGCTGAAGGGCACCGCCCCCGAGGCGTACATCGGCGACTCCACCCGCCCCGAGACGGTCCGCACCCGCACCCTCGTCGAGGAGACCTCCCGGGTCTTCCGCGCCCGCGTGGTCAACCCCCGCTGGATCGAGGCGATGCGCCGCCACGGCTACAAGGGCGCCTTCGAACTCGCCGCCACCGTCGACTACCTCTTCGGCTACGACGCGACCACCGGCGTCGTCGCCGACTGGATGTACGACAAGCTCGCCCAGACCTACGTGCTCGACCCCGAGAACCGCGCCTTCCTCCAGGAGGCCAACCCCTGGGCCCTGCACGGCATCGCCGAACGCCTCCTGGAGGCCGAATCCCGCGGTATGTGGGAGAAGCCGGACGCGGCGACGCTGGCCGCGCTGCGTACGGCGTTCCTGGAGACGGAGGGCGAGCTGGAGGGCGAGGACGGGGACGGGCAGGACTGAGGGGCGGGGCCGCTCCGGCCGGGCCCGGCAGGTCCGGCGGGCCGGGGCCGTCCCGAGGGCGCCGGGGTGGCGGATATGGGGCGAGGCCCCTCGCCGGCCCCGGCTCACCCCGTGACCGCGCGGTCACGGTCAGGCTTCCGGATGTGGCCCGCCTGCCTTGGTGCGACGATTTCAGGGGGGCACCGTACGCGCTGCGCGAGGAGGCTTCCGGTGACCGGCACCAAGAGTTGGCAGGCCCAGATCGACATCACCGAGACCGACAGCGAGGTCTCCGCCGAGGCCCGGCTGAGCGGCGCCAACGGCGCACCGCTCGTCGGCAACGGGACCGCCCTGTGCAATCCGGCGGACGAGAACGTCCCCGCCATCGGGGACGAGCTGGCGGTGGCACGGGCGCTGTCCCACCTCAGCCATCAGCTGCTGAACGCCGCCGCGGACGACATCGAGGCGCACACCCACAAACCCGTCGAGCGGCTGCGCCCCTGACGCCGCCGCCCCGTTCCGGGGGCGGCGGGCGCCTCAGCTCCCGAGCAGCTCGGAGAAGTCCGACCCCACCGTCACCGTCACCACGCCCGGTGCCGCGTCGGCCGATTCCGTGGCCTTGGTGCCGGGGAGGCGGGCGGCGAGGATCTCCGCCTGGGTCTTGAGGCCGGCGGGGTAGGTGATGAGGGTCTTCTCGGTGCGGCTGCCATTGTCGGTGTAGACGACGGTGAAGCCGAGTTTGCGCAGCTCGCCGGCGGCGATGGCGGCGCGGCCCTTGCCGTCGGTGCCGTTGAGCACGTGCAGGCGTACGGAGCGGGCGGTGACCGGGGACTTGGCGGCCTCTTCGAACTTCTTCTTGCCGGCCTCGCCGACCTCGCGGTCGTGGGCGAGATCGCTGAACAGGTCGCCGGCCTGCGGGTACTGCCAGACCACGTTGGCCTTGTCGGTGGGGATGTCGGCTTCGCGCGGGTAGTTGGGGACGGTCAGGAACGTGAGACGGTCCTGGGGGATGTCCTTGACGGTCGCGGCGAGGTCGTAGAGCGGTTTGAGGCCGGCCAGTTCCTTGTCGGTGGTGATGGACTTGGTGGCCGAGTCCAGGAAGCCGTAGAGGTCACCGGGGCTGGTGAGCTTGGACTGCGCCTTGGCGGCGAGGGCCTTCATGAACTCCTGCTGGCGGCCGATCCGTCCGAGGTCGGAGCCGTCGCCGACGCTGTAGCGGGTGCGGACGTAGCCGAGGGCCTTCTCGTCCTTGACGGTCTGGCAGCCCGCTTCCAGGTCGAGGTGCGCCTTGACGTCGTGGATGGCCTGCTTGGGACAGACCTCTATCCCGTCCAGGGCGTTGACCATGCCCTTGAAGCCCTGGAAGTCGACCGAGGTGAAGTGGTCGATGCGCAGTCCGGTGCTCTTCTCGACGGTCTTGATGGTGCAGGCCGCGGCGTTGGCGACTTCGCCGCTGAGGCCGCCGATGGAGAACGCCTCGTTGATCTTGAAGTGGTGCGGTTTGGACTTGGTGCCGTCGCCGCGGTCGCAGGCGGGGATCTGCACCCAGGAGTCACGCGGGAAGGACACCGCGGTCGCCCACTTACGGTCGGCCGAGATGTGCAGCACCATCAGGGTGTCCGACTGCATGGTCTCCAGGCCCTTGCCGTACTTGTCGCCCATGCCCGCGCGGCTGTCGGAGCCGACGACCAGGATGTTCTTGGAGCCGGGGCTGAGATTGGCGGGCCGGTCGCCGCCGAGGCGGCTGCCGACGTCCGCGCCCTGGATGTTGCCGTCCAGATGCTGGTAGACCCAGAAGCCGGTGCCGCCCGCGCCCAGCAGGACGACACCGAGGACACCGCCGGTCCAGGCCAGGATGCGGCCGCGGCGGGTCATCCGCACCTTGCCCGCCTTACGGGAGCCGCCGGCCGCACGGGAGTTGCGGTCCGCCTTGCGGGAAGGAGCCGCGGCCTTGCGGCGGGACGGGCCGGAGGTGGGGTTGGCCCGTCGAGTCGTCTGCCTGTCATGCACGCCGGTGGCCCTTCTGGTCCTTCTGGTGGTTCAGGTGCTTCGCGGAAGAGGGAGCGGCATCGTCGGCCGCGGGCGGCAGCGGTGCTGACGGGGAAGACGGTTGTGCCGGCGAAGACGTTCCGGGAGAGGCGGAAAAGTGCGGGCGGCACCGCGGCGCGGAGCGCGGCCGGGTCAGATACCGGTGCTGGGGAGCAGCTGTACGGCTTCCGGGTCGTAGCGGGTCCACTGCGGACGGGCACCGCCGGACGGGGTGCGCAGCCGGCACCACAGGATGTCCGCGTCGTCCGTCCACCAGGCGCTGATCCGGCCCACTTCCCAGGTTCCGTCCGGGTATTGGACCTCCACGGGCTGATAGACCCATCGCACCTCCGCTTCTGGAGGCGGGCAGTCCCAGGTCAGGAGTCCGCACCTCGTCGCCATCTCCCCCTCCGGCCGCGCAGGTTGCGCATGTGGTCCGCGCAACTGTACCGGCAGCTTCTACAACGCTGTAGAAGTTCGTCCATGTGCGACGGGTCACAGTGGTGAAGGGTCACAGAGTACGGGGGGACGGCGGGATACGGGGACGAATGATCGCACCGGGGTGTAGATCGTGGGCGGGGGAGCGCCACCGTCCGTAGGGCGGCGCCACCGCCCTCACAGCGGCGTCGCGGCCTTCAGCACGAGGAAGAGCGCCACCGCCGAGTTCAGCGAGGAGAGGGCGGAGGCGGCCGTGCCCGCGGCGGCGATCAGGGCGGCGAGGCCCACCGGGGTCAGCGCCGGCGGCCAGCCGCGGGCCGGTGGTACGGGCGCCAGCAGCGCCGCGACCCGGCGCGGTACGGGGCCCGGTTCGGGCGCCGCGAAGTGCGCCAGTTCCGGCAGGCGCGCGGAGCGCGTGATCAGTGCCGCTTTGCCCACCGCGCGGGCGGTCAGCAGCCGGTCGCCGACGACCCGGGCGGCCTCCTCGTCCGCCCAGCGCTCGGTGCTGAACGCGACCGCCGAACGCAGCGGCAGGAGCAGCGGGTTGACGCAGCCGGCCAGCCGTACGGTGAGCAGGTAGCGGTGGTGACGGTGGTTCAGGTGGGCCCGCTCGTGGGCGAAGAGGGCCTGCCGTTCGGCGTCGTCCAGGCTGCGCAGCATGCCGCGCGAGACCGCGATCCGGCCGGGCCGGGCGGGCTTGCCGGGCCGGCCGGGGGTGCCGGGCACCGCGTACGCGTACGGATCGTCGTCCGGCAGCACCGCGGGGTCCGCGCCGGGCGGCAGGCCGTCCAGCGCGCGGTGCGTACGGGTCAGCACGCGGCCGTGCCGGCGCACCGCGGTGCCGCCGGCGGCCAGCGCGGCGGCCAGTGCGGCGATCGCGGCGGTACCGGCGATCTCGGCGAACGGCACCGCGGCCCGTACCTCCGGGTCCGACCAGCCGTCGGGCAGCGGGTTGCCGGGCAGCTGGGCCGTACCGACCACCACCAGCAGCGCCAGGCAGAGCGTGCTGCACAGGCCGAGGACGGCGGAGAGCAGCGTCAGCAGGCGGGTGGTGGCGCGCGGGTGGAGGTGCTGTGCCGCGAGCCTGGCGATCGGCAGCGCGGTGAGCGGCAGGACGAGCGGCAGGAACACGAAGACGCCCACCGCTCAGCCTCCGCGCGCTTCGTCCGAGGGGCGGTGGCCGGTGGCGGGGTGGTGGCCCGGGGAGCGGCGGGCCGGGCCGGGCGCGCGGCCGGATGCGGGGCCGGCGGCGGCGAGGAGGCTGCGCAGCAGCTCTTCGTCGTGTGTGGAGAGGGTGGAGACGAAGCTGGTCAGGACGGCGTCGCGGTCCGGTTCGCCGTCCAGGACGCGGCGCATCCGCAGCGCGGCCAGCCCGGCCTCGTCGGCGGCCGGGGTCCAGACGTAGGCGCGGCCGGCCCGTTCGCGGGTGACGGCCTGTTTGGCGTGCAGCCGGGAGAGGATCGTCATCACGGTGGTGTACGCGAGGTCGCCGCCGAGCCGTTCCTGGACCCAGGCGGCGGTGGCCGGGCCGGGCGCGTGGTGCAGCGCGGCCAGCACCTGGGCCTCCAGCTCGCCCTGTCCGCGCCGGCGGGCGCGGTCGCGGCCCGCGTCGTCGGCGGAATCGTCGGGGCGGTCGCCGGACGGTCCGCCGAAGGATGTGCCGGCGGGTTCGCCGGGGGAACTGCCGGCGGAATCGCCGGGGGTCTCGCCGAAGGGGTGCCCGCCCATACCGTCGCCTCCCGTCGCGCCGGGTGCCCCGTGAGGCCGGGGCACCCGGACATTTTACGGCCCGGAGGTGCCGGGGCGCGGGCCGTGCGGCGCTCGCGGTCCGGTACCGGCCGTCCGTACGCGGCCGGTGTCACGCAGGCAGGCGTGGGTCCGGGGCGGGCGCGGGCGCGCGCCACCGCCGCCGGCCGATGTCGCGCGGGACGGCCGGTTCCCCGCGCCAACTTCTACAGTCCTGTAGATTTCCAGCAATCGCACGGGGACATACCGGTGGGTGACATCGCCGGAACGCAGGCAACACCTGGAGGGAAGCCATGGGAGTCTCGCTGGCCAAGGGCGGCAACGTCTCTCTGTCGAAGGAAGCGCCCGGACTGAACGCGGTCACGGTCGCCCTCGGCTGGGATGTGCGGACGACAACGGGCGCGGACTACGACCTGGACGCCAGTGCCCTGCTGTGCACCGAGGCCGGCAAGGTCGCCTCGGACCAGCACTTCGTCTTCTACAACAACCTCACCAGCCCCGACGGCTCGGTGCAGCACACCGGTGACAACCTGACCGGTGAGGGCGAGGGGGACGACGAGGCCATCAACATCACGCTGTCGAGCGTGCCCGCCGAGATCGCGAAGATCGTCTTCCCGGTCTCCATCCACGAGGCGCAGACCCGCGGGCAGAGCTTCGGCCAGGTCCGTAACGCGTACATCCGCGTGATCAACCAGACGGGCGGCGCGGAGCTGGCCCGCTACGACCTGAGCGAGGATGCCTCGACCGAGACCGCGATGGTCTTCGGCGAGCTCTACCGGAACGGTGCGGAGTGGAAGTTCCGCGCGGTGGGCCAGGGCTACGCGTCCGGCCTGGCGGGCATCGCGGCCGACTTCGGGGTCAACGTCTGACGGTGAGTCCGGCGCCGCGGCGAGCGCCGCGGCAGCGGAGAGGGGGGTGGCGGCGGCCACCCCCCTCTCCGGCTTTTCGGTGCGGAAGACGGTTCAGAGGTCGAACTCGGCCGGGGTGATGTCCAGCGCGAAGCAGACCTCGCGCACCACGGCCTGCTCCGTCTTGTCGAAGTCGCCGTCGGCGCCGCCGATGACGATGCCGATCTGGATCACGGCCCGTGCCTCGACCGGCTTCTTCTTCACCTTGCCGATCTCCTGCATCACGCTGACCTTGCCGAAGTCGAAGTCGGCGGTCAGCTTGTCCAGGTAGGCGTCGAACCGGCGCTGGAGATCGTCCGCGGGGAAGTTCTGGAGCACCTCGTTGGTGCCGATGAGCTGCGCGACCCGCCGGCGCTCGGCCGGGTCGATGGAGCCGTCCGCGGCGGCCACCAGGGCGCACATCGCCATGCTCGCGTCCCGGAAGGCGCCGCTCTTGAGGTCGTTCTTCTTGGCGACGAGCTGGGTCTGCATCGTCTGGGCGGAATCCTTGATCCGGTCCCACAGAGCCATCTGGATCTCCTTGTCGTTTCCGCGTCGTGCATCGCCCGAGCGGCCGTCCGCGGCAACCGGACCTGACCTGGGGCCAAGGGCGGGAGCGATTCGCCTGGGCAATGCGTGGGTCATGCGGAAGTAAAATCTACAACCTCGCGGATGCGGTGGGGGCGCCGCCTCCGCCTCGTCCGCTTCGTATGGCATTGCCCCTGTAGCGACGGAATTTCGGGCCGGGTGCGAGTACGGTGGAGATGTCGTTCCAGTGAGTGGAGACGTCGCCCCGGTGAGGTGGGTGGGCCGTCATGCAGATCCTGTTGACCGTGGTCGTCCTGCTGGGACTGTTCGTCCTGGGCGTGCTCTTCATCGCCCGGGTCAACGCCCAGCAGGCCGGCCGGCTCGCCACGCACAAGTACGCGTCCCTGCTCCCGTCGTTCCGGCTGCGGATGCGCAAGTGGCCGCACGGCGGCGGCGCCCACCCCGGGGCGCACGTGGGCGGGCCCCCGCCGCGTACCCAGCCGGGCGACCCCGGAGCGGACGTCCCCGAGGCGGGCGACGACGGCCGGTGAGCGGCACCGGCCGGTGCACGGTAAGGGCGAGTGAGCCGAGCAGACCAGTGACCAGCGACGACAGGGCCGGCCGTCCGGTGAGGGACTCCCCGGACGCGAGCGCCCGCCGTACCGCCGCCACGGAGTACGACGGGACGTCGCCGTTCCCCACCGGCGGCGAGGCCCCGGCGAGCGGCGGCCGGCGGATGTATGTGACGGTGACCGCCCTCATCGTCATCGCCCCGTTCGTCGGCCTCGGGCTCGCCGTCCCGCTGCTGTGGGGCAGCGTCGTGGGCCCCACCGATCTCGTGCTCGCGGCCGTCTTCTACGTCGTCACGGGCCTGGGCGTCACCGTCGGCTTCCACCGCGGCCTCACCCACGGCAGCTACACCGCCGTCCCCGCGCTGCGGATCGCGCTCGCCGTCGCCGGATCGCTGAGCTTCCAGGGCGATGTCATCGACTGGGTCGCCACCCACCGCAGACACCACGCCTTCACCGACCGCCCCGGCGATCCGCACTCCCCCTACCGCTACGGCACCAGCCTCCGCGGCCAGCTGCGCGGCCTGGTCCACTCGCACATCGGCTGGCTCTTCGGCAACGACCCCACTTCGCCCGAGCACTTCGCCCCCGATCTGCTCGCCGACCGCGGCATCCGCGCGGTGAGCCGGGCGTTCCCGGTGCTCTGCGTGGTCACCCTCGCGCTGCCGTTCGCGCTGGGCTGGGCCATCGGCGGTACCTGGGTCGCCGGCCTCACCGCCCTGCTGTGGGCGGGCTTCCTGCGGATAGCCCTGCTGCACCACGTCGCCTGGAGCGTGAACTCGCTCTGCCATGTGATCGGCGAGCGGCCGTTCCGCACCCGGCGGCACGACCGGGCGACCAATCTGTGGCCGCTGGCCCTGCTCTCGTTCGGCGAGAGCTGGCACAACCTGCACCACGCCGACCCGACCTGCGCCCGGCACGGTGTGGACCGCGGCCAGCTCGACCCGTCCGCCGCCGTCATCCGGCTCTTCGAACGCCTCGGCTGGGTACGGGATGTGCGGTGGCCCGACCCCGCCCGGGTCGCCGCCCGTCGTATCGAAACCCGTCGGATCGAAACGGAGCGTGCCTAGGGCACGCCGCTACGGCCTGGGACGGGCCGCGGCGCGCCGGTGTCCCGGTGTTCCGGCGCCGCGGTGCCGGAACGGGGCGGGGGCCGGGTCCGCGTACTCCTCCGGCCCTTCGGGGCCGTCCATCAACTCACGGAGTCATCATGACCGCCGTTCTCGGGGCCGTACCCGAACACCCGGGCCCGCCGCCCGTCTCCCGTCTGGCCATCGCACCGAACCGCGGTGTCCCGCGGCGCATCGACGGAGCCTGGTGGCCGCACTCCGCCGATCTCGTGGCCGAACTGCCGGAGCTGCTGGCCGCGTTGCCGTTCGACTGGCCGCGGATCACGCACGCCACGGTGAACGGCCCGATGTGGTCCGCGCTGCCCGGCCACACGCTCGTCGCCGGCCATGTCGTCCGGCTGCGCAGGACCGCCGAACGGCCGGGCCCGCACACCATCTGCCTGGTCTCCCCGGGCAACGGCCGCTGGGACCTGCTGGTCGTACCCCCCGACACCCCGGAACCCGAGGCCGTCCGCGTCCTGGCCGCCGCCGCGGCCGGCGCCGACGATCTGACCCCGGCCTGAGACGGGGGGCTTCGGCGGGCGGGGGCGCCCGGTGCGGTGCGAGGTGGTGCCGTTGCCGCGGCACCGGCGACGGCGCAGGCATCAGCCACACCGACGGGCATAACCCGGGAATCCGCGCCGCGCACCCCGTGGCACCCCGCCCGACGCGTCCGGAACGGCGGCGACCCGATCGGTTGGCCGGGGTATCCGGCCAGGTCCGCGACGGATCCGAAGGGTCCGGCTACTGCGTACGGGTGGTGTTCATCCGAAGAACGCCGAACCGGGGCGTCGCTCCTCGCATCCTCGCATTGCGTACTCATCATAAGAAAACGCACCAGATCACCCGTGGATCCGGGTGCGGATCACTCATGGATCTCCCGGCGAGATCCCTACCGAAAGCGAGGGGCCGTGGCTGCGACCAAGGTCATGAAGTTCTGGGCGGTATGCCTTGCCGTACTCGGCAGATTGCTGGCCTCACTGGGCGTCTCCGCCCCGGCGTCGGCGGCCCGCAGAGAGGCCGCGCGGTACGCGCCGGCCCCCTGCGCCGCGCCGTCGGCCGCCACGAGCGCCGCGCCGCCCGCCGCGCTCCCCGGAGCGGACACCGCCGGCGCCGCGCCGCGCACCACCGGCCATGAGCCGTGCACCGCCGCCCCCGTGCCGGACCGCGAACCGGAGGTGGCCACCCGCACCGCTCCGGTCCGTATCTGCGCACCACGGTACGAACTCGGTGCGTACGAACTCGGCGCGTACGACCTGTCGTTGGCCGCCACGACGCAGCTGCCACCCACGATCAAACAGCGCATCAGGGCCGAGGCGCACGGCTCCTCGCCCACCTCGCGCAGCCGCCTGGCCACCGGCGCCGAGTCGCTGCACACCGTCCCCGCCGGGGCCGCGCTGCACACCGACGTCCACCCGGACGCGCTCCCCCCGGCCATCCCGGCGGCCCGCCGCCGGGAGCACACGGACTGCACGGCTTGAGCGGCGGGCCCGGCAACATCCATGACAGCGGGCCGTGGTGTCCTCGGCCGCGATGGCGGGGGACGGCGTCAGGACGGAACGGCGCGTGACCTCTCCGCGCCGGAGAGCTGATCCAGGTGAACGAGGGCACGCGAGCGGTCCCGGTGCTTTTCCCGGTGGACCACGGAAAGATACGAGACGAGAACTGCCCTATGCGGCGGATGTTCCAGTGACTTCATTTACCGGTAACGTCATTTACGGGTAACTCCATTTTATTCCGAGCGGAATGTGCCGCCGGGCCCAGGCATACGGACACGCCGAGCGCGCCGTGGATCCCGCATTGCGTCCCGGATCCCGCATCGCGCCGCGGATCCCGCATTGCGTCGCTATTTCTTCGCCTTCTTGTCGAGCCCCAGCAGCGCGAACGGAGCCTCCGCGCGCCACCGGCGATCGCCAGGACGAGTCCGGCCTTGTGAAGCGGGACGACCGGCTGTCACTTTTTCTGTACGACGTACTTTGGACGGGGCCTCCTGGACGGGCCCGTCGCCCCTCGCCCCCCGCGCCGGCGCCGTCGCGGGCGATGACCCGCACGGCGGCTTCGAGCGGTGCGTGGTGGAGTTTTCGCCACCCGGAAGACGGGACGTAGCGCCAGTGCGCGGCACGGTCCGTCCCGTCCGTCGCCACCCCGCTCATTTCGCGTCAGCTTACGAAGGTGGCGCGCCGGACCGGCGCGAGGCGAAGGTGGGTGGGCAGGCCCGCTGGGCGGGACAGGGCGTGCCGGGGCCGGACCGTCCTGCCCTGGACAGCGTGCCCGTTCCGCGCGGCCACGGGACCAGTACGGGTAAAGCAGGCAATGGCGGCGCCACCGTCCCGGTGCGCCGCCGGTGCCTTCAGGGGGAATAGATGAACGTGGAAGAGCTGTCCGGGCGATTGCCCGCGCTCGCACGCGAACACGGTGTTCCGGGCGGGCAGTTCGCCCTGCACCACAAGGGCGAGAGCCATTCCTTCGTGTTCGGTGAGGAAACGACCGCGGGGGGCGTGGCGGTGACCGGGGACGCCAAATTCCCGGTCGGTTCGATCACCAAGGCGTTCACCGCCGCGCTGGCCATGCTGCTGGTCGACGACGGCGACCTGGAACTCGATGCCCCGGTGGCCGAGGTCCTGACCGAGCTACGGGTGCCGGGTGCCCGGTTCGGCGAGGCGACGACGCTGCGCCAGCTGCTCAGCCACAGCGGCGGACTGCCGCCCGGCCGCGACTCCGACAGCCTGGCCGGCGCCACCCGCCGCGGCTACCTTGCCGACTGCGCCCGGATGGAGCCCATCGGGACGTTCGGTTCGTCGTTCTCGTACTCCAACGTCGGCTATACCGTCATCGGCATGCTCGCCGAGAAGGCCGCCCGGATGGACTGGCGGGAGGCGCTGGAGAGTTTTCTGCTGCGGCCGCTGGACATCGAGCCCGCCTATATCGCGGGTCCCTCGGACCGGCCGTATGTCCCCGGACACGCGGCCCGGACCGCGCCGGGCCGTGCGGTGCCGGTCCGTCAGACGCTGCCCGTCATCGAGGCGCCGGCCGGGGCGCTCGCGCTCAGCGCCCTGGACCTGCTGGCCTTCGGCCTGCTGCACACCGACGACGCGGACGGCGTGCCGGGTCTGCTGGAGCCGGACGCGCTGGCCGGGATGCGGGTCGGTGTGCCAGGGGCCGAACCGTTCGGACTCGCCGACGGCTGGGGACTCGGCCTGTCGCTGTACCGCGCCGACGACGGCGCGTACTGGACCGGCCACGACGGCACCGCCGACGGCACCTCCTGCCATCTGCGGGTCGACCCGGCGGGCGGCACCGTCGTCGCGCTGACCACGAACGCCCACACCGGTATGGCGATGTGGGAGAGCCTTCTGGAGGACCTGCGGGAACTCGGCCTGGACGTGGCCAGTTACGCGTACTCCGCCTTCCGCGACCCCCGGGAGAAGATCCCGGCGCCCCCTGGTTGCCTGGGCCGCTATGTCAACGGTGAGACCGAATACCTGGTCGGCCCGGGGGACGGGGGCGAGCTGACGCTGCGCCTGGACGGCGAGCCGTTCGCCCGTATCACGGTCCACGAGGGGCTCTGCTTCACCCTGCGGGAGCTGGCCGACGGCGGCATGGTCTACCTCGGCCGCTTCCTTGAGGACCCGCGGACCGGCGGCATCGACCAGATCCAGGTCACCGGACGGCGCGCACAACGCGTCTAGCGGCACCGGCCACCGGCCACCGGACGGCGCCACCGCCCCGTACGCCGTCCCGCCCGCGAGCGCGGCGGCGTACGGGGCGGTGGGCAGGGCACCGAGGACGGGGCCCCCGAGCAACGAGCGCATTTTTCTCCTGGCGGCATGTCCCCGTACCCCTGGGTGACGTGTCCCCGCACCGAACCCGGAAGAGGGAACATGGAACGCGGTACGGCATCCTCGCGACCGATGGCCGTGGAAGGCAGGCCCTTCCAGGACCCGGCCGGCACGTCCCCCACCGACCGTTGTCTGCATGAGGTGTTTCAGGAGCGGGCGGTGCGGGTGCCGGAGGCGACGGCGCTGGTTTTCGGTGGGGTGGGGGTCACTTACCGGGAGTTGAACGAGCGGGCGAATCGGTTGGCGCGGGTTCTGGTGGCGCGGGGTGCGGGTGTGGGCACGTTCGTGGCGGTGTGTCTGGAGCGTGGTCCGCAGCTGGTGACGGCGTTGCTGGCGGTGCTCAAGGCCGGTGCGGCTTATGCGTTGCTGGATCCTGCTTTTCCGGATGAGCGTCTTGCTGGGCTCCTTGATGACACGGGGGCTTCTGTTGTGGTGAGTGAGGGGGTGCTGGCGGGGCGGTTGCCTGTCGGCGGGCGTTCTTTGGTGTCCCTGGATGCTGACGCTGACCGGATCGCTGTCGAGGCGCAGGAGTCGGGTGATCTGCCGTGTGCGGCCGGTCCTTCGGATCCGGCCTGCGTCATGTTCACCTCCGGATCGACCGGCCGCCCCAAGGGCGTGGTCGCCCCGCACCGGGCCGCCGTGCGGATCTTCTTCGGCCAGGACTTCCTGGACTTCGGTCCCGACCGGATCTGGTTGCAGGCGGCCCCGATGTCCTGGGACGCCTTCGCCCTGGAGCTGTGGGGTCCGCTGCTGCATGGCGGGACCTGTGTGCTGCACCCCGGCTCGGCGCCCGACCCCGAGGTGATCTCCGAACTGGTCGCCGCGCACGGCATCACCACCTGTTTCCTCTCGACGAGCCTGTTCAACGTGATGGCCGACGAGTACCCGGCCGTCCTGGGCTCGCTGCGCGAGGTGCTGACCGGCGGCGAAGCGGTCTCCCCGGGGCATATGGGCCGGCTGCTGCGCGCCCACCCCGACGTGACGCTCGTCCACTGCTACGGCCCGGTGGAGAGCATGATCTTCGCCACCTGTCACCGCGTCACCGAGGCGGACCCGGACGGGAGGACGGTCCCGATCGGCACGGCCATCGCGCACACCACGGTGCACCTCCTCGACGAGCGGCTGCGCCCGGTGCCGGACGGCGCGGCGGGCGAGTTGTGGATCGGCGGGGACGGGCTGGCTCTCGGCTATCTCGGGCGGCCCGATCTGACGGCCGAGCGGTTCGTGGCGTCCCCTTTCGGTTCTGGTGATCGTCTTTACCGGACGGGGGACCTGGCCCGTGTGCTGCCCTCGGGTGCTCTGGAGTTCCTGGGGCGGGCCGATGACCAGGTCAAGATCCGCGGTTTCCGTATCGAGCCCGGTGAGGTGCGCTCCGCGCTGCTGGCCCATCCCGGCGTCGGCTCGGCCGCCGTCGTCGCCGTCCAGCCGGACTCCGGTCCCCGACGGCTGGTCGCCTACACCGTCGCCGCACCCGGTGCCGACGCGCCCGACGCCACCGCACTGCGCGACGCCCTCGGCAGGACCCTGCCCGCCCACATGATCCCCAGCGCCTTCATCACCCTGGACCGCCTCCCGCTCACCCCCGCCGGAAAACTCGACCACCGCGCCCTCCCCACCCCCGACTGGAACGGGTCGGCCGCCCAGTACGTCGCCCCGCGCACCGCGCGGGAGGCCGCCCTCGCGGGGATCTGGTCCGAGGTGCTGGGGGTGGCACGGGTCGGTGTCGAGGACGACTTCTTCGCGCTCGGCGGCGACTCCATCCTGAGCATGCGGATCGTCTCCCGGGCCCGCGCCGCGCTCGGTGTGCCGGTGCCGCCCCGGGCCCTGTTCGGCGCGCCCACCGTCGCCGGCCTCGCGGCGTCCCTCGCCGGGACCGGTGCGGCCGGTGCGAACCCCGGCGACGTGGGCCACACCCCGATCCCGGCGGCGCCGCGCGACGGTGCGCTGCCGCTCTCCTACGCCCAGCAACGCCTGTGGTTCCTCTACGAGTTCGAGCACGGCGCCGTCGAGTACAACACCTCTGTCGGGCTGCGGCTGTCCGGTCCGCTGGACGGCACCGCGCTGCGCGGCGCCCTGAACGCGCTGGCCGCCCGGCACGAGACGCTGCGCACCACCTTCGACGCCGTCGACGGCCGTGGTGTGCAGACCGTGCACACCACCCTGGAACCGCTGCTGCGTACCGTGTCCCTGCCCGGTCCGGACGACCCGGACGACCCGGACGACCCGGGCGAGGACGGGCGCCGGGCGGAGCTGGACCGGCTGCTGCCCGCGGACGCCGAGCTGCCGTTCGACCTCCGGCAGGGCCCGCCGTTCCGGACCCTGCTGATCCGGCTGGCCGGCGGAGACCATGTACTGGTCCTCACCCTGCACCACATCGTCACCGACGGATGGTCCATGCGGGTGCTCGTCGAGGAGCTGGCCGCCCTCTACGCGGCGGCGCGCGACGAGGCCGCCCCCGCGGACGCGGCGCTGCCCGCCCTGCCGACGCGGTACGCCGACTTCTCCGTGTGGCAGCGCGCACGCCTGTCGGGCCCGGCGGCCGATGCCCAACTCGCCTACTGGAAGCGCAAGCTCGACGGCATCACCCCGCTGCGGCTGCCCGTCGACCGCACCCGCTCGGCGGTCCGCGCGACCAGCGGCGCGGCACACCGCTGCGTACTTCCCGCACCGCTGGTCGAGGCCCTGCGCAAGCTGGGCAAGGAGAGCGGCGCGACGCTGTTCATGACACTGGCCGCGGGCGTCCAGCTGCTGCTGTCGCGCTACAGCGGCGAGACGGACGTGGCGATCGGTACCGCATCGTCCGGGCGTGCGCATCCCGACCTGGAGCAACTGGTCGGCTTCTTCGTGAACACCCTCGTGCTGCGTGCCGAGGTGGACCCCGCACAGGACTTCGCCGGATTCCTCGGCGAGGTGCGGACGACGGTGCTGGAGGCATTCGACGCCGAAGACGTGCCGTTCGACCGGGTGGTCGAGGCGGTCTCCCCCGACCGGGACCTCAGCCGGAATCCACTGGTCCAGGTCGTGGTGGCGCTCCAGCAGGGGCTGCCGGAGCTACCGGACGCCGACGGGCTGCGGATCACCGAGTACGCGCTCCCCCGGTACCACTCGCGGTTCGACCTGTTCGTGGAGTTCTGGCCGCGGAACGGCGGGCTGGACTGCGTGATCGAGTACAGCACCGAGCTGTTCGACGCTGCCACGATCGAGACCATGGGCGGCTATCTGCGCACCCTTTTCGAGAGCGTGGTGGACGCGCCGCACCGGCCGATGGGCCAACTCCCGCTCCTGTCCGCGGCCGAGGAGCGCGGCGCCCTGGTACCCGCCGCCCTGATACCCGCCGCCGGCGACCGTGCCGAGGGCGATGCGCCGGACCGTTGTCTGCATGAGGTGTTTCAGGAGCGGGCGGTGCGGGTGCCGGAGGCGACGGCGCTGGTTTTCGGTGGGGTGGGGGTCACTTACCGGGAGTTGAACGAGCGGGCGAATCGGTTGGCGCGGGTTCTGGTGGCGCGGGGTGCGGGTGTGGGCACGTTCGTGGCGGTGTGTCTGGAGCGTGGTCCGCAGCTGGTGACGGCGTTGCTGGCGGTGCTCAAGGCCGGTGCGGCTTATGCGTTGCTGGATCCTGCTTTTCCGGATGAGCGTCTTGCTGGGCTCCTTGATGACACGGGGGCTTCTGTTGTGGTGAGTGAGGGGGTGCTGGCGGGGCGGTTGCCTGTCGGCGGGCGTTCTTTGGTGTCTCTGGATGCTGACGCTGACCGGATCGCTGTCGAGGCGCAGGAGTCGGGTGATCTGCCGTGTGCGGCCGGTCCTTCGGATCCGGCCTGCGTCATGTTCACCTCCGGATCGACGGGCCGCCCCAAGGGCGTGGTTTCCCCGCACCGGGCGGCGGTCCGGGTGGTGCGCGGCCAGGACTTCGTGGAGTTCGGCCCCCGCCACGTCTGGTTGCAGGCCGCCCCGATGTCCTGGGACGCCTTCGCCCTGGAGCTGTGGGGTCCGCTGCTGCACGGCGGGACCTGTGTGTTGCACCCCGGCTCGGCGCCCGACCCCGAGGTGATCTCCGAGCTGATCGCCGCGCACGGCATCACCACGCTGTGGCTGTCCGCGAGCCTGTTCAACGTGATGGCCGACGAGTACCCGGCCGTCCTGGGCTCCGTCGAGCAGGTGATCACCGGCGGTGAGGCCGCCTCGTCCGCGCACGTCGCCCGCGTGCTGGCCGAATTCCCCGGACTGCGGCTGGTCAACGGCTACGGCCCGGTGGAGAGCATGGTCTTCGCGAGCTCCCACCGCGTCACCCCGGAGGACACCCGGCGCCCCTCGGTGCCGATCGGACACCCGATCGCGCACACCACGGTGCACGTCCTCGACGCACGGATGGCGCCGGTCGCGCCGGGCATCCCCGGTGAACTGTGGATCGGCGGGGACGGGCTGGCTCTCGGCTATCTCGGGCGGCCCGATCTGACGGCCGAACGGTTCATCGCCTCTCCCTTCAGTCCTGGTGAACGTCTTTACCGGACGGGGGACCTGGCCCGTGTGCTGCCCTCGGGTGCTCTGGAGTTCCTGGGCCGGGCCGATGACCAGGTCAAGATCCGCGGTTTCCGTATCGAGCCCGGTGAGGTGCGCTCCGCGCTGCTGGCCCATCCCGGCGTCGGCTCGGCCGCCGTCGTCGCCGTCCAGCCGGACTCCGGTCCCCGACGGCTGGTCGCCTACACCGTCGCCGCACCCGGTGCCGACGCGCCCGACGCCACCGCACTGCGCGACGTCCTCGGCAGGACCCTGCCCGCCCACATGATCCCCAGCGCCTTCATCACCCTGGACCGCCTCCCGCTCACCCCCGCCGGAAAACTCGACCACCGCGCCCTCCCCACCCCCGACGCCATGCCGGTGGACGCGGGTGACTACGTCGCGCCGCGCGGCCGTGCCGAGGAGACGCTCGCCGGGATCTGGGCGGACGTCCTGGGGGTCGAGAAGGTCGGCGCCGAGGACAACTTCTTCGCGCTCGGCGGCGACTCCATCCTGAGCATGCAGGTCGTCTCCCGGGCCCGCGCCGCGGGTCTGACCGTGCACTCCAAGGACGTCTTCCTACGGCAGACCGTCGCGTCGCTGGCCGCCGCGGCGGTCCCGGACGAAGCCGCCGACGAGGCCGCGCGCCGCCGGCCCGAGGCCACCGGCGACGTACCGCTGACGCCGGTCCAGCACTGGTTCTTCGCCCACCACCGGACCGGCCCCGAGCACTTCGACCAGTACGTGGTCCTCGAACTGGACCCGGCCGCCGACCGCGCCGCGGTGGCCGCCGCCGTCGCCGAGCTGCCCCGCCGGCACGACGCACTGCGCAGCCGCTACACCCGTACCGGCGGGCAGTGGCGGCAGCACACCGTTCCGGCGGGCGACGACGACGCACCGCTGCACACCGTCGATCTGTCCGCGCTGGACCCCGCCGAGCAGGACGCGGCGGTGCGCGCTCGGGCCGAGGGGCCGCACCCCGGGGCCCGTCTGGAGGACGACCGCAAGTTCACCGCCGTCCTCTTCGAGCGGGGCACCGGGCGCGCCCCCCAGCTCCTGCTGAGCGCCCATCACCTGGTCGTCGACGGCGTGTCCTGGCGGATCCTGACCGAGGACCTCGACACCGGCTACCGGCAGGCCGCGGCCGGCCGGGCCATCGACCTGGGGCCGGGCACCACCTCGTTCCGGGAATGGGCCCTGCGGCTGGCGCGGCACACCGCCGACGGCGGATTCGCGGCGGAGGCCGGCCACTGGGACGCCGTCACCGCTGCCGCCGACGGCCCGGACGGCTCCGGGGAGCTGCCGACCGACGGCGAGGGTCCCAACACCGTCGGCTCCCTCCGGACCGTGACCGTCCTGCTGACCACCGAGGAGACCCGGGCCCTGCTCCAGCAGGTCCCCGCGGTCTACCGCACCCGCGTCGACGACATCCTGCTCAGTGCCTACGGCCGGGAGCTCGCCCGGTGGACGGGCAGCCCGCGCACGCTCCTCGAACTGGAGGGCCACGGACGCGAGCAGCTCTTCGACGACATCGACCTGACGCGCACCGTCGGCTGGTTCACCAGCCTGTACCCGGTGGGACTCACCGTCGACCCCGACGCGGACTGGGCCACCACGATCAAGTCCGTCAAGGAACAGCTGCGGGCCGTCCCCGGGCGCGGCCTGGGCCACGGCGCACTGCGCCACCTGGGCGGGCCGGACAGCCCCCTGGGCCGGGCGGGGCGGGCCGGGCCGGCGATCAGCTTCAACTACCTCGGCCGGTTCGACACCACGACCGGCACCGACGCCGGTGCGCTGCTGCGGCCCGGTGGCGAGGGCGTCCAGCTCACCGGGCACCCCGGGGAGCAGCGGCCGCACCTGCTGGACGCGGTGAGCCGGGTGGAGTCCGGCCGGCTGGCGATGACCTGGTACTACTCGGCGAACGTGCACGACGAGGCCACCGTGGACCGGCTGGCGCAGCACACCGCCGAGGCGCTGCGGGAGATCGTCCGGCACTGCGCCGACCCCGCCTCCGGTGGTGTCACGCCCTCCGATTTCCCGCTGGCCGGGCTCGACCAGGCCGCCCTCGACCGGGTGGCCGGTGACGGCCGCGCCCTGGAGGATCTCTATCCGCTGACCCCGATGCAGAGCGGCATGCTCTTCCACAGCATGGCCGAACCGGACCAGCCGCTGTACGTGGAGCAGATTTCCTTCGTGCTGGACGGCGTGGCCGATCCGCGGCTGTTCGGCCGGGCCTGGCAGCAGGTCGTGGACCGCACCCCGGTGCTGCGCACCCGGGTCGTCCGCGACGGGCTCACCGAGCCGTTGCAGGCCGTGCACCGTCCGGTGACGCTACCGGTCGGCCACCTCGACTGGCGCGGCCTGGCGGGGGACGACGCACGGCGCGCCGCGCGGGACGAGCTGTTCGACCGGGACCGCGCGGCGGGCCTGGACCTGTCGACCGCCCCGCTGATGCGGGTGACCCTCGCCACGCTGCCCGGTGACGCGGTCCAGGTGCTGTGGACCTTCCACCATCTGCTGCTGGACGGCTGGAGCGCCTTCCAGGTGCTGTCCGACGTATTCGAGTGCTACGGCGCACTGCGGAGCGCGACGGAACCGGCGCTGCCCTTCCGTCCGGCGTTCCGTGACCACGTGGCGTGGCTCGCGGAGCAGGACACCGGGACCGCCGAGGAGTTCTGGCGCCGGGCGCTGCGGGGCTTCGCCGCACCCACCGCGCTGCCCTACGACCGGCAGCCGGTCCGCAACCACCACAGCCGCTCGTCCGGGCGGCTGGGCCTGGAGCTGACCCCGGAACTGACCGCCGGGCTGAACGCCCTGGCCAGAGAGCACCGGCTGACGGTCAACTCCCTGGTGCAGGGGGCCTGGGCGCTGCTGTTGTCGCGCTACAGCGGGGAGCGGGACGTCGTGTTCGGCGCGACCGTCTCCGGCCGTCCGGCCGAGCTGGCCGGGGCGGAGGCCATCCACGGGATCTTCATCAACACCCTGCCGGTACGCGTCGAGGTGGCGGACAGTGCCCCGCTGATGTCCTGGCTGACGCGGCTCCAGGACGCGCAGGCCGAGTCCCGTGGCCATGAGCATCTGCCGCTGGCGCGCGTCCAGGCCGTCGCCGAGGTGCCGAACGGCGGCGGTCTCTTCGAGAGCGTCATCATCTTCGAGAACTATCCGATCGACGAGCGGGCCGGCCACGCGCACGGACTGCGGCTGCGTGACCTGTACGCCGAGGTCGAGACGACCAACTACCCGCTGGCCGTGACGGTGTACCCGGGAGAGCGGCTGACGTTCAGCTTCGCCTACGATCCGGCCCTGTTCGACGAGGAGTCGGTGCGGGTGCTGTCCGGCCGGCTGCGGGAGGTGCTGTCGGGGGCGGCGGCGGCCCCCGGACGGACGCTGCGGGAACTGCCGTGGCTGGCACCGGACGAGTACCGGGCGCTGCTGGCCAACGGTGCCGGCCCGGTACGCGACGCGGGCGCCGGCACGATGGTGCGGCTGCTGGCGGCGCAGGCCGCCCGGACCCCGGAGGCCACCGCGCTCGTCCACGGCCGGGAGACGGTCTCCTACCGGGAGCTGGACGAGCGTTCCAACAGGCTGGCGCGGGAGCTGATCGCCCGCGGTATCGGTCCGGAGGACCTGGTGGCGGTGGCCGTGGTCCCGTCGGTGGATCTGGTCGTCGCGCTGCTGGGCGTCCTCAAGGCGGGCGCCGCCTACGTCCCCGTCGACCCGGACCACCCGGCCGACCGCATCGCGTACGTCCTGGCGGACGCCGCGCCCGTCCTGGTCCTCGCCGACTCCGCGTCCCGGGCGGTGGTTCCGGCCGACGGGCGGCTGCTCGTCGACGGCGCGGGCCACACCGGGCCGGGGGCCGCGCGTGCCTGCGGTCCGGTGCTGGACGGTGAGCGCACGGTGCCGCTGGACCCGGACCATCCCGCGTATGTCATCTACACCTCGGGGTCCACCGGCCGTCCCAAGGGCGTGGTGATCGCGCACCGTTCCTTCGCCGACTACGTCGGCTGGGCCGCCGATGCCTACCCGGGTGCGGCCGGCACCGCCGTACTGCACTCGCCGGTCACCTTCGACCTCACCGTCACCGCCCTCTACACCCCGCTCATCAGCGGCGGTCGGGTACTGATCAGCGGACTGGAGGACGCCGCGGCGGCCTCCGGCCGGGCGCCCGCGTGCTCCCTGCTGAAGGTGACCCCCTCGCACCTGGCGCTGCTGGGTACCCTCGCCGACGAGCTGCTGCCGTCCGGCCACCTGGTGGTCGGCGGTGAGCAGTTGACCGGTGAGGTGCTCGAACAGTGGCGCCGGACGCACCCGCGCGTCACCGTCGTCAACGAGTACGGCCCGACCGAGGCGACCGTCGGCTGCATGGAGTACCGGATCGAACCCGGTGAGCGCAGCGAACCCGGCCCGGTGCCCATCGGCCGCGCCCGCGGCAACACCCTCGTCCGCGTCCTGGACGCCGGTCTGCGGCCGGTGCCCGCCGGGGTGCCGGGCGAGCTGTACATCGCCGGTACCGGACTGGCCCGCGGCTATGTGCGGCGGCCCGCCCTGACCGCCGAACGCTTCGTCGCCGACCCCTACGGTCCGGCCGGCACCCGGATGTACCGCACCGGAGACCTCGCCCGGTGGCGGCCCGACGGAGAACTGGAGTTCCTGGGCCGCACCGACGACCAGGTCAAGATCCGCGGCTACCGCATCGAACTGGGCGAGATCGAATCGGCCCTGCTCGCCCACCCGTTGGTCGCCGAGGCCGTGGTGATCGCCCTCGGCGGCGAGGGCGGCGA
The DNA here is from genome assembly GCF_046549095.1 of Streptomyces sp. x-80. Taxonomy (NCBI): domain Bacteria; kingdom Bacillati; phylum Actinomycetota; class Actinomycetes; order Kitasatosporales; family Streptomycetaceae; genus Streptomyces; species Streptomyces sp. x-80. The sequence goes on from NZ_JAJPWM010000010.1 coordinate 107,156, forward strand.
CTCCGGCCACCAGCGGCTGGCCGGCTACGTCGTGCCCGCCGAGGGCCGGCAGCCGGACCCGGGGGAACTACGGGAGCACATCGCCCTGTCGCTGCCCGGCTACATGGTCCCGGCCGCCGTCGTCGTCCTCGACGCGCTGCCGCTGACCCCCAACGGAAAACTCGACCGGGCGGCGCTCCCCGAGCCACGGACGAGGGCGGGCGCCGATGACCACGTCCCCCCGGGCACGCCCACCGAGGAGGCCCTCGCCGACCTGTGGTCCGCCCTCCTCGGCGTCGAACGCGTCGGTATCCACGACAACTTCTTCGACCTCGGCGGCGACTCCATCCTCAGCATCCAGACCGTGCTGCGCATGAAGGTGGCGTTCGGCCTCGACCTGTCACCCCGTGACGTGATGACCGCACCCACCGTGGCCCAGCTCGCCCTGGTCGTCGAGGACCGGATCCTCGCCGAACTGGAGCAGGCCGCCCTGGCGGGTCCCGAAGGCGACGGGTCGCCGACCACCTAGGCCCGCTGACCCGCCCCCATGAGCTTTCCGACTTCCAGCACACCCGGGAGAGACACGAAGTGAACGCGCCGGACCCGCACAAGGACCGCATCGCAGCCCTGCCCGCGCACCTCCAGGAACAGCTGCGCCGCCGCCTCGCGGGTGGCGCCCGCACGACGGCGGACATCCCGGCCGTCCCCCGCGACGGAGCGCCGCTGCCGCTCTCCGCCGCCCAGCGCAGACTCTGGCTGCTGCACGAACTGGACCCGGACTCCACGGAGTACAACTCCGTCGCCGGACTCCGGCTGACCGGCCCCCTCGACACCGCCGCCCTCACCGGCGCGCTCCGCGACCTGGTGGCCCGCCACGAGGCGCTGCGCACCGTCTTCGACCGGGTGGGCGACGAACCCGTACAGGCGGTCCGGGCGCCGTACGACGTGCCCCTCCCGCTGATCGACCTGGCGGAACAGGCGGACCCGGCCGCCGCGCGGGAGCGGCTGGACGCCGTCGTCCGCGCGGAGGTCGACCGGCCCTTCGACCTGCGCACCGGCCCGCTGTTCCGGCCGGTGCTGGTGCGGGTGGCGCCGGACGAGCACGTGCTGGTGCTGTGCGCCCACCACATCGTCACCGACGGCTGGTCCACCGGCGTCCTGCTCGACGAGCTCGGCGCGCTCTACGCGGGGCGCCTGGCCGGCACCGCCGCCGAACTGCCCGCGCAGGACGTCCAGTACGCGGACTTCGCGGCCTGGCAGCGGCAGCGGATGACCGCTCAGTGGCTGGACGAGCACCTCGGCTACTGGCGCGGCCGGCTCGCCGGTCTCGGTCCGCTGGATCTGCCCGGCGACCGGCCCCGGCCGCAGTCACGGTCGGGCGCGGGAGCCGTCCACGACATCACCTTGCCGGCGGACGTCGCCGAGGGGCTGCGGAAGCTGGCCCGCGAGCAGGGCACCACCCTCTACACCGTGCTGGTGGCCGCCTGCCAGGTGTTGTTCGCCCGCTACGCGGGGCAGCGGGACGTCGCGGTGGGCACCGTCACCTCCGGCCGCAACCGGCCCGAACTCAGCCGCATGGTGGGCTTCTTCGTGAACACGGTGGTGCTGCGGTCGACCGTGGACGACGGCGCCGCGTTCACGGAGTTCCTGGCCGAGGTCAAGGACACCGTGCTGGACGCGTTCGCCAACGACGAGGTGCCGTTCGACCGCCTGGTGGAGGCGTTGCGCCCGGAGCGCGACCCGGGCCGTACACCGCTGTTCCAGACGCTGGTCGTGCTACAGAGCGGCCCCGAGCGGCTGCCCGCACTGCCCGGCCTCCAGGTCGCGGCCTACCAGGCGCCCCGTACCTCCGCGAACTTCGACCTGACCGTCGAGTTCCAGGACGCGCGGGGCGGCACGGGTGCCGACGACGCCGGCCTGTCCTGCTCGATCGAGTACGCCACGGACCTGTGGGACGCCCCGTCCATCGCCCGGATGGCCGGGCACCTGCGGGTGCTGCTGTCCGGCGTGGCGGCCGCGCCGCGGCGTCCGGTGCGCGATCTGCCGTGGCTCGCCGACGACGAGCGGGCCGCCCTGCTGCGGGCCGCCACCGGCCCGCGGGCCACCCCCCGCGCCGCCACCGTGGTACGGCTCCTGGACGACCAGGCCGCCCGCTCCCCGCGCGCCACCGCCCTGGTCTGCGGCCGGGACACCCTCACCTACCGGGAGCTGGACGAGCGGGCCAACCGCGTGGCGCGCGCCCTGATCCGCCGGGGCGTCGGCCCCGAGCAGCTGGTGGCCGTCGCCGCCACTCCGGGCACCGACCTGGTCGTCACGCTGCTGGGCGTCCTCAAGGCGGGCGCCGCCTACGTCCCCGTCGATCCGGACCACCCGGCCGACCGCATCGCGTACGTCCTGGCGGACGCCGCGCCCAGCCTGGTGCTCGCGGACTCCGCCGCGTACGCCACGCTGCCCGCCGCGGTGGAGCGCACGCTCCTCGACGGTGCCGGTGCCCAGGGCCTGGGCGCGGACCTGCCGTGCGGTGCGGTGCTGGACGGTGAGCGCACGGTGCCCTTGGACCCGGACCATCCCGCGTATGTCATCTACACCTCGGGGTCCACCGGCCGTCCCAAGGGCGTGGTGATCGCGCACCGCTCCTTCGCCGACTACGTCGGCTGGGCCGCCGATGCCTACCCGGGTGCGGCCGGCACCGCCGTACTGCACTCGCCGGTCACCTTCGACCTCACCGTCACCGCCCTCTACACCCCGCTCATCAGCGGCGGTCGGGTACTGATCAGCGGACTGGAGGACACGGACGAGCAGCTGCCCACGGCGGCCGGTGCCTGCTCGCTTCTGAAGGTCACTCCGTCGCACCTCGCCCTGCTGGCGAGCACTCCGCGCCAGCTCCAGCCGGCCGGGGAACTGGTCATCGGCGGTGAACAGCTGATCGGCGAGGCCCTGGAGCAGTGGCGGGTGCGGCATCCGGGCACCACCGTCGTCAACGAGTACGGCCCGACCGAGGCGACCGTCGGCTGCATGGAATACCGCGTCCGCCCGGACGACGTGCCCGCGCCCGGCGCCGTCCCGATCGGCCGCCCGCGCGCCAACGCCCGGATCCACGTCCTCGACAGCGCCCTGCGGCCGGTGCCCGTCGGGGTGCCGGGCGAGCTGTACATCGCCGGTAGCGGACTGGCCCGCGGCTATGTGCGGCGGCCCGCGCTGACCGCCGAACGCTTCGTCGCCGACCCCTACGGTCCGGCCGGCACCCGGATGTACCGCACCGGAGACCTCGCCCGGTGGCGGCCCGACGGAGAACTGGAGTTCCTGGGCCGCACCGACGACCAGGTCAAGATCCGCGGCTACCGCATCGAACTGGGCGAGATCGAATCGGCCCTGCTCGCCCACCCGCAGGTGGCGCGGGCCGCCGTCACGGTGCGCGAGGACGCGGCCGGCCACCCGCGGCTGACCGGCTATGTCGTGCCCGCCGACGGTGCCGCACCGAGCCCGCAGGACGTCCGGGAGCACACCGCCGCTGCGCTGCCCGAGTACATGGTCCCGGCCGCCGTCGTCGTCCTCGACGCGCTGCCGCTGACCCCCAACGGAAAACTCGACCACGCGGCGCTGCCCGCGCCCGCGAACCCGGCCCGGGACGCGGCCGGGTACACCGCGCCGCGCACCGCCGTCGAGGAGACCCTGGCCGGCATCTGGGCCGAACTGCTGGGCCTGGAGCGGGTCGGTGTCGACGACAACTTCTTCGACCTCGGCGGCGACTCCATCCTCAGCATCCAGACCGTCTCCCGGGCCCGCCGGGCCGGGCTGCGGCTCGCCTCGAAGGACGTCTTCCTGCACCAGACCGTCGCCCGGCTCGCGCAGCGCGTCGCCGCCGGGCCCGGCACCGGCGCACCGGCCGCGTCTGCGCCGGACCCGGTCGGGCCCGCGCCGCTGACCCCCGTCCAGGACTGGTTCTTCGACACGTATCAGGCAGGACCCGACCGCCTCACCATGTCGCTGTACGTCGACCTCGACCCCGGGGCCGACGCCGCCGCGCTGCGCACCGCCGTCGGGGCGCTGGTGGCCCATCACCCCATGCTGCGGGCCCGGTTCACCCGCGACGGCGACCGCTGGACGCAGGACGTGGCCGCGTCGGAGACCGCGGAGGTCTTCCGGCGGCTCGACCTGTCCGAGGTGCCCGCCCCGCACCGGGAGGCCGCCCGGCGGGCGGCCGCCGACGCGCTGCGCGCCGGGTTCAGCCTGGAGCACGGTCCGCTGTTCGGCGCGGTCCTCTTCGACACGGGCGCGGACACGGGCCGGCAACTGTTCCTGTCCGCACACCACATGGCGGTGGACGGCGTCTCCTGGCGCATCCTCCTGGAGGACCTGGAGCGGGCCTACGAGCAGGCCCGCGCGGGCGGCGCCGTCGACCTCGGACCGGCCGGGACCGGGTTCGGGACCTGGGCGCGCCACCTGCGCGACCACGTACGCGCGGGCCGTCTGGACGGTGAACTCGCCCACTGGAGCGGCGTGTTCGAGGGCGGCCGCGGAGCGGTTCCGGTGGATCACGACGGTGCCAACACCGCGGGCTCGGTGCGCGGCGTCCGCGCCTCCCTGGGCCGTGAGCGGACCGACGCGCTGCTGCGCCGGGTGCCGCCGGTCTACCGGACCCGCGTCAACGACCTGCTGCTGAGCGCCGTCGGCACGGTCCTGAACCGCTGGGCGGGCAGTGAGCGGATCGTGCTCGCCATGGAGGGCCACGGCCGCGAGGAGCTCATCGAGGGCGCCGACCTGTCCCGTACGGTCGGCTGGTTCACCACCCTGTACCCCGTCGCCGTACGGACCGCCGCCGGGAACGGCTGGCGCGAGACGGTCACCTCGGTCAAGGAACAGCTGCGCGCGATACCCGGCAACGGCCTCGGCTACGACGCGCTGCGCCGGCTCGCCGCGGACGGCTCACCGGCCCGCGCCCTGCTCCAGGACCCCACGCCCCAGGTGTCGTTCAACTACCACGGCCGCTTCGACGCCGCCGGGGACGGCGGTCTGGTCCGGGCCCGGCTGGACGGCCTTTCGGACGCGCCGGACGCCGACGAGCTGCGTCCCCACCTCCTCGACGTGGTCGGGGTGGTGGAGGACGGCAGCCTGGACTTCACCTGGTTCTACTCCTCGCACGTGCACGACGAGCGGACCGTGCAGCGGCTGGCGGACGAAGTGATCGCCGCCCTGGGGGAGATCGTCGGCCACTGCCTGGCGCCCGGCGCCGGGGGCTGCACCCCGTCCGACTTCCCGCTCACGCGCCTGACCCAGGACGAGGTGGACGGGCTGGCCGGCGACGGCCGCACCGTCGAGGACATCTACCCGCTCACGCCGATGCAGCACGGCATGCTCTTCCACCGGCTGATGGACCCCTCCTCCCGGTCGTACTTCAACCAGCTCGCCCTGCTGCTGGAGGGCGTGTCCGACCCGGACGCGCTGGCCGCGGCCTGGCAGCGGGTGGTGGACCGCACCCCCGCGCTGCGCACCGCCGTCGTCTGGGAACAGCTCACCGAGCCGGTGCAGGTCGTCCACCGCGAGATGACGGTCCCGGTCGGCCGGCACGACTGGCGCGACTGTACCGGGGCCGAGCAGGAGACGCTGCTGCGGGAGCTGCTGGAGCGGGACCGCGCGCTCGGGCTCGACCTCGCCGTCCCCCCGCTGATCCGGCTGACGGTCATCCGCGTCACCGACGACACCGTCCGCCTGGTGTGGACATCGAGTCATCTGCTGCTGGACGGCTGGAGCACCGCCGCCGTCTTCGCCGCGGTGGGCGACGAATACGCGGCCGCGGTCGCGGGACAGGAGCTGCGGGCGGACACCCCCCGTCCCTTCGGCGACTACGTCGCCTGGCTGGTGGCACAGGACGCCGACGCGGCGGAGGCCCACTGGCGCGCCGCCCTCGCGGGTTTCGACGCGCCCACCCCGCTGCCCTACGACCGGCAGCCGGCCGAGGCACACCGCGCCCAGTCGTCCGAGCCGGTCACCTTCGCCTTGTCCACCGGTCTCACCGAGCGGCTGGCGGCGGTGGCCAGGGAGCACCGGCTGACGCTGAGCACCCTGGTCCAGGGCGCCTGGGCGCTGCTGCTCTCGCGCCACAGCGGATCACGGGACGTCGTGTTCGGTGCGACGGTCTCCGGCCGCCCGGCCGAGCTGCCCGGCGTGGAGTCCATGGTCGGCCTGTTCATCAACACCGTGCCGGTCCGCGCCCGGGTGGCGCCGCAGCAGCCGCTCGCGCGGTGGTTGCAGGAGTTCCAGGCCGAGCAGGTGGAGGCCCGGCCCTACGAGTACGCGGGCCTGAGCCGGCTCCAGTCCTGGAGCGAGGTCCCGGCGGGCACCGGCCTCTTCGACAGCATCGTCGTCTTCGAGAACTACCCGCTCCAGGACGGCGGCGCGGCCGGACACGGGCTGCGCATCCGCGACGTGGACGCCCTGGACACCAACACCTTCCCGCTCAGCCTGAGCGCCCACCGCGACGACCGGCTCCGCTTCGAACTGGCCTACGATCCACAGCTCTTCGACGCCACGACCGCCCGGCGGCTGGCCGGTCAGCTCGACGTGCTGCTCACCGAGACCGCCGCCGACCCGGACCGGCCGCTGTCCCGGCTGCCGTGGCTGACCGGGCAGCAGCGCGCGGAGCTGCTCCGGCAGGGCACCGGCACCGTACGCGAGCGCGCCGCCGACCGCGCGGTGCACGAACTCTTCGCCGAGCAGGCCGCCCGCACCCCCGACGCACCGGCCGTCCGCCACCGGGAGACCACCCTCACCTTTCGCGAACTGGAAGAACGCGCCAACCACCTGGCGCACCACCTGTGTGCGCTGGGCGTGCGGCCCGGCGTCCTGGTCGGGCTGCACGTCGACCGTGGCCCCGACATGGCCGTCGGCCTCCTCGGCATCCTCAAGGCGGGCGGCGCATATGTGCCGCTGGACCCCGAATACCCGGCCGACCGGCTCGCGTTCATGGTCGAGGACTCCGGCATACCGGTGCTGCTGACCCGGTCCGAACACGCCGCGCCCCGGCCTGCCGGCGAGGGCACGGGCGGCCCGCGGATCGTGCGCCTGGACACCGACCTGCCGCAGCCCGGCAGCTACCCGCCGGGCGCGCCCGATTCCGGCGCGGGCCCCGGTGACCTGGCATACGTCATCTACACCTCGGGCTCCACCGGACGTCCCAAGGGCGTCATGGTCGAGCACCGCCAGCTCTGCTACATCCTCGACGCCTGGGAGGACCGCTACCGGCTCTCCGAGCTGCGGCTGAACTTCGTCTCGGTCACCAGCCTCTCCGTCGACCTGTTCTTCGCCGACCTGCTGCGGTCGCTGCCGTTCGGCGGCTGCCTGACGATCTGCCCCGCCGAGGTGGTCACCGACCCGCCCCGGCTCCTCGAACTCATCGAACGAACCGGCGGCGACGCCCTCGAACTGGTCCCGACCCTGGCCAACGCACTGGTCTCGGAGGTCGCTCTGCGCGGCACCCGGCTGCCGCGGCTGAAGCTGCTGTCCGTCGGCTCCGAGGGCTGGCGCTCCGGCGACTGCCTGCGGCTGCTGGACCATCTCGACCCGGACACCCTTGTCGTCAACGCCTACGGCGCGACGGAGGTGACCATCGACGCCACAGTGCTGACCCCGACCGCCGAGGTGCTCGGCGACGGCGCGTTCGTGCCGATCGGCCGCCCGCTGGCCAACACCAGGGTGTACGTCCTCGACGATGACCTCAACCCGGTGCCGGTGGGCGTCGGCGGGGAGCTGTTCGTCGGCGGGGACGGGGTGAGCCGCGGCTACTGGGGCAGGCCGGAGCTGACCGCCGAGCGGTTCGTCGCCGACCCGTTCACGCCCGGCGCCCGGCTGTACCGCACCGGCGACCGGGTGCGGTTCCGCCCGGACGGCAACCTGGAGTTCCTGGGCCGCGCCGACGACCAGGTCAAGATCCGCGGATTCCGGGTGGAGCTCGGTGAGGTCGAGGCGGCGCTGTCGGCGCTGCCCTCGGTGCGCGAGGCCGCCGTCACCGTGCACCGCGACGGCGGCCGCACCCTGCTGGTCGGCCATGTCGTGCCGGCGTCCGGCACCGGCCACGTCACCGGCGCCGAACTGCGCGCCGCCCTCCTCGCGGACCTGCCCGACCACATGGTCCCGGCGCGGTTCGTGACCAGGCAGGCGCTTCCGTACACCCCCAGCGGCAAGGTGGACCGCAAGGCCCTGCCGGCGCCCGACGGCCACGCGGACGCGACCGCCGACCAGGTGGCACCGCGCGACGCGACGGAGGAGCGGATCGCCGCCATCTGGGCCGAGACACTCGGCCTGGAGCGGGTCGGCGTGCACGACAACTTCTTCGAGCTCGGTGGCGACTCGATCCTCAGCATCCAGATCACCTCCCGCCTGCGCGCCGCCTTCGGCGTCGGCCTCTCGCCCCGGGCGATGTTCACCACGCCCACTGTCGCCGGGCTGGCCGCGGCCGTCCCCGGCGGCGCCGGTCCCGGGGCCGCCGACCGGATACCCGCCGTGGCCCGCGACGGCGCGCTGCCGCTGTCGTTCTCCCAGCAGCGACTGTGGTTCATGGACGCGTACGAGCCCGGCGGCACCGAGTACCTCTCACCGACCGGTCTGCGGCTGCGCGGCCCGCTGGACGCCGACGCGCTGCGCCGGGCGCTGGCCGACCTCGTCGAGCGGCACGAGTCGCTGCGGACCGTCTTCGACACCGTGGACGGCAGAGGCGTCCAGATCGTCCGGCCCGCCGCTCCGGTGCCGGTGCCGCTGACCGACCTCTCCGCGCTGCCCGCGGCCGAGCGGGACGCGGCACTCGACCGGCTGCTGCGGGAACAGACCGCCACCCCCTTCGACCTGCGGCGCGGTCCCCTCCTGCGGGCCACGCTGGTACGCCTCGGCGAGGCCGACCATGTGCTGGCGCTGTGCCTGCACCACATCGTCACCGACGGCTGGTCGTCGTCGGTCATCGTCCGCGATCTGGAGGCGATGTACCGGGCGCGGCTGCGCGGTACGCGCGCCGACCTCGCGGAACTGGCCGTGCAGTACGCCGACTTCGCGGTCTGGCAGCGCGCGCTGGGGGACTCCGAGGAGAGCGCGCGGCAGCTCGACTACTGGCGGGAGCGGCTGGCGGACGTGCCGCCGCTGGAACTGCCCACCGACCGCCGCAGGCCCGCCGTGCAGTCCAAGAACGGCGCGATCCTCGACTTCCGCATCCCCGAGCGGGTCACCGAGCGGTTCAAGGAGCTGGCCGCCGGGCAGGACGCGACGCTGTTCATGGCCCTCACCGCCGCCTGCCAGCTGCTGCTCGCCCGCTACAGCGACCAGGATGACATCGCGGTGGGCACCGTGACGTCGGGTCGGGACCGGGTCGAACTGGAGCCGCTGGTCGGGTTCTTCGTCAACACGCTGGTGGTGCGCTCCCGCATCGACGAGCGGGAGCGCTTCACCGACTTCCTGGCCCGGGTGCGGGAGACCGTCGTGGACGGGTTCGCCCACCAGGACGTGCCCTTCGAGCGGCTCGTGGAGGTGCTCGCCCCGGAACGCGACCCCAGCCGCTCACCGTTGTTCCAGGCGATGGTCGTGCTCCAGAACACCCCGGCCGCGCCACCGGCGCTCGCCGGGCTGCGCATCGAGGAGTTCGCGCTGCCCTCCGCCACCTCCAGCTTCGATGTGACGATCCAGTTCGAGGAGGTGGACGGCGGTCTCGCGGGCGGCCTCCAGTACAACACCGACCTGTTCGACGCCGGGACCGCCCGGCGGATGGCCGCCCAGCTCCAGGCCCTGATGGCGGCCCTCGCGGACGCCCCGGACCGCCCGCTGGCATCGGTCGGCGGGCTGCCCGAGGAGGAGCGGGACCGGCTCGCGCGGTGGAACGACTCGGGGCGGTCGGTGCCCGCGCGGCTGCGGGCGGACGAGATGTTCGCCGAGCAGGTCCGCCGCACCCCCGACGCGCCCGCCGTGATCAATGGCGACGATGTGCTGACGTATGCGCAACTCGACGCCAGGGCGAACCAGTTGGCGCATCATCTGATCGAGCGGGGCGTGGGCCCCGACGTCCTGGTGGGGGTCTGCGCCCGCCGCGGCCCGGAGGCAGTCGTCGGCGCGCTGGCCGCGGTCAAGGCCGGCGGCGCGTACGTACCGCTGGACCCGGGCTACCCGGCCGAGCGGCTGACGATGATGTCCGAGCAGACCGCGGCACCCGTCCTGCTGACCCAGGAGGCGCTGCTCGGCCACCTCCCGCCGACCGGCGCCGAGATCATCTGCCTGGACCGGGACCTGCCGGAGATCTCCCGGCACCCGGTCACCGCCCCGCCCGTCCCCGGCGGCCCGGACGCGCTCGCGTACGTCGTCTACACCTCGGGCTCCACCGGACGCCCCAAGGGCGTGATGATCGCGCACCGGTCGCTGTGCCACCTGGTCGACGACTTCGTCGCCAAGTTCCGGCTCGGTCCCGGCGACCGGCTGTTGCAGCATCTGTCGTTCAGCTTCGACGGCGGGGTGTCGGACATCTTCGTCACACTGCTGTCCGGGGCCACCCTCTGCCTGACGCAGTCGGAGGCGGCCGGGGACCTGGCCGACGAGATCCGGCGGCAGCACGCGACGGTGCTGATGACGCCGCCCGCGCTGCTGTCCGCCCTCGACCCGGCCGCCCTGCCCGGCCTGCGGGCCGTGGGCGCCGCGGGTGACGCCTGCCCGGTCGAGCTGGCCGGCAAATGGGCCGCGCACGGCGACTTCTTCAACATCTACGGGCCCAGCGAGACCACCCTGGTCGCCACCGTCTTCCAGGGCGGCGACCCGGGCGGCGCGGAGAGCCTGCCCATCGGCCGGCCGATGGCAGGTGTGCGGCTGTACGTGCTGGACCGCTGGCTGCGCCCGGTCCCCGCGGGCCGCCCCGGTGAGCTGTACATCGCCGGCACCGGCCTGGGCCGCGGCTACCTGGGCCGCCCCGACCTGACCGCGGAGCGCTTCGTCGCCTCGCCGTTCGGCGCCCCGGGCGAGCGGCTCTACCGGACGGGTGACGTGGTGCGCTGGCGGCCGGACGGCAATCTGGAGTTCGTCGGCCGGGACGACAACCAGGTCAAGGTCCGCGGCTTCCGCATCGAACTCGCCGAGGTCGAAGCCGCCCTGCTGGGCCACCCGGGGGTCGCGGAGGCCGCGGTGATCGCCGTCGCGTCGGAGACCGGCCACAAGCGCCTGGTGGCGTACGCGGTGGGCCATGCGCACAGCGGCCCGGCCCCGGACGCGGCGGAGCTGCGCGCCCACCTCGCCGCCGCGCTGCCCGGCTACATGGTCCCGTCCGCGTTCACGGTGCTCGGCAGTCTCCCGCTGAGCCCCAACGGCAAGGTGGACCGCGCGGCGCTGCCCGCCCCGGACTTCCAGGCGGACGGCGAGCACACCTACGTGGCGCCCGCCACCGACGTGCAGCGCACTCTCGCCGGGATCTGGGCCGAGGTGCTCGGCCTGGAGCGGGTCGGCGCCACGGACCGGTTCTTCGACATCGGCGGTGACTCCATCCTGAGCATCCAGGCCGTGTCCCGGGCCAGGGAGGCGGGCCTGCGGATGAGTGCCAAGGACCTGTTCCTGCACCAGTCCGTCGCCGAACTCGCCACCGTGGTGACACGGGAGGAGGACGGCGCACCGGACGCGGGCGACCCGGGGCCGGTCGTCGGCCCGGTGCCGCTCACCCCGTCCCAGCACTGGTTCTTCGACACCCGCGACCACCCGCACCACTTCAACCAGTCGACGCTGCTGGAACTGGTCGAGGAGGTGGACGAGAGCGCCCTCGCCGCGGCGCTCGCCGCGCTGCCCGCGCACCACGACGCGCTGCGGATGCGCTACACCCGCGACGAGGAGGGCTGGCACCAGGAGAGCGCGCCCCCCGAGCCGGTCCCGCCGCACGAGCTGCTCCGCCGCCACGACCTGTCCGCCGTGGGCCCCGGCGAGCGGGCGGACGTCATCGAGCGCACCGCGGTCGAGGTCCAGCAGAGCTTCGACCTGTCGCACGGCCCGCTGCTCAAGGGCGTTCTGTTCACCGGCGCACCGGGCAGCCGCAGCCGGCTGTTCCTCACCGTGCACCATCTCGTCGTCGACGCGGTGTCCTGGCGCATCCTGCTGGACGACCTGGAGCGCGGCTACCGGCAGGCGGTCCGGGGCGAGACCATCACCCTGGGCGCGCGCACCACTTCGTTCCAGGAGTGGTCGCGGCGGCTGACCGAGCACACCGTGAACGGCGGCCTGGACCACGAGGCGGACCACTGGAGCGAGGTGCTGCGCGCCGCCGAGCCGCTGCCCGTCGACGGTCCCGGGCCCAACTCCGCCGACACCGGCGCGACCGCCACCACCTCGGTGGGTGAGGCGGAGACGGCCCTGCTGCTGCGGTCGGCCCCCACCGTCTTCCGCACCCGGATCGGCGATGTGCTGCTCGGCGCGCTCGCGCAGACGCTGTCCCGGTGGACGGGCCGGGAGCGGGTCGTCGTCGATGTGGAGAGCCACGGCCGGGAGGAGATCTTCGACGGTGTGGACCTGTCCCGTACGGTCGGCTGGTTCACCAGCGTCCACCCGGCGCTGCTCACCGTCCCGGCGGACACCGCCGCCCCCGGCGCCGGGTCCGACTGGTCACGGCTGATGAAGTCGGTCCGCCGTGAGCTGCGCGCGGTCCGGGACAACGGCCTGGCGTACGGGGCGCTGCGGCACCTCGCCCCGCAGGGCACGCCCGGCACCGCGCTCGCCGCGCTCAAGGAGGCCGAAACGGTCTTCAACTACCTCGGCCAGTACGAGAGCGCGGCACCGGGACAGGCATCCGGCAGCCCGCGCGGTGTGATCCACACCCAGCACGGTGCGATCGGCCAGGACCAGAGTCCGGCCGAGCGCGCCACCCACCTCCTGGAGGTGGTGGGCAGCGCCGTGGACGGGCGCCTGGAATTCACCTGGCACTACTCGACCAACGTCTTCGACCCGGGCACGGTGCGGAAGCTGGCCCAGTCCTTCGAGGAAGCGCTGTGCGGTATCGCACGGCACTGTGAGGCCGTCACCGGCCGGAAGCGGAGCGCCCGCTAAATGACCCGGACGCGAGCGTCGCAACCGTCACAGCACCCGTCGGACCGGCGGGATCCGCCCCGCCGGTCCACGCCCCTGTGGCGCAACCGCGACTACAACATCCTGTGGATCAGCCGGTCACTGACCGAGGTCGGTTTCAACGCCTCCACCATGGCCTTCCCGCTGCTGGTGCTCGCCGTGACGGGGTCACCCGGTACGGCGGGCCTGGTGCAGGGCGCGAACGCGACCGCCCAACTGCTCGCCGGCCTGCCGGGCGGCACACTGGTGGACCGGTGGAACCGCAAAGCGGTGATGCTGACCTGCGAGGCCGTCCGTGCGGTGGCGCTCGGCTGGCTGATCTGGACGGTCTGGACGGGCACGGTCGCGATCTGGCACATGGTCGTGGTCGCCGCGGTGCTCGGTGTGTGCAGCGCCCTGTTCGACCCCGCGGAGGAGGCGTCCCTGCCGCATGTCGTGCCGCCGGACCAGTTGGCGACCGCGGTGTCGATGAATCACGCCCGCAACTCGATCGGCAACCTCGTCGGCACCTCGCTCAGCGGCGCGCTGTTCGGCGTGAAGCGGGTGCTGCCCTTCGCCGTGGACGCGCTGACCCACGTCGTGTCGTTCTGCATGCTGCTCTTCGTCCGTCTGCCGAAGCCGGCGCGGCCGGCGGAGGGGGCGCCGCCCGCGAATTTCCGCGGGGAGCTGCTGGAGGGCCTGAAGTGGGTCTGGGGCCACCGCCTGATCCGGGTGACCGCGATGTGCGCGGTCGCGGTGAACTTCCTGTTCCAGGTCCTGTACCTGGTCATCATCGTGGTGGCCCAGCAGAGCGGTGTGCCGTCGGCGAAGATCGGTGTGATGGCCGCGATGTTCGGCGCGGGCGGGCTGCTCGGCGCTCTCGCCGCGCCGCGCCTGTACGTGCGGCTCGGCCCGCGGGCGTCGGTGGCGCTGCCCTTCTGGGCGATGGCGGTCCTGGCGCCGGTCACCCTCACCACCGGCGACGGCATCGTGCTGGGCCTGGTGCTGGCGGGCATCGCCTTCCTCGCGCCGACCGCCAACACCGCCGTCGGCACCTACCAGTTGCTGATCACCCCGGACCGTCTGCGGGGCCGGCTGAGCGGCGTCATCGGACTGATCGCGGGTATCTCGACGGCGCTCGGCCCCATGGTGGGCGGGCTGCTCATGGAATGGGCCGGCGCCCGCTGGGCGATCCTGCTGTCCACCTTCGGCATCGCCGTACTGGCCGTCACCGTGACGCTCAGCCCGACCCTCCGGGGCTTCGGCGCTCTCGCGGCCGACCCGCCCGGCGAGGACGGGCCCGCGGCGGACGGGCCCGGCCGGAGCGAAGCCACGGCGGGCACCCCCGACACCCGCTGACCGCCGTACCACCCCACGGCACGACGAAGGGCGGGACCCGTCGGCATCCGGCCACCGGGTTCCGCCCTTCGTCCGTCCCGCTCTTCGTCCGTCCCCGCTCTTCGTCCGTCCCGTCCGGGGCGGCGGCGGACGCTACTCCGCCCGGTCCACCCGGACACTGCCGTTCTGGCTCGTCAGCTCGATGCTCCGCTCGCTGCCCTTGGTGTTCGGCACCGCGGAATGGGCCTGCCCGTTCGTCGCCTTCGTCGTCACCCGGTACTTCTCGGCGCCCTTCGGCAGCGTGACGTTCACATTCCCGTTCCCGGCCGATGCGGTGATCTTCCGCGGCGCCGCCTCGAACGTGGCCTTCACCCGCCCGTTGGACGTCGTGGCGGTGAATTCCTCCGACGCGATGCCCGTCGCCGACGCATTGCCGCCGGATACGTTCATCCCCAGTTTCCCGGAGATGTTCTCGACCTCTGCCGAAGCGTCCTTGACCCGGATGTCCAGAGGCTGCGTGAGCCCCTCCGCGCTGACCGGCCCCGCGGTGCTCTCCAGCGACACGGACGCGCCCTTCGGCACCGTCACGGTGTAACTCGCCTCACAGGAGAGGGAGATACCGTTGCATTCGGTCCGCAGGGTCAGCGTGGACCCGTTCAGGGACCACTCGGAGTTGCCCGCGTCCCCGGCCTTCCCCTTGAGTGTCCGCGCCACGCGGATTTTGCCGTCACCGTCCCCGGGTTTCAGCCGTACCGTGGAATTGGTCGCCCTGATGGAGAGCTTCTTTCCGGAGTAATCGAAGTTCTTCTCGTCACTCTTGCTCTCACCGTCCTTGGCCACACCGCACGAACTCACGGCGAGAGACACGACCACGGCCCCCAGCACAGCGGGAATCAGGCGCGCACGCTGCAACATTGCTCCCCCTAACAGACGGCGGTCCCCCCGCCTCTGCGATATGGCGACACTTCATTTCACGGCCCCGCCCACCGGCCGGGCCGCTGGCGATCCACTCTACGGATGCCCGCGCCCGAATCCTCCAATGTGGCCGAAAAGCGATGTCTCGCAGCAGGGTTCGAGACCTTGTGCCTTCCCCGAGGGGGCGGTTGCCGCCACGGGGCAACTCGCGTGCCGGGCTCTGCGTCCGGTGCCGGCGGGCCTCAGGGTGGTGTCGCCGCTCGGTGCGGCCGCCACGGCAGCGTCGGTAACTCCGGCGCCGTGACAGGGAGTTCGCTGACGACGGCGGTGCCGTGACCGGAGTGGGACCGTCCGCCGATTCCGGGCCGGTGCACCGTGAGGTTCAGGCCAGCTTGCCGGCGACCCGCGGGGAAGGCGGCGCCGGGAACGGCCGGTGAGGCACGGCCGTGCCACACGGCGCCCGCCGACGTGTCCGGGTGCGGGAACAGGTGGTGGCGGGACGCGAAAGAGGGACGAAAGCCGGCCAAGTTCCAGATTGCAAACTTGACACAGATCTCAGGGGGGTGGAGGTAGCGCTACCCATCGGCATCGGATAATCTGCGAAAGCAGTTCGGTAACGGGGGGGTTCCGGAACGGGGCGACGGAACACACTGCGGTGCGCAGGTCATTGCATTCATGATGCGACCTCCCAGGTCAGCCCCACACGTACCTGCTCCGCCGGATATCACAACCAGCTCCCGGCGTGCAGGTGCAGGAGGCAGAGACTGATTTCTATGAGTGCTGGAAGACGTATCTCCCGTGTCTCCTCGCAACGCATCCACTGCACGCTCGATGACCTGTTGCGCTTACGCGTGAGCACGACGGTTGCGCCACACGTCGAAACGTACTTCGCACTGCGGACACTGGAGAGCCCCGGTTCACCGGAACTGGCCCAGTGGCGGCTCAAGATATATCCGAAGCTGGGCGGAAACCTTGTCCTGCTCAAAAAGCTTTCCCAATTGTTTCCTTCTCCCGGTCTGCTGCTGAGGCTGTTGCAGGGCCGGGCTCAGGAGTCCCGGATCGCGCTCGTGCGGATCGGGGAGACCGCGGAGCGGCTGGCGGGCGCCGTCCACGACTTCTGGCGGATCGCCGTGGCGCCGTACTGGTCCCGTATCCGCGCCCATGTGCAGGCCGAACAGGCGGCACTGGAACGGATGCTGGCCATCGGGGGCGTCGAGCACCTGCTGTCCCATCTGGGGGGCGGCGGCCACTGGTCCACGCCGGTACTGGAGCTTCCGCACGAACAGGACGGGGACATCCGGCTCGACGGCCGGGGGCTGCTGCTGGTCCCCTCGCTGTTCCTGCCGCAGCGGCAGGGGCACCTGCTGGACATGGCCGGCCCTCAGGGGCATCCGCTGCTGCTGCCGACCGGCCCGGTATCCGATCCCGAGGCGTTCTGGGCGGAGCCGGAGGACGACGGACAAGCCCTGGCGGCGCTGGTCGGCACCACCCGGGCCAGCGCGCTGGAGGCGCTGGTCGTCAGCCGCACCACGGGGGAACTCGCCCGCCGGCTGGGCATATCGGGGCCCGGCGCCAGCCAGCACACCGCCGTCCTGCGCGGCGCCGGGCTGATCACCACCCAGCGCGACCGGAACACCGCACGGCACGAACTCACCCCGCTGGGGCGGGCGCTGCTGCGTGACCGCGGCGTGAGCAGTGCGGAGGAGACGTCCGGCGACTGGCTGCGCGGTCCGCTGCCCGAGCCGGTGCCGTGCCGGTGACGGTGCGCCGCGGCCGCCGGTCCGTACCGGGCCGGCGGCCGTCGCGCGAGGGTGGTGCGCGGTCGGTCAGGCGGGGATGATCCGGGAGCGGTTCGCGCTGCCCGCATACAGACGGCGGATGTCCCGGCTGATATTGAGGCGCTTCAGCCAGCGGTCCGCACCGTCATAGCGGGCGGCAAAAGGCTCACGCCCGTGCACCACTTGATAGTTGTCGATGAATACCGCGTCACCGGGCTGGAGGGCGACTCGGCCCGCCGCATCGCTCAGGACTTCCTGGGTGGCGCCCATGGCCTCGGTGGCCGCCGTGTCCTCACCCGACATGAAGTCGATGTCGAAACGTAGATAGGGAGTTCGCGCAGGACCGAAGAGCACCGGCCCGGTCGTTCCGCCGGGCGGGCCGCCGGCGTCGTCCGACGCGTTCGCCGAACGCGAACTTCCGGTATGTGAATCGTCCGGGTAGAAGCGGAATCGGGGTTCCGAGAGGATGCTCCGCAAGGTCTCCGGGAATTCCAGGGAACCGACCCGGGTCACCGTTGTTCCCACCGCATCCGGATTGCGCAAGCAAAGGAGTGAGACGTAGTCGGCGCGGCACGGGTGGAAGACGTCCTCGGTGTGCAGCGACAGCGTCTTGGCGCTGCTGGCGCTGGTCAGCGAGGACTCCATGCCGGGGGCCGGGCAGACGTCGTGGACGATACGGCCGTCCTGCTGGCTCTCCCAGCCGAACGGATCGCCCAGCGCGGTGCCGCACAACAGCAGCGCCACCTCCTCGCGATGGCCCGCACCGGACTTCGCGGCGCGGTCCCACCCGGTGGGCGTGGGGGGAAGGTCGGGGTGGATCGGGAGACCGGACACGACGGTCACGTCCCATTCCGCGGCGCGCGCCTCCGAGAGGAACGCGCGCAGGCGCCGGGGCAGTGACGGCGCCGCCACGGCGGCACGGTCCATGGCCGCCATCGGGTCCCACTCGTCGTCGGCCACGATGCCGTCGATGAGGGCGTCGATGCTCTCCCGCTCCTCAGCGGTCAACACCAGCTTGTGCACTTGACTTCTCCAGTCCTGCGAAAGACCCGCGGGCGGCCCGGCCCGGACCGCCCCGTGGTACGGCCGTCAGGCCGCCGTCCGCCGCACCAGGCTCGCGGGCCGCATATCGGTCCAGTGGGCATTGATGTACGCGACGCACGCCGCGCGGCTGTCCTTGCCGTGGGCGACCGTCCAGCCCGCGGGGACCTCGATGAAGTCCGGCCACAGGGAGTGCTGGCCCTCGTCGTTGACCAGCACCAGGTAGCTGCCGTCCGCGTCCTCGAACGGGTTGGCCATGGTGGTTCCTTCCGGATCACGGCCCGCCGGGAACGGTGTCCCGCGGGCAGGGTGGGCGCGCCTGGCCGGCGCGGAGGGGAAAGGGGCGCGGCGGGTCAGCCGGCGGCGAGCTCCCGGGCCGCGGCCAGGACGAGGTCGTTGGCCTCGGCGGTGCCGATCGTCAGCCGGATGCCCTCGCCGGGGTAGAGCCGCACCTGTGCGCCCCGGTCGGCGCACGACGTGTGGAACGCCTCGGCGCGAACCGGCTCGTCGAGCCAGACGAAGTTCGCCCGGCTCTCCAGCACGCGCCAGCCCTGGGAACGCAACTCCGCCTGCACCCGGGCCCGTTCGGCGCTGATCGTGGCGATCCGCCGGACGAGGTCCGCCTCGGCACCGATGGAGGCCGCGATGGCGACGCGGGCCAGCTCGCTGATGCTGTACGGAACGGATGTGGGCCGCACCCGCTTGACGACCTCGGGCGAGGCGATGCCGTAGCCGATGCGCAGCCCGGCGAGGCCGTACGCCTTGGAGAAGGTGCGCAGGCTCAGCACGGGGTGCCCCGCGCGCACCAGGTCCAGCCCCTGCGGCAGATCGACGGCGTCGGCGGCGAATTCGGTGTACGCCTCGTCGAGGATCACCAGCACACCGCCGGGGAGCGACGCCAGGAAGTCGTCGAGGGCCGCGCGGCCGATGGTGGTGCCGGTGGGGTTGTGCGGGTTGCAGAGGATCACCACGCGGGTCCGGTCGGTCACCGCTGCCGCCATCTTCGCCAGGTCCTGCTCCCCGTCGGCGGTCAGCGGGACCTCGACGCGCTCGGCCCCCGCCATGTCGGCGATGATCGGGTAGGCGTCGAACGCCCGCCAGGCGTAGAGGACTTGATCGCCGGGTTCCTTGATGTACGCCTGGAGGGTCTGTAGGGCGACGCCGACCGAACCGCTGCCGATGATGACGGATTCGACGGGGACCCCGCGCCATGCGGCGACGATTTCCATCAGACCGTCCGCGTAGAACTGCGGATAGCGGTTGATCTCGGTGACGGAATCCGCCAGGGCCTTGCGCACCTCCGGGAGGGGTGGGTACGGCGTTTCGTTCAATGCCAGCCGATGCAGCGGCGCGGGTATGTCAGTGGTGTGTGGCACGGGCTTCCGTCCTCTTTGCTCTGCGGATTTCCACGTCAGGCGGAAACCGGCTCCAGCTGGAAGATGACGGTGCTCGACGGCGTGCTGTACGCGTGCTGCGCGGTGCACTTCCAGCCGGCCTCTTCGAAGACCGACTCCCATTCCTCAAGGCTGGGTATGTACTGGCCCATCAGCGCGTGTGCCGTCTCGAATCCCAGAGTGAAGAGCGGGATGTCGGAGATCTGGTTCGTGGTGTCACGGTGGGTGTCGGCCAGCAGAAAATACTTGAGATTGGGAAGCTCGGTCCGGATGCTGCGCAGCAGCGCCACACAGTCCTCCCGGGGCCAGAAGTCATGACCCATGAGATAGGACGTCATCAGATCGACGTCCTTGAACTCCGGGTACTGGCTGAGCTTTCTGGCATCGCCCTGGATCAGCTTGACCCGGTGCTGCATCCCGCTCTCGGCCAGTGCCTTCTCGCCGACGTCGATGGCGCCCTTGGCGATGTCGATGCCCACACAGCGCACCGTCGGGTCGCGCCGGGCGAGCTGCACCAGCCGCTCACCGCTGCCGCAGCCGAGGTCGGCGGCGACCGAGAACTCCAGGCCGGCCAGGGCGTTGAAGAACGCCTCGTCCATGAAGACCTCGTTCACGTCACGGCAGGCGATGCTCACGGCGGTCGCATCGCGCCGGATGAAGTCATCGCCACGGCCGGCGGTGTGCGTCACCTCGCCCATGCGCTGGAACAGCGAGCCGTAGCCCTTGGTCAGCCACTGGAAAAGGCCCTTGGCCCGGGAGAATTCCTCGAAGGTCGCGCCGCGGGTGACGCGGTCCCCGTCGACCTCCACCACCTCCGCGTACGTCAACGCGCGGACAGTGGCCCGCAGCGAGGGTTCGTGCAGGCCCTTCTCCGCTGCGTACGAGGGAATGTCGAAGGAATCGGCCCCGTCCAGCACCCGGAAGATTCCGATGTCCCAGGCCGCGCTCACCGCCCAGGTGGCAATGCTCGAATTGAAAAGTTCCGCAGACCGCTTGTACTCGATGGTGTGCCCGGTGATTCCGTCGCTCATGCTGACCGTTTCCCCCGTCTTCTGTGAAGGTTCGCGAATTCATCACGCGATGCCGCAACGGCCGACGATCGTGCCGATCTCACCGTTCGTCCGCCGCTTCCAGTGGCTTACTGTCGTTCGACGCGGACCGCGACGCCACCTCTGTAAGCTGACGCGAAAAGAAGCAGGTCCCGGTGAGCACCGGAATCCGCTTCCCACGGTGCCCGGCCGGCGGTGAAATCGCGCCCGCGGCCCAGCGTCCGCCACCGCGTCGGAAGCCCGGTCCCCGTCCGTTCCCTGTCCGTTCGGGGATGACCGGGTGGAGTTTTCTCCACCCGGAAGACGGGACGCAACGCCAGTGCGCGGCACGGCCCGCCCCGCTTGACTGGGCGGCACGCCGTGGACGCGACCGTGCACGGGGAGCGAGGCGAAGGAGGAGATGTGTCCGTCACCGGAATCGGTGTCCAGCAGGCCGTGACACTCAGCGCGGTGGTCCGGCTGTACGGCCGTGGCGACAGCCAGGTGCCCGCCCTGCGCGGTGTCCACTGCGGCTTCGCCCGGGGGTCGTTCACCGCGGTGATGGGCCCCTCGGGCTCGGGCAAGAGCACTCTGCTCCAGTGCGCGGCGGGCCTGGACCGCCCCACCTCGGGCCGGGTGTTCATCGGCGACACCGACATCAGCGCGCTGTCCGAGACGGAGCTGACCAAGCTGCGCCGGGAGCGGATCGGTTTCGTCTTCCAGTCCTTCAATCTCATGCCGTCGCTGAACGCCCGCAAGAACGTGGCGCTGCCGATGCGGCTGGCCGGGCGGAACCCGGGCCGCGCGCAGGTGGACGCCGCGCTCCAGCAGGTGGGCCTGGGCGACCGGGGCGGCCATCGGCCGTCGGAGATGTCCGGCGGCCAGCAGCAGCGGGTGGCCATCGCCCGCGCCCTGATCAGCCAGCCCGACGTGCTGTTCGCCGACGAGCCGACCGGCGCCCTGGACACCAACACCAGCCGTGAGGTGCTGACGCTGCTGCGGTCCGTGGTGGACCACGCCGGGCAGACGGTGGTCATGGTCACCCACGACCCGGTCGCCGCCTCCTGGGCGGACCGGGTGCTCTTCCTGTCCGACGGCGCGGTGCACGGTGAACTGATGGGCCCGACGGTGGCCGCGGTGAGCGAGCACATGGCACGGCTGGGCGGCTGAAACCCATGATGTCCATCGCTCTTTCGACCCTGCGCACCAGATGGACGCTGTTCGTCGGCACGTTCATCGCGCTGGCGCTCGGCGTCGCACTGATCGCCAGTACCGGCCAGGTCCTCGACGCCACCCGGGGCACGTCGAAGCCCGGCAGCCCCGGCCGCTATGACGCGGCAGCCGTCGTGGTGCGGGCCGGCCAGTCCTTCACCGTCGACTTCGGTTCCGGGGACGGCGCGTACGACCAGCGGCAGACCGCCACCTCCCCGCACCGTCTCAAGGACGTACAGAAGACCGCCGACGCGGTGCGCGCGGTGCCCGGCGTGCGGCAGGTCGTCATCGACCGTTCGCTGCCCGCCCGGGTGGTGGCCGGCCACACCGGTGATGCCGAGGACCGCCCGGTCGGTCACGGCTGGTCGAGCGCCCAGCTGACGCCCTTCCATCTCACCCGGGGCCACGCGCCCGTCGGCGGCGGCCAGGTGGTGGTCGCCGCCTCGGTGGCCGAACGTGCCGGGGCGGACGTCGGTGACAAGGTCTCCGTGGTGACCCCGCAGGGCCGGGTGCAGATGGCCGTCGCGGGTATCGCGGCGCCCCCCGGCAAGGACGGCGTGCCCGGCGAGGCCACCGTCTTCTTCGCCGACGACACCGCGCAGCGGCTGTCGGCCGACCCGGACCGGGCCGATGCGGTGGCCGTCCTCGCCGCGCCCGGCACCTCTGCCACGGCTGCCACGGCCCTGGCCGACCGGGTCCACACCGCGCTGCCGGACAAGACCCTCAAGGCCGCCACCGGCGCCGCCAAGGGCGGCGATCCGGCCGCCGCCGCCCGCGCCGCGGCGCTCGGGGACGTCGCCACGCTGCTCGCCGTCATGGCGGTGATCGCCGGCTTCGTCTCGATCTTCGTGGTGTCGGGCACCTTCGCCTTCGCCATCGCGCAGCGCAGCAGGGAACTGGCGCTGCTGCGCACCGTGGGCGCCACACCGCCCCAGGTACGCCGCATGATCATGGCGGAGTCGGCGGTGCTGGGCGTCGTCGCCTCGGTCACGGGCTGCGGCATCGGGATCTTCGGCGGCCGGCTGCTCGCCTCGGTCCTGTCGTACTTCGGTATGGCGCCCAAGGACTTCGACGTCCCCGCGTCGCCCCCGATCCTGCTGATCAGCTTCTTCGTCGGGCTCGGCGTGGCGCTGCTCGGCGTGTTCGCCGCCTCGCGGCGGGCCGCGAAGGTCCGCCCGGCCGAGACCATGCGGGACTCCGCGGTGGAGACCCGGGTGATGACGCCGGGCCGCTGGATCACCGGTTCGCTGTTCCTGGCGCTGTCCGTACTGCTGCTGGTCATGCTGCCGCAGGCGGGCAGTGACGGCGCCGTGGTGATCTCGCTGGTGCTGACCGAGATCCTCGTGGTGGCGATGGTGGCGTTCGCGCCGCTGCTCGTCCCGCCGCTGGTGCGGCTGGCGACCTTCCCGCTGGCCGCGGTGACCCACGTCACCGGGGCACTGGCCGGCGACAACGCCCGCGCCGCCGTGCGCAGGACCGCGTCGGCCGCCGCCCCCATCCTGGTCACGGTGGCCGTCGCCGGTTCCATCGTCGGCGTCACCAACGCGAGTTCGGCGACCACCATCGCCGACGACCGCGCACATCTGAAGGCCGATGTGGTGGTCGCCGCCGACGGTGGCACGGGCCTGCCCACCACCGCGCTGCGCGAACTGTCCTCGGTACCCGGGGTACGGGCCGCCTCGCCGGCCGCCGAGACCAGCGGCTTCCTCGTCGGCTCCAGTTACGTCATGTCCAGCGGTATCGGTGCGGTGGATCCGGCGAACCTGTCCGGCGCCATCCGGCTGGACACCGTCAAGGGTTCGCTGGGCGACCTGCGGGGCGACGCGATCGCGGTGACGAAACTGGTCGCCGGGCAGCTGGGCTGGCGGGCGGGCGACGACGTCGAGGTGTACCTCGCCGACGCCACGAAGGTACGGGTGAAGGTCGCCGCGGTGATCAGCTCGTCCGCGGGCCTGCCCGCGGTGCTCTTCCCGCGGGACACGCTGGTCCGGCACGCGCCCGACGCGATGGCGAACACCGCCTACCTGTCGTTGGCACCGGGCGCGGACCGCGCCGCCGTGACGAGCGCCGCGGGAAAGATCGCGGACGCGTACGGCGCGGCCGCGTACGACCGCGACGACTGGCTGGCGCGGCGGGCCTCCGCCGCGCAGGAGGAGGGCCACATCCTGGTCCTGGTCCTGCTCGGCATGGCGATGCTCTACACCGGTATCGCCATCGCCAACACCCTGGTCATGGCCGCCGGGGAGCGGGCCGAGGGCATCACCCTGCTGCGCAAGCTCGGCGCGACCCGGCCGCAGGTGCTGCGCACCGTCGTGTGGGAGACGCTGACCGTGGTGGTCGTGGGCGGGGTGCTGGGTGTGCTCGCGGACGGGGTGACGATGCTCGGCATGAGCCGGGCACTGTCCGAGTCCGGTGAGGGTGCCGAATTCCCCGTGCCGTGGTGGGAGATGGGATCGGTGCTGGCCGGCTGCCTGGTGGTGGCCATGCTCGCCACGCTCGTGCCCACCCTGATCCAGCTGCGCTCCGCCGGCGGCCGCGCGGAGCAGGCCGATGCGCCCGGCGTGCAGGAGCCGGTGCTGACGGGCGTGGGATGAGCCGCCCGTTGCCCATGGACCGGCCGGTCCGGCAGTCCGTGTCCCCCGCACGGAACCTGCCGGACCGGCCGCTGGCCGGCGCCTTCCCGGGCGGGGCGCCCGCCTGCGCCCGCCCCGCCCGGGACACGGTGCGGTGGGCGGGCCCGTGCGGACCCCGCCCGGACGCTCTCCACGGGCCCGGACCGGCCCTTAGTGTGGGGGCGATGAGCTCCTCTCCCACCTGGCGGGCCGTGACCGAGAGCCCGGTCGGCTTCCTCACCTCCGCGGCGCCCTGGCGTTCGCTCGCCTACCTCGCCACCTCCGCTCTCCTCGGGCTGGCCGCCCTGATCGTGCTGGGTGGCGTGCTGGTATGCGGGCTGCTGCTGTCGGTGCTGGGCATCGGGCTGGTCATGCTGGCGGGCTCGTTGCTCCTGGGCATCCCGCTGGCCGCGCTGGAGCGCCGCCGGCTGCGGCTGCTGGACGGGCAGTACGCGGACCGGCCGGGCAGTCCGCACGGTGCCGTCGCCCGGCCGGGGCTGTGGCCGTGGCTGACCGCCCGGCTGCGGGAGCCCGCGACCTGGCGGGAGTTCAGCTACGCCGTGGTGTTCGCGATGTTGCTCTCCTTCGTGGACCTGGCACTGCTGACGATGACCGGCCTGCTGGTCGCGCTGATCGTCGCCCCGGTCTTCGTGGCCGTCTCCTCCGCGCAGCCCGAGGCGCTGGTGCTCACCGGCATCGGGATCGCCGCGCTGCCGGTGGCCGCGTACATCCTGGGCGTGGCGGCGGCCGCCCAGTCCTGGTTCGTCCGGCTGATGCTGGCCCCCAAGGAAGGCGAACAGACCGACCAGGTCGTGGAGTTGACCCGCTCGCGGGCCCGGATGGCCGACGCCTTCGAGGCCGAGCGGCGCCGTATCGAGCGCGATCTGCACGACGGGGCGCAACAGCACCTCGTGGCGCTGGTCATGACGCTGGGCCTGGCCGAGCTGGAGTTCGGCGCCGGCGGCGCGGGGGCCGGAAAGGGCGGCGAACTGGTCTCCCGGGCCCGGCGCGAGGCGAAGCAGGCGCTGGGCGAACTGCGCGACCTGATCCGCGGCATCCACCCGCAGGTCCTCACCGATCACGGCATCGCCGCGGCGGTGTCCGAGGTCGCGGTCCGCTGCCGGGTGCCGGTCTCCGTCGATGTGGAGCTGGCCGGGCGGCTGCCCGCGCAGATCGAGGCCACCGCCTACTTCTTCATCAGCGAAGCGCTCACCAATGTGGCCAAGCACAGCGGGGCCGCGGCCGCCTCCGTGCACGGCCGGCTGGCCGCGGGCCGGCTGGCCGTCACGGTCACCGACGACGGCGTCGGCGGTGCCGCACTGCGCGACGGCGGCGGACTCCAGGGCTTGTCCGACCGGGTCGCGGTGGTCGATGGAAGACTGACGCTGGCCAGCCCCGCCGGTGGTCCCACCGCCCTCAGCCTGGAGATTCCGTGCCAGTACAGCCACTCCGTATCGTCCTCGCAGAGGACTCGGCCCTCGTCCGCGAAGGGATCGTCGAGCTGCTGAACAAGTTCGGCCATCAGGTGGTCCGCGCCGTCGGGGACGCCGACTCCCTGCTCACCGCCGTGGGCGAGTGTTCCCCGGACATCGTCGTCACCGACGTACGGATGCCCCCGGGGCACGGTGACGACGGGCTGCGCGCCACCATCCAGCTGCGCAAACGCGACCCGGACCTGCCCGTCCTGGTCCTCTCCCAGTACATCGCCAACGCCTACGCCAAAGAACTGTTCACCCCCAGCCGGGCGCCGCACCGCCAGAGCCGGGCCGGCCTGGGCTACCTGCTCAAGGACCGGATCGGCGAACTCAGCGAATTCGCCCAGGCCGTCGAACGCGTCGCCGCAGGAGCCATGGTGATCGACCCCCAGGTAGTCCAGCACATGCTGATGGAGCGCGACCGGCGCCATCAGTCGCAGCTGCTGTCCGCCCGCGAACAGGAGGTGCTCGGGCTGATGGCGCACGGCTACTCCAACGCGATGGTGCGCGACGCGCTGAACATCAGCGACGGCGCGGTGGCCAAACACATCGGCAACATCTTCACCAAGCTCGGACTGTCCCCCGACGACGGGAACCGGCGGGTGCTCGCCGTCCTGGCGTATCTGCGGGACGAGTAACGCCCTGGGCGCGCGGCGGCCGTTCCTGCGCTGTCCATCCCTACCGGCCCCTTCGTCCCGTCCTGCTTCCTCCGTTCCGTCCGGCGTAAGCCCCCGCGAACGTGAACATGAACGCACGCACATGGACCCGAGCCTCTCGGCCATGTCCCGGCCCACCGGGACGAACTTGACTGTCGACATGACTCAGAACGCTCAGAAGGCTCAGAACACGCAGGTCATCCGGGACACGCAGGTCATCCGGGACACGCAGGTCACCCGGGGCGCGGCACCGCTCACACTCGTCCTCGGCGGTACGGGCAAGACCGGCCGCCGGGTCGCGGCGCGTCTCACCGCGCAGGGGCAGGCCGTACGGATCGGATCCCGCAGCGCCGACCGCCCCTTCGTCTGGGAGGACCCCGCCACCTGGCAGGCCGCACTGGAGGGCGTGGGCGCCGTCTACGTCACCTACTCCCCGGACCTCGGCTTTCCCGGTGCGGCCGAGACCGTCGAGGAGTTCGCGCGGCTCGCCGTCGACCGCGGCGCGCGGCGGCTGGTGCTGCTCTCCGCCCGCGGCGAGGAGCGTGCCCACGCCAGCGAGGACCGGCTGAAGGCGTCCGGCGCGGACTGGACGGTCGTGCGCGCGAGCTGGTTCCACCAGAACTTCAGCGAGGACTTCTTCCTGGAGCCGGTCCTCTCCGGTGAACTCGTCCTGCCGACCGGTGAGGCCGTCGAGCCGTTCGTGGACGCCGACGACATCGCCGACGTGGTCACCGCCGTCCTCGCCGACCCCCGGCACATCGGCAAGACCTACGAACTGTCCGGCCCCCGGCCGCTGAGCTTCCGCGACGCGGCCGCCGAACTGTCCCGGGCCACCGGCCGGCAGATCAGCTACGTCCCCGTCACCCTCGACGAGTTCCGCGCCGGACTGGAGGCTGCCGGGGCCCCGGCCGAGTTCGCCGACCTGCTCAGCCTGATCCTCGACGGCCGCAACGCCCACCTCGTCAACGGCGTCGAGGAGGTCCTCGGCCGCAAGCCCCGCGATTTCGCCGACTTCGCCCGCGAGGCCGCCGCTGCGGGGGTCTGGGACGTCTGACCCGACGGGGGAAGCGGAGCAGCCGTTACCGCCCGCGCCGGAGATACGACTACCGCCCGCGCCGGGGATACGACGGATCCGCGACGACGTCAGGTCGTACGCACGGAACACCAAGGGATATTGGCCAACCGAATCGCGTTGGCTAACCGAATCGCGAGATGTGAGACGCGGGACGGCCCCGGTGTGAGCAGGGGGCTGGAACCGCTCTCTCGCCGGTACCTCGCTCGGGGCCTTTCTTGGCGTCGGGGCTGTCCGCTGAATACCCCGGCTCACTTGCGCCTTGCGGGCCTTGGCCCAGACATGCGCCGCATGAAAATCACGCCGTGCTCTCGCGTGAAAAGCGACTCGTAACTCATCTAACCCCCCTCAAAGTCAGACGATTTGAACGGGGCGCCCGTATTCTCCCCCATAGGGTTCTGGACGCCCCGCTCCGTGCTCCCTGCTGCATCCTCGGAAACTTCGCAACAAAGGGGGATGGGGGCCGCGTAGGTTGGTGGGGCCCTCCGCGAGGAGCACGCCCGGCTGAGGAAGCCGGGGGTCTCGGTATTCAGAGATAGATCTCTGGACGGGATTGGGTCATGGTTGATCGCGATGTGAGCTATCGGCCTGTCCATCAGCGCTGTGCGCCGTCGTCGAGATCTCCGGGTTTGCGGCCTCGATCGCCTCGGTTTCCGTCGTCCACTCCACGCCACCGGCCACGGGGGCAAGCCACGCCACGGGGGGTGTGTCGGGAATCCCGATGATGAGGCGGGTGCTGGCCTTCGCATCGGGAGCGATGGCACGGAGGACGCCGATGCGGTCGTCGTGGGCGTGGTCGATCACGCGGCGGCCGAGAAGGGGGTGTTTCCAGTGCCCCAGTCCGAGGGGCTGCATGGGTGTGTGCGTGGTCATGGGGGGAGGTCCTCACGCTGTCGATGAACTGTCACTCGCCCACGCACCTAGGTAAGGGCGCAGGGCCGGGGCCGAACGAGGTACTACGTGGTGGAGGAGGCCCTGCCGGGGGTGTCAGCCGTGGTGGCTGCCGGAGATGCCGACGGCGAGCACGAAGGACAGGGCCGCCAGGCACGTCAGATACGTGACGGCGCGGCGCTGGTCAGGTTTCACGGGTGATCTTCCGTCGGCCGCCAACTTCGGTTTTCTGAAAGGCGGTGAGATTCCTGGCCTCTTGAAGGGTTGCAGGGCCGGCACCAATTCGCGAGCGCATCCCACGGAGCCCCAACAGCCGGTCTCAGCAAGAGAAATTCGCCGCAGACCACTTTGGCTTCGCCGACCTCGGAGATGGTCGTGTCAACAACAGCCGCTCCGATGAGGAACTGGAAGGGACGGGGCGGTGGCGTCGGCATCGATGGATCCTCTCCGAGGCGTCTTCGATGCGAACCCGTCCCCAACGGAGGCGGGGGAAGGATCCGCTGCAATCCACTCAACTGCGCCCGAGGCACGTTTGGTTAGGGCGATCAGGTATCTCTTGCCCACGCGTCCCTAGGGTGATTTGACCGTTCTTTTGCCAGCCGCAGAGCCTTCACCGCCACTACCATGAATCCATGGCAGCGACTCGAAATGATGCGCTGGTCGCACGGATGGAAACACATGGCCATAGCTCCAACTCCTTGGCGGAGACCGTCAATGCGGCGATCTGCGATCTCACCGGACATCCCGGGGGACTGGACGGTTCATCCGTACGGGACTGGAAAGCCGGACGCGTCAAATGGCCCAAGGCGGTCACCCGTACGGCGCTGGAGAGCGTCACTGGCCTGGCTGCGACCGAACTAGGTTTTGTGCCGAGGGGGCGCAGCACTCCAGCCCCGTCACCCTCGCAGGAGGACTCCGTGAACCGCCGCACTTTCCTCGCCGCCGGCGCTGCCACCGTCGCCGCTTCGACTCCGCCGGCCCGGCGCATCGGCATATCTGATGTGGAACGGCTGAACCGTAAGTTCGCGGAGATTGTCGCCAGCGATCACCGGCATGGCGGAAGGGCCGTCATCGAGCACGAGGCCGCCGCTCTCGCCGAGGAGGTGTTAACTCTTGAGCGTTCCGGCACTGCGAGTCAGCGGGTACGGGAGCGGTTGTACGGATCGGCCGCTGCGTTTCTGTCCTCAGCGATGTGGGCGGCCATTGACGGCCGCCGCTTCGACGAGGCGCAACGCCACTTCGACCGTGCATCGAGTCTCGCCAGAATGTCAGGAGACCAGGCAATCCAGTTCCGTATCTGGTCGCATGCTGGAACGCTCTATCGGCACATGGGGCGTCCTGCGGACGGCCTCGCAGCGAACGACGTTGCTCGCGGCCTCCCTATCGCTCGTCGTGATCCGCTGTTCGCTTCCCTTGGGCACGCCCGGCACGCCGCGATCCAGGGCCTGGCAGGCGGCCGAGTGGCCGTGCGGCGGGCTCTCGGGTATGCGGAAGACGGCCTGGCCCGCGCCGACGACGGAATGCCCCGGCCGGTATGGCTGCGCGCGTTTTACGGGCCGTCAGAGCTGGATTCCCTTGCTTTGGTGGCCTACCTGGCATTGGGAATGTGGGAGGACGCTGAAGCCCGCGCGCACCGCTCCATGTCTGCACTGCTTCCGCATATGAAGCGTTCCCGTGCGATCACCACGGCCCGGCTCGCCCGTGCCCAGCTCGGACAGCACGATGTAGGCCCTGCTGTCGAGACGGCAATGGGCATCCCCCGCGACGCTGCCCGGCATCCCCGTGTCGCCGGGATGCTCACCACCTTCAGCGCCGACTTGCACAAGTTCGCGCCGCGCAGCGTCCACACCCGCACCTTCGAGCAGCATCAGCGAGAGGCCGTCACATGACCGTTGAGACCATCACCCTGCGCAGCTTCACCGACCTTTCCGACATCCGGGAGACGCTGATTGGTGTGTACGCAGACGTACGGGCCGAGCTGTTGCATCTACCGAACTACAAACTCACCACGTTTGCCGAGCGGCTCGACCGTCATGGCGCCGAGCCGGGGTGGGAGGCGGCGATCGCCTATGAGCACGGCGAGGCCGTCGGCTACGCCTACGCCAACACCATCGAGCCGGGTAACCGGTGGTGGACCAGGCTGACTTCGCCGCCTCCGAACATCTACACCGCCGGACCGGTAGTCGCCATCAAGGAAATCGGCGTGGTACAGAAATGGCGCGGCCAGGGTATTGCTCAACGGCTCCACGACGACCTACTGAAATCTCGCGCCGAGCGCTACACCACTCTCTGCGTGAACGGAGCGGCCGGAGGCGGGAAGGTCCAGGCGCTGTATGAGCGCTGGGGGTACGAAACGATCGGCCATCAGCAGCCGCTGTCACCGGACGCGCCGCAACTGACGTGCATGGGACGCCCGGTATCCCATCGCGTCCAGAATCCCTGACCAACCATTGTCTTGCCCACACGACGACGACCTATCGGAGATTGAATTCTTCGCCCCGGCCGAGGCCCGTAGTCGCCTCCTCCCACCGATGCTTCTCGGTTTCGAAGCGGCCATAGAGGCCCTTGCGCTTGGGGTTCTCCAATATCTGCGGCGTTGAGGGCCGCCACCGCACACGCGGGGACCACATCAGGACCCACCCCACCGGGGCGAGCACCCCGGGGCCACCCCCGCACCCGCGGGGACCACAAGCTGCGTCCACTCGTCTCCATCGTTGGCCAGGGACCACCCCCGCACCCGCGGGGACCACTACTTCGCGAACAAAGTTCACGTCAGGGGGTGGGGACCACCCCCGCACCCGCGGGGACCACAAGCCCTCACCTGGCCTTTCAACCAGCCATGCACCCCTATTTACTCACTTTCACGGATTCCGACATACCCCCCATCTCCTCACCTCGCAGACAACACGGAACTCCCGACACCCCCAGCAACCATCCCCGCCGAACACCACCCCCGTCATCCCCTCGACATATGCCGCTCCCCCGCCCCTACCGCCCAGCGCGGCACCGTGCCCTTCTACCTCCCCCCGTACCTCCGCCGCTTGGATGCCTTGCTCCAGCCTTGGCGTGGGACATCCGGCGTCGGCCCATCCGGTGTCCGTTGCGCCGCGCGTGGTGCCTTTGAGGCCGGGCGGTGGATCAGGGTCAGGCCCTCGTGGTCGGTGGGGTGCCATGAGTGGTCGTGGGTTTCGAATGTGTAGCCCTGTTCGTTGTTGGTCTGGTAGGCGAGCAGGGCGCGGCCCTGGCCCGCGTATTGGCGGACTTCCTTCCACAGGGACTCGCGGATGCGGGTGGAGGGGGCGCCGAGGAAGATGCCCGGGGAGATTTCCAGGAGCCAGCGGGTGAGCAGACCGCGCAGGGCGACCGGGCAGTTGGTGAGGACGATGACGGTCACCAGATGATCTCGTCCCCGTAGTTGCGGCCGCCCTCGACGTGGCGGTCGCCGTCGGACTGAAGGGTTACGCGGTCCTGGGACGAGTCGGCCGTGTCGCGCGACCCGTCGTAGCCGAGCAGGCTCTTGATGTCCCGGACGCAGCGGTCGAGCAAGCCGGCTTCGTTGATGCGGTCCCGGAGCATGCGGCGGGTCCGCGTCGCGACGTCCTCCGCGCCCTCGGCCGCCGCGTCGAACGCGGCCGGGATGGCGATCTCGGTCTTGTACAGGTCGGCCACATCGAGGACGAACGACCGCTCGTGACCGGAGTGGACGAAGCCGAGACCGGGGGAGCAGCCGAGGGCCGCGACGACGGCGTGGGCGATTCCGTACATGCACTGGGCCGCCGCGGTGACGCCCTGGTTCGGTGCGTCGCCGGCCGAGAAGTCGTCGCGGTGGTACTCGCGGCGGCGCCAGGGGACTCCGGTGCGGGCCGACTCGCGGCGGTAGCAGTCCTTCAGCCGCCGGCCCTCCATGAGGAGGAGATCCTGCCGGGTACGGCCGGCGGGGTCCTCGTCCGGGAAGCGCAGGCGGTACATGGCGCGGGCCACCTCCAGCCGGGTGCGCCGGTTCGCCCACGCGGTGGCCTGGGCCTCGACCAGGCCCGACGAACGGGTCAGGGCCCGTCCGCCCGCGTAGTAGCGCACCCCGTGCTCGCCGACCCACGCCACACCCGCGCCGGAGTCACCGAGGACGGCCATCGCCTGGTGGGTGATACGCGTCCCCGGGCCGAGCAGGAGCGTCCCGATGGTGGCGGACGGGATGTGCGTGGTGCCGTCCGCGTCCTCCGCCGTGATCGCGTGGGAGTCGCGATGGACGGTGCACCGCTCCAGGTAGACGAAGGAGAGGCGGTCGCCGACCCGGGCGAGTTCACGGGGCGAGGAGGCGCCCCGGCGGCTGACAGTGCTCATCGGTCACCGCACCGGGGCGAGCGTCATCAGACCGCAGCCGTACGCCTTGGCCTTGCCCAGACCATGAGTGAGCGTGCGGCGGAAGGTGTCGGGATCGGTGACCCGGAGCCGTCCGTCGAAGGTGACCCTGGTGAAGCGGACGTCATCACGGCCCGTCTTCGACGGGGGCCTGCGGAACTGCAAGGGGCGCTGGTCGCGGACGATCAGTTCGTGCTCGTCGCCCCGCTCCAGGAGCCGGCGTTCCACCGGTTTCCGCACCACCTCGAATCCCGCGCGTTCCTGCCGCTCCAGTAGCCACCGCATCTGGTGGTACGGGGTCTGATGGGCGGCCCGCTTGGTGCGCGCGCCCTCCTTGTCGTCCGGGTGATGGATGTGGTGCACGGGGTTCGCCGTGAGTCGGAACCCCCAGGTGTCCCCCTCGGTGAGTGCGGTGAGGAACGTCCCGTACGCGAACGTCGTCCAGCCGGGGCCGTCCGAGGCCGGCCAGCCTGCCTGCTCGACCAGATGGGTCAGGTCGGGCCGGGCCGGGCTGACGATGAACAGCAGCGTCTCGGCGGGTGAGTCGCGGTCGACGCGCCACAGCACCCGGGGGCCCGATCCGTCCCGGGGCGGGGGCGTGGGGAAGGACATGTTCACCGCGCCGTGCAGGAGGTGGGGGGAACCGAGCAGCCGCCGGGCCTCGGATCGCGCGGTGTTGACGCGGAAGCGGGTCAGGTACATCAGGTGTTCCTCGGTGCGGCGGGCAGAAGCACAGTGGTCGGATCGTGCGGTGGGGGTGGGGACGACGAGGGCGGTGTTCCGTGCGTTCCGCGGATACCGCGCAGCCCGTACTGCCGATGGCGCGGGTCGAAACTCAGTGGAAGGTCGCGCAGCGTGATGTCCGGGACCTCGCCGGCCGGGCAGTCGAGCAGGATCTCCAGCTGCGGTGGGCCGGGGCGTGAACCATGGGCATGGCGAACGGAGTTGGCATATCGCTTCCGGTACCGCTCGGATGCCTCCCAGGGCGCTTCCCGCAAGGCGGTTTCGAGGTCGGTGTCCAGGGGCTCCGATATCGTCACCGGCTGCGCGGGGGGACAGGAGCGGCGCCCGAGATAGGGCAGGAAGACCGGCTCCAGCAGCGCTTCATACAGCGCGTGGAGGAGTTGCGGCTCACCCGCCACGCCCGCCACGAAGACCGCGTCCGCGAGATAGAAGCGTTCCGACAGCGGCATGGCCTTGTCCGAGTCGGCGTGGTGGGCGGTCTGGAAATCGCGTAGCCGGACCCCGGGTTGATCGATCCGTACGCCGAACTCCAGCGCCGCCAGGTCGGAGAGGCCCGCGTCCCGGGTACGACCCTGGGCCGCGGCGAGCAGGCCGAGGACGCCGCTCTTCGTGGGCGCGTTCTCGGTGGTACGGCGGGTGAAGCGGGCCGCGGACCCCCACGCCTGGAGGGGCCCCGCGAGCCGCAGCAGCAGCACGCTCATGCCCCGGGCTCCAGCCGGGCGGTCACGGCATCGCCCACGGCCGTCACCAGGCCGGGCAGTGTCACCTCGGTGCCGAGGGCGGCGAGTGCCTCGGTCTCCGCGCCGATCCGCAGCACCCAGCTCTGGCCGCCATCGGCGAGTCCGTACATGCGCTCCAGATCGGGTACGTGCTTCGCGAGCTGATCGCAGCTCCGGCGCAGGAAGCCGCCCGCCTCGCCTGCCGTCACCGGCTCCTCGAAGGCGGCGACGAAGCTGATCGGGCGCCGGGAGCGGAGCTTGACGACCACGGCGGCGGGCAGCGTGTGGTTGCCGAAGGTGTTGATCTTCCCGGTGGGCAGCGAGGTGATGAAACCTTCGAGGAAGGCGGCTACGGCACGGCGGGTGGGTTCGGCGGACGACCGGCCCTCGCGCAGGCCGGCGCCCAGGTTCTCCTGGAGCCGGTCGACGTCGACCGCGGCATAGCGGTAGAGGGTCGCCGAGTTGAAGTCGACGGAGCCGATCATGCCGGCGCCCATTTCGGCGTCGGTGTTCCGGTCGTCCACGGCGGTGAAGTAGTCCGATTCGACCTCCACCGCGTGGACGCTCAGGGCGTGCGCCACCTGGGCGGCCGCATCCACATTGAGGTCGGTCGAGTCGGCGACCATACGGCCGAAAAGGGCGATGTCCACCGAGTGCTCGGTGTCGGCCAACTGCCGGGCGCGCGCCTTGTTCTCCTTTGCCTTGAGGAATTCCTTGAGCGACTTGAGGTCACCGCCCTCGGCGCCCTCGACCGCCAGCCCGGCGAGAGCGTTGATCTGGCGCCCGCTCAGGAACATCAGATACGCGGATTCAGGAGCGGTTTCGTTCTCCGCGCCTTCCTTGTCCTTGGTCTTGCGCTTGGGGACCTCGATCTTGGATCCGGTCGCCGTGCGCATGGTCTCCGCGGCGAGCTCCCACGCCGCGGTCTTCGACACCGAAGGGTCGAGGGCGGTGATGCGCTCGGCCAGTACCTCGGCGACCTTCTTCGTCCGGACACCCAGCTCGGATGCGTCGAGCAGGTCCACGAACGCCCGGCGCGTGGCACGTTTCCACGCCTGACTGGAGACGCGGGCCCGCCGTACGCCGCCGTAGACGGCGGACTTGGGCGTTCCGGTGTCGTCCCGGTTGAGATTGCTCGGCGGGACGGTCTGGAGGATATGGATGTCGAGAATGGTCCGGGTCACGAATGCTCAGTTCCTTTTCGCGGTCAGTGCGGGAGATTGCGGGGACAAGGAATTCATGGTCGGTGGGGGAGCGGTCACTCTCCGGGGCCGTAACCGTCGTCTTCCTCGTCGGGGCCCAGGGACAGATCGACGGCGTCGCCCGTGTCGCCCTCGCTCGGCGACGCGCTCTTGCCGGTGCGCGGTGCGAGATGGAACTCCCGGCCCCACTCCCGCCGTACGGCGGCGCGTTCGGTGCGCGACTGCCAGCGGTAGAGCTGATCGGCGAGGCGCCCGTAGTCGAGCGGTACCTGCGCGTTCCGGAGCAGCAGGACGATCTCCCGTAGCCGTACGGCGATCGATTCGATCGATTCGGCGGTACCGACACGGACGAGCCGTTTGCGGAGCGGATCGTTCAGTTCGTCGTCCGGGCCGGACCCGTTCTTCTCCTGCATGAGGGTGCGGACCGCGCGGCCCAAGGTCCACCGGGGGCGGTGCATATCGCCGTCGCGGATGGACTGCTGGTGCAGGGCCCAGAGCGTCACGGCGAGGTACACCGCCTCCTCGGCGTGCGCACGGCGTACGGGGGTCCGGCCGTCGGCGAGGATGTCGGCCAGCTCCTCCAGCCCGCCGAGTCCCCAGTGGTCCTGGACCGTGTGTGCCGTCCGTCCGGCACCGCGCCGCAGCCTGGCGAGGTTCGCCACGGCGGCGGGGTTGTCCTGGCGGTACAGGCGCTGGAGCCGCAGGATGCAGCGGGCGGTGGCCTGTCCGGCCGGACAGGGGGAGCGGTCGCGGCCGGGCGGGGCGGAGCCGGCCGGCCGTGCGGATTCGGGCCGTTGGTCGGTGGTGGTCATACGACGGGCTCCGTGGGGTTCTCGTCGGGGTGGGTGGCCGGGGGTTTTGCGGATGACGCGTCCGGGGGTGCGTCCCGCGAGACCTCCTGCCCCTGCGGATGCCCCGGAGAATGCCCCTGTGGATGCTTCTGCGGGCGCGGTTCTGCTGCGGGCAGCACCTTGTTGAGGCGGCTCCGGAACCACAGGTCGGCACGGGAGTCGTCTACCCACCGTCTGCCGATTCCGGGTACCTCGGTGACCCGGCCCTCCGCGGCGGCCGGGCCGGCGGTGTCGAGCAGTTGCCGGCCGAGACTGCGGATGATGCGGTGCGCGGTGGTCCGCCACCGGGCCCGAGCCGCGTCCGGGTCGGCGTGCTCGCCCAGCGTCCGCAGCCACTGCCGGTACGGACCGTCGAGCGCCCCGAACCCCAGGTCCCGGGCGGCCGCCGAGGGCGGGGACGGCTCCGATCCCGCGGCGCGCGCCAGGTTGCCCGCGAGATGCCCCAGCGCGGTCACCCCCTGCTCGGCATCCGCGACCGCGGCGACCGCCGTCGCGCCGTAGACCGGATGCTCCTCGTGGAGGAGTACGACGGGGAGCGTGACCCCGTCGTCGACCACCTCGTCCACCACGGACTGCTGGGTGCCGTACACCGCCCCGATGAGGCGGGTACGGATGAGCGACTCCTCGGGGAGCACCCCTTCGGTGGTGAGCAGGGCGAGCCACTTCACCACGCCCGGCGGCAGGCTCTGCGCGGTCCCCCGCCCTGCGTCGTCGGTGTCCGACCGCTGGGCGAAGAGCAGGCTCGCCAGGCCCCGCCAGGCGGCGCGGGCGGGGTCGTGCTGACGCGGCAGGTAGACGAGGGGACGCCCCTGCTTCTTCTCCTGCGCCGGGCTGCGCCGCCAGCCCGTCATGGGCTCCGACATCCAGCGGTCGTGCGGGGCGAGCGGGTCTCCGTAGCCGAGGACGACGCCGGTGACGGTGCCGTCCTCGGTGTACAGCAGCAGACGCCGGGACTGCCAGGTGTAGAGGTCACGCGGGCCGCTGGGCCGGCGGACGGACGGATCCGCCGGGGACGGGCCGGGACCGGGCGGTTCGCGGCGCCAGGCCGGCAGGTCCTGTTTCCGGTCCGTCGTGAGGATGCCCTCGTCCGTCGCGATCAGGTTCAGCAGCAGTGTGTCGCGCAGGGTGCGGCCCTCGGCGAGGACGCCGCCGAGATTGCCCGCCCAGCCGACGCCCTGCGGGTAGACCTTTCCGCCCTTGGCCCGGTCGTCGCCCGCCATACCGGACTTGATGCCGGACGGGTCGAAAGCGTGGGCGTGCACCAGCCACCGGGCTGCCTCGGCGAGGCCGAGGCGGTCCGCGCCGGGCCGGCGCATGGCGAAGAACGGTTCGCCGTTGGGTACGTCGGCGACGATGCGGTTCAGCGAGGCGATCTCGTGCTTCGCCGTGTGCAACCCCGCCACCTGGAAGAACGGCCGCTCCGCGGCGAGCAGGTCGAAGCGGTTGCGGTGCCGGTCGAGGTAGCCCGGTACGGCCGCGAAGGGGTCCGCCGACTCCCACAGCTCCTCCCAGTCCGCCAGCTCGGCGGGGCCCTCCACTGCGTCATGGAGGATCGCCAGCACCAGTCTGAGCAGCGCGAACTCCTGTGTGGGCAGATCGCCCACCAGGCGCCGCAGCTCATTCGCCTGCGTGAAGACCTCCAGCAGCGACAGCTCCACCGTCGTCCCGTCCAGGCGCTGGGCCGGCAGCCAGGGCCGGGAGACCAGATCGAAGGAGGGGGACGGTAAGGGGGGCGGCGGGGGATTCGGCACGTTTGCCTCCTGTTCGCCGACAGGTGTCACCACGAGTCCGTCGG
The DNA here is from genome assembly GCF_046549095.1 of Streptomyces sp. x-80. Classification (NCBI taxonomy): domain Bacteria; kingdom Bacillati; phylum Actinomycetota; class Actinomycetes; order Kitasatosporales; family Streptomycetaceae; genus Streptomyces; species Streptomyces sp. x-80. The sequence goes on from NZ_JAJPWM010000010.1 coordinate 145,255, forward strand.
CACGGCTGTATCGCACGTCGAAGCCTGCCAGACGGGTCTGACAATCCTCGTCGAGAACCAGCAGCAACTCGCCTGCCAGCCAAGGGCATTCCTTCACCTGCCAGGCCGGAACCCGGAATCGCTCCAGCTCGGCGATGGTCCGGTCGATCGCCCATGGCTTGGAGAACTGCCAGGGCAGGGTCAGCGCGCTCGCAGCGACGGCCTCGGCCGCCCGGCGCGTCGGCGGGGCGTGCTCGGGCAGCGCCAGCCCGCCCCGCCCACCGTCCAGCCAGCCGACGGTGGTCAGCCCGCCGTCCCGCTGCCGCTGGACGACCAGGACCTCCAGGCTCTCCTCGCTGTCCCGTACCTGGGCCCGGCCGGCGCGGCTGTCGTCCACGTCCCCGGCGTTCGCGTCCAGCCAGCCGAACACCGGCCGCCCGGCCCGGCGTACGGGGCCGAGCCGGAACACCTCGGCACACTGCCGCTTCCCGGCGAGCCGGGTCAGATACGCCTGACGGCTGTCGGCCAGGGCGGTGGCCCAGCGCTCGGGGCCGACCGGCCGGTCCCCGTAGGCGCTCTGGACCAGTGGGCTGATGTGGTCCGGCAGTACGAGCGGCGCGCCGTCCAGGTGCGGGCCGAGAACGGCGAGCGCCCGCAGGAGGGTGTGCGGCCCCTGGTAGACGCCGAGCGAGCCGGGTACGGGCTCGGGCGGGTCGGCCTGCCAGTCCACGCCGGTCACCAGGCAGCGGGCCTGTGCCAGCCGGGGCGGGCGGGGGCGCGGATGGCGGTGCAGCCGTCCCATGCGCTGGAGGACCAGGTCCACCGGGGCCAGATCGGTGACCAGCAGGTCGAAGTCGACGTCCAGCGACTGCTCGACCACCTGGCTGGCCACGACGATGTGCGGCCCGGCGGGACGCTCGCCACCGGGTCCGAAACGCGTCCGCAGTTCGGTGTCCTTGCGGGCCCGGTCGGCCGCCAGGAACCGGGAGTGCGCCACGGTCACCGCGTCCGCACCGAAGTGGTCCCGCAGTCGCCCGGCCGCCTCCAGTACCCGGTCGACGGTATTGCGCACCACCAACGCGCAGCCGCCGTCGCGCAGTTCGTCGCCCAGCCGTCGCACCAGCGAGGCCAGGTCGTCGTCCAGCCGCTCCAGGGCGACCTCGGTACGGCGTCCCGAGGCGGCCGGCGGCCGCGCCACCCGAATCGGTGCGCCGGGTGCCACGGCGGTGATCAGGGGGTAGGCGTCGTCGGGTACGTCCAGCGCACCCCCGTCGGCTCCGCCCCCGACGTCTCCGGTGCCGACGTGCCCGGCGTCGGCCTCCCCGGCGTACGCCGCGGCCAGCTCCCGCCGCCGGCCCGCGGGCAGGGTCGCGGAGAGCAGCACCACGGGCACCCGGTAGGCGGCCAGCCACTCCAGTACCCGGTCCAGATACGCGTTCATATAGGCGTCGTAGGCGTGGACTTCGTCGATGATGACGACCTTGCCCGCGACGGCGAGGTGCCGCAGGGCCAGATGCCGGCTCTTGAGTCCCGCGAAGAGCACCTGGTCGATGGTGCCCACGGCGAACGAGGCGAGCAGCGCCTTCTTCCGCCCTCGCAGCCACTGGTGCGCGTGCAGCCCGGCGGGGCTGGACCGCCGGGCCCGGCCGGCGGCCGCGACCGCGTCCGGGCTGTCCGGTTCGACCGCGGCGATCGTCCGGTGACCGGCTCGCAACAGCCCCGCCCAGACGTCATTGAGCGCGGACTTGGCGTGGGCCAGGACGACGGACCGGGGGCCGTCCGAGGGCAGGTGCGCCAGCCAGTTCAGCAGGCGGGGGAACATGGCGTCTCCCGTGGCCCGGGTCGGCAGCGCCACCAGGCAGCCACCGGCCCCGGTCCGGGCCGCCAGGATCTCCGCCGCCGCGAAGGCCGCCTCCGTCTTGCCCTCGCCCATGGGCGCTTCGATGATCAGCAGCCCCCCGGCGGGCAACTGGCGCGCCATCCGCACGGCCGCCTCCTGCACCGGTCTGATCACCGCGCCGTCCGGCAGGTCGAAACGGGATGTGAACAACTCGGCCGCGGACCCGGCCGGTTCGCCCGGCGCCCATGGTCCCGGCAGGTCGATCCCCGCCCAGGCGGCCGCGAGCCGCCGCGCCTCTCCGGACCCGTCCGGCAGCGACCACGAGGACGGGTCGTACGGAAACAACTCGGCCGAGCTGGCTATCCAGTCGGAGACGATCACCACGGCGGTCAGCACCACCTGCACCGGTTGCGGCAGGCGCACGGACCGCCAGTGCGGGAACCGGTCCGTGACCCCAGCGGTCACCGCGCAGGCATCCAGTAACTCGTACTGCGCCGCACGCCAGTTGTTCTCGCTCGCTCCCGGGGTGCGCAGCAGGCGCGGATGCAGGCGGAGGTCGTGGATCTGCTGGTGATCCGGGGGTGTCCCATGGTGCCCACCGGCCACGACGGCGAACTGCCCGGAGGCCCGGCCGCTCCACCCGAACCGCTCGGCAAGCCACTCCTGGAGCAGCAGTTGACCGGCCAGCCCGTGCGGTGCCATGCGACGGTCGGTGCCGAACTGCTTCTGGTACGGCATGTCCAGGCCCGCCGCCCGCATACGATCCGCGAGGCCGTCCACCTGGCAGGCGAAGGCGGGCGAACACTTGCCTATGTCATGTACGCACGCAAGGTAGACCGCGAGCCGACGCGCGTCGTCCGCCCCGTCCGGCAGTACCTCGGCGACGAGCGCTTTGACATTGCCCGGAACCCACTCGTCCCACAACTTCCCCGCGACGGCGGCGCTGTCCGCCATATGCCGCCACAACGGCAGCCATTCCTCGGTCCCTCGATCGTGCTTGCCCCAGGCCAGCCGTGCGGCGGCGGACAGGCGATCGAAGGGCGCCCCGGACGTGGGGCGATCCTGATTCATAGGCGTATTGGACATGGCTGGACCCTCGCCGGTGATCGATGTTCCGAAAAGGGGCATGGAAAGGGCATGCTTCGAAAGAAGATGGCTGCAATTGATCACATTCATCTCGGGGGCGGGTGAGCGATTCACTTGACGCTCACCCGACGCCACGCAGGGTCGGCAGCCACACCCGGCGGTGGCTGCCGACCCGTGCCGTACCGGTACCCGTGCCCGTAGTGGTTCGGGTGTTACGGATGTGTCGGCCGCAACGGGGCCGTGCCGCTCAGCTGCGGCACTGCCTCGCCCCAGGGACGACCAGGACCACCACCACGATCACCGCGATACCCCAGACCCATGGTGCGAGGGGTGAGGGAGTGAAAGGCCCTGCTGCGACCAGGGCCATGAGCAGCTGAAGGACGTCGGCGGAACGCCCGCCGTCCTGATCGTCGTGGGCGATTTTGCCTAACAAGATCTCTCCTTGGGTGCTGAGCACTGTGAGGATGCGGCCGGGACCTTGCGCTCGCCGTGACGGATCAGCTGCCTTCAGGCGTGGTCGATCCGGCGCGAGGCTGCGATCCGCCTGTGCCGCTGCGTACTCAACTGACGGTAGGGGGTGGCCTCTGGGGGTGTCCTGACTTTGGCTGAAGATCTTGGAGGTACTGTTCCACTGGCGATCTTCAAATTCTTGGGTTCATTGCCACGTAAGCAATGCGCTCCCTAGTTGCGATAGTTGAATTGGCTCGTGGGGAGTGAAGCCTCGTCGGTGGGGAGAAGCCCCGCAGGCGCGGGGATGACGTGTACCAGTGACGACGTACCACTGCCCGCCCTAGGGACCACCCCCGCACCCGCGGGGACCACTTCGGTCGTCTCTAAATGGGAATGGCGTTCAAGGGACCACCCCCGCACCCGCGGGGACCACCCGACGACGACAGTCCGGGTGAGAATCGGGTTGGGACCACCCCCGCGCGCGGGGACAGGTCCGTCACCAACGTAAGCGAGTACGACCCCGGAGACCAGCGCGCTTGCGGGAACGCACAGCGCCGCCGCCTGGAGCGCACCCGCCGGAGCCCCCGGCCCCCGCGCGGCGTCTCAAAGCACAGCCCGCTCCGGCATAGGCCATTCCGTGCCGTCCAGTTCCAGCGTGGAGCGGGGGCCGGACGGGATGAGGTGCGGTTCGCGTACGCGGACGCGGAAGGGGCGGGCGGGCTCGTCGGGGAGTTCGCCGGTCAGCAGGGTCACGCCGGGGCCGTGCTCCTTCTGGTAGGCGACGACTTTGCCGTTGACCAGGAGCTCTATCTCTCCGTCGCTGCCGGGTCCGATGTTCACGGTGATCGAGTGGTCACCCAGATCCAGGTGGAAGTGGTGGCTCCGGCCCGTGGCCATGACGCACCTCCCGTAGTGCCGTCCGCTGCCGTCCGTACGTTCAGCCGCGTTACGTCCAGCGTAGATACGTCCGGTCCGGATGGGGTGGGTTCCCGGGCGCGTATCCAGGTGCCCAGGTGCGTACCCGGGCGGGTGCCCGCTCGCGTGGCGGGGTGCCGGAACGGAGACCACCGACGTGGCGGAGCGGCGACGTGGCAGAGCGGGAAGCTTCGGAAAGCCGTGGGAAGCGGCGGGAAGCAGGGGAAATCGCCGGGCCGGCGGGTGCGGCGTGGTTCCCGGGGACGTCGGCCGACCGTGTGCGGCCGCGCGAGTGACAATTGTGGTGAGTGCCGTGCTGCCCGGTTCACGGAGTGCAGGTCGCCAGGTCCTGCTCGGAGGGGCCGGGTGCCGAGCGGGCGGGAGACGACGATGAACGGCTCGGTCCGTGTCGGACGTGTTGTCGGGGTACCCCTGCGGATGCACTGGAGTGTGCCGCTGCTGGTGGTGCTGTTCGCGTACGGGCTCGGCCGGGAGACCCTCCCCCTGTGGACTCCGGGGCGCTCGGACGCCGTATACGCCCTCGCCGGTGTCGTAGGGGCCGCGCTGCTCATGGGCAGCCTGCTGCTCCACGAGACGGCGCACGCCGCGACCGCCCGCTGGAAGAAGATCAACGTCGAGGACGTGACGCTGTGGGCGCTGGGCGGTATGACGCGGATGGGGCGGCCGCGGACCGCCGCGGCGGCGTTCCTGGTGGCGGTGAGCGGGCCGCTGACCAGCCTGGTCATCGGGGGCGCCGCGGTCGGCGCGGCGATCGGGCTGCACGCGCTGTACGGCTGGTCGGTGCCCGCCGTCGTCCTGGTGTGGCTCGGCTGGGCGAACCTGTTCCTGGGAGTGTTCAACCTGCTGCCCGCCGTCCCGCTGGACGGCGGACGGGTGGTGCAGGCGTTGCTGTGGTGGCGCACCGGAGACCGGGAACGTGCGGATCTGGCGGCTTCCCGGGCCGGCCAGGTCATGGGCGTGCTGCTGGTGGCCGTCGGCTGGATATCCGTCCTGCGGGGTGCGCCGAGCGGGCTGTGGCTCGTCTTCGTCGGCCTGTTCATCATGCTCGCCGCCGCGTCGGAACGGCGGCGTACGGCGCTCGACACCGCGCTGCGGGGGGTGCGGGTGGCCGATGCCATGTCCAGCCCGGTGGCGACCGGGGCCGACTGGCTGACCGCCCAGCGGTTCATCGACGAGGTGGCCGTGAAGAGCCACCACTCCGCTCTGCCGCTGCTCGACTTCGAGGGCCGTCCCAGCGGAATCGTGCAGCTGCGCAGGCTCGCGGCGGTACCGGGAGTGCGCCGGGAGACGCTGCGGGTGCGCGAGGTGGCGACTCCGCTGTCCCAGTGCGCGGTCGCCGCTCCGGACGAACTGCTGAGCGCGGCACTCGACAAGATCCGCCTGGGTACCGGTATGCGCATCCTCGTCGTGGAGGCGGGGCAGCTGGTGGGGATCGTCACCGGGAAGGACATCTCCCGGCTGATGCAGCGGCACACGCTGAGACTCGGCGACGGGGGACGGGCAGGCAGCGGACGGGGAGCCGGACACCGGGGTGAACACCGGGGTGACGGCGATCGGAGCGGTAGCGATAGTGATAGCGATCAGAGCGGCAGCGGCAGCGGCAGCGGCTGGGGCTGGGGCGGCAGCGGGCGGGGCTGACAGGGCTGACGGGGCTGAGCGCGTGGGTGCGGGAGGGGGACGGGGCGGAGCGCGCGGGGCCGGGCGTACGGGACCGGGTACGTGACCTTGCCCCGGCACGACGGCAACCGGGGCGCCCGGGTGCCCGGGAGCCGACGTCCTGCGAAAGCGGTCGCCGCCACCCTGCGAGGACGCTCGTCGCCACCCTGCGAGGGCGCTCGCCCACCACTGCGAGGGCGGTCGGCCGTTCGCGGCGCCACAATGGTGGTGCGGGACGCGACTGCTGTCGTGGAGAGGCGGGACACGCCGATGCCGTACATCACAGTGACTGCTCTGAGCCACACCGGGCTGATCCGCGATCACAACGAGGACAGCCTGGTGGCCGGTCCATGGACGTTGTGCGGCACCGTGACCGAGAATCCGCAGACGCTGGTGTTCCCCCTCGGCAGTCCGCTCGTCGTCGCGGTCGCCGACGGTATGGGCGGCCAGCCGGCGGGTGAGGTGGCCAGTGCGCTGGTCGTCCGGCAACTGGCCTCGTCCGGTCCCGCCCTCGACAGTGAGGAAGCCGTCCGTGACGCCCTGAAGGTCTGCAATCACGCGGTGTACGTGGCCGCCGACCGCGATCCGGCGCTGCTCACCATGGGCACCACCGTCGCGGGTGCCGTCGTACTGCCGGAGTCCCTGCTGGTGTTCAACGTCGGCGACAGCCGGGTGCTCGGTGCGTCGCCGGACGGGCTGCGGCAGGTGAGCCTGGACGACAGCCCGCCGCTGCCGCCGGGGCAGCGCAGCACGCCGATCGTCACGCAGGCGCTCGGCGGGGCTCCCCGGTTCAGCGCCATCACGCCGCACGTCACGACGTCACCGCTCGCCGTGGGCGATCGCTATCTGGTGTGTACGGACGGTCTGACCGACCCGGTGCCGGAGGAGGCCATCGACGACCTGCTGCGGGCCCACGACGGCGGCCGGGCCGCGTTCGAACTGTGGAAGTCCGCCATCGAGGCGGGCGGCCCGGACAACATCACGCTCGCGCTCATCCGCATCGGTGAGTAGGCGAACAGCGGCCGACGGCGCCGGACCGGCCGTATCGGAGACCGCCCGCCGTGCGAGAAGGCCACGCCGGCTTTACCGTCAAGACATGGGCGTCTTCATAAAATTGGTGGAGAACCGGCCTCCTGGGGAATACGCGGATCCGAGCGCCGTGGATGTCTCTTACGTCGACGTCACGGAGGGCGCCGCGCAGGTCAGCTACGAGTACGACGTACTCCCCAGTGGCGCGGTGCGGGTCCTGCGGGTGGCGAAGGGCGAAGCCCCTGTTGTCGATTCGACCTATGCCCCGGGGCTCTGGTTCCGCGTGACGGGGCAGTGGAGCGGTACTTGGGAATGAGCGGTACCCGGGACGGACGGAACGCCGGCTACCGCACTCGCGCAGGGCGTGGAAAACGCGCACGCATCGCGTCGATGCAGGTGTCACGCGATGTCGGGCCGCCGAAGCGCAGGCGGTCATAGGACGTGAACGCGGGCTCCAGCGCGTCGAGTTCGTCGATGAGGGCGTGCAGTCGTACGGCCCACCGGGTGGTCCCGGCATCGGGCTCGCCGGGCGCGGCGCCGATGGCCGCCGTGAGCCGGCCCTTGCGCTGGATGGTGGCCGGGGTGACGGAGCGCAGACACACGTACTGCCCGCTCAGGTACGCCTGCCACTCCTCCTCGGCAGTGGCCGGATCGGTCCAGTGAGCGGTGAACCAGGCGGGCAGCCGCTCCGTACCGCCCGCCTCGTCGGCGAGGGCGAACAGATCGGCCGGCACCATCTCGGCGCCGTCGGAGCGCAGATACCCGGGAAGCGGGAGGCGCCGCTCCAGCATGAGGCGGCGGACCTCCACGGCGTCACGGCGGTCGGTGCACAGCTCCGCCAGGACGGCGTACTGCGCGCTGACGTACGCGTCGTCGGCCGCCGTCATCGGGTGATCACCATTGACCTCGCGGAAGCGGTTAGCCAGTTGCCGCTTCAGGTCCGCCTGCGGCAGGGGGATCCCCTCCGTCGTCCACGTCACCATCCCTTTCGTCACCATCCCTTTCGTCACCGTCTTCGCCGCCCTCTTGGCTGCCCTCATGGCCGTTACGCGGCCATGAGCGGTCATCAGCGGTCATCAGTGGCCGTCGGCGGCCATCAGCGGCCATCGGCGGTCATTGCGCATCTCGCATACGGACGCTTCCCGCGCCGTGTCCGGACGTTACCGACCTGATGGTTCGGTCCCCGCCGAACCGTGCGGCCGGTATGCGTGGATGCGGGGCGGGGACGGCTCCCGGTGCGGTCCGCTCCCCGCGGACCGGTGCACGTCCACAGTTCTCATCCGCAGTTCTCACCCAGAGTCCTCATCCGTAGTTCTCATCCATGGCGTAAATCGAAAGCATGTGCGACGATCGCGTTCGTGATCTCCGCGACTCAGGTAGTCGAGCGTTCCGGTGAGCGAGGCCCGATGCCCCTGCTCACGCTGGACGAGTTCTTCGAGGGCAATACGGACGAGGAGTCCCTCGCGCCCAACCAATGGGGATACGGGCGCCCGCCGCTGGCGGTGCTGGCCGCGCGGTTGCGCGCGATCGAACAGCGTCCGGACGTCCGATGGGTACGGGTCCAACCGCACCCGGAGACCATCGATATGGAGGTGCTCACCGCCGAGGCCGTCGCTGTCTGCACCACGGCGGACGAGGCGTCCTGCGCGGCGTGGGCCGAGGGATGTGCGGCCAGCGGTGTCCTGCCGGGCCTGGTGGACACCTACCGGGATGTCCCCGCGGTGCCGGCCGGGGCGGCCGTATGGTCCGTGGTGTGGGACTGAGGGGGCGGGGGCGTCTCAAGCGCCTGTGGCGCCGTCGATGCGCTCCCTGAGGAGATCCGCATGGCCGTTGTGACGCGCGTACTCCTCGATCAGGTGGACCAGGATCCAGCGCAGCGAAACCTCCCGGCTCCCGACGTGCGCGGCCAGCTGCGCCGAGAGCTCGCCGGGGTCGTCCAGCGAAGCGGCGACGATCGCCGCACGGCTCCGGGCGACTTCCGTGCGCCAGGCGGCCAGTACCTCGTCGGCGCTGCGGTCCGGGGCGAGCGCGAAACTGTCCCCCGTTTCTGACGCGTGGACGAGTGGCACGTCCCGGCCCGCGAACACCCGCTGGAACCAGTTCCGTTCCACCTCCGTCAGATGCTGGACCAGGCCGAGCAGCGTCATCGATGACGGCGCCACCGAGGCCGTCCGCAGCTGTCGGTCGTCGAGTCCCGCGCACTTCAGCGCGAGCGTGGCGCGGTGAAACTCCAACCAGCTCTCCAGCATGGCCCGTTCATCGGCGTGCGGGGGCGGGATCGGCCGCCCGTCCGGTGTCGTGCCCATACGCGCCACCCTCGCACAGGTACCGGCGCGGGCACACGGGACCGGGCGCAGGGAGTCGTCGTGCGGGTCATGGTCCGGCGGTCCGCGCGCGGGGGCTAACCCCACCACTGGCATGGTGGCTGCCGGATGGGCGTGGGCAATCCCCTCAACAACCCTTGTGACATGCCCACTTACCCCAGTACGGCACTTCTCCTCGTGCTCTCCGCCACGGTCGTCGCCGCGACTGCGCCTGCGCATACGACCGCGCCTGCGCATACGACTGCGCCTGCACATACGACTGCGCCTGCACATACGACTGCGCCTACCCATACGAATGCGCCTACGCCTACACGTACGCCTGCCCCTGCCCCTGCGGCTGCGTCCGTGACCGCGTCCGCGTCCGCGACCGCGACCGCGCCGATGTCCCGCGCCGAAGATGCCGTCACTGCCGTCACTGCTGTCCCCGCCGCTGCCACCGCCGCCGCCCCGGCACTCACCTGGCGCCCCTGCGACGAGCCCAACGGCCCCGCCGGGCGGGAGTGCGCGGAGCTGCCCGCGCCGGTCGACTACCGCGATCCGGACGGCCCGCAGCTCACCCTCGCGGTGTACCGCCTCCGCAGTGAGCGGCCCGCGGCGCGGCGGGGGACGCTGCTGGTGATCCCCGGCGGGCCGGGCGGGTCCGGGGCGCGGCAGCTGGCGCAGAGGGGGGAGGTGCTGCGGAAGGAGATGGCGGGCGCGTACGACATCGTCGCGCTCGACCCGCGCGGGCTGGGCGGCAGCACGAAGGCGAGCTGCGAACTCGCCCCGGACGACCGCTATCTGGTGAACCTGCGGTCCTGGCCGGGACCGGACGGCGAGATCACGGAGAACGTCGCCCGGTCCCGGCGTATCGCCGACGCGTGCGGCCGACACGGCGGCGCCGTGCTGCGCGGCTTCTCCACCGCGAACGAGGTGCGCGACATCGACCGCTTCCGCCAGGCGCTGGGCGAGCGGAAACTGTCGGCCTGGGGCGTCTCGTACGGGACGTACGTAGCGGCCGTGTACGCGCAGAAGTACCCGCAGCACACCGACCGCTGGGTCCTGGACAGCAACGGCGACCCCGACCCGGGCCGGGTGGCGCAGGGCTGGCTGGCGAACATGGCGGTCGGCGTGGACGACCGGTTCCCGGACTTCGCGGCCTGGGCGGCGGACCCGGCCCGGCAGGGCGAGGGGCTGCGGCTGGCCGAACGGCCCGAGGACGTAAGGTCGTTGTTCCTCGCTCTCGCGGCGAAGCTGGACCGGAAACCGAAGGATTCGACCACGGCGGGGGTTCCGCTGACCGGCAACCTGCTGCGGCAGGCCCTCCAGAACGCCCTGTCCGGCAATGGCTCCTTTCCCCAGCTGGCCCGGCTCGTCCAGGCGGCCCAGGACCCGGCGGGCGAACCGGTCCTGCCCGCCGACCTGGCCGAGCCCCTGCGGGACGAGGACGCGGCGGTCGTGATCGCGACCATCTGCAACGACGTGCGCTGGCGGGGGACGGTCCCCTCGTATGCGCGCGCGGTGGCCACCGACCGCGTCCGGCACCCGCTCACGGCCGGGATGACGGCGAACGTCTCGCCCTGCGCCTTCTGGAAGGACGCGCCGGCGGAGAAGCCCACCCGGATCACCGCCGAGGGCCCGCCCGACATCCTGATGATCCAGAACCTCCGGGACCCGACCACCCCGTACTCCGGCGCCCTGAAGATGCGCTCGGCCCTCGGCGACCGGGCCCGCCTCGTGACGGTCGGCCACGGCGGCCACGGCGTCTACCTGGCCAACGGCAACGCCTGCGCCGACCGCGCCGTCACCGCCTTCCTCACGACCGGCCGACGGCCGACGGGGGACGTGTTCTGCGCCGACTGATCCCGCGCGGACCGATTCTGGGCCGACTGATTCGGGGTGCTGTTCCGGCGTGCTGGTTCGTTGTGCTGGTTCGTTGTGCTGGTTCGTTGTGCTGATCCGGTATGGGGACGGGTGAGGGGGCCCGGCGGAAAGGGGGCCCAGGGCCAGGGCCAGGGCCAGGGCCAGGGCCGGGGCCACGGATTCGCTGGGCTCCGGCCCGGAGCGTCCCCGTGTACTTCGCCCGGCTCCCCGCTACTTCGCCCGGCTCCCCGCTACTTCGCCCGGCTCTCCGCTACTACGCCCGGCACCCCGCTTACTACGCCCGGCTCCCGGTCTACTACGCCCGGCTTCCGGCCCACTACGCCCCGATCTTGACGTACTGCGCCCGATCTTGGCGTATTAGGGACCATGACCTGAAACGCGCCCTTTCGTGATTGTTCCGGCGCGGGCACCCTCCGATCAGGCACCTTCCGGTAAGGGGCGGGCGGGGGGACGGCAGTGTCTGCTGCGGCGTCGGCGTCGGGGGCACCTCGGCACGTTCCGGTGGACGTACGGACGTACGTACCGGTCCTCCCGGCGAGACGCGCGGCTTTCACGGCCCTCGCGGAGGCCGGGTCTCCCGGCGAGCCGAGCATCGAGCCCCTATGGGTGATTCCGCCGCGGATCAAACGCCCGGCGGACCCGCTGTCCGCGGGCGGCCGCATCCCCGACGACCCGGTGGCCCTGGCCCGCCACCTCCACTCCATCGCCGACACCCTGCGCATCCGGCACGGCATGCGCCCCGGCTGGGTGGACGCGCGATGGGCCGAGGACACCCCGGAACTCGTCCAGGAACACGTATGGGACGTCCTCGCGTCCGACCTGTTCGGGACCGCGCTGCGCCCCGTGACCGGCCCGGAACGCGGGCCGGCCCAGCAGGCGGCGGCCGGTGCGGCGGCCAGGAAATGGGACAGCGCACTGGGTGTACGGATACCCGCGGACTCGTCGGCCGCCCTGGCCGACGAAGTGCGGGACCGGTGCGCCGAGCTGCTGAACCGGACCGGTGTGCGGCCCGAGCGGACCGACCTGTTGATCGACCTCCGCCATGTGTCCGATGCCGATACCGCCGAAGCGCGGGCGCGCCGTGCCCTGACCCTGCTCGCCGATCTCGCTCCGTGGCGGACCACCGTCCTGACCGGCGGATCCTTCCCGTACAGCGACGAGGGGCTGAAGCGTCACGAGGTCGTCATGGTCGCGCGCGCCGAGTGGCTGGTATGGACGGCGCTGCGCTCGGGCGGGACGGGTGACGGCCTGCGGGGCGGCGGGCTCGTCTACGGGGACTACTCGACCCTCCACCCCCGCAGCTGCGACGACCCCGTCGAGACCGGCCCGCTCGACATCTTCGAGAAGCTCCGCTACACCCTCGACGAGCACTTTCTCGTCGGTAAGGGCGCCTACCGGGCCCGGGGCGAGGCGAGCTGCCTGGACCGCATCGCCCGGAAGATCACGAAGTACGCGCCCTTCCGGCCGGGCGCCAGTGCGGCGGAGCGCTGGCTCGAAGAGCGAGCGGCCGATCCGTCCAACAAGAACCCCGGCAACGCCGAAACGTGGGTGAAGCAAGGGCATATCCAGCATCTGACCTACGTCCCCGAACAACTCCGGCAACTCCGGCAACTCCGGTAACTCGGACGGCGCAGGCGGCGCAGGCGGCGCAGACGGCGCGGACAGTGCGGACAGTGCGGGCAAGTCGGTGCATCTCTCCAGAGCCGGGTGTGGCGCGCCTCTCCTCAGGCGGGCAGGCGGGCAGGCGGGCAGACGGGCAGGAGGTCGGGTGGGCGACCGGGATTCCGTACCCGGCGCCGCGGCACCTGGCGTTCCTCGGCGCGCCTGCCGCTCCGCCGCGATCTCCCCTCCGCGCCTCCTCCGCTCCCGGACCGTACCCGAACGCCATTCCAGGAGTAGGTAGTTTCCGCAGGTCAGAGGGCATATTGCCGTTCCGGTGTCCCATTCTTCCGGTGGCCCGTTGCACCCCGGGTCGGGCACCCCGAAAGCTGTGACCCGACAGCAGCCCCGGTTCGGGAAGCAGTGTCGCTCACCCCCTCGGCACCGAATACGACCCGATGCCGTGGCCGACGCGATACGGCCGCCTCCTCGCCGTCGACGCGCTCCGGCTCCTCGCCGAGCACACCGCGCCACCGGCACACCGTCGGGTGCGCCCGGCAGACCCCTCTCCAACCCCCTCTCCAACCCCCTCTCCACCAACACGGGAAGAACATCCATGCGCAAGAACCACATCCGCACCACCGTCCTGGCCGCCACCGCCCTCGCCGCGGCCCTGTCGTTGACCGCCTGCCAGGACAAGGACACGGGCGCCGCGCAGGTCCCTTCTTCCGCCGCGTCCGTCGCCGGTGAGGCCGCCGCGCCCGAGTCGGCCGCCGACACCGGCCAGAACACCACCGGTACGGGCAGCGGTCACGACTCCGCCAAGGGCTCCGAGGCGGAGGCCAAGTCGAGCAAGTCGGGCAGGAAGAGCACCGGCTCCGGCACCGTCCACTCCTCCGGCAGCGGCGACAAGAGCGGTTACGGGCAGGTCTGCGGCGCCAACGACATCTCCTGGAGCACCCGGTCGGAGAGCCAGGCCGGCGGCTACATCCTGGTCATGGCGAAGGCCAAGCCGGGCATCACCTGCTCGCTGCCCGCCGAGCTTCCGGTGGTGGCCTTCGGATCCGACGGCACCGAGGCGGGCCCGGCGGAGCAGTCCGTCGGGCAGCAGGTGACGCTGAGCGGGGGCACCACCGCCTATGCCGGGGTGAACCCGAAGACCACCAACAACGAGAACGGCAAGGAACTGAAGAGCATCATCGTCGGCGTCGGCAAGGGCGACCCGAACCCGGTGAGCCTCCCGGTCGACGCGATGACCGTCGACAGGCCGATCGTCACCAACTGGCACACCTCCGCGAAGGACGCCGTGCCTTTCGACGGCATCGACAGCCACTGACCGTGGCTCCGCTCCCGGCGACGGCGACGGCGACGGCGATGATGGTGACGGCGGCGAGTGCCGGGAACGGGTGGGTGTCCGGGAGGGGCCCCGGCACCGCTCGTGCGGTCCCGCGTCTCCTCGACCGTTGATGACGGGCGACAACGGGCGACAACGGGCGACGACGGACGACCTGACCGGTTGCCCTACGGACGGCCGCGCTCCGCCGCCGTACGCTGTGCGGGTGATGCGAGGGACGCGGGAGCAGGCGCGGCTCCGGTCGGACGACCCCGTGCCGTTACACCGGCTGGAAGTGCCCATGCCGGGAATCCTGCCGTTCGCCATCGGGTCCTTCGACACGATCGGGCCTCTCTCCCGGGCCGACTTCCCGCACCGGCACACCTTCCACGAGATCGTGTACGTCACCGGGGGCACCGGCCACCACGTCGTCGATCTCACCCGGCTGCCGCTGCTGCCTCCGCAGCTGTGCGTCATCTCCCCCGGTCAGGTGCACTACTGGGAGCGGGCGTCGGGACTGCGCGGCTGGGTGATCCTGTTCACCGACGACTTCCTGCTCGCGCACCCGGAGGACCGGCAGTTGCTGCGCCGGCTCGGTGAACGCCCCTGGCTGCGCCTGGACGGCGGGGAGGCGGCCCGGCTCCGCGCGCTGGTGCGGGAGATGCGGGAGGAGTTCGACCAGCGGGACGAGGGCTTCATCTCGGTGCTCCAGGCGCATCTGCATGTGCTGCTCACCCGGGCGGTACGGCTCCCCGGCGGACGCCGCGCGGGAACGGAGGCGGAACTGGAGGCGGGCCGGGCCTCCGTGGTGTCACGGGAGTTCGCCCAGCTCATCGCCCGGCCCGGCGGCGCCGAACTGTCCGTGAGCGCCTGCGCCGGACACCTCGGTGTGACCGTCGGCTATCTGACCGAGGCGGTCAAGCAGAGCACGGGCCGCACCCCGGGCCGGCTGATCCGCGCCGCCCGCACACTGGAGGCCAAACGCCTGCTCGCCAGCACGGAGTTGACCGTCCGCCAGGTGGCGCGCCATGCGGGATTCACCGATCCGGCCTACTTCTGCCGGTTCTTTCGCCGCGAGACGGGCGTCAGCCCCGGCGAGTTCCGCCGCGGGTCACCGGGGATTCACCACGTTCACCGTAGCGAGTCCATCGACCCCTCCGGCCTGTCCGCCTAGCGTCGTCCGGGTACGTCAACGACTTCCGAGGAGGACCCCATGGAGGACGCACACGTACCACCGCAGGACGCATCCGTACCACCGCAGGACGCACACGTGTCATCGCAGGACGAACGCCCGGGGATCAGCCGTAAGAGACTGCTCAAGGCCGCGCTGGCGGCGGTGCCGCTGCCGATGCTGCTCGGCGGCGTCGCCCTGGCCCGGGACGCGGGGACGGCACAGCAGCCGCTGACCCCCACGCCGTTCTGCGACGACGGCGACGACCCGACGCCACCGCAGATCGAAGGCCCCTACTTCAAGCCGGATTCGCCGGAGCGGACGTCACTGCTGGAGCCGGGCCTGCCGGGTACCCGCCTGACGGTCAGCGGCTACGTCTTCGGCGTGACCTGCCGGCCCATCGCCCACGCCCTGCTCGACTTCTGGCAGGCGGACACGAACGGCGAGTACGACAACACCGGGTTCCGGCTCCGCGGGCACCAGTTCACCGACGCGCGGGGCGCCTTCACGCTGGAGACGATCGTGCCGGGCCTGTATCCGGGCCGTACCCGGCACCTCCACGTCAAGGTCCAGGCGCCGCACGAGGAGATCCTCACCACCCAGCTGTACTTCCCCGGCGAGCCGCGCAACCAGACCGACCCGATCTTCGACCCGGCCCTGGTGATGAACGTCCGCCAGGCCGGCCCGGCCAAGGAGGCGACCTTCGACGTCGTCCTCAACGTCGGCCAGCAGCCCACCGGCGGGCCCACGGCCCCCGGCGGAACGTGGGCGGCGGGCACCGACTACCGGACCGGCGACCAGGTCACCTACGCCGGCACGACCTACCGGTGCCGCCAGACGCACACGGCCCGCACGGGCTGGGAGCCGCCGTCCGCCCCGGCCCTCTGGCAGCGCGTCTGACCCCGGCCGGCAGATACGCGCGGCGCGCCCCACCCACGGGACGGGGGCGCGCCGTGCTCTTCCCGCCGGGGCGCCGATGGCGTGCGGGCGGCGGAGGGGGGCCGGTCGGTGGCCGGGCCGGCGGGCCGAATCGCCCACCTCGGCCGGGCGCCGGACGGTGGCTCAGTCTTCGTCGTAGTAGTTGTTGATGACCGTGTGGGGCTCGTCGTCATCGAACGCCTCGTTCAGCAGCGCGCCGCCGACCAGGCCGGCCGCGCCGGCGCCGATCAGCGCGCCGGTGCCGAAGCGGCGGCCCTGCTGCTGGTCCTGGTGCGGGTGGTCCTGCTGTACCGGCTGCGCGTAGCCCTGTGGTGCCGGCTGCGCATAGCCCTGCTGCGGGTACCCCGCCTGGGGCGCGGTGTAGTACGGCGGCGGCGTGGTCTGCACACGCTGGGCGCAGCCACCGCACGCCTGGATCTGACGCGGGACACCCCACTGCGGGGACCAGGTCACGGGCGATATGCCGACGCCGTGTCCGGGGTCGAAGAAGCACGTCATGGGGGAACTCCCTGTCACTTGCTGTGGTGTGGTGGCGGAGCCTTGCCCGAGCGCCGGAGAGCCGGTGGCGGCCGCCGCCACCGGGGGAGCGGGCGGTGCGGGGGGCGGGGTGGGAACCGGGGCCGGGGCTTCGGCGGCCGGTTCCGGACGCAGCACGTCGACGCCGAAGTCCTGGGCGATGCCGGCGAGTCCGGAGGCGTAGCCCTGGCCGACGGCGCGGAACTTCCAGTCCGAGCCGTGGCGGTAGAGCTCACCGAAGAGCATCGCGGTCTCGGTGGCGGCCTCGCTCCGCAGGTCGTAGCGGGTGATTTCGGTGCCGCTGGTCCGGTCGACCACGCGGATGTGGGCGCTGCGGAGCTGGCCGAAGTTCTGGCCGCGCTGCTCGGCTTCGTAAACGGAGACCGGGAAGACGATCTTCGCCACCTCGGGGGGAACCGCGCTCAGGTCGACGTGGATCTGCTCGTCGTCCCCGCCGCTCCCGCTTGTCCGGTCGCTCCCGGAGTGCCGCACCGAACCGTCGGGGCTGCGGAGGTTGTTGAAGAAGACGAAGTGCTGGTCGGAGAGGACCTTGCCGGACTGGGCGCACAGCAGGGCACTGGCGTCCAGATCGAAGCCGGCCCCTCCGGTGGCGTCCACCTGCCAGCCCAGCCCGACGGTCACCGCGGTCAGGCCGGGGGCCTGTTTGCCGAGCGACACATTGCCGCCCTTGGCCAGGGCAACACTCATGTGCTTCCTCCACAACTGTCCTGGTGTCCGGTGTTCTTCGGCTCCAACGCGGCGGAAAACGGCATGGTTCCCGGTCTGCGCAATTCCTGAAGCAACGGCCGGATCGTGGCTCAGGAGGCGACGGCTTTCCCGGCGTTGCCCCAGTTGTCGTGCAGGCGGTCCAGATACGACTGGGCCTGTGCGCCGGGCGTCACACCACGCGCGAACACCAGCATGTTGCCCGCCCCCGCGTTGTAGCCCAGTGCCAGCAACTCATCCCGTGAGTACGAGGCGGGCCACCGCGCGGGCAGCCGGCGTGACAGGTCGTGCAGATGCCAGGCGGCCGCCTCGATGGCCAGGTCCCGGTCATCGGGCAGTTCCTCCCACTTCCGGCCGGCGAAATCCCGGCCCCGCCGGGTCTCCTCGAAGGCGGCGCGATGCATGTTGGCGATGCCGAACGCCGCATCGGGCTTGTGGCGCTGCCAGGCACGCTCCAGGTCCGGGTCGTGCGGCTTGTACGCCTCGTTGTACAGGATCGCCATCAGCAGCCGCGGTGCGATGCCTGCCTTGTCGGCGTGGTCACGGACCTGCGCGGCGTAGTCGGCGGGGTCGTAGACCGAGGAGGGGGAGGGGGTGGTGTGGCTGCCGGCGCCGGGTGTGGTGGAGGGGGTGGGCGTGGGGGAGGCGGTGGGCGCCGCCGCGTGGGGTGTGGCGGGGGACTGTGGGGTCTGACCCGTGCGGGCCATGGCCCAGACGGCCAGGGCAAGGACCGGCACAGCGATCCAGCGCCATCGCATCCGTGCCTCAGCCATCTGCCGCTCTCTCTCAGGCGTCCGCCACGGTGACGTCGCCGCTGGTCCCAGGATTGCGCAAGGGGTGAATTATGGCGAGGGGGAGGCGATGCACGGAATGCGGACGGGGGAGAGCGCGTGGAACGCTCTTCGGCACGGCCGCTCCGGACCGACGCGTTCGTGGTCTCCGCGACGCTCCTGTGAGCAGTGGGGGGAGGGAGGATCCGGGCCGGGTCGAATCGGCCATGCGACCTGCGCGCGGCGGCCATGCGGCAGGCCCGAGTGGCGTGGAACGGTCCGGACAACGCAGGGGCGCAGCCGGGGAGTTGGCCCTCTGATCCAGGGTGTGGTTCTTGCGGGTCAGGCGTTGCCGCCCTGCGAACCAGCGCCGGAATATCCGTGTGGGTGCGTTCGAAGCCCGATGTTAGGTTCCGGGCATGGCACTATTCAGCAATTTTCTCTGACGGGGTTCATCGGCAGACGCGGTGCGCCGTTGGCCCGGTGGCCCGGCGTCGGTTGGTCGCGTCTGCGCATCGTCGGGTCGCTGCGTACGCCGCGTGCGGACGAGCGGCTGTGTCCTGAACCCCCGAGCCGAGAAATGAGCTCCCACCGTGCCTGTTCAGCCTTCTTCCCGTGCCGTGCTCGCCGATTGGTTCCGCGCGCACTCCGCCACCCTGGCCACCCTCGATCCGCGGCAGCCCCTCGACGACCTCGAAGGGCTCCGGGAGATCGTCGGTGATGCCCGGGTCGTCGCGATCGGCGAGGGCGCCCACTTCGTCGAGGAGTTCTCCCGCGCCCGCCGACGCGTGCTGCGCTTTCTCGCCGAGCGCTGCGGATTCACCGTGTTCGCCATGGAGTTCGGCTTCAGCGAAGCCTTCCCGCTCGACCGCTGGCTGCGGGGCGAGGGGGACGACGGCGACCTGGCGAAGGTGAGCCGGGCCGCCGCCGAATGGGGCGCCGCCGACCTCATGCACTGGCTGCGCCACCACAACCGCACCGGCGCCCACCCGTTGCGCTTCGCCGGCCTCGACCTCCCCGGAGCCGGCGGGGCGCTACGGCCCGCCCTGGAGCCGGTGGCCCGCTACCTGCGCGAGGTCGACCCCGACGCGCTCCCGCTCGTCGAGACGGTCCTGGAGATCAGCGACCGGTTCCTCCGGGGCTGCGGCTCCGGCGCCGCGGCCGGGCCGGCGTGGGCCGGTCTGACGACCGCCGAGCAGAACGAGCTGACCGCCACACTGGCGCGGCTGTCGCTGCGGCTGCGCGCCGCCGAACCGCTCCATGTCGCCCGCAGCGGCCAGACCCGCTTCGACATCGCCAGGCGTCAGGTGGCGGCGGCCTGCCACACCGACTACATGTTCCAGGCGATGCACGCCCTGCTCGCCGGCCGGGGCCTGGCAGCGGATCTGTCGGTACGGGAGATCTACCTTGCCGAATCGGTGCGCTGGCACCTGGACCACGCCGAACCGGGGACGCGGATCGTCCTCGCGGCGCACAACAGCCACATCCACAAGACGGAGCTGGAGCTCGGCGGCGGGCTCACCGCGCTGCCCATGGGGCTGCATCTTCAGCGGATGCTCGGCCGGGACTACCGCACGGTGGCCTTCGTCCACACCGCCGACCATGTGCCGGAGATGTACCCGGACCAGAGTGCCGCGGTCGGCTTCACCCTCGCCGAAGCTGACCTGGAGCCCGCCGGGCCCGGCAGTGTCGAGGCGGCTCTCACCGACGCCGGACTCGCCGACCGGATCACCCTGACCGATCTGCGCCACGCACCGCGCGACGCCCAGGGGGTACCGCTGCTCAACGCGATCCGGTCCCAGAGTTCCACTCTGAGCACTCAGGTCCCCGCGGCGTTCGATGCCGTACTCGCCGTTCCGACGGTCACCCGGGACCGCACGGTGCCCTTCTGACCGCCTCGCACCAGGGCGGGCGGGGCCTCTGCCCGGGAGTCGCCGCCCGCCCTGGTACGAACGGAGTTGGGGGCGGGGCCTCGGAGTAGCCGCTACCGGTCGTGGGAGGCGCACTCGCGCGAGACGGCACTCGGCGCGCTGTCAATTATCCGTCCAGGAGCGGCATACGCGCGTGCGGAATTCTGGTGCAAGGCCCTTTTGCCGACGGCCCGTTCGCCCCGCCGCCCGA
The DNA here is from genome assembly GCF_046549095.1 of Streptomyces sp. x-80. NCBI lineage: Bacteria > Bacillati > Actinomycetota > Actinomycetes > Kitasatosporales > Streptomycetaceae > Streptomyces > Streptomyces sp. x-80. The sequence continues at coordinate 165,593 of NZ_JAJPWM010000010.1, forward strand.
TGGCGCAAGAAATCCCATTGCCGTGACTTTTACGCGAATTTTTTCCTACGCCCCGGTGAACGAATCGATGCGGCGGCCGCGCTGCAAGTCGGGCTCGTAAGAAGGCTGTTGTGCGATACCCGGCCCTGCTCCGGAAGCTTTCGCCCTCGTACTTTCGCGGAAGTACGAGGGCGAAGTCCGGTGCAGGGCCGGGTAAGGCGTTCGTCCGTCGGTCAGTCGATGCCCGCCGGCTGTGTTACTTGGGCTTCTTGAAGCCGAGGGTCGTGGCGTCCTTCAGCGTGTAGACGGTTCCGTCTGTGTCCTTGGTGAAGTGGCCGACCTTGGCGAGGGCGGGCGGCACGTAACGCTCCGGCCGCTGCTTGTTCTTTGCCATGGCTTTCTCCCATACAACTCGGTTGAGCCCGGAATGACGCTGAATCATGTAACCGGCTTCCATTCGGGGTGTCCACCTCATCATCGTAATTTCCGCCATCCATGAATCCGGCGTCGCTCCCGCTTGCGTGGAGCAGCCAGAAAAATGGTTGACCGTTCATGTGTGCATCGAACGAGGCGGGAGGCGGGTCCGGGTGTGGTCGAAGTGCGGTGTGCGGGGAACGCCGGGACGGCGGCCGGAAGTCCGTGTCACCCCGCCCGCTGGCCTGCCGTTTCGTCCGACGGGGAAAAGGGAAACGAGATTCGGCCGGGTGTCCGAATGGCATATTGAACGGTATTTAAATTATTTTCCATGCGCGCACCGCCGGCGCGGACTCGATGGAATCAGTCATCGAAAAGGAAACCCCATGAGTCTCTTTCCGTCACGGTAGTGGCAGAGGTCAACTTCCTTTCCGTCACGCTTATGGCGCGATGTCAACTGTGCCCAGTTGCGCGGCCTTCCTTCGGTGGCGCACGGTTCTCCGGCGGCCGTCGCGCTCTGGCCGAAGCGGCGGTCGACCGGGATCGCCGCGCCGATCGATCGCCTCGGTCAGCTCGGCGGCAGGCCGGTCGCAGGGGCCGCCTTCCACGGCGTCGCCAGGGCGGTACGGCGTTCGTCGCGCGGTGCGGCGGTGCAGGGCCCGCGCGCGTTGCCCGCGTGCGGTGTTGGTGTCGCCGCCTGCGGGTGAGGCGCTGACAGGGCAGCCGCGTGGCCGGCCGGGACCGGTGTGCGGGTGGCGGTGGACGCGATGCCGGCGGCGCGGATGGCGCCTTGATACCTGGTGGTGAGGTATGTGCAGTTGCTGAACGACAACCTTGTGGTCTTCCCGGACTCACCGGGCGGCGCGTGGGCGCACCGCAAAGTCTGTGCCGAGGCGCCGCGGCGGGTGACCCATGCTTCCGGGCGGCCGTGGCTGGCCGGCTCGTGGGCCCCGGAGGACCTGGTGGTGGCCGATGCGGGCCCGGTGCGGGTGGCGGTGTTCGGTGCGAGCCTGATCACGCCGGAACGGCTGTCCGCGCTGGTCTCCCCGGTACGCGGCCTGCCGGATCTGGACCGGCTGGCCCGCCGGCTTCCCGGCAGCGCTCACCTGGTGGCGTCCGTCCACGGCCAGGTGCGGTTCCAGGGCACCGTCACCGGGACCCGCTGCGTGTTCGCCGCCCGGGTGGGCGATGTGCCGGTCGCCGGCGACCGGGCCGACGTGCTGGCCGGGGCGATCGGTGCGGAGCCGGACGAGGACCTGCTCGCGGCGAGCGTGACGTACGGGATGTTCTTCGCGCCGCTGAACGAGCGCAGCTGGTGGCGCGGCGTGGACCAAGTGGCCTCGGACTCCTACCTGATGATGCCCAGTGACGGCGCGGCCCGTACGGTGCGCTGGTGGCATCCGCCGAAGCCGGAGCTGTCCCTGGCGCAGGGAGCGGCCCGGGTGCGCGAGAGCCTGCGGGAGGCCGTGGCCCAGCGACAACCCCACCGGGGCCGGCTGTCCGCGGATCTGTCGGGCGGCATGGATTCCACCTCGCTGTGCTTTCTCGCCGCCGAACACCGCCCCGACCTGCTGACCTTCCGCTGGACCGGCGGCAGCGCGATCAACGACGACCCCCGGTACGCCGCCCAGGCCGAGCGTGCGCTGGAGCACGCCGAGCACCTGACCGTGCCGGAGGCCGACGCGCCCCCCGTGTTCGCCCCGCCGTACTCGCTGCCGGACACGGAAGCCCCGCGGGCGCTCACCCGGGGGATGAACGCCATCCGCTCCGAGATCCTGCTGCTGGTCGAGCACGGCGCCACCCGGCACCTGGCCGGGCACGGGGCCGATGAGCTGTTCACCGGCAGCGGCGCCTACCTGCACACGCTCTTCCGCCGCCGCCCGGTGACCGCCCTGCGGCAACTGCGCGCCCATCGGGCGCTGCACCGCTGGCCGCTGGGGGCCAGTCTGTCCGGGCTGTTGCGCGGGGAGAGCCTCGGCGCGTGGTGGCGACGGTGCGCCGATCACCTCGGCCGTCCCATGCCGTTGAGCCCGGCTCCGTCGCTGGGCTGGGGGGAGCGGATCCCGGCGACGCCGTGGGCCACCCCGGACGCGGTGAAGACCACGCGGACGGTCTTCTACGGCGTGGCGGATCAGGTCGCCCCCCTGGCGCCGGACCGGGGGCAGCACGAGGCCCTCACCATGCTGCGCAGTGCGGGACCCGCACTCCGGCTGCTCTCCCGCGAGTACGCCGCCGAGGGGCTGCGTCTGGAGCTGCCCTACCTGGACGACCGGGTGGTCGAGGCGGTGCTGGCGATCCGTCCCCACGAGCGCTACACCCCCTGGCGGTACAAGCCGGTGCTGGCCACGGCGCTGCGCGGTCTCGTACCCGACGTGATCCTGGACCGGACCACCAAGGGCGACTGCGAGGAGTCCGTCGACCGTGCCTTGCAGGACCACGTTCCCGACCTGCTGGAGCTGTTCGAGGACTCGCTGCTGGCGCGCCGCGGCCTGATCGACCGGGCCGGTCTGCGGACCACCTTGCTCACACCGCCCACATCCGGCGACGTCTGGTCCGCCCAGCTGGAAGCGACGCTCGGCGCCGAGCTGTGGCTGCGGGAGATCGCGGCCCGCCCCACCGCGGCCCGCCCCACCGGCACACCGGCGCCCGCCGGCCCCGCCCGTGACGACGCCCGCCGCCTGCACCGTGTCCCCAACTCCGAGGAGAGGCCATGACCAGTCCGCCCTGCGCGCTGCCGCCGCGCGTCCGGCTGCCCCTGCACCGTCGCGTGCTGCCGCTGACCGCCGTGGCCATCGCCCTGCCGCTGGCCAAACTGCCGCCCAGGTATCTGCGCGCCATCCTTGAGGTGCTGCGCGTCGGCGCCCGTCCGGGTACCGCGGCGCAGGCATCCGCGGCCCGCGCCGCGGTCGTCGCGGTCAGCCTGCACTGCGCCGTCCACAACTGCCTACAGCGGTCGGTCGCGGCAGCCGTGCTGTGCCGCTTCAGGGGAGTGTGGCCCACCTGGCAGACCGGTGTGCGTACGACGCCGTTCGCCGCGCACGCCTGGATCGAGGCCGACGGCCAGGTGATCGACGAGCCGTACCCCGACGGCTACTACCGGCCGCTGCTCACCGTCGCCCCCCGCCCGCCCAAGCGCGCGGCCCGATAGCCGCGCCCAGGCCGTGCCACGTCGCTCCCACACTGCTCCCATGCCGCTCCCGCGCCGTTCCCACGCCCGGAGGACCACATGACGCTCCGTCTCACCGCCCACACGGTCGCCACCGACACCGACGACGGCGCGGTGCTGCTCAGCGAGCGCACCGGGCACTACTGGCAGCTCAACCGGACCGGTGCCTACGCACTACGGCGCCTGCTGGCCGGATGCACCATGGATCAGGTCGCCGAGGAGTTCGCGGACCGGTTCGACATCGCACCGGCCCAGGCGCACGAGGACCTCACGGCGGTGACCGAACAGCTCCGGACGTCCGGACTGGTGGAGGCCGGCTGACACCCGGACCCGGCCCCGGCACCGCGCCCCGCGCGGTGCCGGCCGTCCCGCCCCGAACCCGCTCGTCGCGACGGCCCGGCGACGGGCCGGAAAAGGAGCCGCGCACGCGATGCTTCGACAGCTGTGGACCCTGACCCAGGGGCAGCGGCGCCCCCTGGGGGCAGCCCTCCTCCTCACCTTGATCGCGGCCGCCGTGGGCGTCGCGCAGCCCTTGGCGGCCAAGGGGGTGGTCGACGCGCTCACCGCGCACCGGCCGCTCCTCCGCCCCGTCGCCGTCCTCGTCCTGCTGCTGCTGGCCCAGGCGATGATCGGCGCCTTCGCCGCCTTCCTGCTGGAGCGCACCGGCGAACGGTTCGTACTGGGCATGCGCACCGGACTGGTCTCGCACCTGCTGCGGATCCAGATGCGGGCCTTCGACCACCTGCGCGTGGGCGACCTCATGGCACGCGCCTCGACGGACGTGGCCGCGCTGCGCGAGGCGCTGACGCATGTCTCCGTCCAGATCGCCACCAACCTGTGCGTCGCCCTGGGGAGCGTCGTCGCCATGTTCGTGATGGATCCGGTGCTGATGCTGCTCATCCTGGGCGTACTGCTCACCGCCGGCATCGTGATCAACGGGCTGTCGGCGAGGATCGGCCGCGTGTCGATGACGTTGCAGACCGCCGTCGGAGCGATCTCGGCCGGACTGGAACGAGCCCTGTCGGCCCTGCGCACCGTCCGGGCCAACCGCGCCGAACAACGGGAGATCGACCACCTCGCCGCACTGTCCCACCGGGCCTACGACGCCGCGGTGCACAGCGCCCGGCTCACGGCGACGATCGCTCCCGCGGCCCAGCTGGCCATCAACGCCGCCTTCGTCCTGATCCTGCTGGTCGGTGCGGCCCGGGTCGACCGAGGGGCCCTCTCGCTCGGCGCCCTCGTGGCGATGCTGCTGTACGCCACCCAGCTCGGGGGGCCCCTCACCGAGCTGATGGCGGGCATCGCCTCGGTGAACAGGGCCAAGGGCGCCACCGAGCGCATCCAGGAGGTCTACGCGCTCCCCACCGAGGACAGCACCACCCCCACGGTCAGCCGCGGCACGCGGTGGCGGCAACCGCCCCACCGCGCACCCTCGGCCGCGTCGCTGGAGATCCGTGATCTGCGGTTCGGATACAGCCCCGACACGCCGGTGCTCCGGGGACTGTCGCTGACCGTTCCCCCTCATGCGCTGGTCGCCCTGGTCGGCCCGTCCGGGGCCGGCAAGTCGACCGCCTTCGCGCTGATCAACCGGTTCTACGAGCCGTGGAGCGGCAGCATCCGGATCGACGGTCAGCCGGCCACGGACCTCGGCCTCAAGGAGTGGCGCTCGCACATCGGCTGGGTCGAACAGGACTGCCCGATCCTGCACGGCACCTTGCGGGACAACCTCTGCTACGCCGCCCCGGACGCCACCGACGACAGGCTGTGGCAGGTCCTCGGCCTCGTCAACCTCACGCACAAGGTCCACCGTCTGCCGGCCGGGCTCGACACCGAGGTCGGTGAGCGCGGTGTGCGGCTGTCCAGCGGCGAACGCCAGCGCATCGCCATCGCCCGAGCGGTCCTGGCCCGTCCCCGCCTGCTGCTGATGGACGAACCCACCGCCCACCTCGACCCCGCCAACGAGGCTGCCTTGACGGTCAATATGCACGACCTGCGGCGGGAATGCGCCCTTCTCGTCATCGCCCACCGGATGTCCACCATCGAAGCGGCCGACACCGTCGTCATGCTCTCCGACGGCACGGCACACGCCACCGGAACGTACGCCGAACTCCTCCGCAGCCACCCGGGATTCCAGCAACTCGTCGGCGGCACCGCCGGCGTCAACGGAGTACGCCGGTCCTGACCGCCACCCCGCTCGGAACCCGGGCCGGGCTGCGACACGGACCGTTCCGCCCCGGCCCCGTAGCCACGCATTGTCCGAGATCAGCGGGATCTCACCGTTTGCTACAGCCGTATTTCAGCCTCGTGGCAGAAACAGTCCAGGTCTGGTGCCGGCGCCGGAGCGCGGACCAGACTGGCGATCGCACGTTTGTGCTTATATTCCGTCTCCCCAGAAGGCTCCACGGCGCATGCATACGTCCCTCAGACCCGGCGCCTCCGCGGCGCGCCTCGTGCGTGGGCGGGGGAGGTGGCGCGCGTGGTGCGCTATGTGACGCGCAAGGCGGCGGGGTGGCTGCTGATGATCGTGGTCGCGACGAACGCCACGTATTTCCTGGCCAGTTGGTTCCTGGACCCGCGGTCGAACTTCAAGGAGCTGCGGCCCGTCCGGAGCGAGGCGCAGATCGGCCGGGCTCTCGCGCCGTACAACCTGGACCCGCAGGTGCCGGTGGTGCGGCGGTGGTGGGACTGGCTCACCTCCGTGGTCCTCGACTTCGACTGGGGAAAGTCCCCCACCGGTGTCTCCGTCAACGGGGAGATCGGCTACCGGTCCCTCGTCAGCGCGGAGTTGGTCGTCATCGCGACGATCCTGTCCGTGGTGATCGGCGTCACGCTGGGTGTGTACACGGCATCGCGGCAGTACGGCTGGGCCGACCGGGTGTCCCAGGCCGTCTCCATCGCCGTGTTCAACATCCCGACGTCCGTCGCCGCGCTCGCCGTGGTCTTCGTCGCCATCTGGCTGAACCAGCACGCCGGGCTGCACTTCCTCTACGTCGCCGGGGAGAACTCACCGAACGTCGAGGGGCTGCTCCCGACGATCGGGGACCGCTTCCTGCATCTGATCCTGCCGACCCTGACCCTGACCCTGATGGGGTACGTCGGATATCACCTGACGCAGCGCTCCCTGCTGCTCGACACGATCAACGCCGACTTCGTCCGCACCGCCCGCGCCGGCGGGCTCACCCGGGCCCAGGCGATCCGCCGGCACGCCCTGCGGACCGCGCTCATCCCGACGGCGACGTCCGTGGCGTTCAGCGTCCCGGCCATCTTCACCGGGGCCGTCGTCACCGAGACGATCTTCGGCTGGAACGGTATGGGCCGCTACTTCATCCAGACCATCAGCAAGAACGACGTGCACGGCGCCGTCGCGACAGCCGCCTTCGCGGCCGCCCTGACCGCGATCGGCGCGATCCTCGCGGACATCGCCACGGTCCTCCTCGACCCGAGAGTGCGGGTGAGCTGACGTGGCCACGGACGTGACCGCCGGTGCCGCATCCGGTGCGGCGGCGGACCAGGCGCCGGGAGCGGCGCCCCCCACGCGGAAGAACGGCCGGAACCTCGGCCTCGGCCGGCTCTATCTGCGGCGCTTCCTGCGCAACCGCCTCGCGGTCGCGGGTGTGCTGATCTTCGTCCTGCTGGTGCTGTTCAGCGTGTTCGGCGGGCTGTTCACGCCGTACACCTACTCCGACGCGGACTTCGCCGCACTCACCCAGCCGCCGAGCGCCCTCCACTGGTTCGGCACCAATCAGGGTGGCAACGATGTCTACGCCTCCGCCGTGCACGGACTCCAGCGCTCCCTGGTGATCGCGGTGAGCGTCTCCGTGCTGACCGTCGTCGTCGCCGCGGTCATCGGCTCCGGCGCCGCGTACTTCGGCGGCCGTGTCGAGCGGGTGACGCTCGCCGTCATCCACTTCCTGCTGGTCGTCCCCTCGTTCCTCATCCTGGCCCTGGTGTCCCACCGCCTCGCCGGCGACTGGCGGGTCCTCATCGTCGTCCTGACGGTGTTCGGCTGGATGTCCACGGCCCGGGTGATCTGGTCGGTGTCGACCTCACTGCGTGAACGGGACTATGTGACGGCGGCCGAGTTCATGGGCGTCAGCGCGCCGCGCATCATCCTGCGGCACCTCATCCCCAACCTCGGCTCGCTCCTGATCGTCAACCTGACGCTCGGGGTCGTCGCGACCGTACTGAGCGAAACCGCCCTCTCCTTCCTCGGGTTCGGCGTCCAGACCCCGGACGTCTCCCTCGGCACGATGCTCGCGGACGGCGCGGGCACCGTCACGAGTGCCCCCTGGCTCTTCGCCTTCCCCGCGGGCCTGGTCGTCCTGCTCACCGTGTCGATGACCTTCGTCGGCGACGGACTGCGGGACGCCCTGGACCCCACCTCCGTGACCGGCGCCGCTGGAGGCCGACGATGACACCTGCGACGACCCTGCCCAGGACGGCACCGCCGGCCGGCACCACCACTCCCGTGCTCTCGGTGCGGGACCTGCGGATCTCCTTCCCCTCCGAGGCCGGGCCCGTCGAGGCGGTGCGCGGCGTCAGCTTCGACCTCCTGCCGGGCCGTACCCTCGGCATCGTCGGCGAGTCGGGCTCGGGCAAGTCGGCCACCGCGATGGGCATCATGGGTCTGCTGCCGCCCTCCGCAGACCTGACGGGCCAGGTGCTGCTCGGCGGACGTGACCTGGCCGGCCTCGGCGACAAGGCGCTCTCCGACGTCCGCGGCAAGTCCATCGGCATGGTCTTCCAGGACCCGCTCTCCGCGCTCACGCCGATCTTCTCCGTGGGCAGACTGCTCTCCGACACCCTGCGGATCCACCAGGACCTGACGAAGCGGGCAGCCTGGGAACAGGCCGTCGAACTGCTCGATCTCGTCGGTATCCCCGACCCGCGCAACCGGGCCAGATCCTTTCCGCACGAGTTCTCCGGCGGGATGCGCCAGCGCGTCGTCATCGCCCTGGCGATCGCCAACAAACCGTCCGTGCTCGTCGCCGACGAGCCCACCACCGCCCTCGACGTCACCGTGCAGGCCCAGATCCTCGACGTCCTGCGACTGGCGCAGGAGGAGACGGGCGCCGGGCTCGTCCTCATCACCCACGACCTCGGGGTCGTCGCCGGCCACGCGGACGACATCGCCGTCATGTACGCGGGCCGCTTCGTGGAGCGGGCGGACGTGGCGGAACTGTTCCGCCGGCCGGTCATGCCGTACACCGCCAGGCTGCTCGCCGCCGTACCGACCGTGGACAGCGGGGTGCCCCGGCCGCTGGTCCCGATCGGCGGGGAGCCGCCCGCCCTGGTGGGACTCCCGGCCGGCTGCCCCTTCGCGAACCGGTGTGCCGTCGCACTCGACGCGTGCCGGGCCGCCGAACCCGAGCTGCGCGAGATCACCGGGCACGGGGACGTGGCCTGCCTGCGCGCCGACGAGGTGGCCGACGGATCGCTGGACCCCGCCGGGACCGTCGCGCGCGGCGACCGGGATGCCCACTCCGAGCGCGCCGGGACCGGCGATGTGGTGCTCCGCGTCGAGGACCTCGTCAAGACCTTCCCGGTCACCAGGGGCGCCGTCCTCAAGCGCCGGGTCGGGACGCTGCACGCCGTCAACCGGGTGAGCTTCGAGCTGCGTGCCGGGGAGACCCTGGGCCTGGTCGGTGAGTCGGGCAGCGGCAAGACCACGACACTGCTGGAGATCCTCCGGCTCAAGCGGCCCGAGGGCGGGCGGATCGAGATCGCCGGCACCGATGTCGGTGCGGTCGGTTCGGCCGCGCGGGTACGGGAGCTGCGGCGGGACGTACAGATCGTCATGCAGGACCCGCTGGGCGCCCTGGACCCGCGGCTGCCCGTCTTCCAGCTGCTCGCCGAACCCTTGCAGGCCATCGGACGGGACCGGGAGTCGATCCGCTCCCGTATCCGGGAACTGCTGGCCCTGGTCGGTCTGGACGAGGCGGTGAGCGACCGTTTCCCGGCCGCGCTCTCCGGCGGCCAACGCCAGCGGGTCGGCATCGCCCGTGCCCTGGCGACGGAGCCGCGGCTGCTCGTCCTCGACGAACCGCTCTCGGCCCTCGACGTGTCGGTGCAGGCCGGGGTGATCAACCTCCTGGCACGGCTCAAGCGCGAACTCGCGCTCGCCTACCTCGTGGTCGCCCACGACCTGGCCGTGGTCCGGTACATCTCCGACCGCATCGCGGTGATGTACCTGGGGCACATCGTCGAGACCGGGGACACCGAGACGATCTTCTCCGATCCGCGGCACCCGTACACCCGGGCGCTGCTGTCCGCGATTCCGGTGCCCGATCCGCAGCGGGAACGCACCCGGGAACGCGTGGTGCTGGCGGGCGAGCAGCCGAGCGCCACCCGGGTGCCCGCGGGGTGTGTCTTCGTGGACCGCTGCCCGCTCTACCGGCTCGCCGGCGAGGACGTGCGCCGGCGCTGTCGTACGGAACGCCCCGTGCCGGTCCCGGTGGCCGAGCAGCCCGGCCACCAGTACGCCTGTCACGCCGTCTGAGACCACCTCCGACCTGCCGGGACCGCTCCTCCCCGGCTCCGGGCGGGCGCCCGGCCCGCCACCGGGCTGCCCCTTTCCGCTCTTTCCGCTCCACCGAACCAGAAGGAACCATTTCGCCATGCGCGCAAGGCTGGTCCTCCCCGTCGCCCTCGTCGCCGCCATCGCCGTCGCCGCCACCGCGTGCCAGTCCCCCACCGGGAAGGACGCGGCAGGGGCGGACGAGAACGGCGTGCCCAAGGCCGCGTCGGCCGCCGTCGACTACAACCCCCAGCCGTACGACAAGGTCAAGGACGGTGGCACCTACACCACGGTCGGGACCTTCGACGACCAGGGCAACCCGTTCAACGTCAATGCCACGCTGACCGCGTCCCGGGTCTGGGGCTGGTACAACGCCGATGCGATCACGTACTCGCCCACCGGTGAGGTGCGGTACAACCCCGACTACTACAGCGACGTGAAGGTCACCGTCGAGGGCGGCGACCAGAAGGTCACCCTGACGATCAACCCGAAGGCCACGTTCAACGACGGCACACCGATCGACTGGACTGCGATCGACGCCACCTGGAAGGCCAACAACGGCTCGGACAAGGACTTCGCCGCCTCCTCCACGGACGGCTACGACCGGATCACCTCGGTCGAGCAGGGCGAGAACGCCAAGCAGGCCGTCATCAGCTTCAAGGGTGCCAACGCCTCCTGGCCGACCCTGTTCACCACCTTCCTGCACCCCAAGGCCGCCACGGTCGACAACTTCAACAAGGCGTACGTCAAGCAGGCCCATCCGGAGTGGGGCGCGGGTCCGTACACGGTCGGCACGTGGGACACGCACTCGGGCAACATCACCTTCGTCCGCAACCCGAAGTGGTGGGGCAAGAAGGGCAAGCTCGACAAGCGCGTCTACGTCAACCTGGAGTCGACGGCGGCGGTCAACGCGTTCAAGAACGGTCAGGTCGACTACACCTCCGCCGTCGACGCGGAGAGCCTCAAGCAGATCAAGGGACTCAAGGGCACGGAGATCCGCAGCGGCGGCAGCCCCTTCGAGTACTCGCTCCACTTCAACACGAAATCCCCGGTCCTTTCGGAGCAGGCCGTCCGCAAGGCCGTCGTGGAGAGCATCGACCGCCCGCAGATCGCGCGGATCCAGTTCCAGGGGCTCGACTACAAGGAGCCGCTGCCCGGCTCGGCCGTGCTGTACAGCTTCCAGAAGGGCTACGAGGACAACGTCGCGGCCGTGCTGAAGTACGCGCCGGACGAGGCCAGGAAGACGCTCGACGCGGCGGGCTGGCAGCCCGGGGCGGACGGCATCCGCGTCAAGAACGGCAAGAAGCTCGAAGTCGGCTACACGCTCCTCGGCGACGACCCGCTGGGCAAGGCCACCGCCGGTGCCTTCGCCGCCATGCTGAAGCCCGCCGGCATCCACCTCGTCATCAAGAAGGGCGACGACGCCGACTTCGCCAAGACCATCAGCGAGCGCAGGTTCGACCTCTTCCTCTCGGGCAACCGCTCCATGGACCCGTTCGGTGCCCGCTATCTGTGCGACTTCTACTGCTCGGACCGGGACGCCAACATCTCCGGTTCGGGTACCCCGGCCCTGGACAAGGAGATCCGCGCCACCACCGGGATCGCCGACCTCGACAAGCAGGCCGCGGCGGTCAACAAGGTGGAGAAGAAGGCGCTCCAGCAGTACGCCTTCCTCCCGCTGTTCAGCGGCCCCTCGACCTACGGCGTGAAGAAGGGCCTCGCCAACGTCGGCGCGACCATCTTCCACACCCCCCTCCCGGAGACGGTCGGCTGGGAGAAGTGACGCGCGCTCGCGGGCGCCCTGCCACCACCGGCCGCGCGCCCGCGGGCGGCACCGGCCGGGATCAGCCGGCGGTCAGCACGCGCCAGTCACGGGTGCCGATATCTGCGGGTGTGCCGTCGAGCACCCTGGCGGTGCGCGTCGCCGGTTCGAGGGTGACGGTCGCGAGGCTCGCCCAGCGTTGGCCGAGTGGCTGGTCCAGGTCGGGCACGCAGGTCACCGGCGGCTCGCCGTCCCCCGTCACGAGGCAGCCCGCGAGCTCGTCGGGGGTGGCCGGCGGCTCCGTGCGCGCGAGACGGGCGCGGACGAAGTCGTAACGCTCGCCCGAATCGGGCTGGTAGAGCCAGGTCTTCTCGGCCGCGGCGGGGGCCGGCGTCAGGAAGTGGTTGGTGCGCACGAGCGTGCCGTGTTCGGGCCGCACGGCGAAGACGCCGACGGGGCTCAGGTCGAGGAGGACCGCCGCCGTCGCGTCGAAGAGTGCGAACGACCCGGACGAGGCGAGGGGCGCGGCACGGATGATCTCGACGGCCTCGGCGACGCCGCCCGCCTCTTCGAGGACGATCGCCGCGAGCACATGCATGGGGATGCCGCCGATGCCGTCGCGGGTGTGCCCGAGGATGTTGAAGTGCAGGGCGAGACCGGCGCTGTTGACGCCTATCTTGCCGAGGATGCCGTTCTCCGTGAGACCGACGTAGCCGTGCCGGCCGCCGCGCGTGTCGAGCGTGTGCCACAGCGCGCTCAGTTCTATGTGCCAGTCCCACGTCTGGACGCCGAACGTGCGCGGCGCCGAGCCGCTGTCGCCGACGACGTGGCGCACGATCGTGGTGCATTCGCCGGGCGGCACGGTGGCGCTGCGGGCCAGGATCTCGGTGCGCGCGTTGAGGGCGGCGATACGCCACGGCTCGGTGCCGGACCCCCGTGCGACGCCTTCGATCTCGGCGCGCGCTCCCGCGCGGAACCGTCCGATGGTGTCGAGGGCGCGCTCGGCGTCCTCGCGTACCTGGGCGGGAGTGATGCCGCCGAGCGCGAAGAGCCGGTCGTACACCTCGATGGCGGCGGGGATGCCGTCGCGCAGGTGCGCGCCGCGGGCGACGCCGCGCTCGTGCGGGTCGGCGTCGGCGACCTCGATATGGCGGCGGTGTGCGGGGCGGGGGATCGACGTGGTGGTCATGAGCGTCCTTTCGCGGTGTTCGGGTGGAGTTGCACCGCACCGCCGACGACTGTGGCGAGGACGGCGTTGCCGGGCTGTGCGTCGGGGGCGAGGCCGAGGGGGTTGGCCGCGAAGACGGTGAGGTCGGCGAGGCAGCCCGGGGCGATCCGCCCGAGTTCGCCGGACGCACCGGCGGCGTACGCCGCGGCGGCGGTCATCCCGGTGTACGCCTCCCGCGCGGAGAGCGCCTGACCGGGCTGTACGGGTGCCACCTGCGGCTCCTCGACCGGGCGGCGCAACTGGCAGTCGGCCAGGCCGATGCGCGGGTCGCCGGGGCCGATGGGCCAGTCGGAGCCGAGTGCCACGACGGCGCCGTGGTCCAGGAGATCGCGGGTGCGCCAGCCGTGCGCGGCACGGTCGGGCCCGATGCGGCGCGACCAGTTGTCGGTGCCGTCGGCGCGCGTGTGCCGGGTCGCGTGCACGGGCTGGAGGCTCGCCACGACGTCGAGTTCCGCGAACCGGCCCAGCAGGTCGTCGGGGAGGGACTCCAGGTGCTCGATACGGTGCGGGGCGCGGGCGGCCCGGCCGGCTTCCTCGATGACGTGCAGGGCGAACCGGACGGCCCGGTCGCCGATGGCATGGGTAGCGGTCGGGATGCCGCGGTCGGTGAAGAACCGCATCGCGGCGCGGTAGGCGTCGATGTCGCGCCACAGCGGTCTGCGGTTCTCGCCGTGGGTGTCCGGGGTCTCGAACCACGCCGTGCCGTTGTCGGCCGTCCCGTCGAGCATGAACTTCGCACCCTCGACGTGCCAGCGCCGCCCGTGCCGGCCCTGGAGACCGGCGATCCGCTGCCACACGTCCGGGGACGAGTCGGCCGGCACCAGCGGAGAGCAGCGGATGCGCAGCGGCAGGTCCCCGTGTTCCTCGATGTGCCGGTACACCGCTTCGGAGGGGTCGGCGAAGTCGAGCGCGTGCAGGCCGGTGAGGCCGCTGCGGGCGAGCTGTTCGAGCTGGTGGCGTACGTACTCGGCGGCGGTGGCCACGGGCACCTCGGGATAGTGGGCGAACACCAGGTCCATCGCCTGGAGTTCGACCACGTACCCGGTCGGGCGGCCGTCCGGTCCGACCTCGATCGACGAGGCGTCGGTGAACGTCTCGCGGCCGGTCAGGCCGACGAGTTCCACGGCGCGGGGGCTCACGACGAGCGCGTGCGCGTCGCGCGTCATCAGCGAGACCGGCCGCCCGGGGAAACGCTCCGCGAGGACGCGCCCGGCCGGGTCGCCGTCGAATACGTTCACATCGAGGTCGTATCCGGTGATCCACTCGTCCGTCGGCCGTGCGTCCGCGACCTCGGCCAGGCGGGTGCACACCTGGGCGAGAGTCGACGCGCCGGACAGGTCCACGCCGCTGCCGATCTCGATCGACCCCCAGACGGGGTGGGCGTGGACGTCGGTGAGGCCGGGCAGGATCGCGGCGCCCGGGAACTCGTGGACGGCCGTGCCGGGACCGCGCAGCGGTGCGACGGACGACGCGTCGCCGACGGCGATGATGCGGCCGTCGGCGATCGCGACCGCGTTCGCGGACGGACGGTGGGTCTCCCCGGTCAGGTTCTCGACGTGGCGGGCGAACAGGATGACGTCGGCGTGCACAGGTTTCCTTCGGGTCTTGCTGCGGTCGAGCTGGTCTTGCCGCGGTCGATGCGCGGATTCGGTGGACGGGGGCGGCTCCTTCGCGGGGGACGGTACGCGGCGCGACGGTGCGCGCGGGATCACCCCGAGGACGCGCGTCCGTCGCGCGGGATGCTGCGAAGGGCGCGGGTCAGCGCCCAGTAGGCGGCGGCAGCGGCGGTCATGCCGGACGGAATCGCCAGGTCGACATTGCCCAGCGCCCTGGCGACCGGGCCGGTCCAGAGGCTGGTGTGCGCCCACATCGCGGAGGCGAGGCCACCGGCGACGAGCGCGAGGACGCCGGCCCAGTGGACGCCGCGGTGGTACCAGTACGGGCCACCGCGCCGCTGTCCGAGGAGGTCGGCCCCGCGGTACCGGTTGCGCCGCAGGACCAGGTCGGTCACGGCCACCGCCATGGCCGGTCCGGTCACCACGACCACGAGTTGGAGCATGGCGTTGACGCTGGTCAGGAAGTCGAAGACGAGGATCGCGTAGAGCGTCATGGCGGTGCCGAGGAGGCCGATGACCAGCACCGCCGGGATGCGCGCGAGACGGACGCCGACCGACTGGATGGACAGGCCGGCGCTGTAGGCCGTCATGCCGTTGTTCGTCATGGTGCTGACGACGACCGCGATGACGAAGACGGGGATGAACCAGCCAGGCAGGACGCTCTCCAGCGCGGCTTCCGGGTCGCTCATGTCGAGGCCGGTGGCCGCGAGCGCGCCGACGGTGGTGAAGACGGTGCTCGGCAGGTACGCGCCGAAGGCCGTCCACCCCGCGATGGCGACCGGGCTGCTGCCGCGGGGGAGATAGCGGGCGAGGTCGGGGCTGTTGCTGTACGAGAGCGGCGTGGAGGCGATGATCGTGAACCCCGCGCCGAGTGCCGCGGCGAGGGCGGTCCCCTTGAGCGGCTCGGCCGGCGCGTAGGACCAGTCGGTTCCGGCGAGCACGTACCCCGTGACGACGACGAACACGACGGTCAGCAGGACGCTGAGTGCGGTGTAGAGGCGGACGATCGTCGCGTACCCGAAGATCGCGATCAGGAGTGTTCCCCCGGCGATGACGCAGATGACGGTCGCGTCGGTGGCTGAATCGCTGGGCAGGCCGAACCGGCCCGCCAGCCCGATGCCCGCGACCGAGGCGGCCGACCAGTTCAGGGCGAGGTAGGCCGCGGCGATGAGCCAACCGGTCAGGACCAGCACGAACTTGTTGCCGACCACCCCGTACATCGCACGCGAGATGACCGACCCGCTCGTACCGGCCACCGGGCCGCTCGCCGCGACGGTGCCCGTACAGATCCACAGCAGGTTCCCGACGAGGATCACGCCGATGGCCTGCGGGAGCGTGAGCCCCATGAGGATCAGCGTGGCGCCGACGACGAAGCTCAGATAGCTGACGTTCGGCGCCGCCCAGACCGCGAACAGCTGACGGGGCCGCCCGCCGCGCTCGTCCGCGGGGATCAGCTCGATGCCCCGTGTTTCCAGCTGCCCCGCGCGCTCGGAGCCGCGCTCGCCGAGGGACCTCGTACAGGAGGCGGGTGGTGTCGTCGTCATCGGGGCCTCTCGGAGGGCGCCGACCGTGCAGCGCTATTGGGTATGCGACCAACTGTGTGTTGGTCGATTACCCAATACGGTGTCCCCCATGACGTCAAGACCTGAGGCGACCCGAATCCGGAAGCCGCCCGGCGAGCGCCGCGCGGAAATCGTGCGGACCGCGGCGGGCATCGCGCTGGCGGAGGGGCTGGAGCGCATCACGCTCCGGCGCATCGCCGACGAACTGGGCGTCCGCCCCGGACTCATCGGCCACTACTTCCCGGCCGCGGACGACCTCGTGAGCGAGGCGTTCACCCACGCGGCGACGGACGAGCGCGAGTCACTCCTGCCACCCGACGAGCACGAACTCCCCCCGGTCGAACGGCTCGCGCGCTTCCTCGTGCGCCTCACCGACGGCGAGTACCGCGACCTCAGCCGCCTGTGGCTCAACGCGCGGCACCTCAGCAGATTCAAGCCCGGACTGCGATCGGCGGTGACCACCCAGGAGTCGGCGACACGCACCGCCCTCGCCGACCTCCTCGAAGAAGGCCACCGGGCCGGGGACTTCACGACCGACGACGCCCTCGGCGTCGCCCTGCACCTCCTGGTCACCATCGACGGCCTCGGCGCCTACGCCAACGACGACACCCAGCTGGACCACCCGGCACTCGACGACATGGCGATCACCACCGCGGAACGCCTGCTCGACCTCCCCGAGGGCACCCTCCGCATGCGCGCCACATCGCCGGAGCCGACGGAACGGCCCATCCGGGGGCGGCGTGGGGCGCGGAAACAGCCGCTGGGTTGAGCCGCGGAACGCTGGCGAATGGCGGGTTTGCCCGGTCAACGGCTCTGTCGTGGTTTCGGCGGTGATGGAGCAAGAAAAACCATGTCACAGCGAATGCGCCTTCTACGAACCGGTGTTGGGCACCGAGCCGGAGCCGTGTTCGGCGCCACGGCGGGCGATGGCCGGCTTGACGCCGAGGTCCCGGACGAGGCGATGGGGCCCGGACATGGTCTGGACGACAGCTAAGCCTCAGGTGCTGACCTGGGGCTTTCGCTTGGCGCGGGTGGCGGGAATCGAAACTGCGGTCCGGGCTTGGGAAGCAACGGCGCCTCAGGGCGCCATGCCCCTCTGAACTGTGACTATCTGGGTGCGGGAGCCTTGCCGGAGGCAGCCGATTTGACCGCTGCCGATCCTGGTGCACCACGGTAAAGGGCTGGGGAGGGGGCTGGCCTGCGATGGGATGGGGGCGTAGGCGACTCGTGTGGGCCTGATCCAGGTGCTGAGGGGTACGGCGGGGCTGCGCCGGTGGTGAGGTGCGCGAATGCGGGGGCTAGTGGATCGAAAGTCCCGGCGGCCCGTGATCGACGCTCCCTCATGGTCCGACGCGGGCGGTCTTCACCTGGTCAGAGGGCATTTACCCCGACGCAGGATCCGCCGCTGAACGATCTGTTGCACACCAGCCGCTCACGCAGCGGGTGACTGACCAGCAATCCCGTAGGCCGCCCAGCTATGGAGAACCGGGCGGCCCCAGGGCTCGGCTACGTGAGCCGACGGCGTCGGGAGCGTCGGCGCCGCGGCAGGCCAAGGCTCGGGGCGACCACTGCTTCCAGACGGTCGACCTCGGCATCCGGAGTGTCGGCGCGCAGTGGCAGGACCCAGTACGCAGTCCACTGGGCGCGCTTGGATTCCTCGCGCAGGTGTTGGCCGATCCGCGCTGCCGCTGCCCCGCTCCGCAGCGGACGCCGGGGGCGGGTGCGTCCGCAGTAGATGGCGGTGCCGTCCCACGCAACCGCGATGTAGAGGGCTCGAATCTCGTACCCGGTGTCAGTGCCGACGGGGACCGGCGCGTCCCGAAACTCTTCGAGCCAGGGCCCCGCATGCTGGGCCAGGAGCGCATAACGTTCCTGGGTCATTGGGACAACACCAGTCCACAGCGAATCCGTCACCAGCGCCCCAACGTGGACTGCTCGGTGATCGCCAGCAACTTCTCCTTCATCCGGTCGAGGATCTTCAGATGCGCCTCGACTTCCACCCAAGCCAGCTTCTCGACCGTGCCGTTCTCCTCACGCAGCTCGATGAGATCCATCAGTCTCTCTTTGGCGGTGACGACGGACTGCTGGAACACCGTCAACCGAGTGCCCTCCTGCTTGGCCGGGTTCGGGACATCGCCATTCACATCGAACCCATGACGCACCGCGTAGCGGAGATTCGCGTCGAAAGTGGTGCCTCTCCAGCCGTCCGGTTGCTCCACGAGTTCCCTGCGTTCCGCATCCCACCAGCGCAGAGGTTGCCCTGCCCGAGATCGCTTCACCGCGTCAGCCAGTAGCGCATGGCCCGCCTCGGTCTCCAACAGCTTCGTGACGATCTGCGCGACCGGTCCACGCGAGATGGTCTTGCCGCCCACGATCTCCTCCGCCGACCCACGCGGGGCATTGAGATGCCCGGTTGTCACCATCGCAATCATGCCCAGGACGCCGAGCTGTGCCAGTGCTTCCTGCTCGCCCTT
Source organism: Streptomyces sp. x-80 (assembly GCF_046549095.1). Lineage (NCBI taxonomy): Bacteria > Bacillati > Actinomycetota > Actinomycetes > Kitasatosporales > Streptomycetaceae > Streptomyces > Streptomyces sp. x-80. The sequence goes on from NZ_JAJPWM010000010.1 coordinate 184,311, forward strand.
CCTCGCTCGCATGTGCAGGGTGTCTATTGCCTCGTCAGAACCGAGATTCTCCAGCGACCAGGGATGATCCACCAACTCCTGCCACAGGCACTGGGTTTCGAGCGCCGCGCGGATCGAAGTGATCTCCCTTGGCTCCTTGCTCACGGAGTAGGAACGGAGAGCGAGCTCCACCACGGGGCCATTGCGATACTTGATGTAGGCGCCCGGCACCTGAAGCTTTGTACGCATCAGCGCGGTGAACTCGGGATCCTTGCGCGTGAACTGCTGAATGACGAAAGCAAACCGCAGGTCACGGAGAGACGGGTCGAGTCTGAGTTTGCTCATGGCCTCCGCTACCCGACCCCGCCCCAGGAGCACGTCGCGAGTGGCTTCAGGATCAGTGAACAGGTCTCCAAGGTGCCCCTCGGCGTACAAACCCGCCACGATCTCCTCCGCCACAACGGCGTTGCGCGCCCCGTTTCCAAACGGCTTGACTCCCACGTTCATGCTCAACAGGAGAGAGCGCACCGCGGCCGGGAAGCGCTTCATCCCAAGGGTGGCGTCATCGTCCTCGTAGCCAACGATGATCTGCACCGGGACGGTCAGGGCATTGAGGGCCATAGCGGCTTTGTTGCGGCCCTCGATCGAGGATCGGGGCTCGTCCAACTTCCGATAGGCCGCCTTGATGATCTTCCGTACGAGATCCCGCCGCTTCGCCAGCGGCAGTCGCATCAGGTCGGAGGGAGCCGGCAGAGTGGGCGCAGCGCTCTTGCCGTCGTCCAGCCAGCCTTGTTCGACCGAGATCTTGGCCCAGCAGGACACCAGCCGGGAGTTGCCGTCCACCGCCGTGAACTCGGTCCCTCCTTGGCCTCCCGGCATACGGAGCAGGGCCGCGACAAGCATCAGCGGGCGCTCCACCAGCCGCTCGCCGACCTCCTGAGGGTTCTCGTTTCTCACCTTGACTGCGGCCCGGTCCACGGACTCCATCAGGTCCTCGAACGCGTCACCGTGAACCAAGGCAGCATGTTCGCGATGCGGTTCAGGCATGGACAGGGCGGGCCGAGACTTCCTTCCGTCCGGGTCCGCGGCGTACTGGGCATCAGCCAGTAGCCGATCGTTCTCCACTGCGATGGAGATCAGGGGGCTGTAGACCCGGGTGCTGATGGAGTACAGCCAGCCGGACTCCACACGGTGGCGCTCCGGCCTGACACTGGCCAAGGCATCGGGCTCCACGGCGATGTGAGTCAGCCGCTCCAGCAATTCCGAGGAGAGCTTTACCTGGGCCAGATCTGCCAGGTGCCGCTGGCTCTTCGTAGTCTGCGAGGTGGGCGGGACTCGGTGCACGAAGTCTTTGCCGGCGTGGCGCGGTCCGGTTACCGGGATGACGGGAATCTCGTCTGGCCCACTGCGGTTCCGATCGGCGGCCTTGCTCATGCGCATGCTCCTACGAACGACCCGGTACGCACCCAAGCGCCCCAGGGGAAAAAGAGCGCGTGCTGCGGCGACCATCGAGGAGGCCGCGCACCCGTCCCCGGCCCGCAGGACCTCGGTCGCTGCGCGCGGTGGCGGCGTCGAACTGGCGAGTCCGGAAGCCTTCGTGCCGTTCGCCGTGGGGGCATGCGCGATGAGCAGGGCGCGTACGGTTGCGGATCGCAGTCCGCAAGCGCAGGCATCAGGTACGTCAAGATCGGCGGCGTTGACGGGAGCACGCTACTCGGCGTAGGAAGCGACTGACGGTCCGTGAACGAAACCGGCCGAGATCGTTCGTTCGCTGGCTAGATCAGGGAAGCTCTACTGTCTCGAGCAGCGACGCCCCATACGTGCGGGCGCAAGGCCCGCCACGGCTGACATGGGCGTGCCAGGCATCACCTTTGCGGATCAGCTGAGCCCGCAGCTCGCGACTGCGAAGTCATTTCGGCTCCGTGCCCGCCGGACCACGGGCTGCGGCGCTTCATCTCATCGCCTCCATCGTGGTGCTCCATGCGGACAGGGGCGGCACTGCTACGGCTTACCCCGGGGCGCGCGGCTCAGCCCGAATGGCGCCCCAGGATGCGAAGTCCGTCTGCGATGCCTTCAATTGCGTTGAGTGTGGTAACGGCGCCGTGGGCTCGTGCTGAGCCGCTACCCGCGTGCATGGCCTACCCACCGTGCGCGCGTGGCCGGTGCCGGCGGGCCCTTGCCCACAGCAGCACGGGAGTGACCCCCATGAGTCTCCGCATGCACCGGCTGGTGCCGTGGCCATCGGTGAGCAGGGGGCGGCATCGGTTCTCCGCACCGGATATCGAACCCGTGCAGGCGGTAGGGCACACGCTCCAGATCTCGACAGTCCGGGCACTCGGCGCCGCCGTCGGGGCTGGGCCCGACCGGCCCGAGAATGAATGCCCCTTCCTCGGGCCGATAGCACCGCCAGGGGGCAGCACCGAAAACAAGCGGTACCAGTAGAGCTGATGAATTCGGTGGCGGCTCTTCCCGTGGGGGAGGCCGCCATTTCGTTGCAGCCCAATGAACGGGGGGACGGGAATGAGGTGGTTCGGAGTATGCGCGCCTGGCGGGCGGTCTGTCGTTCCTGCGGGCGCACGGTTCATCTGGGACGATCCGCCCCTCTGGACCGTGGGGCCCGAGCCGCAGCGGCTGGTGCGCACGGTCGTCGACCGCGGCGCTCAACTTGCCGTGTTCGGCATGCGCTCGTCTCGCTGCGCATGGTGTGGCTCACGCTCCTGGAGTCGAATCGGGCCGGCATCATCGCTTAGGAGAAGGCCGGGTCCGGTCCGACCGGACGGCTCCGGCAGTCGGCTTCTGGCTCGGACAGTGCGCCGATGAACTGATCGCGGATGCGCTGCGTGACCCGGAACCTCGGCCGTATCCACTGCCGTCGACGCGGGCACTCGCAGAGTTCCTGAGCGGCCCCGGTGCGCGAGGCGAAAGACGCCTCCGCTCCGGCCATGTCGCCGGAGCGGAGGCGTGCCGGTACTGCTCTCGATTTCGTCGCCAGTTTCAGAGAATTTCGTGCAACTCATCAGACAGGGCAATCAGGCGCGCCTCATCCAGGGCGGGCAGGGCGTACCGCTGCTCGCGGACTCGGGTGACGAACTCGTCCGGCAGGCGCACGTGGTAGCGGCCCAGGTAGAACCACAGGTCCCCGCGCCAGATCCATTCGCCATCGGTGAAGACGGAGTCCCCGCCCAGGATGCGCTCGTCCGATCCCAGGATGTCGCCGACGGTTCCCATCGCCGAGAACAGCTCTTCACCGGCACGGAGATACTGCACGATCTGGTCCTCGTCCGGTTCGCCTGTCTCGCGCGTGAAGTCCTGGAGTTTCCCGTCGGGAGTGCCAGCGCGCTCCAACCACAGCTCTTCGTAATGACCGAGAATCTTCATCGAGGGTCCTTGGTGTCTGTGCTCACTGGACTATGGGAAGGAAGGTACGCCAATAGCCGCCGCCGAAGATGATCGGCTCCTGGCCGGCACCGGCGCCCCTCATCACGCCCACCTTGTTGGTGGGTGCCATGACAGGGACGCGCAGTTCGTTTGCTACCTGTTGCGCTGCCGGCGTGACGCTCACGCCCTCACCAGCCGTTCCCGAATGGCAGGATACGAGCCTGGCCGGGCCGCCGTCGTAGCTGGGGTTGTTCCGGATAGCCTCCGCGATCTGCGCCGGATGTGTGTTTCCTCCAGAGAATCCGTTGCCGTGCGCGTTGACGCGGCCCGGCTCGAAGAATCCGCGATCATTGCCATGGATGACGACGTCGTGGAAACCGTCCTTCGGCTTCACCCAGTCAAGGTTCTTCAGGGTTGCCGAGTCGTAGCCGATTCCCGTCGAGCCGGGGTGGTAGTACACAGGGTCACCGGCGGCAAGATGAGCATCGCCTTCGTTCTTGGGCGGCTCGGGAATCGTGGAGTCAGGGGCAACCCGGGCATCGTAGTGGCGGCTCATATTGAGCGAGCCAGCCCTTGGCACGTGCAGGGAGTCGATCCCCTCAAATTCGAGCCTGGTCGCGCCGAGGGCAGATTCTGCGCTCGCCCCCTTGGCGACACCTGATGCCACGCGGGCCCCAGCTCCCAAGGCCCCACCCAAGAGCACGCCAGCCGTGCCGGCGGCGCTGGCCTCCTGGAGGTTGATGCCGCGCTGTTCCCCGAGCAGATTCCGGCCGCCCTGGGCGACGACCACATCCACCGTGATGGCTTCGACGCCGCCGATGGCGGCGGTGGCCAGAACGGTGCCGGCGATCTCGGCGACGGTTGCGGAGACGGCAACGCCTGCCGTGCCGGCCGCGGCGACGATCGCCTCGGTGGCGCCCGCGGCGGCGAGTTCGCTGATACCGCCGGTGAAGAGGGCCAGCGCCGTCCCGGCCACGAGCACCGCCCCGGCGATCTCCAGCTCGTGCTCGATCTTCTTCTTCGCCTCGGCGATCTGGTCGGCGAACTTGTCCAGGGCCTTGGCCATGTCCCGTGCAGCGGAGGCGACATCGCCCAGATAGCCCTTGCCGCCACCGTGGTACTTCTTCCAGAACGCGCAGAACGCCTCGATGCCGGCGCCCTTGTTGTTGTCGATGACATCCTGGGTTTTCTTGTGGCAGGCCGCCGTGCAGTCCTCGACATCGTCCGCATACATACGCCAGGCCCGCGCGGCTTCGCGTAACTCGTCCTCATCGCACTCCGGCCACCACATGCCGGTGAGGTCCTGGACGATCTCTTTGGCCTTGTCGGCAGCGCCCATCACTTACCGTCCGCTAAGCCGGACTTGGCCGACCGGTCTGCGTCCTCGTGATTGGCCGCCATGTCGTTCATGGCCTTGGTGATGCTTGACAGGCCCTTGCCCAAGGCCGCGGACGCCTTCTCGATCTGCGCCCGGTGCGGGGCGTAGACGTGCTCGAACATCTCGCCCTGCTCGTCACCGCCCCACGGCTCCCCCAGCCCGTCGAGCCCTTGCCGGAGCTTGGCCGTCGCCCGTTCCAAAACGACCGACTCCCGGTGGAACGTCGGAGTGGCAGTCTTGAGTTGATCGGTATCGACGTCAAAGCCGTCGCCAGCCATGCCGTGCTTCCCCCTTGGCCTTGTTCTCGTAACCCATCGCGAGCCGCTGATGATAGTGGGCGTGTACGGAACTTTGTCTAAGTCCTTGATTTTTGCCTGGTGTTGAGTCGGTCCTCGAAGAAGAAGAAGAGGAAGAGGAAGAGGAAGAGGAAGAGGAAGAGGAAGAGGAAGAGGAAGAGGAAGAGGAAGAGGAAGAGGAAGAGGAAGAGGAAGAGGAAGAGGAAGAAGAAGAGTGAGAGCTGGTTCTGCACCTTCTTGCAGTGTGCCGTGGCGTATGTGATATCGCGTGCCTTGGGTGACCTGTTCGCGGACGGCGAGGTGGAGCACCTTCAACGCGGCCTGCTCGGAGGGCAAGTGCCCGCAGGTGCAGCCCGCTTTCCGCATCCGTGAGCCGATCGAATCGACCGGGTTCGTCGAGTAGACGACCTTCCTTACCTCCGGCAGGAAGGCGGGGTAGGCGGTGAATTCGCTCCATGCAGCTTGCCAGGTCCGCACGATAGCGGGATACCGCTGGCCTGCAAACCGCCTGGCGTTCGAAGGCCCCCTCAGGGTCCCTCACAACGGCCGGCGCTACTGCCCCCGGCATCGGTCAGCACCGCCTTCAGCGATGTTCCGCTGCGGCTATTGCCCGAGCCGCGGTCTGCCGGATCCCGCTTCCCGTATCCGAGGTGGCCGGTCATCTCCGTGCCCAGGCCCGCTCCAGCACGACCCGCTTCGCCTCCGCCAGCAGCCCGCCGTCACCCAGCAGGAAAGGCCCGAGGCATCCACGCGGTCCATCAGCCGCTCAACAACCTCATCCACCAGCTTGTCCTCGACCGCCTCGACCGCCTCGACCGCCGGGATCTCATCGGGCACGCAACTGGCACGAAACGCCTAGCGTGGTCTAGACAACGCGAAGGCCCAGTCCCTTAGCTGGGCCTTAGTCGTTGGAGCGGGTGACGGGAATCGAACCCGCGCTCTGAGCTTGGGAAGCACCCGGCGCTTGACCCATGCATGGGTCCTGACTTGCGGAAATGTCGACTCGGTCCGTCTCTTCAGCGTCTGGCGGCTCCCCTGTTGTCCGCTGTTCACCGCCTCTACTGGCACGTAGTGGCACGCCCCCTTGGGTGGCGCGCGGGTGCGTCGGTGACACCTCCTGCCGGGGCGAGACGTCAGATCGAGACAACGGCGGAACCTCAGGTCTCGGACCTGGGGCTGCTGTTCACCGCTCCCAGGGACACGGTTGGGGCACAGAGCGCGGAGGGTCTCCCACCCTGCGGAGACTCGTTTGATCGAGCCGGTCTGGCCACGATCCACTCAACCCGGCGTCGTTGTCAGTGCCTCCTTCTAAGGTCACCGCATGACGACATTCCGTTCCGGTTTCACGCTCTGGCAGATGGTCAGCGGGGCTCGGGAGCTCACTGAGCACCCGAGCGTGCTGGAGCGCATCAATGCAGTGCTGCGCATCATGGGTCCTGCCTTCGGCGGGACCGGGTACGGCAAGGGCAGGCCGTTGGTGAACGCTTTGGAGGATGTTGCCCAAGAATCGCTCCTGCTCGGAGACTTCGCTCTTGCGCAGCGGTTCCAGCGCTTCGCCGCCTACGCCGGAGGCGAACTGTTCCTCGAAATCCTGGAGAACTACTACGACGAGAATGCTCGGCATCGTAGCGAGGAAGGCATGCGCAGGCTGGTGGCCATGGGCGCCGATCGAGCGGTGGCCGTTTTGGACGCCCTCTCCAAGGACAACCCCGAGGCGACGGTGGCCGATGCGCGGGACCTCTTTCGCGGTATAGCCCTGTCCGTGGACTACTTGGGCCTCGGTACGGGGGAGGGTGGGATTCGGCTGCCCACTCGAGAGAGGAGGCGACTCCAGCAGTACGGGCACATGGAGCTGGTCCTGAGGAACCTGCCGCGACCGGCCTCGACCGAGGCGGCGCGGATGGTGGGCGACTTCCTCGCGGATGCCGACGCGGGGTTGCTCGCTCAGTTGCTGGAGCTGAAGGCCCGGCGAGCGGGTCTCGACGCTCTGCGTGCTGTGGTGGAGGACGAGACGAGCTCGGAGACCGCCCTCCACGCCCGTCTGAAGAATCAGGAGTGGATCTTCGGCGGTGCCTACGTGGCAGAACTGGCACGTAGGCAGTACACCGCGGACACGATTCTGGATATCCCGCTTCTGCGTGGTGATGGGTCTCTTCACGTGGTGGAACTCAAGCGTGCCAACATCAAGGACCTGGTGATTCGCCGCAGCGGCCACCTCATGTTGGGTGCCGCGGCCCACCACGCGGTGTCGCAGGCGCAGAATTACCTCCGCACCATGGACGAGAACCGCAAGGCCATTCTCGCGGACCATGGAGTCGATACCCGTAGAGCCTCGGCGACGGTTGTGATCGGGCACCCGCGCTTCGTCAGTGGGGGCATTACCCCCCAGGACATCGCGGAGACACTCCGCACCTACAACACACACGCGGCACGCATTGAAGTGATCACGTACGAAACCCTGCTGGAGTCAGCAGCCCGGATGCTGGCCCTCGCGTCGGCGCAGCAGGATCCTGACCAGACCGAGGAGCCCACGGCATGACCGAAGACAACCGGCCTGCGATCGAACAGCTGCTGGCCCGCCTGTGCGGTGGCGTGATTACAGGCAAGGACTACGTCGGCTACTTTCTCAACGAGCACGGAGAAGAGCTCGTCTTCGCCCAGCGCCGGGGAGAGAAGACCGCCCGGTTCTGGCACAGCGACGCCGACTGGCAGATGTTCCGCGTCGGCGACCACTCAGTACGGGTCGGCAGCGTGATGGACGGGGTGATCACCGTCGGCGACCTGATCATTGATCGCAATGAGGCGACATGGCTGTCCTCATGCCTTGCTGCCTCCCGCCACCTGCGTCAGAAGCGTGGCTGACACGCCGCTCTGAGACAGGGCTTCGGCGTAGTCGCGTGACGCCCGGTTCGTGGTGGTCCGTCAGGTGAGTGGCGGGGCCGGAGTGGGACAGGCGCGGCTTCCAAGATCATGGAGTTCTCTACGCCCCGTGATCCGAGTGGAAGAGCGTGCCTGCTGACGCGTCTTCGCTGATCCCGCCTGCCTTGACCAACAGCTGAACACCGGCCGTCGGGTGATCGGCGACCCCAAGTCCCGTGCGGGCAAGCGGGAGATCATGCTGCCCGGCTTCATCCTCCTCGATGTCCGCCGGCACCTGGAGTGGTTCGCCCAGGACGGTCCCGACGGCCTCGTCTTCGTGGGTGAGAAGGGGGCGGCCCTCCGAGGCACGACCTTCGGCCGGAAGTGGCGCAAGGCCCGCGACGCGGTCGGCATGCCGAAGGAGTTCCGCTTCTACGACCTCCGGCACACCGGCAACACCCTGGCCGCCGACACCGGAGCCAAGCTGAAGGACCTCATGGTCCGCGCCGGCCAGTCCTCCGAGCGGGCCCAGCTCATCTACCAGCACTCCACCAAGGCCCACCAGCGTAAGCTCGCCGACGACATCGACGCCGATGTCCGCCGTCGGCGTGCGGTGGCTGCCCGAGGCCCGGAGGACGGCGCGGCTGCCACCGTTCACCAGCTCCCACCCCCGTTCCCGGCGTCGCCGGAAAGCGCACGAAGGAGGTGACGTGGATCACTCGATGCGCGTCCCGGTGTTCGAGACCGCGCAATGTTGCCTGGTCGCGGACCGCGCGTGGGAACTCCATCTGACGTCCCGTTACAGCGCGTATGGCACGCGGGCCCGAAGCGGTCTAGACGACAAACAAGGCCCTGGTCTCCGACCAGGGCCTTCGTTGTGGAGCGGGTGACGGGAATCGAACCCGCGCTCTGAGCTTGGGAATCATTGCCGCCTTGGTGGTCGATAGGGCTGCTGACCTGGTATTTCTTTCCGGTGTATGTGCTGTCTGCGGGTACTCCTGGCACCTGTGTTGACCGCTGTTCACCACTCCGAAGGGCACGCTTGGGGCACGCCCCCGGCGGACGTCGGGATGACACGGTTCACCGCGCCCGCCGTGTGGGGCGCCGTGACTCTTCCCGCATCGTCCGTGAGCCCGCGTTGCGGGCGCAAGCGTTGGCACTCTCAGCCGCGCTTCTCCTCCTCGGCCTCCATGAGCCGGATGCCCTGGTGGGTGAGCGTGACCATGGCGGGGATGTTGCCGGGGTCCCAGTCGACGGTGATCAGGCCCTCACTCGCCAGGTAGGTACAGGCGGCGGCGAGGTCCTGTTCCGGGATGTCGAGGTCGTGGGCGAGCCGGGTTCCGGTCATTCCGAGGAGGCGGTTGCCTTCGCCGGCTTCGTACAGTGCCCCGAGGATCTGCTCGCGGTAGCTCTTTCGCTCGCGGAGGGTCGCCATGACCACTCCTCTCCTGCAGGTTCGGGGCCCGTGGCCGTCAGATCTCGTCGGCGTGGGTGTTGATGCGGCTGCCGGCGGGCGGTGTGCTGCTGGCCAGCCAGGGGAGGGCGGGTTCGGGGGCGGATTCCGTGTCGACGGTGAGGTGAAGCCGGGTGCCGCCGTGCCGAGCCGGGTAGCTGCGCTGTTCGGTGCTGGCGAAGCAGCGGCGCAGGACCTCGGCGACGGCGCGGGCGGCCTCGGAGGAGGCCGCGACGATGCGGACTTCCGCATGGCCAGCCGCCGGGAGGGTGCGAGCGTCGGTGCCGGCGCCGGTGTCGGTGTAGGTCTCGATCAGTTTCAAGAGGGGGGGGTGGCCCTTTCGGCTGGAGGCGGTGCTTCGGCGGGTGGGCGCCTGGGCCCACCAGGCGCTGCCCCGGATCGGAGGAAGGTACGGGTCATCGGGAGGTGCGCGTAGGGTCGGCAGCCCCGCCATCTCCCGGCACCGACCGCTGCCGCGTGCGGTGGCTCCATCTGCGGGCACCCCGCAGCGCGACGCTGATGTGGCAGGCGGCGAGGCGTGCGTCGTGCTGGGGAGCCGTGATGAGGACGACGGGCTCCCTGCCCCTCACCTCCACGTGTCGCCTGGCACGGGGAAGGGCATGACGGGCAGTCCGAGCGGCCGCCCGTAGAGGGATATGCATGAGCCGCCCTCGTCCTCCCAGCTGTCCTCCGGGCGTCGGGTGTCCCTCATATCGCGTCCGATGGCGGCTTCGTTGGCCAGCAGGGCTCCGGCCTTGAGGACGCTCCCGGGGATCGCGGCGGCAGCCATCAGCCGGGCGGCCGCGGCGGGCTCGGTCTCGGGCGGGATCACCAGGAGATCGCAGCGGCCCATGGTGAGGGAGAGCAGGATCAGCTTGTCCGGGTCCTGCTCGGTGAACCATGCGACGTGCAGGGTGTGGCCGGCGGCGGGGACCTTATGAGGGATGACGGGCCAGCGGGTGGGGTTCACGGTGACGCGGGTGATACGGCCCCAGGGTTCGTCCAGGGCTGTTGCCAGCGGCGGGAGCTCGGCGGCGAGGTCGCGGGAGTGGGGCCACCAGGTGCCGTCCAGCTGGCCCGCGAGCGTGGTCTTCGGGGTGAGCGACAGACGCGCCGGAAGTACGGGGGCGAGGTCGCGCGGCGTGGTGAGGTCGAGGAGCGTAGTCATGGCGCGAAACCTGCCCCCGGGCTGCCCGTCGGCAGCCCGGTGTTCGGCGATCGCCGGGAACGGCACCTGCGTGGAGCTGGTGTTCGAATTGCTCCCGGTTCTTCGAACATACTCCTGCAAGAGGGGCCCGAACCGTTTCGTGATCAGGCAATTTCCGGGAGCCCGGTCACCGCGGGCCGCCGGCAGCGGCATCGAGCAGGTGAGAGGCGTACCGTGAAGGCACGGGCAGGGCGTCGTGCTGTCGACGGCCGCGCCCGCGTCTCCGAGAGGGGCGGACCGCTATGGCCGACTCCGACACTCCCCGCCCCGCACCGCTGCTTCTTCCGGACTCGATCCACCAGGCGGTGAAACTGGGTACGGCCGTGCTCCGTATGGAAACCACCCAGTCCCGGACCGGCATCCTCGACGGTGCGTGGTGGCCGCGGTCCAAGGACATCACGGCCGAGCTGCCCGCCCTGATCAAGGCCCTGACAGAATACCTGGGCCCCATCACCCGCGTCGGCCTCGACGCCGACGCCTGGACCGGACTCCCGACCCGCCTGGTCATCGACGACCGCGTCGTACACATCGACTCCGACCCGGTCGGCGACGACACTGTCCTCATCACCCGCGGCCACAACGACCACTTCGCACTCCTGGTCGTCCCCCCGGGTACCACGCCCGACGCCGCCCGCATCGCCATGGCCCGAGCGGTCCGCGCCGACAACCTCACCCAGGCCACGCAACTCCTCGTCGCCACCGTTGACGATCCGGGGCCTGACGCGTGACACGTGGTGCCAGAGGTCTTCCGTCCAGGACTCTTAAGGGAGTTGGGGCGACCGGAGGCCCGCCTCGGTCCTGCCTCTCGTTCGGTTCGTACGGGGCTGATCATCCATCAGCCCCTTCTCCGTGAGCGCCGGTGCCGATGGACGGTCTGCGGTGGTGAGCCAGGAGAGGGCGGGTCTACGGCGTAATTGGCGCCCATCGAGGGGCCGATGGGTTGGGTCGTCCCGGGTGTCGGGGGTGCGGAAGGAACCGGGAAGTGCTCCAGCCGGGCGGTGCACGGCACCCACCTGGCACCATGCGCGGCGCTGCCACGGGCGCGGATCTCCCACGGGCATCCGCGCATGAGTACGCCTTCGTCAGGGCTCCGGGTCGTATCCGACGGCTGGCGAGTTCACCTCAGTCCGAGGCCGGCGGCGGGGGCGACTCGGCGGCGCGGCGGTATTCGGCGTTGATGCGCTGGGCTTCTTCGAGCTGGTCCTCAAGGATGATGATGCGGCAGGCGGCCTCGATGGGGGTGCCCTGGTCGACGAGTTCCCGGGCGCGTGCCGCGATGCGCAGTTGGTAGCGGGAGTAGCGACGATGTCCGCCCTCGGAGCGCAGCGGGGTGATCAGGCGGGCCTCGCCGATGGCGCGCAGGAAGCTCTGGGTGGTGCCGAGCATGGCGGCGGCCCGGCCCATCGTGTAGGCGGGGTAGTCGTCGTCGTCAAGACGGCCGAACGAGTCGTCTGCTGTCATTGCACCTCTCTCATGGAACGCATGGAGGGGCCCTGGTGCCGTACGGCACCAGGGCCCCGAAGGAACTACTACACCATCTGTCGGCCCTGATACTGCGCCGACCTCCTGTTTCCGCCGCCCCGGCCGAGTTGCTGCCGGGAGTGCGGGGATCGCGGTTGCTTGACCGGAGACCACCTCACTATCGATGTCCTGCGGTACCCGGGCTCAGCCTTCGGCCCGGGCGATCCTGATGGCGTCTGGCTCCTCCGTTCTTCCTCATTGATCAACTGCTGGTGAAGCGGGGTACTGCGTACTGCTGGTGCTGCTCTACTGCGCACTGCTGGTGGCCTGTCACAGCGCCACTCTTCGGCAGCCAGCCCCGTTGCCCATCCTGCATCTGCTCTGGCTTGGAACCCCACTGCCGAACTTCCCGGTACGCGCGCCCGCAGCCGACGCCTTTACCGAGGTACCGCTCACTGACTGCACTGCTGGTACTGCGAACTGCGGGTACTGCCACTGCGTTAACTGCGGTACTGCTCCTGGCAGCCCCTGATGACTGCGGGCCACCCGGTCCGGTCGTCAGCCCCGTCGCCGTCCTGCAACAACCCTGGCTTCGGAACTCCACCACCGCACCGCCCTGCGAACTGCAACTGCATGTACTGCTGCCCGGCAGTTCGTCTCTGCCGAGCCCTTCGGTCTCTCTGGCTACGAGAGAAACCATAACCACGCCACCGCCCAATGTCTACTTCGGTCATCATAGATTTTCGTGCGCCTCGGGCTGAGCTAGCTGCCCATGGTGGTCCCAGGTATGCAGGGCGGCCATCACTGCTGGTCAGGCCCACGGGCGTGGCGGCAGCCGAACGCGGGGGCTCGGTGTGTCGCCGATGCACAGTGCTTCGACTACTACTTCCGGCTTGGTCCATCGCTTCGCCCGAGCGACTGCGGTCACCCGGCGCGCCTCTGGCGGCGAGGCGTGGAGTGCCCTACTCGCCAGGGGCGCGACCGCTGGCGGGGTCGCAGGAGGGCCCGACCGGCACGTGCCAGTCGGGCCCTCCTCGCTGCTCGGGTGGCAGCCAGTGCCGTGCCCATCGCTCAGGCGTCAGACGGTCACCGGTACGCCGAGCATCGCGGACGCCTGCTGGAGCGGGGTGAGGGGGCGCGTCGGCACGGTGGCCCTGGGCAGGACGCGGCAGGTGAAGCCGAGCTGCGTCATGGCTCGGAGAACTTCGCCGGCGCTGAAGTCGCGTCGGTCCTGGCGGGTGATGATCTGGCCGACCTGCTTGGCGGGGTAGGTGCGGCGGCCTATGGTCACGGACTCGCCGGTGACCTGCTCGGGCTTGACGCCCTTCATCGATTCCAGGACACCGCTCTTGGTCAGGTCGAACGGGAAACGGGCGATGACACAGCGCATGATGCCTCACAGGAGGAAGGGGACGGTCACGTCGGAACTGCGGTCGTGAGGCGGTTCAGCGTGCGAGGGCGAGGACGACCGAAGGGCAGCCTTGTTCGTCGACAACGGGCAGGGCCGACTCCGGCCGGCGATGGCGCATCACGTGCTCGGCCTCGACCGTCGTGGTCAGGGGTGAGGCGAACGGCTCGCGTTCGCCGAGGACATCGCGCAGCCGGAGCCGGTCCGTGTACGTGTCGCGCTCATGGACGGCGGCGAGCTGGGCCTGGGTGACCACCCCGGTGCACAGGTCGTCCTCGTCGCAGACGAGCAGATGACCCGTGCGGGCGCCGGCCATGACAGACCAGGCCACTTCGACGGTCATGTCGTCACAGACTTGCGGAACGTCCGACTCCATGGCGTCGACCACCATCCGGTGCACGGGGTTGCCCTGTGCCGAGCGGTCCTGCATCTGGATCAACGTCACAACGTGCCTCCTGCAGAGGTGGGTCAGTTTCCTGATCAAGTGGTTCTCAGGCCGCCGCGTCGAAGGAGGACTGCCGCCCGTTCATGCGCCGGGTAGCCGGGAGGGGCCTGCGTCGGCCGCGGGATGCGCTGCTGCGCCGGGGCCGCTCGGTCACGGGTGCGGTGATGGTGACCGGGATCCCGGAAGGGTCCTGGGCGCCGGTGATGTGGTGTAGTGACTCTTCGCCCGGGCGGACCTGGGTGGTCTGCGGGGTGATCCCGGCGGTGGCCATCAGACGGGTCATGTCACGGCGCTGGTTCGGGGTGACCAGGGTGACGACGCTGCCGGACTCGCCGGCGCGGGCGGTGCGGCCGCCGCGGTGGAGGTAGTCCTTGTGGTCGGTCGGCGGGTCGATGTTGACGACGAGGTCGAGGTTGTCGACGTGGATGCCGCGCGCCGCCACGTTGGTCGCGACCAGCACGGTGACGTGGCCGGTCTTGAACTGGGCGAGCGTTCGGGTGCGCTGGGGCTGGGACTTCCCGCCGTGCAGCGCGGCGGCTCGTACTCCGCTGCTGAGCAGGTGTTCGGTCAGGTGGTCGACGGCGTGCTTGGTGTCCAGGAACATCATGACCCGGCCTTCGCGCGCCGCGATCTGCGTCGTCATCCGCTGCTTGTCGGCGCCGTGGACGTGCAGCACGTGGTGCTCCATCGTCGTCACCGCGCCGGCGGACGGGTCGACGGAGTGCACGACCGGGTCGGTCAGGTAGCGACGCACCAGCAGGTCGACGTTGCGGTCCAGGGTGGCGGAGAAGAGCATTCGCTGGCCTTCCGGGCGTACCTGGTCGAGCAGGGCGGTGACCTGGGGCATGAAGCCCATGTCGGCCATCTGGTCGGCTTCGTCGAGGACGGTGATTGCGACCTGGTTCAGCCGGCAGTCACCGCGGTCGATGAGGTCTTTCAACCGGCCTGGCGTGGCCACGACGACCTCCGCGCCTCCGCGCAGCGCGCCGGCCTGCTTGCCGATCGACATGCCGCCGACGACCGTGGTCAGACGCAGTTTCACGGAGCGGGCGTACGGGGTGAGGGCGTCGGTCACCTGCTGAGCCAGCTCGCGGGTGGGGACGAGTACGAGAGCGAGCGGCTGGCGGGGCTCGGCGCGCTGCCCGGCGGTGCGTGCCAGCAGGGCGAGGCCGAAGGCGAGGGTCTTGCCGGATCCGGTGCGGCCGCGGCCGAGGACGTCACGGCCGGCCAGGGTGTTGGGCAGGGTGGCGCCCTGGATCGGGAAGGGCACGGTCACGCCCTGCGCGCCGAGGGCGGCCAGCAGTTCCCCGGGCATGTCCAGGTCGGCGAAGGCGTCGACCGCGGGCAGCGCGGGGGTGATCGTCTTGGGTGGGGCGAACTCGCCCTGGACCGCGGCGGGCCGGCGGCCGCGGCCGCCCGAGCGGCTCGGGCTTCCGGAACGGCTCGGCGTGGACGAGCCGAAGCGGCCGCCCCGAGGCGAACCGGAGCCGCCCGTGCCGAAAGTGGGGCCGCCGGTGCGGCTGCGGGTGCGAGAGGAGCGCTCGTTCCTACGTGCGGGGTTCATTCAGAACCTTCCTTGATACGGCACGCATCAAGGAACTCCCGCAGCAGAAAAGCGGCGCTGGGAATTGCGAGACCGGGCCGAATGGAATGCGAAAGCGTATTTGGCCTACGGGAAATCCGTACAGGCCCAGGCGCTGAAATAGGCGACGTCCGGTGGATGTGAAATCCAGTGACGGCGGTCGAGGGGCGCGACTGCGGGGAGGGCGCGACCCGAAATCCTGCGTCCCGCAGGAGAAACCACCGCGGGGAAATGTGTGCAGCTGGGGTCTGCACCCCGAGGGATGCGGGCCCCAGCTACAAAATGCGCGTCAGTGTCAGGTGGGAACAATGTTCTCGGCCGTCGGGCCCTTCTGGCCCTGCGCGATGTCGAAGGTCACCTTCTGGCCTTCGAGCAGCTCACGGAAGCCTTCGGCTGCGATGTTCGAGAAGTGGGCGAACACGTCGGCGCCGCCACCGTCCTGCTCGATGAAGCCGAAGCCCTTTGCCGCGTTGAACCACTTCACGGTGCCAGTGGCCATGTCATATCTCCTTGGGGCATTACACCGGAATCCGCACCGTGCGGACACCGTGTCGCCGCGATGATGCCCCGCCCGGAGAATGGCCGGGAAATATAAAGCGCTCCTCAGTGGCGCGGAGGCCGGCTGGAGACGCTTGAAGATTTTGGGAACCAAAACTGCAACCGAGATCGACAGTAGCATGCTGCGGTGGCTTGTGTGCGCTAAATATTTCCACCCTATGTGCGGTGGTAAAAAGTCTCCTCGCGGGGTCCATCAAATTCTTGGACCGCGGGCATAGATATTGGTTGACGAGCAGGGCCAGCAGCAGGGCGGGCTCACCGCCGGTTATGTCGATGGCCCAGGTGACCTGATGGCCGCCGGCCAGCCAGGACACCGTGCGCTCGACGACCCAGCGGTGCCTGCCGAGCCGGTGTGAGGGTTCGATGCCATTGCGGGCAATGCGTTGACCGGCGCCACCGGCCCGCCGCGCGGGGCGCGAGTGCACCGGTCCGGCAGTTCAGGGCACGCGGATGAGCGGCCGAGGCAGCGACCTTGTTCATCGCCTTTCCCGGCGACACCGAGCCGGTCCTCCTCGTCGAAATCGTGCGGATGCGCCACCTGGGGGCTGTCCATCACACGTAACGGGAACGCGAGGGAAGGCGGCCTCTCAGCCGGCCGACACTACTGGGGCGACGTGTACACCTTCCGCGGCCGGGCACAGGGATGTGAGGCGCGCCCCGCAGATGGCCCCGGCCGCCCATGCCGCCGTCGTCAGCAGCAGTGCGCCGGTCGGCCCGCCGTGTGCCAGGATCCAGCCGCCCACTGCCGCTCCGAGCGCACCACCGGCCATCATCGCGCTGGCCACCCAGGACTGCGTCTCCGCTTTCTCGCCCTTGGATGCGTGATCTGCGGCCGCACCGTACACGGAGGCGAAGCAAGGGCCGAGGCAGAAACCGACGGGCAGGCAGGCCAACGCCACCAGGATGGGGTGCATGAAGTAGGCACCCACCAGAAAGAGAAGACATACCGCGCTTCCACCCAGCGGCACGGTGGGCTGTGTCAGGCGTCGGGCAGCCGGGGTGGGGAGCCCGCCGAGCAGCACGCCGCCCGCCATGCTGGCCATGGCGATGAGGCTCAGCAGTGTCCCGCCGGCCAAGGTCACTTCGCCCTCCCGTCCATAGGCCGCCAACGAGACCTCCAGGACGTTTACGCCGAGGAAGAAACAGAACGCGACGCTGAAAACCTGGCACAAGGCAGATGACCGCAAAGGGCCCGTCCAGTGCCTGCGCGGAGAGGCTTCCTCGGGGGCCCGAGCGCCAGCCCCGTACAAGGCCAGCGGCACCGCGGTCGTCACGAGCAGCCCGCAAACCAGCACAGCGGCTTCCGGCGCGATACCGCGCGCCAGGGCAACCGCCGCGACCGGACCGACCATGAAACCGAAGTCCGTGAGGACGGCATCCAGGGCCAGTGCGGTCGTCCGCAGTTAACCCGGGAGCTTCCTTCGCCAGATCACCCGGTTGAAGGTTCCGACGGGCGGCAGACTGACGGACGCCAGCGTCGCGAGGCAGAACAGCGCCGGAGCCCCGGCATCTGCCTGCGCGCCGACGACGAACAACACCAGAGCACCGATGTGCAGTACGAGCAACGGCCACAACACCACAGCGTAGGAATACCGGTCGAGCAGCCTGCCCCGTAGCGGACTGGTCATCGCGCCAATCGAAGAGGCCGCTACCACCAAGGTAGCGGCGCCGTAGTCGAGATGACTCGAAGCCAGCGCCAGCAAGGCCACTGCATACATGCCCGGCTGGAACCTACCGGTCAAGGTGGCGACGGCCGACAGCCGGGAACCCGGCACCGCGAAAAGCAGCCGGTATTTGCGCACAAGGCCCCTCGTCAACACGAGCTCTCCCAGATGATTGGTGCGCCAGGAAACGCGCTACGGCAATCCCGCCACGGCCATTCCGCGGGCCACCCTGATCACTACACACCGAACTGGACACCAAGTTCAGCCCGCACACGCTCCGATTGAGCAAAGGCACCGCAGAAACGGGATGGCGACATGGTCGACGTGGCACCGCAAGCACCGGCACGCCCAGCAGGCGAAGCGCCACTACGCTCACCACCTCCAGCAGGCAGTCGCTGAGCACGCCAAGCGCATTCTGGGACGCACTCGACATCGTGCTCGCCGAGGCAGAGGCTGGTATTGGGACCCAGTCCGGCCGCGCCGCCAGGGGCTCTCGTCCCTGTCATGGCAGGACGGGCCAGCCTGGACTCAGGCCGTATTCGGCATCCTCGCAACGGCTCGCTCTCGAACGGCTGGGTCGGTACTCAGCGCGGCGTCGGCGAGTAGATGGATATGCCAGTAGAGATGGAGCCGGCCTTCGGCAGAGGGATCGGAGTGTTCGGCCAGCGCGAGGACGGGCGTGGGGTCGTCCAGGCCGAGGCGTACGGCTAAGCGGCCTAGGTCGGAGTGCCTGTCGCCGCAGATGGCTAGCTCCCAGTCGATGAGGAGCCGGCCGCCCGCCGCTTCGTGCAGGAGGTGGCTCGGCTGCAGGTCGTGGTGCAGGAGCACTGGCCGGACGTGCATGTCGGCGAGCTCGATCCTCTGGTGAAGGTGCCGAGCTACGGGGTCAAGGTCTGGTGCGACCTCTGCGTACCGTCGCAGACGGCCGTGGAGGTAGCCGGACCATGTGCGGTGTCGTCGGGCGCCTGCGAGGCGGCCGAAGTGGGTGCCCGGCATGCGGTGCACGACGGCCAGTGGTTCAGCGAGTTCATCCAGGAAGCGGTCGGCTGGCACGGGCTTACCTGGGACTGCGGTCTGTGCCGTCCACGCGGGGGTGGCTTCCAGGTCCGCGGCGAGTAGGCGTGGACCTGGGGTGTGGTGCGTGGCGAGGAGGCGTAGTGCGGCGGCTTCGTTGGCGGGCGCGGGTGGGGTCGCCGTAGTGCTTGAGGATGTACGGGGTGGGTGCGTCCACCGACCAGACGCGGTTGGCCTGGCCGGTGGTGATTTCACGCGCACTGGGCGGCACACGTTCGTCTATGCCGTGCATGGCGGCGTCAGGAGACGTCGCCGAGATAGGCATCGGGGGTCGGGAGCGGTTTTGTGAGGGCGGCGATGGGCTGCCGGATGGCGTGTGGCAGCAGGTTGAGGGACTCGATTTTGTGCAGCGGCACCCATTCCAGGCCGGTTTGGACGTCGTCTTGGGCGTGGCCGCCGAGTTGGTGAGGGTCGCTGGTCGCGGTGCACAGGAAGATCGCTTCGATGCGGTGGGTCTTGGCTTCCTGCACGGGGTGATCGTGGTTGGCGCCGATGTATTCGCGCAGCCACAACAGCCGGTCGACGCTGACGGTCAGACCGGTTTCCTCGTCGACTTCGCGGCGGACGGCGTCGCTGAGGTTTTCCCCAGGGTGTTGACCGCCTCCGGGGAGGAAGTAGCACTCCTGGTCGTCCCACTTGGCCCGCATGAGGAGGACATGGTCGTCGTGGAGGACGACGGCTTTGGCGGAGGTGCGGATTTCCGGGGTGACGGGGTCGGTCACGGTGCTGGTCCAACTTCCTTTTGTCCTCTGGGCGATGGGTGTTTCAGCGTTCAGTCTTGCCGAAGGTGGTCGGGCGGCGAGCGATGCGGCGGAGGATCATCCGCCAGGGGCCGACGAGGCGGATGAACGGTTGGACGGGGCTGGCGGCGATCAGCGCGGCGCGGCGGCTGCGGGTGGACTGCGGAGCTGCCGCGATGTGGCTGGTGGTGGGGAGTACAGCGGTGTGGAGTGGCGGGGTCAGATGGAGCAGGCGGGCGGTGACGACGGGACCGTGCAGCAGGACGCCGGCGAGGGCGATGACGGCCCACACGGGACCGGCCCACCATGAGGTGATGACCGCGGCGGTGATCAGTGGGGCGCCAGCCACCCAGGCGATCTCGTCGGCCCATTCCCGGAATATCAGGAGTCTCTTGCTGGTGCGGGAGAGGGTGCTGGGCAGGTGGGCGATGGCCTTCGCGTGTCGGTCTGGGCGGGCTGACGTGCGGAAGGCGAGGGCGTGGAGATTGGCCAGGCCGTGTGGCTCGGTGTAGGGCTCATCGAGGACCGCGACGGTGGCTGGTGCGATGCCGGCACCGAGGAGGGACAAGCGGTGGCCGGTGCCGAGGTCCTCCATCGGTTCGGGGAAACCGCCCAGGGCTCGGACGGCTGGCAGGTGGACCGTCATGCCGCAGCCGACGCCGTAGATCATCGGCCGCAGTAGGGCGCCCATGGCGGGTGGGAGGCGGGCGGAGGAGAGCCAGTGGTTGAGGCGGATCCGCGCGAGCTCGATGCCGAGTGAGCGGCGGAGTTGGTAGATCCATTCCTCTGTCAGGAGCAGGCCGGTGGGCCCGGGTGGGAACGGGTGGCGAGCCAGGAGGGGGAGCCGCTGCTGCTGGATCAGCGCAGGTGGTCGGCGTGTGTGGGCCTGGTGGCAGGTAGCGGCCTTGGCGAAGGCGTGGAGGGTGCGGACGTCGGGGATCGCGTCGGCGTCGTAGACGCAGAGGTACGTGCTGTCCGCGTCGTGCTCGTCGTGCCAGCCGAGTGGGCCGAGGATCTCGTCGAGGTGTTCGGCGGCGTGATTGAGCTGGCCGGCTTTGCGGCCGCCGCTGTCGGGCTGGTGGCGGTGCACCAGGCGTAGGCCGGTGGTTGGCCGGTGTTCGACGAGGGCGGCCACGGTCTCGCGGGTGGTGGGCTGGGCGTCGTACAGCTCGGTGAGGATGGCGAGGCGTTTGTCGGCGGGGGCGGTGTTGATCTCGTGGGCGATGTGGCGGCAGCGGGGGCGGGGGAACAGTCCGTGCAGCTGTGCCTCGGTGAGGTGGCGGGTGGCGCTCAGGGCGGGGAGGCGGGCGCGGTCGCGGCGGCGGGCGTTCTCTTCTCGCTCCGTGGTGATGATGACGACGGCCGCACGGCCTGGTGGGTAATCGAGAGAGCTGAAGGCGCTGATCGTCTCGTCGGCGATGGCCTGTTCGCGCAGCATGGGCAGCAGGACGACCAGCCAGGGCGTTTCCTCCCCTGCAGGGGCGTGGCCCTGGTTGGAGTTGGCCAGTAGCCAGCGCGCGGAGAGTTCGACGGCGACAAGTGCCCATAGCGAGCGGGCCAGCAGCAGGGTGAGCAGCGCTGGGACGGCGAGGTGGAGCCAGAGGCCGGCGGCGGTCATCGTTCGGCCTCCAGTAGGCGGTGGACGGCACGGATTTGCTCCGCGATGCGTGGCCAGGAGAAGAGTTCGGCGCGTTCGCGGGCTGCGGCTCGTCGTAGGGCGTGGTCGGCGGTGCCGAACTCGCTGAGGAGTTTGTCGACCGCCTCGGTGGCGGCCGGTCCGTCGCCGGGTGGGGTGAGCACGGCGGCTGGGCCGGCGCCGGTGTAGTGGGGGATGCCGCCGGCGTCGGTGGTGACCACGGGGGTGCCGCAGGCCAGGGCTTCCAGGAGGGCGTTGTTGGCGGTGGCGTCGGTGAGCGGCAGCAGGACGACCGCGGCGCGGCGGTAGAGCTGGGCGAGGGTGAGCTCGGTGATGCCTTCCAGTACGCAGGCTGCCGGGTGCCAGGTGCGTTGGTTGGCCTGGCGGGTGACGACGAGGAGTTCGACGTCGTGGCCGTATCGGTGGTGGAGCTGGGCGTGGACGGTGTCCAGGACCTCCCAGTCGCGTAGCCACCAGCCCACGGTCAGGACCAGCGGCCGGGAGGAGACGGCAGGTAGGCCGGCGGGGGTGAAGGCGCCGGTGTCGATGCCGTGGGGGACGAGGCGGACGCGCTCTGCGGGCAGGTAATCACAGAAGAACGCCTGCTGGTCGGGGCGAGGGTGATGATCTGGTTCGCGCGCGGGGCGAGCTTCCGCCAGGCCGTGGCCGTCATGAAGCGGGCCAGTTGCGCGGGTGGCTGGTGGTAGGTGACGGCGGTGGGGCCTGGCCGGTGGCGGGAGAGCCAGAATTGTTCGTCCCCGTAGAGGACATGGGCGGGGCCTCGGCGGGTGAGGACGCGCCAGTCCGTGGCGAAGTGTTCGGCGGGGTAGAAGGGCAGGGGGCACCGGCGGCGTACGAGGTGGTGGGCTGCTGCGGCGGTCTTCTGGCCGGTGGTGCTCCGCGGCACGGTGATGCGGCGGGCTTCGGGCAAGTAGTCGAGAAGGCGGTCGTAACCCCCGTGCCGGCTGTGCCACGGCACTCGGACAGCTGAAGCGATCACGGTGTGCGGCACGACGTCTCCCGATTCGGAGTATCAGGCAACAAGCTGTGGCCACGGAGGCATGGTGCAACGGCTCGGGGCCGGACGAGACGCAGCACGGGCAGGCCAGGGGCCCCGGCGGGGTCGCGACAGTGTTGCCAGCGCTGGCGGTGCTTGCGGTGGTGGGCCGGGCCCCAGATGAGGATCGAGTCGCGGGCGAACAGGTGCCGGAAGGTCTCCCTGTTTCCGGCGAACAGTTCCTCGCCGCGGGCTGCGCGCTGGAACGAGCGCTTGAGGAGCCTGGGCAGGCAGGTGCGCACGGGGAAGTCGAGCCAGAAGGCATCCCGGCGGGGAGTTCTGCTCGTGATCAGCCGACGCAAGCAGTTCTCATCGCGCGTGGATTTCGACGTTTCCGCAGGGCCCAGTGCGAATGAAGTCGCGGCCCCTGCAGAGCACATGACGTGCCCAACTCCCCCCGACCCGCCGGCGGGGATCGGGTAACGGCTCACGTGGGCAACCGCCGTTTAGTTCTGCGAATTTGCCGACTAGCCACGACGGAGTGGCGCAGGTCACGAAAAGCGCGTCTCGCGATTTGAGACGTAGACCGTGGTGAGGGGGCGACGTTGATGCGTTGGCGGCTCTCCAGCCGGGGCACGCAGGCGAGTTGGGGCACGTGGAGGGCACGCCGGCCCCTGGGAGGTCTAGACAACAAAAAAGCCCCAGGCCGCTGACCTGGGGCTTCCATATGGAGCGGGTGACGGGAATCGAACCCGCGCTCTGAGCTTGGGAAGCTCATGTTCTACCATTAAACTACACCCGCGTAAAGAGCCGCCTCGATTGAAGGCGGAGCATCGCAGCACACTCTACCCCATGGCCTGGTCGCGGTGTGATGGGTGCGGGTGGGGGTGTCCGGGAGGGGTGGTCGGCCCGGGGGTGCGGGGTGGGATGCGGGCGTGGGGTGCGGGAGTTGGGGCGTACGGTGGGGCGTCGGAGTGCCGCGTGTGGCGGCGCCCAGTTCATCCCCTAATGTGGCAATTGTTGTCCACGCACTTGGGAGAGGGACTTGATGGAGCGCACCGTCGTACGTTGTGCCGAAGGGCACGTGTTCAGCACCGCTTCGTTCCCCATGCAGACCACTGACCGGCTCGGGCCCGGACGGCTGTTGCGCTGCCCACGCTGTGCTCGACTGCGGCACTCGGTGCCGGTGGAGTACGCGAAGCGGTAGTCGGCCGTGGTGGTGCAGCGGCGCCGGAGTGAGGTAGCGGCGCCGCCGTAGCGGGAGCTTGCGGAAGACGGAAGCAGGCGGAAGCAGACCGAAGCGGGCGGAAGCCGGTGGAGGCTGTGGGCGAGGGTCCGGTCCCGGTGGGGGCCGGGCCCTCGTCGTGCGGTGGGGGTGGTGCGGGCGCGTATCCTCGTCTGCGTGCTTCTCTCAGACAAGGACATCCGGGCCGAGATCGACGCAGGTCGGGTGCGCATCGACCCCTACGACGCATCGATGGTGCAGCCGTCGAGCATTGACGTGCGGCTCGATCGCTACTTCCGGGTGTTCGAGAATCACCGCTACCCGCACATCGACCCCGCCGTCGAGCAGGCCGATCTGACCCGTGAGGTCGTGCCGGAGGGGGACGAGGCGTTCATCCTGCACCCCGGTGAGTTCGTGCTCGCCTCGACGTACGAGGTCATCACGCTGCCGGAGGACCTGGCCTCGCGGCTGGAAGGCAAGAGCTCGCTGGGACGGCTGGGGCTGCTGACGCATTCGACCGCCGGGTTCATCGACCCCGGGTTCAGCGGGCACGTCACGCTGGAGCTGAGCAATGTCGCGACGCTGCCGATCAAGCTGTGGCCGGGGATGAAGATCGGGCAGCTGTGCATGTTCCGGCTGACCTCGGCGGCCGAGCACCCGTACGGCTCCGCGCACTACGGCTCCCGCTACCAGGGGCAGCGCGGCCCGACCCCGTCGCGGTCGTTCCAGAACTTTCACCGTACGCAGGTGTGAGCAGGCGCCGGCGGGTGGGCACCCGCGCGCCGGACGAGAAGAAGGCAGGGCCCCGGAGACCAAGGAATGGTCCCGGGAGCAGGGGGAGCGGTCTCGGCGGCCGGCGAAGGCCGGAGAGCGGTCCGAGGGATCTGAGAGATCTGAGAGAGATACGTGAGTGACGTGCGGGAGAACCTGACGTACGAGCGCTTCGGCGGTGCGATCCGCGAGCTGGCGCAGACGATCGCGGACGACGGCTACGAGCCCGATGTCGTGCTGTCGATCGCCCGCGGTGGCGTCTTCGTCGCGGGTGGCCTGGCGTACGCGCTGGACTGCAAGAACATCCACCTGGTGAATGTGGAGTTCTACACCGGGGTCGGGACGACGTTGGAGATGCCGGTCATGCTGGCGCCGGTGCCGAACGCGATCGACTTCTCGCAGAAGAAGGTACTGATCGCGGACGACGTCGCCGACACCGGCAAGACCCTGAAGCTGGTGCACGACTTCTGCCAGGGAACCGTGGCGGAGGTGCGCAGCGCGGTGATCTACGAGAAGTCGCATTCGCTGGTGAAGTGCGAGTACGTGTGGCAGCGCACGGACGAGTGGATCAACTTCCCGTGGAGCGTCGAGCCGCCGGTCGTGCGGCGGGAGAACCAGGTCCTCGACGCCTGACGTGCGGGCGGCGCCGGCCCTCGACGCCTGAGGCGCGGTGGGCGGGCCGGGCTCCCGGCAGGTGGAGTGCGGTGGCGCGGGTGATCTCCCGTGCCGCGTACGGGAGTTGGCGGGCGATCCGCGCAGGGGCGGGGCGGGCGGCCGTCCGTCGCGGTGTGCTTTCGGCCATTTCCGTTCCGGGTGTTCCGCCGGTGACTACCTCCGAGTAGAAACCGGCGGTAACAGCAGACCGGAGGGGAGGCCCCATGGTGCGTCCGAGACGTGGGCGACGGCTGATGACCGTCGTCGCGACGCTGGCCGCGGCACTGACCGTATCGGCGTCGATGGGCGGGGTGAGCACCGCCGCCGAGGCCACGGCGACCGCGGCGGTCGCGGCGCCCGGCTCCGCGGCGGCCGTGAAACCGCTGCCGCCCGAGCTGGAGAAGATCCGGGCGCAGCAGGCGGCGAAGCTCTACGGCGACCCGGCCGAGCGGCCGCTCGGCGAGCGCAAGACCTCGTTGATCTCGCTGGGTGACAGCGAGATCTCCGGTGAGGGTGTCGGGACGTACGAGCCTGGTACGGACGGGCCGGCCAACTGGTGCCACCGGTCGCCGGACTCGGCGATCCACCGGACCGGGATCGCGGCGGATGTGACGTACAACGTCGCCTGTTCCGGCGCGTACACCGGCAACATCCGGATCGGCGGCAGCAAGCAGTACGCCGATGAGCTGGTGCAGAGCGACAGCCTGGCGATCGCGGCCCGCAACACCCGGCTGAAGATGGTCCTGCTGGTGGCGGGCGCCAATGACGATCTCCAGTTCGGGCCCGTGATGACGGACTGCGTCACGCGGTGGTTCCTGTTGCAGGGCACCTGCGAGCCGAAGTACACACCGGGGTGGCAGGCGCGGGTCGACGGGCTGGTGCCGAAGGTCGAGGGGACAGTCGGCGATCTGCGGACCGTGATGCGGGACGCGGGGTACGCGGACGGCGACTACAAGCTCGTGGTGATGTCGTATCCCAGTCCGATCGGGCCGGATGTGACGGACAACCCGAACTTTCCCGGCAAGATCCCGGGCGGCTGCACGGGCTACACCTCCGACTCGGCCTGGGGGCGCAACACCGCCGTGCCCGCCTTCGAGAAGGGCGTGCGGAAGGCCGCGGCGGACTCCGGGGCCACCTACCTCGATGCCTCGCGGCTCTTCCACGGGCACGAGGTGTGCATGGAGGACACCTGGGCCCGCGGGCTGTACGTGAACATCTCCAACCCCTTCCCGCCGGATGCGAACTCGGTGCGGCAGTCCTTCCACCCGAACGCGCGCGGTCACGGCGCCTTCGCCTCCTGCCTGACGCAGCTGTACGCGGCGGGGCTGCGCGAGGCGTCCTGCGCCGATTCGGCGAGCACCGGGCAGCCGAAGCTGTACCCCGTGGCCTGGGACGACGCGTACCGGCCGATCAAGAACGCCGCCACCGGCAGCTGCGTGGACGCGAACGGCGCGGCCAGCGGGAACGGTACGGCCGTCGGCGGCTGGGACTGCAACGGGCAGCGCAATCAGGGCTGGTGGTACGACCAGGATCACCGGTCGCTGCATGTGGAGCTGACCCAGGACCGGTGCCTGGACGTGCCGGGCGCGCGGTATGAGCGGGGCGCCGGGCTGATTCTCTGGAACTGCTCGGGCGCGGCCAACCAGCAGTTCGTACGGGCGGACGGCGGTACGGTCCGGCCGGCGGCCGCGCAGTCGCTCTGCCTGACGCTGGGCGCGGCGAAGGACCCGCTGCGGCTCCAGCCGTGCGACGGGTCGGCGGGCCAGCGGTTCGCCTAGCGGAGCGCGCGGACGGTCGGCGGCCCGCCCGGCGGCGAACGGGAAGAGCGCGGTCCGGAGGGTATGGCGAAGGGCCCCGTTCCGAGTCCTCGGAACGGGGCCCTTTGTCGTGGGGCCGGGGCGGGGGTGGGGAGGGCGGCGCGGTGGGCGGGGCCTACAGCGTGCCGAGCTTCACCAGGGCGAGCAGGGCGACCAGCTGGATCGCGGAGGCGCCCAGGGCCTTGGGCCACGGCAGGTCGTGCGACTTGCCGACCATGGAGGTCAGGAGATAGCCGCCCGCGAGCCAGGTCAGCCAGCCCAGCATCTGCACCAGGGTGCTGTCGCCGCCGAGGAACATCGCGAAGAGCAGCCGGGGCGCGTCCGAGATCGACATGATCAGCATGGACAGGCCGATGGTCGGGGCCCAGGCACCGTCGCCGCCGAGCTGGCGGGCCATGGTGTGGGTGACCGCGCCCAGGATCAGGCCGCCGATGACGAACATCACGCCGGTGATCAGCACCCACGGGATGCTGTTGGAGAGGGTGGCGTGCAGCACGTCCTCGCGGGCCCGGTCGAAGCCGAAGACCGCGAGCAGGCCGTAGAGCAGGGTGACGGTCAGCGCCGGGCCCCACATCTTGTGGTCCCGCATCTGCCAGAACGTGGGATCGGGGCGCAGCACGATGCCGGACAGCAGTTGCTTCCAGTGCAGCCGGGGCCCGGCCGGCGGCGCTGTGGTCTGACCGGCGCGGTACACGCCGCCGTCGGCGTACTGGCTGTCGGGGCCGTTCCCCCCGGGGCCGGCGTACTGATCGGCGTACGGGGCCTCGCCGACGCTGAACTGCTGGGTGTGACCCGGGGCGCCGCTGTCGGCGTACGGCGCGTAGGACTGCGGCTGGGGCGGGTAACCGCCGTCGCCGAAGTACTCGGGCTCGCCCTGCTGCCCGTAGGCCCGGCCCGGGGGCGGTCCCTGCGGTTGGCCGCCGTACTGCTGCGGTGGTTGCGGCGGCGGCTGCTGCTGCCACTGTCCGTGCGGAGGCGGGGGCTGCTGTCCGTACGGCTCTTGCTGTCCGTACGGCGCCTGCTGCCCCTGCTGCTGTCCGTCCTGCGCGGAGCGGGCATCCCGTCCGCGACCCATCCTGAATCCAGCCACGTCATCGAAACTACCTGGTCTGCGCAACCTGGGTGCGGGAGCTGGGACATCGGGCGGGGGTTTGCCGCCGACCTGTGACATCCCCTAGGGGAATCCGGGAGGGGGGACGGGTCCGGGGGAGGAGGACCTGCGGGAGGAGGGGTACGGGAGTGCTACGGGAGGGGCGTGCTCTGCGGGAGCGGGCGGGGTGGCGGCGGCCGCTCCGGGGCGGGCGGGGCGGGTTGTGGGGTTGGGCTGTGCGGGTGAGGTGGGGGGCGGCCGGTGCTGGGGGGAGAGCGGGAGGCGGGGCCGGGGCGGGGGTGGGGCGGCCGGGCGGTGGCGGTGGGGCGTGGCCGGGTGTGGTGATGGTCGGGGCACGGTGTGGCGCCGGGCAACCGATATCGACGTGCTGAACGCTCATGCCGAGGCGGGTGGGGCGCCAACTCATGGGTGCGGCATGCGAGTTGGAGTGGGATGGTGCTGGTGGGCGGGAGCGCGGGCCGACCATCCGCCGATCAGCGGACGGCCGGCCTGCGCTCCCGCCCAGGACCCCCCTCCCGGCATTCCCCCGAAGGCGGACGAGGGAATGCCGGGGTGTTCCGGAATGCGTTCAGTCGGTGCCGGTGTGCCGTACGTTCAGCCGCATGCCGGGGAAGATGAGGTTCGGATCCGCGCCGATTGTCCGGCGGTTCTGGCGGTAGAATTCCTGCCAGTCCATTCCGTGCGCGTACGCGATACCGCTCACCGTGTCGCCCGCATTGACGACGAC
The DNA here is from genome assembly GCF_046549095.1 of Streptomyces sp. x-80. Classification (NCBI taxonomy): domain Bacteria; kingdom Bacillati; phylum Actinomycetota; class Actinomycetes; order Kitasatosporales; family Streptomycetaceae; genus Streptomyces; species Streptomyces sp. x-80. The sequence continues at coordinate 212,731 of NZ_JAJPWM010000010.1, forward strand.
GGATTCGGCGGTTTTCCGGTGGCGCCCCGCCTCGTCCCGGCTTTTCCGGGACGGCGAGTGCCGGAGCGGCCCGGGGGCGGTCTCGGCGGCTTCTCGGGACGGTGCGGTGGTGTGCGGCGTGGCGCCGTGCGGAGTGGCCGAGCCGAGCCCCAGCGAGGCCGAGCAGGCGGGCCAGGCGCGCCACCCCTGCCGGGCCAGTACCCGTTCCGCCACCTGGATCTGCTGCTGCCTGGTCGCCCGCGCCGCGCGTGACGCGTACGTGCTGCCGCCGTTGGAGCGCCAGGTGGGATGGGCGATCTGTAACCCTCCGGAGAATCCGTTCCCCGTATCGGTATGCCAGTTTCCGCCGCTCTCGCACCCGGCCAGGAGGTCCCATGTCCTGCCGCTCCGGGCCTCGGCGGGCCCTTCGGCCGCCAGGTTCAGTGCGCCGGCCGCCAGCAGGACGGCTGCCGCCGTGACGCTCCGGACCCCGCGGTTTCGGAATTCACTCCGGACGGTCGATTCCGATGCTTGAGGAAATTCCATTCGCTTGCTCCCGTCGCTCGCCGCGCAGTTTCCTGGCGGCTATTCAGGAAACGTGACGCCGCCGCGGTGCACCGTTTTTCGCTGTCCGTGCGGTGAGTTATGCGGGACGCCATGAATTCGACGGTCCAGAGACAACCACGCCCGGAGTTCGCCTCGGCAGAGCGCGCGGTAGCGCCGTCGCCGTTCGGCCTGCCCTCTTGACGCCGGTGACGGGGCGATGCCTCCGCGTCGCGCACCCGCCTGACCGTAGGGGCGCACCCGTACGGGCGGAGGCGTAAGGGCCCCGGGCGTATCGATCATCCGGGCGAACCGGGCCGGCCGCCGAGCGCATTCGCCGGACTCGGGGCACGCGCGCGGCGGGGGTCCCCACACACCGCGCACGGTCCCCTCCGGGCGGCGCAGTGCCGCACACCGTTCGGGCTGCCGGTGCGGCTGGGGCACCCGGTACGGGGGTGACGTCGGCCGGCGACGGGGTACCGCGCCTCGGTCCCGTCCCGTGGCCGCCACCCGGATCCTCAGGTCGCGCCGGCCCGCGCCGCCCGCTCGTACAGGTCGTGGGCCCGGTGGTCGAAGAGCACCGCCACCGATTCGCGGTCGGTGTCGCCGCCGCTCAGTATGCCGATCAGGCGCCCGGGGCGGTCCGGGCCGCCGTGGTCGGCGAGCCAGGGGCTGCCGCTGGTGCCGCTCCAGAGACCGGCGCAGTCCATCCGCACCATGTACGGCTCGTCGGTGTCGCGGCGGGTGCGGGTGGTGCAGGAGACGGGGCGGTTACCGGGGTTGTGGTCCTCGTTGGGGTAGCCGATGACGGTGACGCGGCGGCGCGGGCCGGAGGACCAGTCGGGGACGGCGGCGCCGACGACCTCCTGGAGGGTGCGGCCGCGGGCGTCCCGAGCGACGGTCAGGAAGGCGTAGTCGCCCTGGTCCTCGTTCTCGTCTTTCCACAGGGTGTTGACGTGGATGCCGGTGACCCGCCACTTCCCGTACGGGTAACGGCCGGGGGCGGCGCCGGAGTACTGCGGGGCGAACTCCAGGTCGCCGTCGAAGTACCCGGCCTCGTAACCGTCCTGCTCGTCCTCCTCCTGGAAGAAGACGCAGTGGGCGGCGGTGGCGATCACATTGCCCTGCGGGCTGTCCACCACGCTCGCCGTGCACCAGTGGTCGCCTTCGCTGGTCAGGACGCCGACGGAGGGGACGGCGGCGACGGGCGTGGCCGACGGGCGGGGGCTGGGGCGGGTGTCGGACGGCGGGGGTGCCGGGGTGCCCGCACAGGCGGTGAGCAGGACGGCGAGGAGTGCGAGCGGGATACCGAAGGGGCGGGTGAGAAGGGCGCCGAGCGGCCTGTCCGTACGCATACCCGTGCCGTGCCCCACCCTGCTGCCGCTGCTACCGCTGTTACTGCTTGTCACTGCCGTTGCTCTGCTGCCGTATCAGTTGTGGTGCCCGGTTGTTGTGCCCGTTGCCGGGTTCGTTGCCGGGTTCGTTGCCGGTTCGCTGTCATGTCCGGTGTCATGTCCGCCGTCGGGTTCGCCGTCATGCGTACCGCCATGTTCGCCGATGTGCCCGCGCCGTACGCACCGACGGCCGGTCCCGCGTGCTGCGGGACCGGCCGTCGGCAAGGGGTGCTGCCGCTGTTTCGCCTACTTCACCGGCTCCGGTGTGTCCGCCGGTTCCGGGTCGTCCGCCGGGTCGGCGGGGGTCTTGACGGAGTCCAGCAGCAGCTGGGCCACGTCCACGACCTGGATGGACTCCTTGGCCTCGCCGTCGTTCTTCTTGGCGTTCACCGAGTCGGTGAGCATGACGAGGCAGAACGGGCAGGCGGTGGAGACGATGTCGGGGTTGAGGGAGAGGGCCTCGTCGACGCGCTCGTTGTTGACGCGCTTGCCGATCCGCTCCTCCATCCACATCCGCGCGCCGCCGGCGCCGCAGCAGAAGCCGCGCTCCTTGTGGCGGTGCATCTCCTCGTTGCGCAGGCCCGGCACCTTGGCGATGATCTCGCGCGGCGGTGTGTAGACCTTGTTGTGGCGGCCCAGGTAGCAGGGGTCGTGGTACGTGATCAGACCCTCGACCGGGGTGACGGGGACGAGCTTGCCCTCGTCGATGAGGTGCTGGAGCAGCTGGGTGTGGTGGATGACCTCGAACTCGCCGCCCAGCTGGGGGTACTCGTTCGCGAGGGTGTTGAAGCAGTGCGGGCAGGTCGCGACGATCTTCTTCTTGGCCTGGGGGACCGTCACGCCCTCGTCGGCGTCCTCGCCGAACGCCGCGTTCAGCATCTCGACGTTCTGCTGGCCGAGCTGCTGGAAGAGGAACTCGTTGCCCAGGCGGCGGGCGGAGTCGCCGGTGCACGCCTCGTCGCCGCCCATGATGGCGAACTGCACGCCCGCGATGTTCAGCAGCTCCGCGAACGCCTTGGTGGTCTTCTTGGCCCGGTCCTCCAGGGCGCCGGCGCAGCCGACCCAGTAGAGGTAATCGACCTCGGTGAGGTCCTCGATGTCCTTGCCGACGACCGGGACCTCGAAGTCGACCTCCTTGGTCCACGCCAGTCGCTGCTTCTTCGCCAGGCCCCAGGGGTTGCCCTTCTTCTCCAGGTTCTTGAGCATCGTCCCGGCCTCGGAGGGGAACGACGACTCGATCATGACCTGGTAGCGGCGCATGTCGACGATGTGGTCGATGTGCTCGATGTCGACCGGGCACTGCTCGACGCAGGCGCCGCAGGTGGTGCAGGACCACAGGACGTCCGGGTCGATCACGCCGTTCTCTTCGAGGGTGCCGATCAGCGGGCGCTCGGCCTCGGCCAGTGCGGCGGCCGGTACGTCGGCGAGCTGCTCGGCGCTCGCCTTCTCGTTGCCCTCCGCGTCCTTGCCGCCGCCCGCCAGGAGGTACGGCGCCTTGGCGTGCGCATGGTCGCGCAGCGACATGATGAGCAGCTTCGGCGACAGCGGCTTACCGGTGTTCCAGGCGGGGCACTGCGACTGGCAGCGGCCGCATTCGGTGCAGGTGGAGAAGTCGAGCAGGCCCTTCCAGGAGAAGTGCTCGATCTGTGAGACACCGAACTGGTCGTCCTCGCCCGGGTCCTCGAAGTCGATCGGCTTGCCCTCGCTGGTCATCGGCTGGAGCGCGCCGAGCGCCACATCGCCGGACGCCTCGCGCTTGAACCAGATGTTGGGGAAGGCCAGGAAGCGGTGCCAGGCCACGCCCATGTCGGTCTTGAGGGCGACCGTGATCATCCAGATGAAGGATGTCCCGATCTTGATCATCGCGACGAGGTAGGTGAGGTTCTGGATCGTGCCGAGGCTGAGTCCCTTGAACGCCAGGATCAGCGGGTAGGAGGCGAAGAACCCGGCCTCGTAACCCTCGACGCCGTGCTGGACGCCTTCCAGGGCGCGCAGCGTCATGATCGACAGGCCGACGATGAGGATGACGGCCTCGACGAAGTACGCCTGGCCGAAGTTGGAGCCGGTGAAGCGGGATTTGCGGCCCGCCTTGCCGGGCTTGCTCAGCTGCCGGATGACGATCAGGACGAGGATGCCGGCCGTCGTCATCAGGCCGAGGAACTCGGTGAAGATCTCGTACGGCAGCCAGTCGCCGATCACCGGGATCAGCCAGTCGGCCCGGAAGAGCTGGCCGATGGCGTTGACGATCGTCAGCAGCAGGGAGAAGAAGCCCACCGCCACGAACCAGTGCGCGACGCCGACGACGCCCCAGCGGTTCATCCGGGTGTGGCCGAGGAACTCCTTGACCACCGTGACCGTGCGTTGCTTGGGGTCGTCGGTCCGGGTGCCGGCGGGTACGGGCTGGCCGAGCCGTACGAAGCGGTAGATCTGCAAGATGGCGCGGCAGAACAGTGCGACGCCGACCGCGATGAGGACCAGCGACACGATGATCGCGGCGAGTTGCATGGGGGCTCCTCGTGCCTGCGAGAGCGGAATTACTAAGCGGTAACTTTTCAGGTCTGCGCTGAGATTACCCAGTATCCCGGGCCCCATGAAGCCGCCCGGCCGGTGATCTGCGTCGCGCAGGCAACCCTGAGGAGCGCCCCTGGCGTCTTCGGTGACACAGCGGTGACGATAAGCGCGATATAAAAGTTGAGCGGGCTCCGCTCAGGTCTGTTGACAGGTTTCCTCTCCGTGTCGCATGCTTGAGCCTGTTCCACTCAAGTCAGCTGGAGGAATCGAAATGGCACGTGCGGTCGGCATCGACCTGGGCACGACGAACTCCGTCGTCAGTGTTCTCGAAGGCGGTGAGCCCACCGTCATCACCAACGCCGAGGGCGCCAGGACCACGCCGTCCGTCGTCGCCTTCGCCAAGAACGGCGAGGTGCTCGTCGGCGAGGTCGCGAAGCGCCAGGCGGTCACCAACGTCGACAGGACCATCCGGTCGGTCAAGCGCCACATGGGCACCGACTGGAAGATCGAGATCGACGGCAAGGGCTTCAACCCGCAGCAGATGAGCGCCTTCATCCTGCAGAAGCTGAAGCGTGACGCCGAGGCGTACCTGGGCGAGAAGGTCGTGGACGCGGTCATCACCGTCCCGGCGTACTTCAACGACTCCGAGCGTCAGGCCACCAAGGAGGCCGGCGAGATCGCGGGACTGAACGTCCTGCGTATCGTCAACGAGCCCACCGCGGCCGCGCTCGCCTACGGCCTGGAGAAGGACGACCAGACCATCCTGGTCTTCGACCTCGGTGGCGGCACCTTCGACGTCTCGCTGCTGGAGATCGGCGACGGCGTCGTCGAGGTGAAGGCCACCAACGGTGACAACCACCTCGGTGGTGACGACTGGGACCAGCGCGTCGTCGACTACCTGGTCAAGCAGTTCCAGAACGGCCACGGCGTCGACCTCGCCAAGGACAAGATGGCGCTCCAGCGCCTGCGCGAGGCCGCCGAGAAGGCGAAGATCGAGCTGTCGTCCTCCACCGAGACGACGATCAACCTGCCTTACATCACCGCCTCCGCCGAGGGCCCGCTGCACCTGGACGAGAAGCTCACCCGGGCGCAGTTCCAGCAGCTCACCGCGGACCTCCTGGAGCGCTGCAAGACCCCGTTCCACAACGTCATCAAGGACGCGGGTATCAACCTGTCCGAGATCGACCACGTGGTCCTGGTCGGCGGTTCGACCCGTATGCCGGCCGTCGCCGAGCTCGTCAAGGAGATGACCGGCGGCAAGGAAGCCAACAAGGGCGTCAACCCGGACGAGGTCGTCGCCATCGGCGCCACCCTCCAGGCCGGTGTCCTCAAGGGCGAGGTCAAGGACGTCCTGCTGCTGGACGTCACCCCGCTGTCGCTTGGTATCGAGACCAAGGGCGGCATCATGACCAAGCTGATCGAGCGGAACACGACGATCCCGACCAAGCGGTCCGAGATCTTCACCACCGCCGAGGACAACCAGCCCTCCGTGCAGATCCAGGTCTACCAGGGCGAGCGCGAGATCGCGGCGTACAACAAGAAGCTCGGGATGTTCGAGCTGACCGGTCTGCCGCCGGCCCCGCGCGGTGTCCCGCAGATCGAGGTCTCCTTCGACATCGACGCCAACGGCATCATGCACGTGACCGCGAAGGACCTGGGCACGGGCAAGGAGCAGAAGATGACCGTCACCGGCGGCTCCTCGCTGCCGAAGGACGAGGTCGACCGGATGCGCGAGGAAGCCGAGCGCTACGCGGACGAGGACCACAAGCGCCGCGAGGCCGCCGAGTCCCGTAACCAGGGTGAGCAGCTCGTCTACCAGACCGAGAAGTTCCTCAAGGACAACGAGGACAAGGTCCCCGCCGAGGTCAAGACCGAGGTCGAGACCGCCGTCGCCGAGCTGAAGGAGAAGCTCAAGGGCGAGGACTCGGCCGAGATCCGCACCGCCACGGAGAAGGTCGCGGCCGTCTCCCAGAAGCTGGGCCAGGCCATGTACGCCGACGCCCAGGCCGCCGGTGGCGGTGCCGCGGGTGCCGCCGGTGCCGCGGGTGGCCAGCAGGCCAAGGCCGAGGACGATGTCGTGGACGCCGAGATCGTCGACGACGAGAAGCCGAAGAAGGACGGTGCCGCGTGACGGAGGAGACCCCGGGCTTCGAGAAGAAGCCCGACGTCCCCTCCGACACCGAGTCCGCAGGTAACTCTGACGGCACGGCGCGTGCCGAGTCCGCCGACAAGGCGGGCTCGGCCCCGGCCGGGGACGACAAGCAAGCTCAGGACATCGCTCTCACGGCGCAGCTGGACCAGGCGCGTACGGCGCTCACCGAGCGTACGGCGGACCTCCAGCGGCTCCAGGCGGAGTACCAGAACTACCGCCGTCGGGTGGAGCGGGACCGGGTCGCGGTCAAGGAGATCGCCGCGGCGAACCTCCTGGCCGAGCTCCTGCCCGTCCTCGACGACATCGGCCGCGCCGGCGAGCACGGCGAACTGGTCGGCGGCTTCAAGTCGGTGGCCGACTCGCTGGAGACCGCGGTCGCCAAGCTGGGGCTTCAGCAGTTCGGCAAGGAGGGCGAGCCCTTCGACCCGACGATCCACGAGGCCCTGATGCACTCGTACGCACCGGATGTCACCGAGACGACGTGCGTCGCGATCCTGCAACCCGGGTACCGCATCGGTGAACGGACGATCCGCCCCGCGCGGGTCGCCGTCGCCGAGCCGCAGCCGGGCGCGCAGGCCACCAAGTCCCCCGCCGAAGAGGACGCGAAGGCTTCGGACGAGGAGAGCGGTGGCCCGGAAGAGGGCTGACGTGAGGACACCAGAGAACACCGTGCGAGAGGAGGGACGTCGAGGATGAGCACCAAGGACTTCGTGGAGAAGGACTATTACAAGGTCCTCGGCGTCCCGAAGGATGCCACCGAGGCGGAGATCAAGAAGGCGTACCGCAAGCTCGCCCGCGAGTTCCACCCGGACGCCAACAAGGGTGACGACAAGGCCGAGGAGCGCTTCAAGGAGATCTCCGAGGCGAACGACATCCTGGGTGACGCCAAGCGCCGCAAGGAGTACGACGACGCGCGCGCGCTGTTCGGCAACGGCGGCTACCGTCCCGGTCCCGGCGGGGGCGGCAGCTTCAACTTCGACCTGGGCGACCTCTTCGGGGGTTCGCAGGGTCAGAGCGGCGGTGCCGGCGGCTTCGGCGGCGGGCTCGGGGACGTGTTCGGCGGTCTGTTCAACCGCGGCGGCGCGGGCACCCGTACGCAGCCGCGCCGTGGTCAGGACGTCGAGTCCGAGGTGACGCTCAGCTTCACCGAGGCGGTCGACGGGGCCACGGTTCCGCTGCGGATGTCCAGCCAGGCGCCGTGCAAGGCGTGTTCGGGCACCGGCGACAAGAACGGTACGCCGCGGGTCTGCCCGACCTGCGTCGGCACCGGACAGGTCAGCCGGGGCGCGGGCGGCGGCTTCTCGCTCACCGACCCGTGCGCCGACTGCAAGGGCCGGGGCCTGATCGCCCAGGACCCCTGCGAGGTCTGCAAGGGCAGCGGGCGCGCGACGAGTTCGCGCACCATGCAGGTCCGTATCCCCGCGGGTGTCTCCGACGGGCAGCGCATCCGGCTGCGCGGTAAGGGCACCCCCGGTGAGCAGGGCGGTCCGGCGGGCGATCTCTATGTCGTGGTGCATGTCGACGCCCACCCGGTCTTCGGCCGCAAGGGCGACAACCTCACCGTCACGGTGCCGGTCACCTTCCCGGAGGCGGCGCTCGGCGGCGAGGTCAAGGTGCCGACGCTGGGCGGCCCGCCGGTGACGCTGAAGCTGCCGGCCGGGACGCCCAACGGCCGCACCATGCGGGCCCGGGGCAAGGGCGCGACCCGCAAGGACGGCACCCGGGGTGACCTGCTGGTCACCATCGAGGTGACCGTCCCCAAGGAGCTCGGCGACAAGGCGAAGGAGTCGCTGGAGTCCTACCGGGAGGCGACCGCGGGAGCGGACCCGCGGGAGGAGCTTTTCAAGGCCGCGAAGGGAGCTTGAGATGGACAGCCGGGGCGGGCAGCGTCGTAACCCCTATGAACTGACCGATGAGTCGCCGGTGTACGTCATCTCCGTCGCGGCTCAGCTCTCCGGCCTGCATCCGCAGACCCTGCGGCAGTACGACCGGCTGGGTCTGGTCTCACCCGACCGGACGGCCGGGCGGGGCCGCCGCTACTCGGCCCGGGACATCGAGCTGCTCCGTACGGTGCAGCAGCTGTCCCAGAACGAGGGCATCAACCTCGCCGGCATCAAGCGCATCATCGAGCTGGAGAACCAGGTCGCCGCGCTCCAGCAGCGGGTCGCCGAGCTCCAGGGCGCCGTGGAGGGTGCGGCCAGCGCGATACGGCAGCGGGAGGCGGCGGTGCACGCGTCCTACCGCCGCGATCTGGTGCCGTACCAGGATGTGCAGCAGGCCAGCGCGCTGGTGGTGTGGCGGCCCAAGCGGCCCGAGTAACGGGCCGGGTGCCGTACGGCGCATCCGTGACACACGCGAGCAGGGCCGGGTGATCCCCGGCCCTGTTCGCGTTTTCCGGTCCGTGCCGATCTGTGGCCGGTCCCGGTCCGTGCGATGCCTTCCCGCGTCGCGCGGCGGTTGCGGCCCACCCGGCACACGGCGGCCCGCGCCGGTGGCGACGGTTGTTCTTGATCTTGATGCACTGTTGCCGGGCGGCAGCGGTGGCGAAGGCGCGTTCGGGTCGATTCACTCGCAGTAGGGGGTCGCTGAAGGTGATGTTGACGTCGCGCTTCAACCTTGAGTGGAGTAGGCTCAACTTATCGCACGGTGGTAAGTGCAGAGTCGGTGTGATGGCCGCGGCTGGCGGCGGAACGAGTACAGGACGAGTACGAGGAGGATCGCGAGGACGTGGACGCCGAGCTGACCAACAAGAGCCGGGAGGCGCTGAGCGCCGCCAATGAGCGGGCGATCACCGCCGGGAATGCGGATATGACGTCCGCGCATCTGCTGCTCGCGCTTCTGGCCGGGCGGGCCGAAGACAATGCGAACATCATGGACCTGCTGTCGGCCGTCGAGGCCGACGCCGCCGTGCTGCGCTCCGGCGCCGAGCGGCAGCTCGCGGGGCTGCCCAGCGTGCAGGGTTCCACCGTCGCGCCGCCGCAGCCGGACCGCGAGCTGCTCGCCGTCATCGCGGACGCCGCGCAGCGCGCCAAGGAGCTCGGCGACGCGTACATCTCCACCGAGCACCTCCTGATCGGCATCGCCGCGAAGGGCGGCAGGACCGGCGAGCTGCTGGCGCAGCAGGGGGCCACCGCCAAGAAGCTGCTGGCCGCCTTCGAGACGAGCCGGGGCGGGCAGCGGGTGACCACCGCGGACCCGGAGGGCACGTACAAGGCGCTGGAGAAGTTCGGTACGGACTTCACGGCGGCCGCCCGCGAGGGCAAGCTCGACCCGGTCATCGGCCGGGACCAGGAGATCCGCCGGGTGGTGCAGGTCCTGTCGCGGCGCACGAAGAACAACCCGGTGCTGATCGGCGAGCCGGGCGTCGGCAAGACCGCCGTCGTCGAGGGCCTCGCCCAGCGGATCGTCAAGGGCGATGTGCCCGAGTCGCTGCGCAACAAGCGCCTGGTCTCGCTGGACCTGGGCGCGATGGTCGCGGGCGCGAAGTACCGCGGTGAGTTCGAGGAGCGGCTGAAGACCGTCCTCGCCGAGATCAAGTCCAGCGACGGCCAGATCATCACCTTCATCGACGAGCTGCACACCGTCGTGGGCGCGGGCGCCGGCGGCGATTCCGCGATGGACGCCGGCAACATGCTCAAGCCGATGCTGGCCCGCGGTGAGCTGCGGATGGTCGGCGCGACGACGCTGGACGAGTACCGCGAGCGGATCGAGAAGGACGCGGCGCTGGAGCGGCGCTTCCAGCAGGTGCTGGTCGCCGAGCCGAGCGTGGAGGACACCGTCGCGATCCTGCGCGGCCTCAAGGGGCGCTACGAGGCGCACCACAAGGTGCAGATCGCGGACTCCGCGCTGGTCGCCGCCGCCACCCTCTCCGACCGTTACATCACCTCCCGCTTCCTCCCCGACAAGGCCATCGACCTGGTCGACGAGGCCGCCTCCCGGCTCCGGATGGAGATCGACTCGTCACCCGTCGAGATCGATGAGCTCCAGCGCGCCGTGGACCGGCTCAAGATGGAGGAACTGGCGCTCCGGAACGAGACCGACGCCGGCTCCGTCCAGCGGCTGGAGAAACTGCGCAAGGACCTCGCCGACAAGGAGGAGGAGCTGCGCGGCCTGACCGCCCGCTGGGAGAAGGAGAAGCAGGGCCTCAACCGCGTCGGTGAGCTCAAGGAGCGGCTCGACGATCTGCGCGGCCAGGCCGAGCGCGCGCAGCGCGACGGTGACTTCGACACCGCCTCCAAGCTGCTCTACGGCGAGATCCCGGGGCTGGAGCGGGAGCTCGCGGAGGCCGCCGAGGCGGAGGCCGAGCAGGAGGCGTCCAAGGAGTCGATGGTCAAGGAGGAGGTCGGCCCGGACGACATCGCGGACGTGGTCGGCTCCTGGACGGGTATCCCGGCCGGCCGGCTCCTCGAAGGCGAGACGCAGAAGCTGCTGCGCATGGAGGACGAGCTGGGCAAGCGGCTGATCGGCCAGACCGAGGCGGTACGGGCCGTGTCGGACGCCGTGCGGCGTACCCGCGCCGGTATCGCCGACCCGGACCGGCCCACCGGCTCGTTCCTCTTCCTCGGCCCGACGGGCGTCGGCAAGACCGAGCTGGCCAAGGCGCTCGCGGACTTCCTCTTCGACGACGAGCGGGCGATGGTCCGTATCGACATGAGCGAGTACGGCGAGAAGCACAGCGTCGCCCGGCTGGTCGGCGCGCCGCCCGGCTATGTCGGCTACGAGGAGGGCGGTCAGCTGACGGAGGCGGTCCGCCGCCGCCCGTACAGCGTCGTCCTGCTGGACGAGGTGGAGAAGGCGCACCACGAGGTCTTCGATGTGCTGCTCCAGGTCCTCGACGACGGCCGGCTCACCGACGGCCAGGGCCGCACGGTCGATTTTCGTAACGCCATCCTCATCCTCACCTCCAACCTCGGGTCCAACTTCCTGATGGACCCGCTGCTGAAGGAGGAGCAGAAGCGGGAGAAGGTGCTGGAGACCGTACGGGCCTCCTTCCGTCCGGAGTTCCTCAACCGGCTGGACGACCTGGTGGTCTTCCACCCGCTCGGCACGGACCAGCTCCAGCGGATCGCGCAGATCCAGATCGACCACCTCCAGCGCCGGCTCGCCGACCGCCGGCTCACCCTGGACGTCACCGACGGCGCCCTGACCTGGCTCGCCTGGCTCGGCCAGGAACCGGCCCCGGGTGCCGCCGCGACGTCCCTGCCGGACCTGTCCTACGGCGCCCGCCCGCTGCGCCGCCTGGTCCAGACGGCCATCGGCGACCAGCTCGCCCGCGCCATCCTCTCGGGCGAGGTGCAGGACGGCGACACGGTACGGGTGGAGGTGGCGGGGGATCACCTGTCGGTGCGGCCGGTGCGCTGACCGCGCACGCCGGAAGCCGTGCGGTTGGGCCCGCCGGAAACTGTGCGGCCGGGCCCGCGGTCCTGGTGGGCGGCGGGCCCGGCCCCGTTCCCGTCCGGCCGCTTCCGCGACCCGTCCGGTGGGGTGGGGCAGCTCACCCAACGGATGGAGCGCCGACCCCAGCCGGGACCGGGCTTGCCAGGATGGGGCGGAGATGGTGGAGGATGGCGCAGACCATACGAAGGGAATTCCACGGTGAGCATCGACCCGTCCTCGATTCCGAATTTCGGGGGCCAGCCCGAACCGCAGCCGTCGGGGCCTGAGGGTCCCGTCGTGCCCGACCAGGACCTGGTGAAGCAGCTCCTCGACCAGATGGAGCTGAAGTACGTAGTCGACGAGGAGGGTGACCTCGCTGCCCCGTGGGAGCAGTTCCGTACGTACTTCATGTTCCGTGGCGAGGAAGAGCAGCAGATCTTCTCCGTCCGTACGTTCTACGACCGCGCCCACGGCATCGACGACAAGGTCAAGCTGCTGGAGGCGATCGACGACTGGAACCGCCGGACGCTGTGGCCCAAGGCGTACACCCACACCCACGACGACGGCACCGTCCGTCTGATCGGTGAGGCATCGATGCTGATCGGCACCGGTGTCGCCCTTGAGCACTTCGTGTCGAGCACGGTCAGCTGGGTTCGCGCCTCGATCGAATTCGACAAGTGGATCGTCGAGCAGCTGGGCCTGGAGTCCGAGCTCGAAGGCGACTCCGACAAGAAGCCGGACGACGACGAGGACTGAGTCCCGACGGCACGGATCCCGGCTGCGCGGGCCCCTGGAGCGATCGGCTCCGGGGGCCCGCGTGCTGTACGGGGGATGGGCCGGGACAGCGCGTGCCACTTATTTCCGGCCGATCGAGGCCAGGAACTTCTCCTGTTCGTCGAGATAGCCCGGGGTGAAGAGCGAGCGCGGCGCGGCGATGGCGAGGAACGTGCTCTTGAGCTCCGAGTCCTCGATGTCCTTGGGGACGATGTTGTGGGTCGAGTCCTCGTAGCGCTTCACCGTGAGCTGCCCCGGCGCGGTGAGCAGCTTCCGGTACCCGGCCTCGGTGTCGTCGCTGTCGACGTGGATGTCACGCCCGCCGAGGAACAGCAGTACCGGCACCTTGACCTCGGCCAGGTCGGCACTCACGTCCGACAGGTAGTTCCGGCGGTTGAAGGCCCAGCGGTCCGGTGTGAGGCCGGTGACATCGCCGCCCTTGGCCTTGTACTCCTCGTACGTCTCACTGCTGCGCAGGGCGTTCAGGTTCTTGTCGCTCTCGGCGACCGCCTTCTTGATCTCGTCCGCCGAGGCGTTCCGGTCCCGGAGCGTGGCGACCAGGTCGTAGCGGCCCTGCTCGAGCCAGTTCATGGCGGGCGCGACGCCGATGACGAAGCGCACGTCGGACGATTGCCGGGCGGCCTTGGGCATGACCCAGCCGGCCTGGCTGGCGCCCCACAGACCGATCCGCTCGGGGTCGATGCCGGGCTGGGTCTTGGCCCAGGCGATCGCCGCCACCGTCTCGTCGGCCCGGTCCTGGATGCTCTGGTCCAGCCAGTTGCCGGGCGCGCCGTTGATGCCCGGCTTGTCCCAGGACAGGGTCGCGTAACCGGCCTTGGCCATCGCCTCCCAGATCGGCCGGTAGAAGGTGTCGTGGGTGGCGTTCTGCGGCCCGTCCCCGTGCACGAACACGACCAGTCCGTGCGGACCCTTCCCCCCGGCCGGGCGGGCGAGGACCCCGTTCAGCGGCTGCTTACCGCCCGTGATCTTCACCTGCTCCTCCTTGATGTCGTACTCGTTCTGGTAGACCACCCAGCCGCCGGCGCCGACCAGCAGCACCACCACGGTGAGCAGCGAACCCCAGATCCATCTACGCCTTCGCATCTATCCAACCTCAATCGCTCGTATTAAAAACGTTCGTATTTTATTTGAGCATACTATGGAGGCGGGCGCGCCCGAGGTGTCGGACGGGCGCTGGTGGCGGCGGTGGTCCGGGTCCGAGGGGGAGGCGAAGTGCGGGCGCGGTGGTGACGGCGGCACCACATACGACGGCCCGCCGCCCGTGGGGGCGGCGGGCCGTGGGGGACGGGCCGGAGCGGTATCCGTCAGAGGCGCTGGAGGCGGGTGACGGCCTCCTGGAGCACCTTCTCCTGCTTGCAGAAGGCGAAGCGGACGAACGGTGCGCCCTGGTCCTGGTGGTCGTAGAAGACGGCGTTGGGGATGGCGACGACGCCCGCGCGCTCGGGGAGGGTGCGGCAGAAGGCGAAGCCGTCGTCGAAGCCGAGGGGGCGGATGTCGGTGGTGATGAAGTAGGTGCCGGAGGGGCGGAAGACCTGGAAACCGGCGTCGGTGAGGCCGGTGGCGAGGATGTCGCGTTTGGCGCGCAGGTCGTCGCGGAGGCCGGTGTAGTAGCTGTCGGGGAGGGCGAGCGCTTCGGCGACGGCGTACTGGAAGGGGCCGGCGGAGACATAGGTGAGGAACTGCTTGGCGGAGCGGACGGCGCCGACCAGCTCCGGGGTGGCGGTGACCCAGCCGACCTTCCAGCCGGTGAAGGAGAAGGTCTTGCCGGCCGAGCCGATGGTGACGGTCCGCTCGCGCATCCCCGGGAAGGAGGCGAGCGGGAGGTGCTCGCCCTCGAACACGAGGTGCTCATAGACCTCGTCGGTGATCACGAGCAGCTCGCGCTCGCAGGCGAGGCGGGCGACCTCGGCCAGTGCGTCGCGGGTCAGGACGGTGCCGGTGGGGTTGTGGGGCGTGTTGAGGAGGATGAGGCGGGTGCGGTCGGTGACGGCGTCCCGTAGTTCGTCCAGGTCGAGGGCGTACGAGCCGCTTTCGGGGTCCGGGCGCAGGGTGACCGGGACGCGGGTGCCGCCGGCCATCGCGATGCAGGCGGCGTACGAGTCGTAGTACGGCTCCAGGGCGATGACCTCGTCGCCGGGCTCCAGCAGCGCGAGCAGTGAGGCGGCGATGGCCTCGGTGGCGCCCGCGGTGACCAGGACCTCGGTGTCGGGGTCGTAGGAGAGGCCGAGGTGGCCGTAGAAGCGCTCCTGGTGGGCGGCGACGGCGGTGCGCAGTTCGGGGATTCCGGGGCCCGGCGGGTACTGATTGCCGCGGCCGTCGCGCAAGGCGCGCACCGCCGCCTCCCGGACCTCCTCCGGCCCGTCGGTGTCGGGGAACCCCTGTCCGAGGTTGATGGCGCCGGTCCGTACGGCGAGTGCCGACATTTCGGCAAAGATCGTCGTTCCGAACTCGGCGAGGCGGCGGTTGAGCAGCGGTCGGTCCATGCGCGCCATCCTGCGCCGAACCTCTGGAGTTCCTCAACTGTGCTTCACGGATGGGCAACTGCGCCGAAACCCAAGTCGCCAATTCTGAGCAGGGGAAGAGCCGTCGTCACTTGTCGTTGTTGGTCGTTGTTGGGCGCCCTTCCACGGCCCACAGACGGCCCGGTAAAGGCCCGGAGAGCTATCCAGCATCGGCCCGCTGTCGTGCCGGCTGGCGGTTCTTCCTCTTGCGGCGGAAACTTTTTGGATTTGCCCGGCTCACCCGGCTCACCCGGCTCAACCCCAGGTCAGGGGCATGATCACGAGTGTGGGTTGCCCGGCTCATGCCCGGCTCATGCCCGGCTCAGCCCGGCTCAACACAGGGCCGGACGCCGCCGGCCGGGCCCAGCCCCTCCCGGCCGCGGGCGCCCCAAGGGATGTCGCCCGAAGGGCGTCCTTCTTGCCTTTGTCCGGTCGCTTGTCGCGACGGACTTGTTCAGTACCCGCTGCCGAACGAGTCCGGCCGTGCCTGGCTTCCTGCCTCAGTGACACCCGCCTGGCCTGCTAGCAACAGTCCGCCGCCTCCGAGGCCCCGGTTCGGCGCAGAGCTGGGGTCTTGGAGCGGGCGCTGCTAGACGCTAGGCCGCTGGTCAGGCACGGTATGGGGTGCTAGCGGGGGTGCTAGACCTAGCACCCAGCCCCGCTAGGTCTAGCACCCCCGCTGTCGTGCCGGCTGGCGGTTCTTCCTCTTGCGGCGGAAACTTTTTGGATTTGCCCGGCTCACCCGGCTCACCCGGCTCAACCCCAGGTCAGGGGCATGATCACGAGTGTGGGTTGCCCGGCTCATGCCCGGCTCAGCCCGGCTCAACACAGGGCCGGACGCCGCCGGCCGGGCCCAGCCCCTCCCGGCCGCGGGCGCCCCAAGGGATGTCGCCCGAAGGGCGTCCTTCTTGCCCTTGTCTTGTCGCTCTGTCGCGCCGGACTTCGTCCGGCGTCCACTGCCGAACGAAGTCCGGCCGTGTCTGGCAGCCGGGATGCCCGCAGCTGACTCTCCGTGGCAGGGAGGGAGATCGTGTCCCTTGGTGTGGTGTAAGCGATCAGCTGGTGGGCGTGTTGGTGGTGTTGGGTAGTGCGGGGGCGCTTTCGGGGCGCTCGGTGGGGTAGATCTGGTCCATGCTTCCCTCGGGCAGGTAGCGTCGGGGGAAGGCGATCCATTCGTCGTGCAGTTCGAAGAGCACGGCGGTGACCAGCCGCAGGAGGGCGGCGTCGTTGGGGAAGACCTGGACGACGTCGGTGCGGCGTTTGACCTCGCGGTTGAGCCGCTCCAGCGGGTTGGTCGACTGGATCTTCTTCCAGTGCCGGTCCGGGAAGACCGCGAAGGCGGTCAGGTCGTCCTTCGCCTCGATCAGCATCGCTTTGACCTTGGGGAACTGTGTGCCGAGCATGTCGGCGACGGTGTCGAGCTGGGTGCGCACGAGGTCGGCGGCGGGCTGGGCGAAAATCGTGCGGATCGTCGCGGCGACCATCTCCGCCGCGTCCTTGTTGATCACGCCGAAGACGTTGCGCAGGAAGTGAACGCGGCAGCGCTGGTAGGCGGCTCCGAGCATGACCTTGCGGATGGCCTTGACCAGGCCGCTGTGGTGGTCGCCGATCACGAGCCGGACGCCGGCCAGTCCGCGTTCGCGCAGGTGACGCAGGAACTCGCTCCAGAACACCTCGGTCTCGCTGTCGCCGACCATCACGCCCAGTACCTCGCGGCCGCCGTCCTCGGTGATGCCGGTGGCGATGACCACGGCCCGGGAGACGATCTGGTGCTCGACCCTTGCCTTGCAGTAGGTCGCGTCCAGGTACATGTACGGGAACCGGACATGGTCCAGGGGACGGGTGCGGAACGCGGTCAGCTGGCCGTCCAGGTCCTGGCAGATCCGCGAGACCTCGCTCTTGGAGATCCCGGTGTCCGCGCCGAGGGCCTTGACCAGGTCGTCGACCGAGCGGGTGGACACGCCGTGGACGTATGCCTCCATGATCACGGCGTACAGGGCCTGGTCGATCCGGCGCCGCCGCTCCAGCAGTACGGGGAAGAAGCTCCCCGACCGCAGCTTGGGGATCGCCAGGTCCAGGTCCCCGGCCTGCGTGGTCAGCGTCTTGTCCCGGTGGCCGCTGCGATAGGCGGTGCGTGTTTCGGTGTGCTCGTTCCACTCCGCACCGATCTTCGCGGTGGCCTCGGCCTCGATGAGTTCTTGGAGCATCCGCTCGGCCACCGACCGGACGAGTTCGAGCCCGTCCGCTGAGCGTAGTGACTCCAGTAGTCGGAGTAGGTCATGCTGGGACAGGGCCACCCTGCACCTCCCGCGTTGAACTGGCAGTTCACTTCGGAGAGTTGCACGGTGGCCCGCTCCACAGGCAGGGAGCGCAACCCACACAAGCACGCGCCCCGGCGCACACCCTCACCCTGATCGGCTGCACCAACCGGCGGGACACCATCGGGAGGGAGGCGGGGCACCCTTCCGAGGCCCGGTTTTCAGGCCCTTCCGGGGGTGTGGCGGGGGGCCTCCCTTGCCTCCCTCGGTGGGTGTATGCGCTGATCAGGCTGGGGAGGTGGGGGTGAGGGAGGCGGTGAGGGAGAACTCCCTCCCTCCCTGACCGCCTCCCCCTACTGAGCGTGAAAACGGGCCGCCCTGCGACGCCCTGGTAGCCAGTGCAGGTCGGTGCGAGTTCGACGCAGAGCAATGGGGAGGGGTCTGGGGAGGCCCAGAAATCCTGGGGAGTCCTCCCCAACCGCCTCCCCAACCCGCCTCCCCAGCATTGACCTGCAACAACACCCCTGATGGGGAGCCTGGGGAGGCTGGGGAGGCACCCGCCAGAGACCCGGGATACCCCGCGAAATCACGCGGATGCGACCCTCCCCCCGCCTCCCTCCCCGCACGCACCGTCACCGGCACGGTCGGCACGTGCGACCGCGTCAACGCACACACCAACCAGCACAGAGGACGCCCTTCGGGCGGCGTTCTTCGGCGCCCGCGGCCGGGAGGGGCTGGGCCCGGCCGGCGGCGTCCGGCCCTGTGTTGAGCCGGGCTGAGCCGGGCGTGAGCCGGGCATGAGCCGGGCAACCCACACTCGTGATCATGCCCCTGACCTGGGGTTGAGCCGGGTGAGCCGGGTGAGCCGGGCAAATCCAAAAAGTTCCTGCCACATGAGCGATACCCGGGGCCGCCGCGTGCGAGACGCCACCGAGAGCGACGCAGGGTAGTCGCAGACTGATGGAGGCGGGTGGTGGAGGCAGCGGAACCTGATGGAGAACTCCATCAGAAGGTCCACCACCCGCCTCCACCACCCCTCACCTGCGGATACGCCGCCTTGATGGACCTGGTGGACCTGATGGAGGCGCCCCTCCAACGGGGTCCCACAAGCCCGGTTTAGAGAGAAGGACGCCCTTCGGGCGACATCCCTTGGGGCGCCCGCGGCCGGGAGGGGCTGGGCCCGGCCGGCGGTGTCCAGCCCTGTGTTGAGCCGGGCTGAGCCGGGCGTGAGCCGGGCAACCCACACTCGTGATCATGCCCCTGACCTGGGGTTGAGCCGGGTGAGCCGGGTGAGCCGGGCAAATCCAAAAAGTTTCCGCCGCTAGAGAGAGTCATGAGGGGCGACCTCCCTCGGCGCGGGGAGACGGGGAGAAACTCCCGTCACCGCGCCGGGAGAACCAGTTCGGGGGCCGGTGATGCGTCCACGAAACCGTGCTTGATTGCCTGCGCGGGACGCTGAGCGAGCCAGCCTGACACCCGCGGGCCTCCGTTGACCGCGCCCCCCTCACGGACGGTGCGGACGTGCTGGAATCCCTGCCGAAGGTAGTAACGCTGAAGGGCGCTGTTCGTCGTCCAGGCATCCAATCGCAACCACTCGGCGCCGGCTGAGAACGCCCGGTCTGCCGCCCAGTCCAGCAGTTGGCCTCCCAAGTTCCGGCCGGCATGCGTGCGCGCCACCGTGAGCTTGTTGACGAATAGGGAAGCCTCGCGCAGCTCTTCGTCCGACCAGAGTCCTTCTTCGGCATCGGGCGTGAGAGTGATGGTCGCGGCGGTCGTATGCCCGTCACGGACCATGAAGACGGTTCCGCCCTCTATGGCCGCGAGCAGACGGCCCGCAGGATATGGACGACTCCACTGGTCAGTGCCGAGGTTGGTCAACCACGCTGCTGCCTCTTCGCGGAAGGCGAGCAGCTTGGGGAGGTCGCCCGGCACAGCAGAGATGATCCTCACGACGGTTCACCCTCACTCCGGGCGGACAGGTCGCCAATCTCGTAGTTCATCCGGTTCAGGTCGCCGCGGAAGGTCGTGACAGTGCACCGTACTGGCCGTTCGTTGGAATAGCCGGTGCGCGTCCAGAGCAGCACCGGCACTCCCGCGCCGACCTCAAGAAGCCGGGCTTCTTCAGGGGTCGGCATCCGGGTTGCGATCTCGTCGAAGTAGCCGCTCTGTTCGATGCCGAGGCTGGCTAGGTATCGCGTTGTTCCCTCCTTGATGTCGCCGGGCTCAGTCAGCCTCGGTCCCTTCTCCACGAGCCACTCTGGGTAGTGCGTGGCTTGGGTGGACCAGGGCACGTCGTCCACGAACCGATGGCAGAAGCGCAGGATGGCGGTCGAACCTGCCTCAACTCTCAGCCGCTCGGCGATGTACGCAGGTGCAGGTGTCAGCTCCACCCGAAACGTCTGATGCGGCCGTCGCCCGGCGTTCGCCACATCAGTGTTGTACGCATCGCCGTTTTGCGGGAAGTCCAGGTTCTCGAATCGAGATGCGTTCAGTTCGAAGACTTCGTGTTTGCGCACCTCGTACCCGAGACCCTGACTCGATGAGATCAGCCCCTCGCTGACCAGCAGATTCAGTCCCGACCGGACAGTGTTCCGTGAGGCGTCGAAGCGCGCTGAGAGCTCGCTCTCCGAGGGGAGCCGCGCCCCGGGGGGATAGGTGCCGTCGTCGATCTCTCGTCGCAGGAGGTCGGCCACCTGCCGGTACTTCGGCTGCTTGTTCATGCCCCCATCATGACGCACTCGCGCAACTTGTTGGTACATGTGGCGTCGAAGTGCTTGACGCCTCACCGTCCGTGGGTGCAGCATCACTGCATCAACTTGTTCCCACAAGTTGAGCAGGTGGCACATCCCTTCCAGGTTTGCCACCTGTCGCACGGGAGGTCCGGCTGAAGCCGGCAGCCTCCGGATCTGAACATGCCGCGGGAGCGGCTCCCTACCGCCAAGCAGATAGCCGCTCCCACACCCACACAAAGGGGCAACCCCATAATGCATCAGGACCTCAAGTCGCTGCGTGTCAAGAACATTGCAGCCGCTCTCGGAGTGAGCGACGAGACCGTCTACAGGGAGGTGGCCAGCGGCCGTCTGCCCTCCTACCGGGTCGGTACGGGCCGGGGCACCATCCGCGTCACCCGCCGGGCGTTCCGTGAGTACCTCGTGGCGCAGGGCATCCCCGCCGGTGAGCTGGGGGTGGCGCTGTGACTGCTACCCGGAATGCGCGTCTGCGGGCCGCGCTGCTGGACGCGAACATGACTCACGAGGAGCTGGCCGGGCGGCTGGGTGTGGATCCGAAGTCGGTGGAGCGGTGGGTCAACACTGCCGGCCGCACGCCCTACCCGCGCCACGCCCACGCCGCCGCGAAAGCCCTGCGTGCGGACGTGTTCTACCTGTGGCCCCAGATGGAGGCACGCACCGCGGCCAAGGCCGCGCCGCGTGATGAGGTGGTGGCCTGCTACGCCAGCCGCGGAGCGGTACCGGTGCCGCTGTGGCGGGAGACCCTTGCCCGCGCTGAGGAGTCCATCGATATCAGCGTCAGCTGCGGGCTGTTCCTGCTGGACGCGGTGGCCGACCTGGTGCCACTGCTGGCGGAGCGAGCCACGGCCGGGGCCCGGGTGCGGATCGCGCTGCCGGACCCGGCGAGCTTCACGAGTCCTGCGCTGGCCGCGCGGGCGGTGCTGGCCCAGGAGTCGTTCGCCCCGCTGCTGTCGGTGCCCGGCGTGCGGCTGGCCACCCATGACGGCGTGACCAACGAGGTCGTGCGCGGCGACGACGACCTGTTGGCGACCGCCCGGGTGGACGGCTGCCCCCCGGCTGCCTCCCCCGTGCTGCACCTGCGGCGCCTGGGTGACGCCCCGCTGGCGGGCATCTACCTGACCGGTCTGGAGCACGTCTTCGACGCCGCTGTTCCCCAGCGTGCGCCGCGCCAGACGGCCGCCTCCACCCGTGGGCTGGCGGTGGCCCGGTGACTGTCGTCGTTCCTGAGCGCCGGTGGATGGCTCCGGCCGACTCCGCGCAGGTGAAGGTGTCCGTGTCGTTCGAGGGTGAGGCGCCGGCGCGGCCGGGTCGTCAGCCGCGTCCGCAGCCGCTGCGGGCGCCGGACACCCCGCTGGGCCGGGCGCGTCTGGCCCGGGGATGGTCCCGTGGGCGCACGGTGCGGGTGCTGATGGCGCTGGCGGAGCGGTGGGGCTGGCAGGTCGCCACGGAGAACTCGCTGAAGGTGCTGCTGCACCGCTGGGAGCACCAGGAGGGGCGTCCCAGCGAGTCGTACCGGGTGTTGCTGTGCGCGATCTTCCAGGCGACGCCCGAAACGCTGGGCTTCACCGCCCCGCAGGTGATGACGAAGACCGCGCTCAGCGCGCGGGTGGAGTCGCTGGAGTCGATGGTCATGCAGTTGACGGCCGCGCTCTCCCGGACGTTGGGAGCTCCCGCGTGAGCGCACCACGTCTGAATGCACCCCGGCGGCGGGCGCGTAAGTTCCAGCTCGCCGCCCGCGATGGCAAGCGGTGCTACTACTGCCACCGCCCGTTCCGCAGCCTGCGGGCAGCGACCTTGGACCACATCGTTCCCCTCAGCCTTCTTCGCACCTGGTCGCGCTCCGCGCTGGTGCTCGCCTGCTACCCCTGCAACCACACCAAGGCCGATCGACTGCCCCTCTCGATCGCCCTGCTGCTGTCCGCCTCGATCGAGTCGGACAGCCCGACCGATCGACCCGGGCCCGTCCTCGACTGGCCGCTGCTGGCGCGTCTCGCGCACGCCCGTCAGTCGGCCGATCAGTCGGCCGATCAGTCGGCCGACCGGTCGGCCGACTGCGGGCCGGAACGGTCTATGCCTGACCTGCCCATACACCCCATCCGATCGACGCCCGTCACCGCGCACGGCTGCGGCCCCTCGACGGGGAAGGAATCGACCCCGCCCCCACACCGACCGGTCCTCGTTCACCCCCGCCCGTCGGTGCGGGTCGCGAACCAGCTGCCCCCGACTCCGGCGGGCGTCAACTCGACTTCGACGCCCGCCGATCGAGAGCGCGCCGGGCGCGGATCGGCGGTGCCGGCATGAGTCGATACCTGGACGACCCCACCGCGCTGTGGGCCGAAGCGAAGATCTCCTACCTCGCGGGTGACTTCCCCGCCTACGGCAGCTCCCAGTGGCGCGACCTGCCGCCGGAGAGTCCGCAGCGGCTGGCGGCGGTCCTGGAGGCGGCCGAGCTGTGGCGGCGCCACGTCGCCGAACAGGCCCGCCTCGATGACCTGCTGGAGACCGACCCCGGCCTGTGGTGGCAGGAAGCCACCCAGGACGCCGACGAAGAAGCCCGGCGCACGCTGCGGCGCCTGCGGCTGTCCAGTTTTCTGGACGCCCGCGAGCGCGCCGAGCTGCGGCGGCCCCTGCCCCCGCACCAGCTGCGGGTCACCCCCGGATGGCCGCCGGTCGCCATCCCCGGCCGCCCCGGCTGGTGGCGCCACTGCCGCGACGGCCGTCAGATCGATCTCCCCTACCGCGACACCGCCCCGAAGGAGGCAGCAGCATGAGCGACGCCACCAACGACGAGCAGGTGCCCCCGCCCAGCCACCCGATGGCCGTCGCCCGGCACCTGGCCCCGCACTGGCAGACCGACGGCGTCCTGACGCTGCGGCGCTGGCGCGCCACCTGGATGCGCTGGGAGGACTCCTCCTGGCGCGAGATGGACGACGAGGAGATCCGCGCCTGGCTCTACAAGCACCTGGAGCACGCGACCTACCAGTTCACTACCCCCAAGGGGGAGGTGGAGGAACGGGACTGGGCGCCGACCATCCCCAAGATTGCCAACCTCACCCAGGCCATCCACGCTGTCACCCACCTCTCCCCCCGCGTGGACCCGCCGGCCTGGATTGACGATGACGGCGCCACGGGGCAGGACGACGGCCCGATGGTGGCATGCACCAACGGCCTTCTGAGGGTGGCCGATCGGACGTTGCTGGACTTGACCCCGCAGTTCTTCAACCTGGTGTCCGTACCGTTCGACTACGACCCGGGCGCCACCGCCCCCACCTGGACGGCGTTCCTGGAGAAGGTCTGGCCGGACGACCGGGAAGCGGTCGAGGCTCTCCAGGAGTGGTTCGGTTACGTCCTGTCCGGGCGGACCGACCAGCAGAAGATTCTCCTCATCATCGGCCCGACCCGGTCCGGCAAGGGCACCATCGCCCGGGTCCTGTCCACGCTGGTGGGCGCGGGGAACATGGCCGGGCCCACGCTCGCCAGCATGGCCACGAACTTCGGCCTCTCCCCGCTGCTGGGCAAGTCCCTGGGAGTCGTCTCCGACGCCCGCCTCGACGGACGTGACGGCCACAAGGTCGTGGAGCGGCTGCTGACCATCAGCGGGGAAGACCCGATCGACATCGACCGGAAGTTCAAGCAGCCCTGGACCGGCAAGCTCCCCACCCGGCTGATGATCCTGTCCAACGTGCTGCCGAACTTCGGCGACAGCAGCGGAGTGATCGCCAACCGGTTCGTGGTGCTGCGCATGGACATCTCCTGGCTCGGCAAGGAAGACCCCACCCTCTCCGAGCGGCTCGTCGCCGAGATGCCCGGCATCCTCAACTGGGCCCTGGACGGCCTTGACCGGCTCCAGCGCGCCGGCCGCCTGACGCAGCCCGCCACGTCCCGGGAAGCGATCACGACCATGCAAGACACCGCCTCCCCCACCTCGGCATTCCTGCGGGAGCTGTGCGAGACGGGCCCGGAGTGCACCGTGACCGTGGACACGCTCTGGGCGGCCTGGAAGGAATGGGCCGAGGACAGCGGCGTCCCCGCCGGGTCGAAGGCCATCTTCGGGCGCGACCTGCTCTCGGTGGTACCGCAGCTGCGCCGCAGCAAGCCCCGCGGCCCCGACGGCCGCCAGGTCCCCACCTACACGGGAATCGCGCTCGCCCCTGACGCCACCACGCCCAGCAGGCTGCCAGCGGCCGGGTACGGCAACTCCCTCAACCGCGCCGGGCAACCCAACCCGCCCTGCGCCGCTTGCGGGGAGCCGTTCTACCCGATCGAGCCAGGCCAGACCACACACCCCACATGCGAACCCACCCCCGCACGAAGGCCGGGCCAGGCGCGCGCCTGACGCAGCCGGAGCACCTCCGGGCCGGGCCGCACACCAGCGGCCCGGACACGTCACCACCGCCCGGCGCAGCGCCTCTGCTGGACGGCACCGGCACGACCCCGACACCACCAGGGACCAGGAGTCACCCGCCATGCCCAAGCGCCTCACCGCCCCGGCCGACGATCCACGCGCCACCCTCCGCGCCGGACTGCCCGACCGCTACCTCACCCCCGAAGACCTCGCAGCACTCCTCTCCGTGCCGATCGAGACCGTCTACGGCTGGCGCAAGAAGCGCACCGGCCCAGCCGGCTTCCGCGTCGGCCGGCACGTCCGCTACGACCCCGCCGCCGTCCGCGACTGGATCGACCAGCAGACCTCCGCCGAAGCGGCCTGACCAAGACCGGCCGCACACACGCAGGTAGACCCCACCCCCTCTACCCGGGACCTCCAAGGGGTCTACCCGGCCCCTTCCGGTAAAGGGGGGCCTCTACCCCGGTAGAGGCCCCTGGTAGAGGGGCCTGACCTGCGAAGTAGAGGGGGTAGAGGGGGCACCGGCCCTCGACCCGAACCCCCACCGACCAGGCCCGTAGCAAGTAGCGGGCCCGGCACCGCACTGCCCAAAACCAGCCGGACGGGCCCCTCGTGGCCTTCCCGCGCCCTGCTACCGAGAAGGGAGTCAGCCCCTCATGGCTGGCCACATCCAAGACCGCTGGTACAAGACCGAAACCGACGCCAACGGCAAGGCCCACCGCGTCAAGACCGACCGCCACGGCACCGGCAAGCGCTACCGCGCCCGCTACATCGGCCCCGACGGCGCCGAGAAGTCCAAGTCGTTCCCCGACGGACAGAAGCGCCTCGCTGAGAAGTGGCTGAGCGCCATTGAGACGGATATGACGCGCGGCCAGTACACCGACCCCAAGTCCGTTCGGGTCACGCTCCGGCAGTACGCCGAGAAGTGGTTGGACAACAAGACCTCTAGTCCGATGGCCCGGAAGGAACTCGGCCGGCGCCTGCGGCTGCACGTCTACCCGGTGCTTGGCTCCCGGCCGGTCGGGACATTCCGGCCCGAGCACATCAGGGAGCTTCTCGCCGTGTTGGAGGCAAAGCCCGGGGTGAGCGCCTCCTATGCCCGGAACATCTTTGCCGACGTTCAGTCGGTTCTCTCTGCTGCTGTCGACGACTCGCTGCTGTCACGCAACCCCTGCGGCGCGCGGACCGTCCGGCGACCCAAGCCCGACGCGCACCCCGTAGTCCCATGGGTGCCCGCCCAAGTGTTCGCCGTTCGAGCGGCCCTTCTGGAGCGGTATCAGGCGATGGTCGATGTCGGTGCTGGGTGCGGCCTGCGTCAGGGCGAGGTGTTCGGGTTGGCTGAGGACTCCATCGACATCGACGGGCGCACGCTCCATGTCGTCCGGCAGATCAAACATGTGGAAGGACACCCGGTGTTCGATCTCCCGAAGGGCGGCAAGAAGCGGGACGCTCCGTTGCCCGACTCCGTGGCGGGAGCCTTCCGAGTGCACATGGACGCCTACAAGCCCGTGGAGATCACATTGCCGTGGCGCGTGCCGGAGGGTCCGAAGGTATCTGCTCGGCTGATCTTCACGGCGGAGCAAGGGGGCATCGTGTGGAGGAGCAACTTCAACGGCAAGGAGTGGAAGCCTGCTCTCGCGGTCGCGGGCCTCATCCCGGAAGCGGACCAGGACGGCAAGTATGAGTCGGCGCGTGAGCACGGAATGCACGCTCTGAGGCACTTCTACGCTTCCGCCTTGCTGGACGCGGGCGAGAACATCAAAGCTGTCAGCGAGTACATGGGACACGCCGACCCGGCGCTGACGCTGCGGGTGTACGCCCACCTGATGCCCGACAGCCGAGAGCGCGCCCGCCGTGCCATCGACGACGTGTTTCAGGGTCCCCCTGGGGAGGAGCACGGCCCACAGACGGCCCGGTGAAGTCCGATCGGCCCCTGAAATGCCCGTCTGGGCAGGTCAGGGGCCGATTCCGTGCTTGAACCCTCAGAAGTTCCTCAACTGTGCTTTGAGATCCGCGGGGCGAGGGCATCACCCGGCAAGAACGGCGCGGCGGCCGTTCGCACGGTGACGGTTCGCGCGACGGCGGTGCCGGGCGGCGCAGGACGGTACCGGGCGGCGGGCGGGCGCGGACAGAGCGGATGCCTCGCTTCGGGGGACGGGAAAAGGGGTGTGGGGCAGATGGGCATTGCGGTTTTCCTGGTGATCTTCGTGGTGGTCGTGGGCCTGGTGGCGGTGGCCGCGCGCGGCGGTATCGGGCGGCGGCGCCGGGGCGCCGGTGCGCGGCGGGGGTCCGGGGCCGGTGTGCGGCGCGGGAGCGTTACCGCGCGGCGCGGGTCCAGGCCGGGTTCCGGGTCCGGGTCGGGTTCCGGGGACTCGGGTGGCGGCGGCAGCTGGTGGGCGGGGGATTCCGGGTCGGGCGGCGGCCACCACGGCGGGCATCACGGCGGTGGCCATTCCTGCGGTGGCGGCCACTCCTCCTGCGGCGGCGGGGGCTGCGGCGGCGGGTCCTGACCCGCACACATGCGGATGGCCCATGGCGGTCCGCATATGCGCCGGGCGGTGGGCGGGGCGGTATCAACACCCTTGCGATACTTGGCCGTTGAACAACTGAGCTGCATTGCCCTCCGGGGGATGGAAACCCGGCGAAGATGGGTAAAAACGCTGTGGGCGATGTGCCTTTCGTGGTTCCCTCTTCCTTGAGAATCCCCCAGTTCTCGGACCCCCATGTGGGCACGAGCCGGCAGGCAGTCGTACATTCCTGATCCTTCTCGGGCGGGCCGTCCCACCATCCCTTGCATGCTTGTGGAGCCGACCCATGCTCACGACTCTCGAAACGGCCTACACCGATACCCGTTCCTCCGACCTCGCCTGGGCGCTGGGCAGGGAACCCCTGCCCGCCCTGGCTGTACTGGATCTTCAACTCGACGATGCGCGGGTGCAGTTGAGGCTTCTCGGGGCCTCGCATCAGGTGCTTCTGGAAGAGGAGCGCGGCAGCTGTTCCGAGACGGTCGCCTGTATGCCGGGGAGCAGTACTCCGCTCCCCTTGGGCGTGGCCAAGCAGTTCGGCGACTGGGAGTACGAGTTCGCCGCGCATGTGGAGACCCTGTCGCGGGGCTCGTTCGCCGGGCGTGCGCAGGAGTTGCTCGCGCTGGTCGCCGAGCATCCGCACGGCCTCGCGGGGACGTTCCCCGGCTCGCCGCACGCGTTCACCGCGATGCTGGCGCAGCGCCGGCAGGGCCAGGTGCGCTGGCGGACCTGGCACGCCTACCCGCAGGAGGGCCGGCTGGTCGCCACGCGTACCCGCGTGGGCGTACGGGCGCCGGTCGCGGCGAGGTAGCCCCGGTCCGGGCCGGGTGGGCCGGATGTGCGCCCGGCCCGCCCTGTGCGGCCGTGGGGGCGCGCTGCTGTCGTGGGCGCTCGGGGGCGTGCGCCCTGGGCGGTGCGGAGGTGCTCCGCGTGGTGCGGAGGTGCTCCGTGCGGTGCGCGGGGGCGTAGCCGGACAGCCGCCCCGTGTACCGGTGCCGGTTCCGGCTGTCCGGCGTGGGGCGCAGACTGCACTCCTGTGGGTGACGAAGAGGCACGGAATCGTCACGTAGCGTGCATTTCATGATCGATCCGCCAGAGTCCGCTGTCACCGGTGTCCTCGGGCCGTCGGAGGCCACGGCGCCGGTGCGGCTGCCCGTGCCCGCCGGGCTCGGGCGGCTGCTCGTCCTCGTTGTCGTCTTCGTCTGCGCCGCCTGCGGTCTGGTCTACGAACTCGAACTGGTCGCGCTGGCCAGCTATCTGGTCGGTGACTCCGTCACCCAGGCGTCGGTCGTGCTGTCCGTCATGGTCTTCGGGATGGGCGTCGGTGCGCTGCTGGCCAAGCGGCTGCGCTGCCGGGCGGCGGTCGGCTTCGGCGCGGTCGAGGCGGCCCTCGCGCTGGTCGGCGGCAGCTCCGCGATGGCGCTCTACGCCTGTTTCGCCTGGTTCGGCCAGTCCCGCTCCGCACTCGTCGCGTTCTCCCTGGCCATCGGCGTGCTCGTCGGCGCCGAGGTGCCGCTGCTGATGACGCTGATCCAGCGGGTCCGCAGACAGGACCCGGGCGGCGCGGTCGCCGACCTCTTCGCCGCGGACTATGTCGGCGCGCTCGTCGGCGGTCTGGCCTTCCCGTTCCTGCTGCTGCCCGGCTTCGGCCAGTTGACCGGCGCGCTGGTCACCGGAGCGGTCAACGCGGTGGCCGGTGGCGCGCTGGTGCTGTGGCTGTTCCGGGAGGATCTGACCGGCCGGGCGCGCTGGGCGCTGCTCGCCGTCAATGCGCTGGTGCTCGCCCTGCTCGGGGCGGGGGTGATGCTGGCGACGCCCTTCGAACGGGCCGCCCGGCAGGCGGTGTACGGCTCCGCGGCGCGGGTCGCGGTACAGACCGGCGTCCAGGAGGTGGTGCTGACCGGCGGCACGGGCGGCGGTGCCGGTGCGGGGCGGGCGAGGAAAGGTTCCGGCCGGCCGCTGGCGCTCTATCTGGACGGCCGGCTGCGGGTCAGCGCGGACAACGAGTTCCGCTACCACGAAGCGCTGGTGCATCCGGCGATGGCGGGCGGTCCGCACGGCCGGACGCTGGTCCTCGGCGGCGGCGACGGACTGGCGGTGCGCGAACTCCTGCGCTATCGCACGGTCCGCTCGGTGACCGTCGTCGAACTCGACGCGGGGCTGCTGGCGCTGGCGCGTACGGACCCCGGTCTGTCCTCCCTCAACCGCCGTTCGCTGAGCGATCCGCGGGTACGGGTGGTGACGGCCGACGCCTTCGACTGGCTGCGGCAGCGGGTCGCGCCCGCCCAGGGGCGCCGGCCGCGACCGTACGACGTGATCGTCTCCGATCTGCCCGACCCCGGCATCAGCGCGAGCACCAAGCTCTACTCGCAGGAGTTCTACGGTCTCGCGCTGCGGGCGCTGGCCGACGACGGGCGGCTGGTGGTGCATGCCGGGCCGCCGGGCGCGCGG
This sequence comes from Streptomyces sp. x-80, assembly GCF_046549095.1. Taxonomy (NCBI): domain Bacteria; kingdom Bacillati; phylum Actinomycetota; class Actinomycetes; order Kitasatosporales; family Streptomycetaceae; genus Streptomyces; species Streptomyces sp. x-80. The sequence continues at coordinate 242,311 of NZ_JAJPWM010000010.1, forward strand.
CCGCGGTCCTACTGGACGGTGGACGCGACCATCCGGGCGGTGGGCCTGTCGACCGTCCCGTACCGCATCGACGGCGGGTGTCCGGAGTTCGCCGGGGGCCCGGACCGTGCTGCCGATCCGGCCCCCAGGTCCGCTCGGCCGGGTGCGGCCGCGGTGCCGGCGGCGGGCGCGCTGCGGTACTGGGGTTTTCTGCTGGCCGCGCGCCATCCGCCGCGGCTGGACGTGGCGCCGGACGCGCCCGCGCCGGCGGCCGTCAGCCGCGAGACGCTGCGGGCCGGCCGGTACGCGGTCGCCCGCGGCCGGATCCCCGGTCTGCCGCCGTCCACCCTGATGCATCCGCGCTATCAGCCGTGAGGCATGGCGGACCGGGCCGGGGTGCCGGGGTGTTGCGGCGGGGGCACGAAGGGCCGGTGTGCAGAAAGTCGCGCGGGGGCGGGCACGGGTCCGGGGAGTGCTGGGTAGGCTCCCATGTCATGGAGCACGAGGTGTACGTTCCGTTTCCCGTCCGGACGGTGCGGCAGGCGCTGACCGAGCCGGAGCGCGTGGCGCGCTGTGTCCCGGGAGTCCAGCTCGACGCCGACGCCGCCCCGGGACAGCCCAAGGGCCGCCTGCGGCTGCGTATCGGCGGCTCCACGATCACTTATCGCGGCACCCTGACCGTCGCCCCCGGTGCGGACGCGGGTACCGGCGGCGGCGCGGACGGGGTGCGTGCCGAGGCGCACGGTGCGGAGGTGCGTGGCGACGGGACGGCGGCGCTGACGCTGACCGTACGGCTGTCCCCGGCCGCCGGCCCCGACCTCGGTGCCGGCCCGGGTACGACGCTGGCCTGTTCCGGCACGGTCCGCAGCGCCGGCCGGCTCGCCGAGGTCACCGCCCAGTCGGCCGCGACCGCGGGGCGCCGCCTGCTGGACCGCTTCGCGGAGAACCTCGCCGCGGACCTGGCGGAGCGCCCGGTGGGCGGGGCGGGGGAGCCGGCGGCGGACACCGACGCGGGGGACGTGAGCGAGGCGGACGGGTCCGGCGGGGCCGGTGCCGACGAGGCGGACGGGCGAGGGGCGTTCGACGCCGAGGTGCCGCCGCCCGCGCTCGGTCCGCTCGCCGACGCGGACGGTGCGGACGACGGCTACGACAGCGACGCGGACGATTCCGTGCCCGCCGAGGCCGCGCACGCGCGGCGCACGATGATCGGGCGCAGCGCGGAGGAGGTCGACCACGCCCCGCCGCGCGGGCGGTACTCCCCGGTACCCGCGCCCGAGGCGAACGGGACCTCGGTGGCGCTGCGCTGGGCGGCGCCGGCCGCCGCGGTGGTGCTGGCCTCCGCCGTGGTCGTCGGCCGGGTGCTGCGCCGCCGCCGGTGAGCCCGCTGCCGTCGGCCCGCCGCGGCTGAGCCCGGCGGTGTACGGGGGTTCGCGGGGGGTGTACGGGCGGGGCCGGATGCGTGCGCCGGGTGGCCGGTGCGCGGCCCGCGGTGACCCGCGTCCACCACGGGCCCGCGTCCGGCGGTGCGGGTGGCGGCGCACCGTTAGGGTCGGTTCCGTGAGAACCGACAACACCACGCAGAGCGCGTCGCAGACGCCGGCGGACGGCGTGCGGCTGGCCGCCGGAGACGCCGAACTGACCGTCCATCCGGACAACGGCTGCCGCATCGGAAGTCTCCGCGTCGGCGGCACGGAACTGCTGCGGCAGGGTGCCCAGTACGGCTGCTTCCCGATGGTTCCGTGGTGCGGCCGGATCGCGCTCGGGCGGTTCCGCAACGGCGGTGAGCTGCACCAGATGCCCGTCAACGCCGCACCGCACGCCATTCACGGCACCGGCCGCAACCTTCGCTGGCGGACGGCCCGTTCGAGCGCCACCGCGGCCGCCTTCACCTACGATCTCGCCGACCCGGCGGCCCCCTGGCCGTACCCGGGGATGGTGACCCAGCTGGTCGAACTCGCCGAGGACGGCCGTTCGCTCACCCTCACCATGGGCGTCGAGGCGGCCCAGGACTCCTTCCCGGCGCAGGCGGGCTGGCATCCCTGGTTCGTACGGAACCTCGATACGGCGGAGAACGGGGACGACAGCGGTGCGCAGGTGCGCCTCGACTTCGCCGCGGAGTGGCAGGAGGAGCGCGGCGAGGACCACCTGCCGACCGGCCGGCGGATCCCGCCGCGGCCGGGGCCCTGGGACGACTGCTTCGGGATGCCGCAGGGTGTGGACGTCACGGTGACGTGGCCGGGGCGGCTGGAGCTGAAGGTGACCAGCCGCGCCGAGTGGGTGGTGATCTACGACGAGCAGGAGGCGGCGGTCTGCGTCGAACCGCAGTCGGGCCCGCCGAACGGCCTCAACACGCTGCCGCGCCTGGTCACCCCCATCGACCCGCTGGAGATCTCCACGACCTGGAGCTGGCGGACCCTGACCTGAGTGCGCGGCCGCGCCCATGGCGCAGCCGGTGCCGCAGGAGGGCACCGGCCGCGGCCCCGGCTGGGCCCCTGCCCCGTCCCCGGGCTGCCCTAAGCTCGTCCGTATGAGCGAGGACGTACGCGGCGCGCTGCTGCAACAGATCAAGGACAAGGCCGTGGTGCACGGCAAGGTGACGCTTTCCTCCGGTATGGAGGCCGATTACTACATCGACCTGCGCCGGATCACGCTGGACGGAGAGTCGGCGCCGCTGGTCGGGCAGCTGATGCTGGACATCACCGCCGACCTGGACTACGACGCGGTCGGCGGGCTGACGCTCGGCGCCGACCCGGTCGCCACCGCGATGCTGCACGCCTCCGCCGCGCGCGGAAAGCGGCTGGACGCGTTCGTCGTGCGCAAGGAGCAGAAGAAGCACGGTATGCAGCGCCGTATCGAGGGGCCGGACATCAAGGGCCGCCGGGTGCTGGTGGTCGAGGACACCTCCACCACCGGTGGCTCGCCGCTGACCGCCGTCACGGCGGCACGTGAGGCGGGCGCCGAGGTCGTCGCGGTCGCGACGATCATCGACCGGGGCGCCGCGTCGGCCATCGCCGACGCCGGTCTGCCCTACATCACCGGCTACCAGCTCGGTGATCTCGGCCTGGGCTGAGCGCGGCCAGGAGCGGTCCCGGGCACGGCCGGTAGCGGCGGAGAAGTCGTGACTTAGGTCCCGGACCTTTTTGCCGACCGCTCTGACCAGCGGCTTTCTCAAGGGGCGGTCGGTTTCACGTGAAACCGACCGCCCCTTGAGTGTGCCCGCCGTATGGGGGATGTGGAGCAATCGGGTAAGTCTGGGAAGATGAGGACGGCGATGTCGTCGCCCCCTGGTCAGGGCCAAGAACGCACACTCCCGCACATCACAAGGAGCGGACAGATGCCCATCGCAACTCCCGAGGTCTACAACCAGATGCTGGACCGGGCGAAGGCAGGCAAGTTCGCCTACCCGGCCATCAACGTGACCTCGTCGCAGACCCTGCACGCGGCGCTGCGCGGTTTCGCCGAGGCCGAGAGCGACGGCATCATCCAGATCTCCACCGGTGGTGCGGAGTTCCTGGGCGGCCAGTACAACAAGGACATGGTGACCGGCGCCGTGGCGCTCGCCGAGTTCGCGCACATCGTGGCCGCCAAGTACGACATCACCGTCGCGCTGCACACCGACCACTGCCCCAAGGACAAGCTCGACGGCTACGTCCGTCCGCTGATCGACATCTCCGCGCAGCGCGTCGCCAAGGGCATCAACCCGCTCTTCCAGTCCCACATGTGGGACGGTTCGGCCGAGACCCTCGCGGACAACCTGGCCATCGGCCAGGAGCTGCTCGCCAAGGCCGCCGCCGCCAAGATCATCCTTGAGGTCGAGATCACCCCGACCGGTGGCGAGGAAGACGGCGTCACCCACGAGATCAACGACGAGCTCTACACCACGGTGGACGACGCGCTGCGCACCGCCGAGGCGCTGGGCCTGGGCGAGAAGGGCCGTTACCTGCTCGCCGCCTCCTTCGGCAATGTGCACGGCGTCTACAAGCCGGGCAACGTCGTGCTCCGCCCCGAGCTGCTGAAGGACCTCCAGGAGGGTGTCGGCGCCAAGTACGGCAAGGCGTCCCCGTTCGACTTCGTCTTCCACGGCGGTTCCGGTTCCAGCGAGCAGGAGATCGCCACCGCGCTGGAGAACGGCGTGGTCAAGATGAACCTGGACACCGACACCCAGTACGCCTTCACCCGCCCGGTCGTGGACCACATGTTCCGCAACTACGACGGTGTGCTGAAGGTCGACGGCGAGGTCGGCTCCAAGAAGACCTACGACCCGCGCACCTGGGGCAAGGCCGCCGAGGGCGGGATGGCCAAGCGCGTGACCGAGGCGTGCGCCAACCTGCGCTCCACGGGCACCCGTCTCAAGTAGCCACCGGCACCTCCGGGCGGCAGCACCGCCCGGCGCCGGTGCACCGCGGTTCACCGAGGGCTCCGCATCCGTCCAGGATGCGGAGCCCTTCCGCGTGTGAAGTCAGGACCTGCGACCCTGTGGCCCGCCGCGGGGCCGAGGGAGCGTATGCCCGTGGGACAAGCTGAGGAGAACACCGTGGGACGGGCTGTGGACAGCGACGCGCGAGACGGGGCCGAGCAGGCCGGTGCGAAAGCGTCCGGCGCGTCGAAACCACCGGGCGGGCCGGCGCCGTCCGGCGGCGAGACCGAGGGCAGCAGAGCCGAGGGCGGCAAAGCCAGGGGCAGCGGGGCCGAGGCCGGGCAGGGCAGGAAGGGCGGCAAGGCCAGGGCCGCGCTGTGGGAGTTCTTGCAGGGGCTCGGCAAGACCTTCATGCTGCCGGTCGCCCTGCTGGCGTTCTGCGGCATCATGCTCGGCATCGGCAGCTCGCTCTCCAGCGAGTCCGTCACCGACAACCTGCCCTTCCTCAAAGCCGGTGCGTTCCACCTGGCCTTCACCTGGATGGCCAACACCGGGCAGGTCGCCTTCACCTTCCTGCCGGTGCTCTTCGCGATGGCGATACCCCTCGGTCTGGCCCGCCAGGACAAGGGCGTGGCGGCCTTCTCCGGTTTCGTCGGCTTCGCGTCGATGAACCTCGCGGTGAACTTCTTCCTGACCGCCAAGGGCGTGACGTCCGACGCCGGGAAGGCGCACTACGGCGTCGCCCAGGTGCTCGGCATCGAGTCCATCGACACCGGGCTGCTCGGCGCCGTCGGCGTGGGCATCGTGGTGGCGCTGCTGCATCAGCGCTACCGCACCAAACGGCTGCCGGACGCGCTGGCCTTCTTCGGCGGGCTGCGGTTCGTACCGATCGTCTCCGCGCTGGTGATGAGCGTCCTCGGGCTGCTCGTCCCGCTGGTGTGGCCCACGCTGGGCGGCTGGATCGCCGACCTCGGCAAGGGCATCGGGCACACCGGGGTCTTCGGGCCGTTCTTCTTCGGGATGGGCGAGGTGCTGCTGCGGCCCATCGGCCTGCACCACATCCTCGTCGCGATGTTCCGCTTCACCGATGCGGGCGGCGCGGGCGCGGTCTGCGGTGAGCACGTCAGCGGGGCGCTGAACCTCTTCTACGCGCAGCTGTCCTGTCCCACGCCCTCCGGCGCCGCGCACACCGCCACGCACTTCCTCTCGCAGGGCAAGATGGCCGCCTACCTGGGCGGACTGCCGGGCGCCGCGCTGGCGATGTACCACTGCGCGCGGAAGCGGATGCGTCCGGAGATCAAGGCGCTGCTGATCTCCGGTGTGGTCGCCTGTGTCGTCGGCGGGGTCACCGAACCGCTGGAATTCCTCTTCCTGTTCCTCGCGCCCTGGCTGTACCTGATCCACGCGGTGCTGGTCGGCCTCGGCTTCCTGACGGTGGCCGTGCTCGGCGTCTACGTCGGCAACACCGACGGCAACGTGATCGACCTGTTCGTCTTCGGCGTCCTCCAGGGCACGAGCACGAAGTGGTACCTCATCCCGGTCATCGCCGCCGTCTGGTTCGCCGTCTACTACTTCCTCTTCCGCTGGGCGATCAGGAAGTTCGACCTCAAGACGCCGGGGCGCGACGAGCCGGCGGACGACGACGGGGCGACGGGCGCCGCAGCGGCCGCTCCGGCGGCGGCCGAGGGCGCCGAGCCCGCCGGCACCGGCGCCGCCACGCCGCCCGCCGTGGAACTCGTCGCCGGGAAGTACGACCCGGTGGCGATCCTGGCGGCGCTGGGCGGCGCGGCCAACATCCGCTCCCTCGACAACTGCATCACCCGGCTGCGGATGTCCGTCGAGGACGCGGGACTGCTGGACGAGGCGCGGCTGAAGAAGCTCGGCGCGGTGGGCGTCGTCACGCTCGACCCGCACAACGTGCAGGTGATCATCGGCCCCCAGGTGCAGTCCGTGAAGGACGCCCTCGCCACGCTCGTCCCGGAGCGCTGACATGACCCAGGAAGCCGAGATGCCCCACGGAACAGACGCGGACGCCGGAGCGGCGTACGACTTCGACACCCCCGTCGACCGGCACGGCACCTGGTGCACCCAGTGGGACTACGTCGAGGACCGCTTCGGCGCGCCGGACCTGCTGCCGTTCACCATCTCCGACATGGACTTCGAGACCGCGCCCGAGGTGCTGGACGCCCTCCGCGGCCGGCTGGCGCACGGTGTCCTCGGCTACAGCCGCTGGCGGCACGCCGACTTCCTCTCGGCGGTCCGGCACTGGTACGCCACCCGGTACGCCACCGATATCGCCGAGGACCGGATCGTCTACGGGCCCTCGGTGATCTACCAGGTGTCGCAGCTGCTGCGGATGTGGTCGCGGCCCGGCGACGGGATCGTCGTGCACACCCCCGCCTACGACGCGTTCCCCAAGACCGTCGCCGCCCACGGCCGGGAGCTGCGCGGCTGCCCGCTGGGCGACGACGCGGAACTGGAGCGGCTGCTGGCGCTGCCCGATTCGTCGGTGCTGCTGCTGTGCTCACCGCACAACCCGACCGGGCACGTCTGGACGGCCGGGGAGCTGACGCGGCTGGCCGAGCTGTGCGCCCGGCACGGCGTCGCGGTGATCAGCGACGAGATCCACGCCGATCTCGCCCGGGACGGCCATCCGCATCTGCCCTGGGCCCGGTTCGGCAGTGGGCGCTGGGCGGTCGTCACCTCCGCCTCCAAGTCGTTCAACATCCCGGCGCTGACCGGCTCCTACGGGATTCTCGGCAGCGACGCGGACCGCGACGCGTATCTGCACCGGCTGAAGGACGCGGACGGGCTGTCCTCACCCGCCGTGCTGTCGGTGGCCGGCCATATCGCCGCCTACCGGCACGGCGCCCCCTGGCTGGACGCGCTCCGCGCCTACCTGGACGGCAATCTGCGGCTGGTCGCCGAGCGGCTCGGCGCGGCCTTCCCCGAACTGGCCTGGCAGCCGCCGCAGGCCGGCTATCTGGCCTGGATCGATCTGCGCCCGCTCGGCGTGCCCGAGGCGGCGCTCCAGCGGGAGCTGATCGAGCGGCAGCGGGTCGCGATCATGCCGGGATCGACGTACGGGCCGGCCGGCGAGGGGTTCGTCCGGCTCAATGTCGGCTGCCCGCGCACCAAGGCGGCGGCGGGCATCGACGCGCTCGTCCGGGCACTGACGGCGCTGCGTACGGAGCGCTGAGGCGCGGGGCACGGGCGCCGGGCGCGGTGGGCGGTCCGGCGCCCGGGTGCGGGCGGGCGCAACCCGGATGCGGGCATGTCCGGCGGACGGATCCGGGCATGCTCACCCTGTGAGCGAGCCGAGATGAGTGAGCCGAGCCCGCCCGGCGGGGTCCGCCTGGCCTCGCCCCGGGGCCGCTGGGTGCTGCTGACGTCCGTGCTGGGATCGGGCATGGCGATGCTGGACAGCACGGTCGTCAATGTCGCGCTGCCGCGGATCGGCCTGGATCTGAACGCGGATCTCGGCGTCCTGCAATGGACCGTCACCGCGTACATGCTCACCCTCGCCTCGCTGATCCTGCTGGGCGGGGCGCTGGGCGACCGCTACGGCCGGCGCCGGGTGTTCGTGATCGGCGTGGTGTGGTTCGCGGCCGCCTCACTGCTGTGCGGTCTCGCCCCGCACGCCGGGGTGCTGGTCGCGGCCCGCGCCCTCCAGGGCATCGGCGGGGCGCTGCTGACGCCCGGGTCGCTGGCGCTGATGCAGGCGGTCTTCCACCCCGACGACCGGGCGCGGGCGGTCGGCGCCTGGTCGGGGCTGGGCGGGGTCGCCGCGGCCGTGGGCCCGTTCGTCGGCGGCTGGCTGGTGGACGGCCCCGGCTGGCGCTGGGTGTTCTTCCTGAACGTGCCGCTGGCGGCGATCTGCGTACCCGTCGCGCTGCGGCACGTACCGGAGACGCGGGAGCGGGGCGCGCCCGGCCGCGGTTTCGATGTGGCGGGTGCGGCGCTGGGCGCGCTGGCGCTGGCCGGGGTGACGTACGCGCTGATCGCCGCGCCGGGCCGGGGCGCCGCGCCGGGGGTGATCCTCCCCGCGGTGGCCGGGCTGCTGCTCGGGGTGGTCTTCGTCCGTGTCGAGCGGCGGCGGGCGGACCCGATGCTGCCGCCGGAGATCTTCACCATCCGGCAGTTCAGCGCCGTCAACGCGGTGACCGTCTGTGTCTACGCGGCGTTCGGCGGCTTCTTCTTCCTGTCCGTGCTCCAGCTCCAGGTCGTGGCGGGCTATTCGGCGCTGCAAGCCGGCACCGCGCTGCTGCCCACGACCGTGCTGATGCTGCTGCTGTCCGCCCGGTCGGGGGAGCTGGGAGAGCGGATCGGCCCGCGGATCCCGCTCACCGTCGGCCCGGTGCTCTGTGCCGCCGGGATGCTGCTGATGGTGCGGGTGGGCGTGGACGCCTCGTATCCGACCGAGGTACTGCCCGCGCTGGTGGTGCTGGGCATCGGGATGGTGACGCTGGTCGCGCCGCTCACCTCGACCGTACTGGCGTCGGTGGACGTGGACCGGGCGGGCCTGGCCAGCGGTATCAACAACGCGGCGGCGCGGGCCGCCGGGCTGATCGCGGTGGCCGCGCTGCCGCTGCTGGCGGGGATGGGCCCGGAGGCGTACCGCTCGGCGGACCAGTTCGCGGCGACCTTCCGGCGCGCCATGCCGCTGTGCGCGGGTGTGCTGCTGGCCGGTGCGCTGATCGCCTGGCTGACGGTGCGCGGCCCGGCGCCGCGCGGCGCGGACGCCGATGCCGCGGAGCCCGGCCACCCGGAGTGCGCGTACCACTGCGGGGTGAGCGCACCGCCGCTGGACCCGGGCGAGCCGCGGCCGTCGGCGGGCGGACCGGGCCCGCGGGCGGGGGAGCCGGACTCCGGAGGGGCGGGGGAGCCGGGTTCTGGAGAGCCGGGGGAGCCGGGCTCCGGGCCGGCGGACGGGCCCCGTAACCCTTCGTGACCAGGTGACCGTGGGGGTCCGGCCGCCCCGGCCGGCCCCGCCGCCCCGTCGGCACCGGGGCCGGGGGAGCCCCGGCCGCCGAGATGCCGGTCCGCCCGCGGGCCGGGGCGGGGACCAGGCAGACTTGGGGCATGGCCATTCACGAGAACCTGCTCGGGGGACCGCCCCCGACCCATCTGCCCGACGACCCCGAGCCGCGCGAGCTGCTCGCCTCGGGCACGGCGCCGGCCGACGTCGCCGCGAAGTACCCGACCTCCTCCCTGGCCTGGGCCCAGCTCGCCGACGACGCGTTCGAGGCCGGCCGGGTCGTCGAGTCGTACGCCTACGCCCGCACCGGCTACCACCGCGGTCTGGACGCGCTGCGCCGGGCCGGCTGGAAGGGCCACGGCCCGGTGCCCTTCGAGCACGAGCCCAACCGCGGTTTCCTGCGGGCACTGCACGCCCTCGCCCGCGCCGCCCAGGCGATCGGCGAGGAGGCGGAGTACGAGCGCTGCGCCACGTTCCTGCGCGATTCCTCGCCGACCGCGGCCGACATCCTGACCTGAGGGTGCCGCCCCCAGGGGCGGGACCGACGGGCCGGCCGCGTGATCGCGGCCGGCCCTTGCGCGGTCCGGATCCAGCGCGGATGATTTCAGTGGGCCGGGGCACCCCGCGCCCGAGGGGACCGGGGCTCCCGAGCCAAGAGGAAGGGGCGGACCGCTACCCGGTAGTTCGCACCTGAGGAGTCCCTCATGTCGCAGCCATCTCCCACCGGAAGCATCCCGCCAAGAGCCAACGGGGCCGAGCCCGCCCCGGCCGAGACGGATCCGCCGTTCGCCCCCGATCTGAGCATCGGCAGCCGGCACACCACCCCGTACGAGGACTACGTCCAGGCGGGCGTCCTCACCCACCTCCAGCATCCGCTCTCCGACGACCCCGGCGAGATGGTCTTCCTGGTCACCACCCAGGTCATGGAGCTGTGGTTCACGGTCATCGTCCATGAGTGGCAGACCGCCGCCGAGGCGCTGCGCCGCGACGACCTGCCGGTGGCCATGGACGCGCTCAAGCGGTCCGCCCATGAGCTGACGGCGCTGAACGCCTCCTGGCAGCCGCTCGCCCGGCTGACCCCGGCGCAGTTCAACTCCTACCGCAGCGCGCTCGGCGAGGGCTCCGGATTCCAGTCCGCGATGTACCGCAGGATGGAGTTCCTGCTCGGCGAGAAGTCCGCCACCATGCTGGTGCCGCACCGCGGTGCGCCCCGGGAGCACGCCGAGCTGGCGAAGGCCCTTGATGAGCCGAGCCTGTGGGACGAGGTGCTGCGGCTGCTGGCGCGGCGCGGCCATCCCGTCCCGGACGCCGTCCTCCGGCGCGATCCGGCGCTGCGTTACGAACCGGACCGGGCCGTCGAGGCGGTCTGGGCCGATATATACGCCGGCTCGCAGGAGTCCGAACTGGTCCGGCTCGGCGAGGTGCTGACGGATGTCGGCGAGCTGGTGTGGCGCTGGCGCAACGATCATCTGGTGGCGACCCGGCGGGCGATGGGAGCGAAAATGGGCACCGGCGGTTCCGCGGGGGTGGCCTGGCTGGAGAAGCGGGTCCGCAAGAACGTCTTCCCCGAGCTGTGGACGGCGCGCAGCTATGTCTGAGACCCACGAGACCCCTGAAGCCCATGAGGCGTCCACGACTCGCGAGAGTCAGGAGGCCCCACGGGAACAGGCCGCGGTGGTGCGGGAGTTGGACGCCGCCGACCCGCTCGCCGCGATCCGTGACCGTTTCACCCTGGACGACACCGTCTACCTGGACGGCAACTCCCTCGGCGCGCTGCCCCGTACGGTGCCCGCCCGGATCGCCGACGTCATCGCCCGCGAATGGGGCGAGCTGCGCATCCGGTCCTGGACCGAGTCCGGCTGGTGGACGGCGCCCGAGCGGATCGGCGACAAGATCGCGCCGTTGCTCGGCGCCGCGCCCGGCCGGATCGTCGTCGGCGACTCCACCAGCGTCAACCTCTTCAAGGCCGTGGTCGGCGGCGTACGGATGGCCGGGAAGGGCTGTACGGAGATCCTCGTCGATGTGACGACGTTCCCCACCGACGGCTATATCGCCCGGTCCGCGGCCCGGATGACCGGTCTCGCGGTGCGGCCCGTCGAGCCCGCGCGGATCGCCGACGAGGTCACCGAGCGGACCGCGCTCGCGCTGGTCAACCACGTCGACTACCGCACCGGCCGGCTCCACGACCTGCCCGCGATCACCGCCGCGCTGCACTCCGCGGGCGCGCTGGCCGTCTGGGACCTCTGCCACAGCGCCGGCGCGCTGCCGGTCGGACTGGACGCGCACGGCGTCGACCTCGCGGTGGGCTGCACGTACAAGTACCTCAACGGCGGCCCCGGTTCGCCCGCGTACCTCTATGTGCGCGAGAGCCTCCAGGAGCGTTTCGACTCGCCGCTGCCCGGCTGGAATTCGCACGCCGACCCGTTCGGGATGGACACCGCCTACGCCCCGGCCGACGGCATCGTGCGCGGCCGGGTCGGTACCCCGGACATCCTGTCGCTGCTCGCGCTGGACGCGGCGCTGGACGTCTGGGACGGCGTCACGATCGAGGAGGTCCGCGCCAAGAGCCTCGCGCTGACCGATTTCTTCCTCGACCGCGTGGCCGCGTACGCCCCGCCCGGCCGGGTCCGCCCGGTCACCCCGCAGGAGCACCGGCGGCGCGGCAGCCAGGTGTCGCTGGAGTGCGCGGGTGCCGGTGAGGTGATGGCGGAGCTGATCCGGCGCGGGGTGGTCGGCGACTTCCGCCGGCCGGACGTGCTGCGCTTCGGCTTCACCCCGCTCTACACCTCCTTCGCGGACGCGGAGCGGGCGGCCCGGGTGCTCGGCGAGGTGCTGCGGGAGCTGCCGGAACCGGTGGCCGGGGCCGCCGGGTGAGCGCACCGGACGAGGAGTCGGCGCTGCTGGGGCTCGCCCCGGTGGCGCCGGACCGGACGGTGGCGTACGGCTCCGGTCCGGATCAGGTCATCGACCTGTACGGGCCGTGGGCGGGGGCGGCGCGCGGTCCGCTCGTCGTGCTGCTGCACGGCGGGTTCTGGCGCGCGGCCTATGACCGCCGCCATCTGTCACCGCTCGCCGCGGAGCTGGCCGGACACGGCCTGCCGGTCGCGCTCGCCGAGTACCGCAGGGCCGCCGGGGGCGCGGCGCGGATGGCCGAGGACGTGTCGGCGGCGGTGTCGGCGGCCGTGGACGAGGCGGGGGACGAGGCGGCGGGCGGCGCCCGCGCCGTCCTCCTCGGGCACTCCGCGGGCGGCCATCTCGCACTGCTCGCGGCCGCCCGCCCCGGTGCCCCGGTGGCGCGGGTCGTCGCCGTCTCACCGGTCGCCGACCTGGCCCGCGCCCATGAACTGGGGCTGAGCGGGGGCGCGGTCGCCGAACTGCTCGGCGGCGGGCCGGGGCTGGCGGCGCGGATCGCGGCGGCCGACCCGGCGCGCCACCCGCCCACCGGGGTGCCGGTCACGATCCTGCACGGGGGCGACGATCAGGAGGTGCCGCCGGAGCTCTCCCGCCGCTACGCGGCCGCCGCGGGAGCGGTGGCAACGGCGGCGGAGGCGAGGGCGGGGACCGGGGCCGCGGGGACGGCGGCCGTCGGCCCCGCCCGTACGACCCTGCACGAGCTGCCCGGCGTGGGCCACTACGCCCCCGTCACACCCGGCACCCCCGCCTGCCGCACCCTGCTCACGGAGCTGCTCGGCGGCCGAGCGGTGTGAGGGGTGTGAGGGGTGAGGCGTACGGGTGGGGTGGTGCTGGATGGCTGGTGCGGCGCTGTACGACCGGTGCGGCGCCGTACGACACGGCCCGTACGACACGGCTCGTAGGGCCGGCTTGTACGGCTCGGCCCGGCTCGGGCCGTATGTCTCGTACGGCCCGTGGCGGTCATCCCGCGGCACCGTGGCCGTCTCCTCGTGGCCATGGTCACGTGCCCGGCCCGGACCGGTCCCGGGCGTGTAGTACTTGAGGCGGATACCGGCAGATCCCCACTGCTGGGGACGCCCGGACGGCGCCCGCTGCTTACCGTAGACAGCGTGAACCAGACGACCGAGACGCAGAACCCCTTGCGCACGGAGGCCCGGATAGCCCATGGCGCGCTGCAACGGCTGCGCCAGGACCTGTTCGCCGGCGCCTTCGCCTTCCACCCGCTGATGCCGCTGGACGACGCCCGCGTGGTGGGCTGGCGCCAGCGGGTGCCGAAGCGGATCCGGCGCCATGTGCGCTGGGCCCCGCACTGCGCCGTGGCCCTCGGCGCCGGGATCATCTTTCTGCTGACCCTCAGCTCGACGATGCATGGCGGCGGGAGCATTCGGTCCGTCATCACCGTGGGCTTCTGCCTGTTGACCTCCGTCCCGGTCGTCCTCACCCTCTTCCGCCCGGTGGGCGCCTTCTGGGTGTCCATGGGGGGCGTCGTGCTCGGCGTGCTCGGCAGTGCCACCTTCGTCGGGCTGTACGGAAGCCAGTGGTTCAGCGTCGCCTTCGCCACCCACCTCGTGGTGATGACCCTGGTCGTGCTGCGGACCCGGCCACGGCTCGCCCTGGAGATGTGGGCGGTCACCTTCGGCGCCGGGACCACGCTGGCCGTTCTCGTCGGTATGCCCGGAACATCGGACATGCCGGCGATGGGGACGTTCTCCGCCCTCGTCCTGACCGTCGCCGCCGCGATGCGGGCCTGGCGTGAGGAGCGCCGGCAGGTCGTCGAGACGAAGACCGCGACCGCGGAGGAACGCTCCCGGCGCACGCTGCTGGAGGAGCGCGCCACCATCGCCCGCGAGCTGCACGACGTCGTCGCGCACCATATGTCCGTCATCGCCATCCAGGCGGAGGCGGCCCCGTACCGCGTCGCGGACACCCCGCCCGAACTGGCCACGTCCTTCGCGACCATCCGGGAGAACGCCGTCGCCGCGCTCACCGAACTGCGCCGCATCCTGGGCGTGGTCCGCTCCGAGGACCCGGACGCCTTCGTGGGCGGCGATCCGGAGGCCCCGCAGCCCACCCTCGCCAGCCTGGACTCGCTGCTCGACAGCGTCCGCGGCGCGGGGCTGACCGTCGAGGCGGTGATCACCGGTGCGGTCCGGCCGCTGCCGCAGGGCGTGGAACTGTCCGCGTACCGGATCGTGCAGGAGGCGCTGAGCAACGCGCTGCGGCATTCGCCGGGCGCCGATGCGCGGGTCGAGATCTCCTATGTGCTGGGCGGGATCGGCCTGCGGATCGTCAACGGCACCCCGAGCAGGCTCGCCAAGCCGTCCCCGGGCGCCGGCCATGGCGTCCTGGGCATGCGCGAGCGGGTACAGATGCTGGGCGGCGAGATGACGGCCGACCACACGGCGGACGGCGGCTACGAGATCGCCGCGTTCCTCCCGGTGGCCGGCACGGGCGCGAACGCGGCGGCCGGAGAGGGGGCCGCGGCGTGATCCGGGTACTGATCGTCGACGACCAGGTGATGGTCCGGGAAGGCTTCTCGGTCCTGCTGAACGCCATGCCGGGCATCGAGGTCGTCGGCGAGGCGGTGGACGGCCGCCAAGCCGTGGAGAAGGTCGCGCTGCTGCGGCCGGACGTCGTCCTGATGGACATCCGGATGCCGGAGATGAACGGCCTGGAGGCCACCCGCGAGATCGTCGCGGCCGACGCGGACGCCAAGGTCCTCGTGCTGACCACCTTCGACCTGGACGAGTACGTCTACCAGGCGCTGCGCGCCGGGGCCAGCGGCTTCCTGCTCAAGGACGCCTCGGCCGGCCAACTGGCCGAGGGCGTACGCATCGTCGCCTCCGGTGAGGCGCTGCTCGCCCCCACCGTCACCAAGCGCCTCATCTCCGAGTTCTCCCGCCTGGGGACGCCCCGCGCACCCGCCCAGGAGCGCATCGGCGACCTGACCGAACGCGAGACGGAGGTCCTGGTCCTGGTGGCCCAGGGCCTGTCCAACGGCGAGATCGCCGCACATCTCGTCGTCGCGGAATCCACCGTGAAGACCCATGTCAGCCGGATCCTGGTGAAGCTCGGCCTGCGCGACCGCACCCAGGCGGCGGTCTTCGCGTACGAGGTGCGGCTGGTCACGCCGGGCGGCTGACCTGTGCGGTCCCGTGCGGTCCCGTGCGGCCTCATGGTGACGAGGACCGCTGGACGGCCCCGAGTTCGCCGCGGTCCGGCCGGCAGACGCTTTCGAAGGAGTCGTGGGCGGCCCGTGCGAGGAGCGGTGGCCGGCCCCGGGCCGGCACCGGGCCGAACCCGTGCGGTGCGGTGGAACCACCGGCGCCGACTCCGGGAGGAGGGGCGGCCGTCCGGTCGCCCCGTCCAGGACCTCAGCAACGGAAGCCGACAACGCCAAAGCCCGGCCGTCCCGCCGCGCGCCGCAGCCGGCCGGGACACTGCGTGACGGCCAAGGCATGCGTAGCGGCCACGTCGAGCAGGTGGACGCTCAGCGAAGAACTCATGGGACGAACCTGTGGGACGAACCTGAGGGAAGCCTCTGACACCGCTGCGTGCGGCCGCGTACGGACCGCTGCCGCTTGTCCACCGGGTGTGGACAACGTCCGCCGGTGGCCGGTGACGGGGCGCGGGTCGTGGGTCGTGGGCCGTGGGGGCGCCTGCGTCCGGGCGCGGTGAGAGGCGGTGCGAGTACGCCGCCGGAGTCCGCTACAGCTCCGGCGGCGTACGTGGTGGGGGCGGCCCGGCGGACGGCGGGGCCGCCGGGTGTCAGCCGATGTCGCGGCGGCGGAAGGCGGCCAGGCCCGCGGCCGTGAGGAGGGCTGCCAGGGTGAGGAGCCAGCCGAACGGGGCCGCGGTGACCGTGGGGCCGGGCAGCTTGGGGAGATGGCTGAAGGGGGAGAGGTCCATGGTCCACCGGGGGAACTTCAGGGCGGGGCCTATCCAGCTGATCGCGAGGACGCCGCCGATGAGTGCCCAGATGGCGCCGGCCGCCCGCGGGAGCAGGCCGAAGACCAGCACGGCCAGGCCGGTGAGCGTCCAGACCGCCGGGACCTGGGCGAGGGCGGCGCCCAGCACCGGGCCGAGCTGTCCGGTGACGTCGTGGACCGTGCTGCCGTAGCCGACGGCGAGGGCCAGGCCGCCGGCCGTCATGATGACGGCCGTGCCGAGGTAGGCGATGGCCAGATGGCTGCCGGCCCAGCGCAGGCGGCCGACGGGCCCGGCCAGTACCGGTTCGGCGCGGTTGCCGGTCTCCTCGCCGCGCAGCCGGAGCACCGAACCGGCCGCGTAGATCGTCGCGACCATGCCCAGCAGGCCGGTCATCGTGGCCAGGAAGGCGTCGGTCAGGCCCTGTTGGCCGCCCATCCGCTCGAAGATCTCGCGGGTCCGCTCGTTGCCGCCGACCATGTCGGCGGCGCCCTTGGCGATGCTGCCGAATATCCCGCCGGCGAAGAGGAAACCGGCCGTCCAGCCGAACAGGGTGGCGCGCTGGAGCCGCCAGGCCAGACCGAAGGGGCCGCTCAGGGAGGCGGGTGCGCGGGCCGGTCCCGGCCGGGCCGGCAGAAAGCTCATGCCGAGGTCGCGGCGGGCCGTCAGGGCGTACGCGGCGGAGACGGCGAGCGCCGTCGCGGCCAGGAAGAGGAGCAGGACCCACCAGCGCTCGCCGGCGTACGGCCGCAGATTCTGGGCCCAGCCGACCGGTGAGAGCCAGGTCGGCAGGGAGGTGGCGGTGGCATCGGCGGCGTCGCCCGCGGCGCGCAGCGCGAAGGCGAGGCCGAGGACCGCGCCGGTCAGCCCCTTGGCCATCCGGGCGCTCTCGGTGAGCTGCGCGGTGATGGCGGCCAGGCCCGCGAAGAGCAGGCCGGTGGCGCCGACGGCGAGACCGAGGGCGAGCGAACCGGCCGCCGGCCGGCCGGACCCGGCCAGTCCGGCGGCGATCAGCACGGCCAGCCCGGCATCGGCGATCAGGGCGGCCAGCAGCGCCGCGGTCAGCGGTGCACGGCGGCCCACCACCGCCGCCGAGAGCAGCTCCTGACGGCCGGTCTCCTCCTCCTCGCGGGTGTGCCGGACGACGATCAGCAGGCTCATCACCGCGGCGAGCACGGCGCCGAGACCGGCCATCCGCCAGGCGACGAGACCGCCGACGGAGTCGCTGAAGACCGGTCCGTACAGGGCGCGCAGCGAGCTGTTGGCGTTCATCGACGCGGCCAGGCCCGCGCGTTCGGCGGCGGTGCCGTAGAGGGTCTCGAACGCGGAGCCGGTGCTCGCGACGGCGAGCCCGAGGGCCAGCACCCACGCCGGGATCAGCAGGCGGTCGCGGCGCAGCGCGAGGCGCAACAGGGTGCCGGTGCCCGCCAGCGGGCGGGAGCCGCCGCGGCGGAGCGGGGCGGCCGCGGCCACGGCGGTCATCGCGCCACCGCCGTTTCGGTGCGGACGCCGTCCTGGTAGTGCCGCAGGAAGAGCTCCTCCAGGGTGGGCGGGGTGCTGGTCAGGCTGCGGACGCCGGACTCGCCGAGCGAGCGGAGCACCGCGTCGAGCTTGTCGGTGTCGACCTGGAAGCGGACGCGGTGGCCCTGGACCGTCAGGTCGTGGACGCCGGGCAGGCGGGCGAGGCCGTTGGGCGGGCCGGCCAGTTCGGCGCTGACGGAGGTGCGGGTGAGGTGGCGCAGCTCGCCGAGCGAGCCGGACTCGACGGTCCGCCCCTTGCGGATGATGCTGACGCGGTCGCAGAGCGCCTCGACCTCGGAGAGCACATGGCTGGAGAGCAGGACCGTACGGCCGCGGTCGCGCTCCTCGGCGACGCAGGACTGGAAGACCTCCTCCATCAGCGGGTCGAGGCCGGAGGTCGGCTCGTCCAGGATGAGCAGATCGACCTCGGAGGCGAAGGCGGCGACCAGGGCGACCTTCTGCCGGTTGCCCTTGGAGTACGTCCGCCCCTTCTTGGTGGGGTCGAGTTCGAACCGCTCCAGGAGTTCGGCCCGGCGCGCGGCGTCGAGACCCGCCCGCCGCCCGCCGTCGCCCGCCCCCCGGAGGCGTTTCGCGCCGCCGCCCTGATGCAGCCGCCCGTAGAGGTCGATGACCTCGCCGCCGGAGAGGTTGCGCCACAGGGTGACGTCACCGGGGACGTAGGCGATGCGGCGGTGCAGCTCGACGGCGTCGCGCCAGGGGTCCTCGCCCAGGAGACGGGCGGTGCCCCGGTCGGCGCGGAGCAGGCCGAGCAGGACGCGGATGGCGGTGGACTTTCCCGCGCCGTTGGGCCCGAGGAAGCCGTGCACCTCACCGGTCTCGACGGTGAGGTCGAGGCCGTCCAGCGCATGGGTCCGGCCGAACGACTTGTGGAGGCCGTCCACCCGGATCGCGGCAGAGGCGGAGTTTGCCTTGGTCATGATTTGGAAGGTACGCTAATTTCATAAATTTGTGAAGTTAAGAAACCGTATAAAGTTGGAGCCGGTGGCTCTGATCAGGGGAGATGATGCGGATATGACCGAGCGAGGACAGCAGGATGAGCGCCGGCCGGCCGCGGGGCCGCGCGACGACGAGGCGGTTTCGCAGTTCGTCGAACAGTTCGCGGCCCAGCTGGTCGATGCCGGTATGCAGCGGATGCCCGCCCGTGTCTTCGCCTGTCTGCTGGCCTCGGAGTCCGGCGTCCTGACCTCCGCCGAGCTGAGCGAACGCCTCCAGATCAGCCCCGCCGCCGTCTCCGGCGCGATCCGCTACCTCTCCCAGGTCGGCATGATCAGCCGCGAGCGCGAGCCCGGCTCCCGGCGCGACCGCTACCGCGTGCACAGCGACCAGTGGTACGAGGCGCTGACCCACAAGGGCAGCGTCCTCACCCGCTGGGAGAGCACCCTGCGCGACGGTGTGGACAGCCTCGGCGAGCGCACCCTCGCGGGCCGTCGGATCGGCGAGACGCTCGCCTTCATGGAGTTCATGCAGGAGGAGCTGGTGGTGATGCTGGATCGCTGGCGCGACCACCGCGACCAGCTGCGCGCCGACTTCGGCACCGACACCGACACGGGCACCGCCGCAGGTACGGGCACCGGCACCGAGGCGGGCACCGGCACCGAGGCGGGCACCGGCACCGAAGCCGCCGCCGAGACCGGCTCCGGAGTGGACGCCGGAGCGAACACGGGGGCGGATACCAGGGCCGCCCGCCACTGAGCCCCGTACCGCCTGTCCCCTGCCGCCCGCCCCGCTCCTCGCCGCTCAGCCGTCGCGCGGCAGTGTCAGCCGCCAGGCCCCGGGCTGCACCGTCCACGTACGGGTCCTGACCGGCCCGCCGACGACCGAGTCGGCCCGGTAGTGGAAGTCCGCACCGGACACCGTCACCGCGCGGGCCCGGGTCCGTACGGGCCGCTCGGCGCCGGGCCAGTGCACGACGACCTCGGCCAGCCCGGCGGCGCCCCCGTCCGCACGGCCCCTGCCGCCGTCCGGGGCACCGCCGCCGCCACCGGACGGCGGCCCGGCCGTCCCGCCGTCCGCCGCCGCACCGCTCGCCACCGCCCCGTCGTCCGCCGCCCACCCGGCCGGTACCACCGACACCCCGCGCACCGGCCGGTCCAGGTCCGCCAGCAGCACACCGTCCGCCTCGATCCGCAGCCGCTGGACCGCCGCCCGGCCGCGCCGCCCGGTCAGCCGGCCGGCCGGTGACACCAGCAGCGCCAGCGCCGAACGGGCGGTCCGCGCGGCCGGCACCCACCACGGCCGGGGCCGCGCGCCGTCCGGTGCGCCGCCGGTCTCGTCCACGTCGTCCACCGGATGCGCCGCACCCGGCACATACGCACCGTGCGCATGCCCCGTCGCACCGCTCCCGCACGGGATGCGCAGCCCGCCCAGCACGATGCCGTCGCTGTCGTCCGTGAGCAGATCCATCGGCCGCTCGTCGCCGTCCAGCACCGCCCGCGCGGCGGCCACCGTGTCCGTGGGGACGCCCAGCAGACGGCTCAGCGCGACCGTGGCCGGCGCGCCCACCGGCACCATCGACACGGCCACCGCCGCCAGCTCGCGCTCCTTGTGCAGCAGTGCCACGACCCGCAGCAGCGCCCGGTCGTCACCGATCACCACCGGGCGCCGATGACCGCGCCGGGCGAGCGCCCGCGCGAACTCCTCGGGGCCCTCCGGAAGGCAGATTTTCGTCCCCGCGCCCGCGCACAGGACATCCTTCGCGATCCGCACGGACTCCCCGTCCGTACTGCGGGCGACCGGGTCGATGACCACGAGCAGGGGATACCCCCGGACGGAGTCCGGGGGTGAGTCCCCAGAAGGCTGCGCCGACACCTCGGTCCTTCCTCAGGTAGCATCTCGGTGCAAGAGCCCCTTGCGCTATTGCGCCAGGGGCTTCGTCTATTCCGGGGCACCGGTTCAACGGCTCCAGCGATGACGTACGCGTGCAGACGCATGTTTACGCCGTCCACGCACGTTGGACATGCCCCGCCCGGAAGGGGTGTACGCCTGTGCCCGCACTTGTGCTGCTCGGTGCTCAGTGGGGTGATGAGGGCAAGGGAAAGGCCACCGATCTGCTCGGTGGGTCCGTTGACTATGTGGTGCGCTACCAGGGCGGCAACAACGCCGGCCACACGGTTGTCGTAGGCGACCAGAAGTACGCGCTGCACCTTCTCCCTTCCGGAATCCTCTCGCCGGGGTGTACCCCGGTCATCGGAAACGGCGTCGTTGTCGACCCAGCGGTCCTGCTCTCCGAGCTGAGCGGACTCAACGCGCGTGGCGTCGACACGTCCAAGCTGCTGATCAGCGGTAACGCGCACCTGATCACGCCGTACAACATCACCGTCGACAAGGTGACGGAACGCTTCCTCGGAAAGCGCAAGATCGGCACCACCGGGCGCGGTATCGGCCCGACCTACGCCGACAAGATCAACCGCACCGGCATCCGGGTCCAGGATCTCTACGACGAGTCGATCCTGATCCAGAAGGTCGAGGCGGCCCTCGACGTCAAGAACCAGCTGCTGACCAAGCTCTACAACCGCCGCGCCATCGAGGCCGGCCAGGTCGTCGAGGAGATGCTGGGCTACGCCGACCAGCTCAAGGGCTACGTCGCCGACACCACCCTGCTCCTCAACAAGGCGCTGGACGAGGAGAAGGTCGTGCTCTTCGAGGGCGGGCAGGGCACCCTGCTCGACATCGACCACGGCACGTACCCCTTCGTCACGTCCTCGAACCCGACCGCGGGCGGCGCCTGCACGGGTGCGGGCGTCGGCCCCACGAAGATCAGCCGCGTCATCGGCATCCTCAAGGCGTACACCACGCGCGTCGGCGCCGGACCGTTCCCGACCGAGCTGTTCGACAAGGACGGCGAGGCGCTGCGCACCATCGGCGGCGAGCGCGGGGTCACCACCGGCCGGGACCGCCGCTGCGGCTGGTTCGACGCGGTCATCGCCCGCTACGCGACCCGGGTCAACGGCCTGACGGACTTCTTCCTCACCAAGCTCGACGTGCTCACGGGCTGGGAGCAGATCCCGGTCTGCGTCGCGTACGAGATCGACGGCAAGCGCGTCGAGGAACTGCCCTACAGCCAGACGGACTTCCACCACGCGAAGCCGGTCTACGAGATGCTGCCGGGCTGGTCCGAGGACATCACCAAGGCGAAGTCCTTCGCCGACCTGCCGAAGAACGCGCAGGCGTACGTCAAGGCGCTGGAGGACATGTCCGGCGCCCCGATCTCCGCGATCGGCGTCGGCCCCGGCCGCGACGAGACCATCGAGATCAACTCGTTCCTGTAAGGCGCGCGCCGTGGCCGGCGGACCGTGCGTCCGCCGGCCACGGCGATGTCGTGTCCGGGCCGCCGCGCGGATGCGGCGGCCCTCCTATGAGGGCGTGGCGGCCATGACGTGGGGGCCGCCGTGGCGCGGGCGCACCCCCGCCCTCCCGCGCGGGATCAGCCCGTCCGGTGGTACGTCAGCGGACCCTTGCCGTCGTCGGAGGTGCGCCGCAGTCCGCCGTCCACCAGCTCCAGGGTGGACGGGGCGCCGGGCCGGCAGGTCGCGGGCGTACCGGAGACCACGGTGGAGGGCTTGAGGCGGACCGGTGGCCCGGCGGACGCCAGGGCGGCCGCGAACGCGCAGCGGTACGCGGGCCCGGTGGCCGTCATCGCCAGCACGGTGTCCCCGGGGCCGCCCTGGCTGAGCGTGAGACGCCGGACGTCGGAGGTGTCGCTGCCGACCGTCGCCTCCCAGGTGCCGAGGTAGTCCTCGGGCAGGCGGCCGTTCCCGGACGACGGCGCCGCCACCTGCTTGCCGTGGCCGCCGTCCCGCTCGCCCCCGCCCGCGTCGGACTGCCCGGCCTGCGACTCGGTGTGGCCCTGCGTGCTCAGCACCGCGTACGCGGCACCGGCACCGGCCACGGCCAGGACGAGGGCGTACGCGGTCATCAGCGCGGCACCGCCCCGGCGACGGCGCGGCTTCGGGGCGGCGGGTACGGGTATGGGTACGGCGCCGGGGACGGGCGGCGGGTCGGCGGCCGGGGGCGCGAGGGCGGGCGAGACCGCGGCCGGCGTCGGGTGCGTTCCGGGCGCTTCCGGCTCGGTCTGCCGAGCCGGCCGGTTCGGGCCGGTTCCCCTGGCCGATGAGGCGGACCCGTGCGGCCGCCCCGGCTCCGTCGTCCGCTTCGGGAGGTCCGCCGGGTGCGGTGCGTCCGGTCCGTCCGTGGTCCGGGGCGCCGCCGGTGGCGCGGGCCGTGCGCCGCCACCGTCCGCACCGTACGGGGGAGTCTCCGCCGCCAGCAGCTCCACGGCGTGCCGCCCGAGCCGGGCGATCAGCGCAGCGGGCAGCCACGGCTCGTCCGCGTCCCCGGCCGGCCGCCCCGCCGCCGTCCGCTCCCACAGTTGTGCCGGTGTGGGGCGTTGTGCCGGGTCCTTGGCCAGACAGGCGGTGACCAGGTCGTACAGCCCCTCGGGCAGTCCGGTGAGGTCGGGTTCCTCCTGGGCGATGCGGTACATCACCGCGTGCGCCGCGTTGCCGGCCGTGGCGAACGGGAGCCGGCCGGTGGCCGCGTACGCGAGGACCGAGCCGAGGCAGAAGACGTCGCACGCCGGGGTGAGCGGTTCACCCCGTACCTGCTCGGGCGCCATGAAGCCCGGTGAGCCGAGCGCGGCGCCGGTGCGGGTCGTGCCCGCGCCGGCCGCCGCCTCCAGCGCCCGCGCGATCCCGAAGTCGATCACCCGGGGGCCGTCGATGGTGATCAGGATGTTGGACGGTTTGAGGTCGCGGTGGATGATCCCGGCGGCGTGGACCGACTCCAGGGCGCGGGCGAGCCCGGCGGCCAGGATGCGCACCGTCCGCTCCGGCAGCGGTGTGCCGTCCCCGGCGACGACCTGCCGGAGGGAGGGGCCCGCGATATAGCCGGTGGCGACCCACGGCGTGCCGGCCTCGGTGTCCGCGTCCAGGACGGGCGCGGTCCACTCCCCGCCGACCCGCCGCGCGGCCCGCACCTCCTGCCGGAAGCGCGCCCGGAACTCCTCCTGGCCGGCCAGCTCCTCGCGGACGAGCTTGACGGCGACCGTCCGGCCACGGTCCGAACGGGCCAGGAACACCTGCCCCATCCCGCCCTCGCCCAGCCGCCCGATCAGGCGGTACTCCCCGATCCGCTGCGGATCCCGGGCCCCGAGCGGGGCCGGCCCACCGGGGAGCCATACCTGCCCTGGCCGCCCCAACTGTTCTGCGTGTCCCGGCTGTTGCACGATCCGTCGCCCCTTCCCCCGAATTCCGCCGTGCCGGAGAGACCGGCGCGGGCACGGGACATGCGGGACGATGCCGGCCGTCCCCCCGGGGGCCAAGTCGTCCTCCGCCGGGTCCCGTTGTGCCGTGTCGCGCTCTCTTCCGCCCCGAGGATATCGAGGACTCCTGGCGCCCCGGCCCGGTGGTCGGCCGCGGGGCGCGCACCCGGCGCCCGTACGCGGTGCCCGCGGTCCCCGGTGCGCAGGGCGGGAACTTTTCGCGGGTACGGAGCGTAGAACCATTGACACCGCACCGTGCACACCCCGGTCCGCACGATCACCCCTTTCCCCTACGCAGCCCGCCGAGGAGACCGTGTGATTCCCGCCGTACGAGCCGTTGCCCGCGCCGCCATGGCCGCGCGTCCCGTCCCGCTCGCCGAGGTCCAGGC
This sequence comes from Streptomyces sp. x-80, assembly GCF_046549095.1. Taxonomy (NCBI): domain Bacteria; kingdom Bacillati; phylum Actinomycetota; class Actinomycetes; order Kitasatosporales; family Streptomycetaceae; genus Streptomyces; species Streptomyces sp. x-80. The sequence continues at coordinate 266,655 of NZ_JAJPWM010000010.1, forward strand.
CCGCGCCGAACTGCTGGCCCGCTTCGGCCACAGCTATCTCGTTCCGGTCGATGTCTTCGCCGCCTTCGCCGCCGAACTCACCGACCGGCGCAGGCCCGGCGGCCCGTTCGCCGCGCTGTGCATCAACGGCCGCCGCTGGTTCCGCTACCGCTCCGTCCACTACGACACCCCCGACCTGCGGACCTTCCACGACCACCGGGAGCTCCGCCGGCTCCGCTTCAAGATCCGCGAGCGGCTCTACGCGGACACCGGCGAGCGGCAGTTCGAGGTCAAGCTCAAGGGCCGGCACGGCGAGACGGTCAAGCACCGGCAGCCGCTGCTGCCCGGTGACGCGGCCCTCGGCCCGGCCCCGCGCGGCTTCCTCAGCTCCGTACTGCACCGCTCGTACGGCATCGAGGCGCCCACCGACCTGGGCCGGTCCGTCGAGACCTCCTACCAGCGGACCACCCTCGTCGCCGACGGGCAGCGCATCACCTGTGACGCGGGCCTGGTCTGCCGGGATCTGGAGACGGGCCGGACCATACGCGCCGACGGCGGTCTGGTCCTGGTCGAGACCAAGACCTCCGGCCGTCTGGCCGAGGCGGACCGGCTGCTGCGCGGCCACGGTCTGCGGGCCGCCGAATTCACCAAGTACTGCGGGGCGCTGTCGGCCCTGCGCCCGGATCTGACCGCCGGCCACTGGCAGCGGGCGGTCGGGACGGCCTTCCCGTCGGCGGTCTGAGGGCGGCCGCGAGGCGGTGCGGCCACCCGCCCGGTCCCGTACGGCGAGGGCCTGACGGGGGCCGCACCAGGAGTCACACACACTGTCGGTGCCGCGCCGGAGGATTCACACACACTGTCGGTACCGGCGGTCGAACGGTGATCCCTAGGCTGGAGGCGTGTGCCGCCCTAGTCTCGGCGGACCCGAGCGACCCGATCCGAGGTACTGACCGTGACCACGACGCATCCCGCTTCCGCCGCCGCTGCCGCCGATCCGGCCGCCGGCGCGGCTGTGAAGGCCGCCGACCGCGCGCATGTCTTCCACTCCTGGTCCGCGCAGGGCCTGATCGACCCGCCGGCGATCGCCGGCGCCGAGGGGTCCTACTTCTGGGACTACGACGGCAACCGCTACCTCGACTTCTCCTCGCAGCTGGTCAACACCAACATCGGCCACCAGCACCCCAAGGTCGTCGCGGCCATCCAGGCGCAGGCCGCGAAGCTGTGCACCCTCGCGCCCGGCTTCGCCGTCGACGTCCGCTCCGAGGCCGCCCGGCTGATCGCCGAGCGCACCCCCGGCGACCTCGACAAGATCTTCTTCACCAACGGCGGCGCGGAGGCCGTGGAGAACGCGGTCCGCATGGCCCGGCTGCACACCGGCCGACCCAAGGTGCTCTCCGCCTACCGCTCGTACCACGGCGCCACCGCCGCCGCGATCAACCTGACCGGTGACCCGCGCCGCTGGCCCTCCGACACCGCCTCGGCCGGTGTCGTCCACTTCTGGGGCCCGTTCCGCTACCGCTCGCCCTTCCACGCGGAGAACGAGGCCCAGGAGTGCGAGCGCGCCCTCGCCCACCTCGATCAGACCATCGCCTTCGAGGGGCCGCAGACGATCGCGGCGATCGTCCTGGAGACCGTCCCCGGTACCGCCGGGATCATGGTTCCGCCCGCCGGCTACCTCGCCGGCGTCCGCGAGATCTGCGACCGCCACGGGATCGTCTTCGTCCTCGACGAGGTCATGGCGGGCTTCGGCCGCACCGGCCGCTGGTTCGCCGCCGAGCACTTCGGCGTCACGCCCGACCTGCTGACCTTCGCCAAGGGCGTCAACTCCGGCTACGTCCCGCTCGGCGGCGTCGCGATCAGCGCCGAGATCGCCGCCACCTTCGACCAGCGCCCCTACCCCGGCGGCCTGACCTACTCCGGCCACCCGCTCGCCTGCGCCTCCGCCGTCGCCACCATCAACGCGATGGCCGAGGAGCGGATCGTGGAGAACGCCGACCGGATCGGCGAGACGGTCATCGGGCCCGCGCTGCGGGAGATCGCCGAGCGCCACCCCTCGGTCGGCGAGGTCCGCGGTATGGGCGTCTTCTGGGCCGTGGAGCTGGTCAAGGACCGGGAGACCCGCGAACCGCTGGTGCCGTACAACGCGTCCGGCGCGGCCAACGCCCCGATGGGCGAGTTCGCGGCGGCCTGCAAGCGCGGCGGTCTGTGGCCGTTCGTGAACATGAACCGTACGCACGTCGTCCCGCCCTGCACGGTCACCGAGACCGAGGCCAAGGAGGGCCTCGCCGCGCTGGACGAGGCGCTGACCGCGGCGGACGCGCACACGACCGGGGCCTGAGCCCGGTACCCGCACTCCCTCTGACGTACCGTCCGTCCGGCCGGCCCGTGCTTCCCGCCTCACCCCGCTCCGCGCCCGACGTGCGGAGGGTGGCTCCGGCGGCCCTCGCCTATCGTGGGCGGGGGCCGCCTCCCACCTGCGCGGTCATGAGTCGTCGAAGGGGACGCACAGGATGGCCGACGGCGGAGAGCGCGGAGTCATACGGCGCAACACCCTGCGCCAGCAGATCGCCGACGCACTGCGCGACGAAGTCCTGGCCGGCCGGCTGCCGTCCGGCCACCCCTTCACCGTGAAGGAGATCGCCGAGCAGTACGGCGTCTCCGCGACACCGGTGCGCGAGGCGCTGCTCGACCTCTGCGCCCAGGGCCTGCTCGACGTCGAACAGCACCGCGGCTTCAAGGTGCACGCCTTCACCGCCGACGACTACCGCGCCATGGTCGAGGCCCGCGCCCTGGTCGTCGAGGGCATCTTCCGCAGCGGCGCCGGCCGGGAGCCGCGCCGGCTCCCCACCGAGATGATGGTCTCCATCCGCCGCCGGGCCGAGGAGGCCGAACGCGCCGCGCGCGCCGGAGACCTGGACGTCCTCATCGGCTACGACCTGCGCTTCTGGCGGGAGCTCGGCAGCGTCGTGGGGAACGCGTACATCAGCGACTTCCTGGACCGGATGCGCGTCCAGACCTGGATGTTCGCGGTGCCCCTGCTGCGTCGGCTGGGCGATCTCAGGGGCCATCTGTGGCACGACCACGGCGAGTTGGTCACCGCCGTCGCCCGGCACGACCTGTGCGCGGCCCAGCGGCTGGTGACCGAGTACCACGAGCACTCCCTCACCCTCGTGAGAAAGCGCTGAGGGCTGTCCCGTCCTGCCTGGTGGATCAGCGTGCGGCGTCGGACGCGGTCCAGCGCAAGGCGGAGGAGTGTCCGCATACTGGATGTATATGGATGTTCCGGCAACGCGGCGAGGTGTCGTAGCTGTCGTCGCGCTGCCCGCCAGGTATTACGGAACGGCCCTTGGCACTACGCTGTCCCGACCATCGGCCGTAACGGGCCGTACCCGTAGCCGTACGTGCGCACGCGCCCCGACCCCTACCGGAAGCGAGTCCTCACCCGTGGCATGTGACCTGTGGCTGGTACCTCTCGTCGATGTGCTCTGTCACAGCCCCGACAACCCCTTCTCCGAAGAGCTCGCCGCCTACGACCGGGCGCTGACGGACGCGGGCCTGCCCCCGGTCCCGGTGTACAGCTATATGCCGGGTCTCTCCGGTGACGTCGCGCCGGTGGCCGGTTTCGACTACGACGCGCTGCACTTCCTGCGCCGCGCCTATCTCCTGCGGCTGTGCGGCCTGGAGGTGACGCCGGTGGACGAACTGGGCGGCGACTACGAGCAGTTGCTGGAGATGTTCGAGACGACCGCGCAGCAGTCCCACCTGGTCTGGCACTACGACCACGCGGGCGCCTACGTCCCGGTCGACTTCCCGCATCCGCTCGGCGGCGACGAACTGCTGGCGGGCGGCGGTCCGTTGGGCTCCTCGCACGGTCTGCTGCGCGACCTCGAACTGGTCGCACCCGCCCTCGGCATCGACCCGGCCAACCCGCCGGCCGCACCCGCCCCGCCGGCCGGTCCGACCTCTCTGGAGGAGCGGACCGGCGCCGTCCCCCTGGACGACGGCCCGTTCGCCCGGGAACGGCATGTCTGGCTCGGCCTGCACGCGGCCGCCACTCGGAGCCTGGGCCAAGGCTCGATGATCGTCTTCAGCTGACGGGTGTGCCGGGGGCGCCCGCCCCCGGCATCCGCCCCCGGCATCCGCCCGGCGTGCGCGCCCGCGCTCGCCCCTGGGCCCGTCGGCGCGTCCCGAAAGCTCAGTGCGGCGGCTCCGGCGGCCGCTGCCGCGGCATGTTCGGCCGTCGGCCGGGCGGCAGCAGGAACCGCCCCGGCGGCCCCGGGCTCTCCGCCCGCTGCGCCGCGCACGGCACCGTCGTCTGCGTGGCGGGCGGCGCCGGCCCCGCCCGGAACTCGGCCATCCAGTCCGCCGTCTCGGACCGTACGAGCTCCGTCAGATCCTCGTGGAACCGCCGCAGCATCCCCAGACAGCGCTCCGCGGTCTCGCTCGCCGTGCCGTCCGCCGGTCCGAGGACCTCGCGCACGCTCTCCGACGCCCAGTCGAACTGCAACGCCTCCAGCCGCCGCTGGATCGCCTGCGCGGTGGCCACATCCCGCATCCAGCCCGCCGTCACCCCGAAATACCGGTCGCAGCCGACACACACCGCCGCCAGCAGCAGCGCCAGATAGCCCCACGGCGCCCCGCCGGTCCAGGCCCCGGTCAGGTCCAGCAGCGGCAGCGCCCCGGCCACCGAGACCGCCGCCGCGGTCACCAGGCGCAGCGCCCGTGCGCCGCGGCGCTTCGCCAGCCGGTCGCGCAGATACCAGTCGGCGGCGCGCAGCGCGCCGTCCTCGGTCCACAGGTAGAGCGCATCCAGACGGTCGGCCGGTTCCCCCCAGTCGCCGAGCGGAAAGGTCCGCCCCGCGAGGTCCTTCCGGTCCCGGCGCCCGCCCTTCTCCCGAGGGGGCCCCTCGGGCTGCATCTCCGGCTGACTCACCCGTGCACTCCTCCATACGGATACCTGCGGTGCGCGTATACGGATACGTGCGGTGTGCGCGTGACATACGAGACGGCGGATGGCGCGCAGCCCCTTCCTACCGCCGAACGGTTGGCGTTGCCCGCAAGATCACCGCATTTCCGCCGGGAAGTGGCGCGGGATCGGGTATAAGCCCACCGGGCAACTCACCCGAAAGAGTTGCCACCACGGCGGCCGACGGTTTCCGGCCGCTCCTGTCCCCGCCCGGCCGCCGCCGGCCTCCGCCCGGCCGCCACCGGGCCGTACCGCCCCCGTCCGGGCGCGGCGCCGGGGGCGACTAGGCTGCACCCGTGAAGGTCCTCGTCATCGGCGGCGGCGCCCGCGAACATGCCCTGTGCCGCTCTCTGTCCCTCGACCCCGACGTCACCGCGCTGTACTGCGCTCCCGGCAACGCCGGTATCGCCGAGGTGGCCGAACTGCACGGGGTCAACCCGCTCGACGGCGCGGCCGTCGCCGAACTGGCCGCCGGTCTGCGGGCCGATCTGGTCGTCGTCGGCCCGGAGGCCCCCCTCGTGGCGGGCGTCGCGGACGCCGTACGCGACCGCGGCATCCCGGTCTTCGGCCCCTCGGCCGAGGCCGCCCGGCTGGAGGGCTCCAAGGCGTTCGCCAAGGACGTGATGGCCGCCGCGGCCGTCCCCACCGCCCGCAGCTACGTCTGCACCACCGCCGCCGAGATCGATGCCGCGCTGGACGCCTTCGGCGCCCCGTACGTCGTCAAGGACGACGGTCTGGCGGCCGGGAAGGGCGTCGTCGTCACCGAGGACATCGAGGTGGCCCGCGCACACGCCCTCGCCTGTGTCTCCCCGCCGCGCGCCGCGGCTGCCGGGACGGCGGACGCCGGGGGACAGGCCGTCATCGAGGAGTTCCTCGACGGTCCCGAGGTCTCCCTCTTCGCCGTCACCGACGGCGAGACCGTCGTCCCCCTCCAGCCCGCCCAGGACTTCAAGCGCGCCTACGACGGCGACGCGGGCCCCAACACCGGCGGTATGGGCGCGTACAGCCCGCTGCCCTGGGCCGACCCGAAACTGGTCGACGAGGTCATGGCGACCGTCCTCCAGCCCACCGTCGACGAGCTGCGCCGCCGCGGCACCCCGTTCTCCGGGCTGCTCTACGCGGGCCTGGCGATCACCTCGCGCGGTGTCCGCGTGATCGAGTTCAACGCGCGTTTCGGCGACCCGGAGACCCAGGTCGTCCTGGCCCGGCTCACCACCCCGCTGGCCGGGCTGCTGCACGCCGCGGCCACCGGCACCCTCGCCGCCCTCCCGCCGCTGCGCTGGAGCGACGGCGCGGCGGTCACCGTCGTCATCGCCTCCCACAACTACCCGGACACCCCGCGCACCGGCGATCCGATCGCGGGCCTCGCCGACGTCGCGGAGCAGGACGCCCCCGAGGCGTACGTCCTGCACGCGGGCACCAAGCGGGACGGCTCCGGCGCGGTGGTCAGCGCGGGCGGCCGGGTGCTGTCCGTGACGGCCACCGGCGCCGACCTCACCACCGCCCGCCGGCGCGCCTACCGCGCCGTGGACCGGATCTCGCTGGACGGCTCCCAGCACCGCACGGACATCGCCGCCAAGGTCGCGGGCGAGCCGGCGGAGCAGGCCGCGGGTGAGGCGGCGGAGCAGGCCGCGGGTGAGGCGGCACCGCGGGCCTAGGGTCCGCGGCTCCCCTGGCGTTCCCATCGGCCCCGCCCGTACGTCCTGACCGGATGTACGGGCGGGGCCGCGGTACACCGGCGGGGCGCATACGCGCAGGTGGACGGGGTCATCCGGGGGCGTACGGGGCCGTGGGCGGGGCATATGCGGGGCGCATGCGCCCGTTCCGGCCGGAAGGGCGCCACGCCCGTCCGCACCGGCCCACACGGGCCCGCGCGCGTCCCGTGGCTTTACCCAAAGCCATTCCATCGAGTGACCAAGCCGGTAACCGACTGACGCGAGCGACACCCCCAACTAGGGTGCCGCGCAGGCGTTCTGCGGCCGCCGTACCGGAAATCGGCGCGGTTGCCGCAGCGGCGTCCGGCAAGTGGCTCACCGGCATTGCGATGTCAGTGGCCGGTGCCACAGTGGTGGGGGAGTGGGCAACGACCACGGCGGACGTCCGCGTCCGCCCGCACCGTCGCCGCACTCCCGCGTCTCAGGTACTTCCGTCCCGTGTTCTCTCCATCCGCTCGACCAGGACAGCAGGGGGTGTACAGACTCGTGGCAGGTCCGGAAACAGGTGTCCTGGCGGCGCGTGCCCGCGCCCTCGCCGTACTGCGGATCCGCGGTGCCGCGCTGGGTGTCGCCCTGCTGCCCGCCGCCGTCGCCGTGGTGCTGCTCTTCGGCTGCGCGACCGGCCGGCTCGGCGCGGCCCCCGGCTGGGGCGTCGCGTGCTGGACCATCGGCGCTCTCGCCGTCCTCGTGCTGCTCCTGGCGGCGCTGGTCGCCGTGGTCGTCGCCCGCGCCCGCCCCGCGCTCAGCCCCTCCGTGCCGGTCGCCGAGAAGTCGGCCCCCGACCTGTACCGCCTGGTACGCGATCTCGCCGACCGCCTCGACGTCCCGGCGCCGTCCGCGATAGCGCTCACCCCGGACTGCGACAGCTGGCTCGAAGACCGTACGCACCCCGCCCATGCCGCGCTGCACCGCACCCCGCACCCCGCCGACGGCGCGGGACGGCCCTCCGGGGCGCCGGTCCTCGTCATCGGCTCGCCCTTCCTGTGGTGGATGCGGGTCGCCGAGCTGCGCGCCCTGCTCGCCCCGGTCGTCGCCGGGACCGGCCCGTCCGCCCACCCCGACATAGCCGCCGCCCGCCGCTTCATCCGCGGCCTGGACGCCGCCGCCGCGGTCCCGGCCCGCCCCCGTGGGCCGCTGCGGGCCCTGCCGCTCCGTTTCACCGGCCGGATCGCGCGACTGCTGCTGCGCGCCTGCCGCGACCACGCCACGCTCATGGAGCGGGGCGTCGCGGCCGCCGCCTCCGAACGCGCCAGGACCGTCGACTACGGCCTGCGGATCGTCGCCCAGGAGCAGGTCGGCCTCGCGTACGCGGGCTGGGACCGGCTGCTGACCCGGGTCGCGCTGCCCGCCTGGCGGATGGGCCGCTGGCCCTCCCGGCTGGACGCCGGCGTGGTCTCGGCGCTCACCGAACTCTCCCGCCGCGACCGCCTCGCCGAGGGCTTCGCCTCCCGCCTCGGCGAGCGGCCCGCCTGCGACCTCCTGGAGGAGCCCGGCGCCTTCGACCGCGCCGCCTCGCTGCTGGCCGCCCGCCTCTTCCACGGCGGCCCCGCCGAGGCGGGCCCCGACTGGTCGCCGGTCGGCTGGCACCAGTACCCCCAGGAGGTCGTGGACCGTAAGTGGCGCCTGGAGGCCGCCCGGCTGCACCGCGTCCTCGACGACCTCCCCGTCGTACCGCCCCCGGACGCCCCGGCTCCCGGCGCCGCCGCCCCGTCCCTCTCCTACGCCCGCACGGCGGCCCGTACGCCCGCGGCCGGCGCGTCCCTGGGCGCCCGGCCCGCCGGCCGCGCCTCGGGTGCCCCGGGTGCGACGCCCCCGGGGCCGACGCTCGCCCGCGTCCTCGACCGGCTGGCCCACGACGACCGCACCGGCGACCTCGTGGCCGCCCGGCTCGGGGCCGAGGTCGAGCGCGAGGAGCGTGCGGAACGCGCCGCGGCCGCCCGCTCGACCGGCCACGGCGGCTCCGCGTCGGACGCCGCCGCGGGCGTGGCCTGGGGCGACGGCCTGGCCGAGGGGGGCCTCCCGCTCTTCCCACTGCGGCCGCCCCGCACGGCCCGTGAGCTGCTCGCCGACCACGTCACGGCCATGGTCTGCTGCGCCGCCGTCGACACCGCGGGCGCGGCCCCCGGCCTGGACTGGCTGGACGGCCCGGCGCTGCTGGTGGACGGCGCCCGCCGGTCCGACCTCGGCAGCCCGGTGCTCAGCCTGGTCGACGACGGTGACGCCGAACCGCTCCGCGGCTGGCTGACCACGGTCGGGGTGCGCCCGGAAAAGCCGGTCCGGCTCGGCTGACCCGCACGAGCGCGCGCACCGCGCACGCCGCGCCCGCACCGAGTCCGCGCCGCTCCCGCGCACCCCGGAGCGCGCCGCCGGCCGGCGCCCCCTCGCCCCATCGGCTGAATGTTCCCCTCCAGTTCGTGTTTCGGGGCCCAGAGGCTCTAAATTCACGACGAAGGGTGACGAAGTGAGTGCGTAATGTGATGTGCTGGGGGCGGCCGCGTTCGTCCAGCCGGACCAACGGACCCCGTCCCGCGCGCGGCGACGGCCCTACGGGCAGGCGAACGGAAACACCGGTCCGCCGTGGCCACGCGGGACGCGGGAGGGGAGTGGAAGGTGGGGACGGAAGAGATCAGGCGCTGGGAGTCGGGCGCGCTCGCCCACGCGGTCACGGACCCGTTCGGGCAGGGTCCGCTGCCCTGGCTGCGCGGCAGCGAGAACTACTTCGAGTCCGGTCAGGTGGTGCCCTGGTACGTGGACCCCGCCGTCGCCCAGGGCGATCTGCGCGTCCCGCCACCCCGTAAGCACAACGGCCCGCGCACCGCGGACGACGTCCGCCGGCAGATCAAGGGCTTCGCCAGCACCGGCGCGGTGGCCCCCGGCGAAGCCATCGACTTCCGCGTCTCGGTCGATCCGCCGCAGCCGTTCAGCATCGACGTCTACCGCATCGGCCACTACGGAGGCGCCGGCGCCTCCAAGATCACCACGAGCCCGCGTCTCGCCGGTATCGTCCAGCCGGCCCCGCTCACCGTCGACCGCACGGTCTCCTGCCACCACTGGTGGCTGTCCTGGCGCCTCCAGGTCCCCGAGTACTGGAATCTCGGCGCGTACGTCGCCGTGCTCACCACCGCCGACGGCTACCGCAGCCACATCCCCTTCACGGTCCGCGACGACCACCCCGCCGACCTCCTCCTGCTGCTGCCCGACATCACCTGGCAGGCGTACAACCTCTACCCCGAGGACGGCCACACCGGCGCCAGCCTCTACCACGCCTGGGACGAGAAGGGCGCGCTCCTCGGCGAGCAGGACGCCGCCACCACGGTCTCCTTCGACCGCCCCTACGCCGGTGCCGGGCTCCCCCTCCATGTCGGCCACGCCTACGACTTCATCCGCTGGGCCGAGCGCTACGGATACGACCTCGCCTACGCCGACGCCCGCGATCTGCACGCCGGCCGCGTCGATCCGACCCGCTACCGCGGCCTGGTCTTCCCCGGCCACGACGAATACTGGTCGGTGCCGATGCGCAGCACCGTCGAACGCGCCCGCGACAGCGGCACGTCCCTCGTCTTCCTCTCCGCCAACACCATGTACTGGCAGATCGAGCTCTCCCCGTCACCCTCCGGGCCGGACTCCCTGCTCAGCTGCCGCAAGCGCCAGGGCCCGGGACGACCCGCTCTGTGGCGCGAGGCCGGCGACCCCGAACAGCGTCTGATGGGCGTCCAGTACGCGGGCCGGGTGCCCGAACCCGCCCCGCTCGTCGTCCGTAACGCCGGCCACTGGCTGTGGGAGGCCACCGGCGCCCACGAGGGCGACGAACTCCCCGGCCTGGTAGCCGGCGAGGCCGACCGCTACTTCCCGCGCGTCAGCCTCCCCGACCACACCCACCGCATCCTGCTCGCCCACTCCCCGTACCGCGACACCGAGGGCAACCGCCGCCACCAGGAAACCTCGCTCTACCGTGCCCCCAGCGGCGCCCTGGTCTTCTCCTCGGGCACCTTCGCCTGGTCCCCGTCCCTCGACCGCCCCGGCCATGTCGACCGACGCGTCCAGCGCGCCACCGCCAACCTCCTCGACCGCATCTGCAAACGCGACTGAGGGCTTTCGGACCCCTGTTGCCGTATTTGCCGCAGTTGCCGCAGTCCCTGCGGCGGCGGATCGGGGTGTGTGGTGCCTGCGTGTCCGTGTGCCGTACGGCTGCGGGCCAGCACTTTTGCGTACGTCCCTGGAGTCCTTGCCGCGCATCCGTCGGTCGCCCGTCGGCCACTTGGCGGCAGCCCCGCCACTGGCCCGCGGTGGCGGATCGGTGTGTGCGCCGGTCGCGTATCCAGGCGGCTGGCGGGCCGGCGCTCTCGTACGTCTCTTGGAGGCCCTGCCGCGCATCCGTCGCTCTCGGCCCGTCGGCCACGTGTGCCACCTGGCTGTGGTCCCGCCAGCGGCCCATGGTGACCGTCGCTCACCGGGAGCGACGGGGACCGGAGCCGCGCCTACCCACAGCGGTCGATTCCCCTCCGTATGGCCCGCCGGCGGTCAGACTCCCGGCCGGGTACCCGCCTGGGCGTCCGAGGTGCCCGGGGAGTTCTGGTCGGCCCGGAATTCCTGGGCGCCCTGGGCGAGGAATGTTCCGACGGTCCGGGCGAAGCCATCGGGGTCGTCGAGCCAGGGGAAGTGGCCGCCACCCGGCTGAACGGCCACTTCGGCCGTGGGGAACAGCTCCGCGATGGCGGCGGCGACGCGGGGGCGGGGGCCGCTGTCCAGCTCACCCGACAGGACCAGCACCGGCGCGCTCAGTGCGGCGATGGCGGCGCGGGCGGCGCCGGGCTCGAAGGCGCCCGGAGACGCGTAGATCTCGGCGGCCTCCGCGTTGCTCTGTGCGACGTCGGCTGCGGCGTGGGCCTGAGCGACCGCGTCCCAGCGACCGTAGAAGAAGGGGGCGACGGCGTCCCAGTCGGCATCGTCCGCGGTGCCGGCCCGGACGGCTTCGTAGGCGTCGTGAGCGGGCCCGAACCACGGCTCGGCCGTACGCAGGGCGGCAGCTTCCCGGCGGTGCTCTTCGGTGAAGTCGACACCGAGGGCTCGGGCGCGGGCGGTGATCAGGGTGAGGGTGCGGACGCGCCCGGGGTACCGGGCCGCGTAGAGCAGGGCGAGATCGCCGCCCGCCGAGTGGGCGAGAACGTCAACGCGGTCCCAACCGAAGTGACGACGCAGGGCCTCGACATCGGAGACCTGCTGGTCGCAGCGGTACGTGGCCGGGTCGGCGGGGATGCCGGAGGCGCCGGTGCCCCGCAGGTCGAGCATGATCAGCCGGCGCTGCTCCGACAGCCCACCGAGGTCGCCGAGGTAGGAGGAAGCGCGCATGGGGCCACCGGGCAGGCAGAGCAGCGGCTCTCCCTCACCTCTGACGTGAAAGGCGAGTTCTGTTCCGTCGAGAGCGGTGAAGGTCGGCATCGCGCCATCCTCATGACCGCGTGACGACCACGGCAAGCGTTTTACACCTGTGCCGGCCAAGATCGCCCGCGCCGCCGCCCGGTCACGGCGGCGAGGCGCAGCCTGGCCCCGCCGCCTCCGCCCCTGGTCTCTCCGCCCCCGTCCCACCACCCGCCTGCCCCACCGCCCGTGCACGTTCTGCGCCGCCGGCCAGGTCGTCTCACCAGGTCGTCTCACCTGGCCGTCGCCGACGCCCTGACCGCCCGTTCCGTCCGACCGGCCCACCCTGCGGCATCGCCGGACTCTCGCATACGGGAGAATCGGAACGACTCCTGGATCAACCTACGCGGAGGCAGCGTGTCCGGTTTCGTAGAAAAGCCCGAGCCCGTGCAGGTACCGGGTCTCACCCACCTGCACACCGGCAAGGTGCGCGACCTCTACCAGAACGCCGACGGCGAACTGATCATGGTCGCCAGCGACCGCACCTCCGCCTACGACTGGGTGCTCCCCACCGAGATCCCCGGCAAGGGCCGCATCCTCACCCAGCTGTCCCTGTGGTGGTTCGACCAGCTCGCCGACCTGGTGCCCAGCCATGTCCGCTCCACCGAGGTCCCGGCCGGCGCCCCGGCCGACTGGGCCGGCCGCACCCTCGTCTGCACGTCCCTGGCCATGGTTCCCGTCGAATGCGTGGCCCGCGGCTATCTCACCGGCTCCGGCCTCGCCGAGTACCAGCAGTCCCGTACGGTCTGCGGTCTGGCTCTCCCGGAGGGCCTGGTCGACGGCTCCGAACTGCCCGCGCCGATCTTCACCCCGGCCACCAAGGCCGCTGTCGGCGACCACGACGAGAACGTCTCCTACGAAGAGGTCGCCCGCGAGGTCGGCCCCGAGGTCGCCGCCCGGCTCCGTCAGACGACCCTCGCCGTCTACGGCAGGGCCCGCGACATCGCCCGCGAGCGTGGGGTGATCCTGGCGGACACCAAGTTCGAATTCGGCTTCGCGGGTGAGGAGTTGACCCTTGCCGACGAGGTGCTGACGCCGGACTCCTCGCGCTTCTGGCCGGCCGACCAGTGGCAGCCGGGCCGCGCCCAGCCGTCCTTCGACAAGCAGTTCGTCCGCGACTGGCTGACCTCGCTCGCCGCCGGCTGGGACCGTACCGGCGAGCAGCCGCCGCCGGCCCTCCCGCAGGACATCGTGGACCGCACCCGCGCCAAGTACATCGAGGCGTACGAGCGTCTCACCGGCCTCACCTGGTCGTAACCGCCGCCCCGCGCGCATACGAAAGGCCCCGGCCGGTATCGCTACCGGCCGGGGCCTTTTCTTCGCTGAGCGGACGACGAGGCTCGAACTCGCGACCTCAACCTTGGCAAGGTTGCGCTCTACCAACTGAGCTACGTCCGCAGGCGCCGCGCAGAACGTCCGGAGACAGTCGCCGACGCGCGGTGCGGGGTCCACTATAGCCAACCCCGCTCGCGGGCGATGCGCGCTGCCGCATGGCGGTTCTCGGCGGACAGCTTCGCGGTGGCCGACGAGAGGTAATTGCGTACCGTCCCCGGCGACAGCGCCGCCCGCTCCGCGATCTCCGTGACCGGTGCCCCGGTCTCGGCGAACTCCAGCACTTCCGCCTCCCGGACCGTCAGCGGGGAATCCCCGGCGCTGATCGCATCCGCCGCCAACTCCGGATCGACATAACGGTTTCCGGCGTGCACCGTGCGAATGATCTCCGCGAGCCGCTGCGCCGACACCGTCTTCGGCACGAACCCCCGCACCCCGGCCTCCAGCGCCCGTTTCAGATGCCCCGGCCGCCCATGACTCGTCACGATCATCGACCGGCACTCCGGCAGCTCATGCCGCAACGATGTGGCCACCGCCACACCGTCCGCCCCCGGCATCTGAAGATCCAGCACCGCCACATCGGGCGCGTGCGCCCGTGCCATCGCCAGTGCTTCCGGCCCCGACGCCGCCTCCGCCACGACCAGCAGATCGTCCTCCAACGACAGCAGCGCCGCCAGCGCCCCCCGGATCAGATGCTCGTCGTCCGCCAGCAGCACGCGGATCACCCCCTCACTCACCCCGCCTCCCCACTCCGGCCCGGCCGTCCCTCATGGTGCTGTCGCCCGACACAGCCCTGCCATCCACCACGGCCCCGCCTCTCACGTATCGCCTCGCCACTCGATTCCTCCCGCTCCGTCACCCCGTGATCGCCTTCCGCAGACCGGCCTTCCCGGACCCGCTCTCCGCAGGCGCCCGTCCGCGGGTCCCATCGCCCATGGCGTCTCACTCACGGCACCTCACGCCCGCGCGCCGTTCACCACCTCACCGGCCCTCGCCCGCCCGTCCGCCGGTATCGGGAGTTCGACGGTCAGGCGGTAGGAGCTGTCCGGTCCCGGTCCCGATTCCAGCGTTCCGCCCAGCGGATACAGGCGTTCCCGCAGGCCCCTGAGACCGCTTCCGGACAGCGGCGCGGGCCGGCCCTCCGGGGGAGTCACGACACCGTCGTTCTCCATGGTCAGCACCAGCACCGCACGCTCCGGGTCGAGGCGGGTCCGCAGGACACAACGCCGGGCATCGGCGGCATGCCGCAGCACGTTCGTGGTGCCCTCGCGGACGACCCAGCCGAGAGCCGACTGCACCTCCGAGGGCAGCCGCGGGTCTTCCTCGCCCTCGATCCGGCAGTCGACGCCGGCCGCACGCAATATGGACCGCGCACCGGCCAACTCCGCCTGAAAGTCGGCCTTCCGGTACCCCCGCACCACCTCGCGCACCTCCCGCTGCGACTCCTGCGCGATCCGCTGCACCTCCACCATCTGCTCCACGGCCTCCGGCCGCTCCCGCCGCGCCAGCTGGACCGCCAGCTCGCTCTTCAGCGCGATCACCGCCAGATTCCGGCCCATCACGTCGTGCAGATCGCGGCCGAACCTCAGCCGCTCCTCGGCGACCGCGAGCAGCGCCTGGTTCTTGCGGGCCGCGTCCAGCTCCCAGAACACGGCGAGCAGCCAGCCCGAAGGGCGCGCTATGACGAAGCTCCACAGACCGGCGACGATCAAGAGGATCGCCAGATACAAGCCGAACGCCCACACATCGGTCACCAGGCCGGTCAGCAGCACCAGCACCGCCGTCCCCACGCCGAGTGACGCCATATACCTCCGCTTGGACACGACCAGGGAGTAGACCATGAAGAACGGGGTGAGGGCCGCGGTCATCGCCAGCGTCACCGTGCCGATACCGTCCGGGCTCTTGATCCCCTCGACGATGATGAGCTTGAGCAGGGCGGCCTCGGCCGCGATCGTCAGTACACCCGAGACGGCCATCAGGCGGTGCGGTGTCGGGCCCCGGTCCAGATAGCGCTGCAAGGCGCGGTTCAGCAGGGTGATCGTCAGGATGCTCTGCACGACATTCAGCCCGAGGGCCGTACTGGCCAGGGTGACGGGCAGCGCCCCGCCGGTGGTCGCCCGGGTGACCGGTGTCACTCCGGCGGTTACGGCGAACCAGGGGATCAAGTAGAGCGTCCAGCGGAAGTACGTGTCGACCTTGGACAGGGTGTTCTGCCGCCGCCACTTCGCCTGTACCCGTTCGATCATGTGCCCCGTGCCCCCGTCGTCCTGGTCGCCGCGCGTCGCGCGCTACGGCTGTGTCGCCTACCGCCGCGGCTCCCAGCGGAACCACCGCTTCACAGCAAACACCGCGATTCCTACCCACACCAAGCCGATGACCAGCCGTTTCAGCGTCTCCACGGCGTCCGCACCGCCGGTCCAGCCGTCGCGTATCAGCTGCATCACCGGTGACAGCGGCAGGAGCCCGAGGACGTCGGCGATACGGTCCGGCAGCATGTCCAGCGGCAGGAC
The DNA here is from genome assembly GCF_046549095.1 of Streptomyces sp. x-80. NCBI lineage: Bacteria > Bacillati > Actinomycetota > Actinomycetes > Kitasatosporales > Streptomycetaceae > Streptomyces > Streptomyces sp. x-80. Next base: position 282,575 of record NZ_JAJPWM010000010.1, read on the forward strand.
CATCCCGGAGCCGGCCAACGACAGAAAAGTGATCGGGAGCACCACGAGCTGTGCGGACTCCGCCGACTTGGCGAGCGCCGACGATGCCGCGGCGAGCGCCACCACCATCACCATGCCGATCAGGACACCGGCGATCAGCAGATGCGGGGCACCGGGCAGGCCCGTGTCCAGCACGATTCCGCCCAGCGTCACCAGCAGCGCGCACTGTGCCAGCCCCATGGCCACGGAGGGCAGGGCGGTACCGGCCAGGATCTCCGGATCGCGCAGCTCACCGGTGCGCAGCCGCTTGAGCACCAGTTCCTCGCGCCGCGCGGCGTAGGCCCCGGTCAGATTGGAGTAGACGGCGAAGAGCAGGACATAGCCGAGCGTCGCCGGCAGCAGGACCGTCCCCACCGACAGGCCGGTACCCGCGAGGTCCATGCCGCTGACCGCCTGCTTCATGGCGAACGCCATGGTGAGGGGCATGACCAGCGTCATGAACAGCGCGGTCTTGTTGCGTACGAGAAGGGTCAGCTCCGCCCGCCCCAGGGCGACCAGCCGGGCCCCTGCGCCGGTTTCCGCGGGCGCGCCCGCCCGCTCTTCCGCGCGGGCCTCCACCGTGTTCGCGCTCATGCGTTCTCCAGTCCCTTCGCGATGTGCAGGAATGCCTCTTCGAGAGATGCGGTCCGGACGTCCAGGCCGGCCAGCTCCATCCCCTGGTCCCGGGCCCAGACCAGCACCCCGGTCGCGGTCCGTTGCAGCTCGTCCGTCCGCAGCCGGACGGTCCGTCCCACCGTCTCGTGTCCGATGACGCCCAGTTCTCCCAGCGGCGGGAGGTCGCCGAGATGGAAACCGTCCGGCAGCTCGAAGGAGATGTGCGAGGGATGCGCGGCGACCACATCCGCGACGTATCCGGCTTGTGCTATCCGTCCCCCGTGCAGAATCGCGAGCCGGTCCGCCAGCTCCTCCGCCTCTTCGAGGTAGTGCGTGGTCAGCACGATCGTCGTCCCGGCATCCCGCAGCTCGCGGACCAGCTTCCAGGTTTCGTGGCGCGCCTCGGTGTCCAGTCCGGTCGTCGGCTCGTCCAGAAACAGCACCTCGGGCCTGCCCAGCAGTGCCAGGGCGAGGTCCAGCCGCCGCCGCTCGCCGCCGGACAGCTGCTTGACGCGGACGTCTCTGCGCCGGGTCAGCCCGACGGAGCTCAGCGCCTCGTCGACCGGCCGCGCCCCACTGGTGCAGCCCGCCCACATACGCAGCGTCTCGGCCGGGGTCAGCTCGGCGGGGAAGCCGCCTTCTTGCAGCATCATGCCGATGCGCGGCCGCACCCTGTGCCGCTCGGTGAAGGGGTCGTGGCCGAGCACCCGCACCTGCCCCGCGGTGGGCGGGGCCAGGCCCTCCAGCAGCTCGACGGTGGAGGTCTTGCCTGCGCCGTTGGTCCCCAGCAGTGCGAACAGCTCGCCGCGCGCGACCGAGAAGTCGATCCCGCGCACCGCCTCGAAGCCCTTCCCCGCACTCGCGCGCCGGCCGGCCGCGCCGTAGCGCCTGCGCAGACCGGTGACGTCGATCACGCTCTCGCCCGATCCGACGCTCGCGGCCCCGCTACGGCCGGCGCCCCCGATGGTTTTCTCCCCGATGTTCATGTGTCCAGCGTTCCGCCGGGCCAGGGCTTCGGGCAGTGCGTCCTGTCATCACAGTCGATGACAAATGTCAGTTGCCAGACCGGCGACGGCCGGACGAAGAGGCGGAAGGGAGCGGAAGACGGCGGAAGGGAGCGGAAGGGAAACGAAGAAGGCCCCGGTCGTGATGACCGGGGCCTTCTTTTTCTGAGCGGACGACGAGGCTCGAACTCGCGACCTCAACCTTGGCAAGGTTGCGCTCTACCAACTGAGCTACGTCCGCAGGCATCCACTCGGCTTTCACCGAGCGGCGCGACAGCTACTCTACCTGATCCATTGGACTGGTTGAGCAGTCAGAGCGGGTGACAGGGATTGCACACTGCGCCTCCCCCTTGGAAAGGGGGCGCTCTACTACTGAGCTACACCCGCGTGACTCCTTGGGGTTCGGCCTTTCGGCCTGGCCCCTCGGCGTGCTCCAGACTCTAGCTGATCAGTAGGGGTGCTGTGCAAGTCGGCTCCGCGCGGCCGCGGGGCGCCGGCAAGTCGGCTAGTGATTGGCGGCGTTGAACGCCTCGTAGACCTTCTTGGGGATCCGGCCGCGCGGCGGGACGTCCATATGGTGGGAGCGGGCCCAGGCGCGGACGGCCGCCGGGTCGGGGGTGACCGCGGTCCGGTGGTACGCCTTGCCGGACTTGGACCGCTTGCGGCCCGCCGCCACGAACGGCGCGAGGGCGTCGCGCAGTTTCTTCGCATTGGCGGGATTGAGGTCGATGTCGTACGACTTCCCGTCCAATCCGAAGGTGACCGTCTCTGCGGCTTCTCCCCCGTCGATGTCATCGGAGAGCATTACTACTACGCGCTGCGCCACGGATATCGGTCCTTTCAGGGAGCGACCCCGTGTTGACATGGGGTGATGCTCCAGATCCGGCTGATCGGGATCAATGCTTTTTCATTTGTACAGCGGTGGGCAATGCATTGTGAAGCCCAGTTAATTTCGTCAGCGTGTCACCCCGCAATCCGGAGCCTGGATCTTTTCGAGGATTTTCCCCGGCAGGCGTCCCCGCCGACGCCCGGCCATGATGCACGCAACGGTATCTATGCGCGTAGATTTTCGAACACGGTACTGTGAGGTCACCGCCTTACGCACCACACCACCGGGAGTGCCAGTGGCACGCGTCGTAGTCGACGTCATGCTCAAGCCGGAGATCCTCGACCCGCAGGGGCAGGCGGTGCAGCGTGCACTGCCACGCCTGGGTTTCGAGGGAATCGCCGACGTCCGTCAGGGCAAGCGCTTTGAACTTGAGGTGGAGGGACCGGTCGACGACGCCGCCCTCGCCCGCATCCGCGAGATGGCCGAGACCTTCCTCGCCAACACCGTCATCGAGGATTTCACCGTGCGGGTCGACTCATGACCGCCCGCCCGTCGCCCGCCACCGCAGGTGGCGACGGCCCATCGGGCCGCGGTAACACCCGGGTCGGTGTCATCACCTTCCCGGGCACGCTCGACGACCGCGACACCCAGCGCGCGGTCCGGCTCGCCGGAGCCGAGGCGGTGCCGCTGTGGCACCGTGACAAGGACCTCAAGCAGGTCGACGCCGTGGTGCTGCCCGGCGGCTTCTCGTACGGCGACTACCTGCGGGCCGGGGCCATCTCCCGGTTCTCGCCGGTGATGGAGACCGTGATCGAGCAGGCCAGGGCGGGTATGCCGGTCCTCGGCATCTGCAACGGCTTCCAGGTGCTCACCGAGACCCACCTGCTGCCCGGCGCGATGCTGCGCAACAACCACCTGCACTTCATCTGCCGCGACCAGAAGCTGCGGGTGGAGAACGCGAACACCTCCTGGACGGCGGAGTACGAGGCCGGCCAGGAGATCAGCATCCCGCTCAAGAACATCGACGGCCGGTACGTCGCGGACGAGCGCACCCTCGACATGCTGGAGGCCGAGGGCCGGGTGGCGTTCCGCTACCTGGACGTCAATCCGAACGGTTCGCTCCGCGACATCGCCGGTATCACCAACGAGGCGGGCAACGTCGTCGGCCTCATGCCGCACCCCGAGCACGCCGTCGAGCCGCTGATCGGTTCGGGCCGTACGGACGGTCTCGGATTCTTCACCTCGATCCTGAAGAAGCTGGTCAACGCCTGATGACTCTGGACACCGTCAAGCACGCGACCGAGACGCCGGACATCGACCAGCCGTGGGCCGAGCTGGGCCTGAAGCAGGACGAATACGAGCGCGTCCGGGAAATTCTCGGCCGCCGGCCCACCGGCGCCGAGCTGGCCATGTATTCGGTCATGTGGTCCGAGCACTGCTCCTACAAGAGCAGCAAGGTCCATCTGAAGCAGTTCGGTGAGAAAGCCCCCGAGAGCGACGCACTGCTCGTCGGTATCGGGGAGAACGCCGGTGTCGTCGACGTCGGCCAGGGTTACGCGGTCACCTTCAAGGTGGAGTCGCACAATCACCCCTCCTATGTGGAGCCCTACCAGGGCGCGGCCACCGGCGTCGGCGGCATCGTCCGCGACATCATCGCGATGGGCGCCCGCCCGATCGCCGTCGTGGACCCGCTGCGGTTCGGTGCCGCCGACCACCCCGACACCAAGCGCGTCCTGCCGGGCGTGGTGTCGGGCATCGGCGGCTACGGCAACTGCCTGGGCCTGCCCAACATCGGCGGCGAGACCGTCTTCGACGCCTGCTATCAGGGAAACCCGCTGGTCAACGCCGGTGCGATCGGTGTGATGCGGCACGAGGACATCCACCTCGCCAAGGCGTCGGGCAGCGGCAACAAGGTCATCCTCTACGGCGCCCGCACGGGCGGCGACGGCATCGGCGGCGCCTCCATCCTGGCGTCGGAGACCTTCGACGACGCGAAGCCCAGCAAGCGCCCGGCCGTCCAGGTGGGCGACCCCTTCCAGGAGAAGCTGCTCATCGAGTGCACCCTGGAGGCGTTCGCCGAGAAGCTGGTCGTCGGTATCCAGGACCTCGGCGCGGCCGGCCTCTCCTGCGCCACCAGCGAGCTGGCCTCCAACGGCTCGGGCGGGATGCGCGTCGAGCTGGACGACGTACCGCTGCGCGACTCCACGCTCTCGCCCGAGGAAATCCTCATGAGCGAGTCGCAGGAGCGCATGTGCGCGGTCGTCGAGCCGTCGAAGGTCGAGCGCTTCCTCGCCATCTGCGAGAAGTGGGACGTGACCGCCACCGTCATCGGTGAGGTGACCGACGGCGACCGGCTGGAGATCTTCTGGCACGGCGAGATGATCGTCGACGTCGACCCGCGGACGGTGGCGCACGACGGCCCCGTCTACGAGCGCCCGTACGCCCGTCCCGCCTGGCAGGACGCCCTCCAGGCCGACGACGCGAACAAGCTCGCCCGCCCGGCGGACGCGGACGAGCTCCGCGCCCAGGTGCTCCGGCTCGTCGCCTCGCCGAACCAGGCGTCCAAGTCCTGGATCACCGGTCAGTACGACCATTTCGTGCAGGGCAACACCGTCCTGGCGCAGCCGGAGGACTCCGGCATGATCCGTATCGACGAGGACACCAACCTCGGCGTCGCGATCGCCACCGACGGCAACGGCCGGTTCACCAAGCTCGACCCGTACACGGGCGCGCAGCTGGCGCTCGCCGAGGCGTACCGCAATGTCGCCGCGACCGGTGCCAAGCCGCTGGCGGTCTCCGACTGCCTGAACTTCGGCTCGCCCGAGGACCCGGCCGTCATGTGGCAGTTCGCCGAGGCGATCCGCGGTCTGGCCGACGGCTGCCTGGAGATGGGCACGCCGGTCACCGGCGGCAATGTCTCGCTCTACAACCAGACCGGTGAGGCGGCGATCCACCCGACGCCGGTGGTCGCGGTGCTCGGCGTCATCGACGACATCAGCCGCCGCACCCCGATCGCGTTCGCGGACGAGGGCCACCTCATCTACCTCCTGGGTGACACCAAGGAGGAGCTGGGCGGCTCGGCCTGGTCGCAGGTCGTCCACGACCACCTGGGCGGCCTGCCGCCGACGGTGGACCTGGGCCGCGAGAAGCTGCTCGCGGAGATCCTGATCTCCGCGTCCCGGGACGGCATGGTCGACGCGGCGCACGACCTCTCCGACGGCGGTCTGATCCAGGCCCTGGTGGAGTCGTGCCTGCGCGGCGGCAAGGGCGCGCGCATCGTCGTCCCGGACGGCGTCGACCCGTTCGTGCTGCTCTTCTCGGAGTCGGCGGGCCGGGCGATCGTCGCCGTTCCGCGCAGCGAGGAGCTCCGCTTCAACGACATGTGCGGTGCGCGTGGCCTGCCGGCGACGCGGATCGGCGTGATCGACGGCACGGAGATCGACATCCAGGGCCAGTTCAGCATCCCGCTGAGCGAGCTGAAGGTGGCGCACGAGGAGACCATTCCGGCCATCCTCGCCTGAGCGTCCGCCGCTGCCACGACGGTCCGTCCCCGCTCCGGGGGCGGACCGTCGTCGTCGGCGGACGGCCCGCGGCCCTGCCGGACGCGCCCGGTAGCCTCGGCGCCATGTCTCCGGCCCGCGGCAGGTCCCGCACCCGCAGTTACGACCCCGCCAAGACCCGTGCCGCCCTCACCGCGCAGTGCGCGCACGTGCACGCGGCCGTACGGGCGCTGGCACCCGAGCAGTTCGCGCGGCCGACCCGGCTCGGTGACTGGACGGTGCGCGAACTGGTCGCGCATCTGTCGATGACGCTGGGCGGTGTGGCGCGGAATCTGGCGCGGCCGGCCCCGCCGGAGCAGCGGGTCGCGCTGCTGGACTGGCCGTCCGCGACCGCGCCGCACGCGGCCGGGATCGACGCCGATACCCGGGCCCTGGCCGCCGACGACCCGGACGCGCTGCTGACGCGCACCGCGGAGCAGCTCGCCGAGGTCCTCCCGGCCGCCCCCGCGGACCGGCTGCTGGCCACCCGCTTCGGCGCGATGCGGCTGGACGACTACCTGGTCACCCGCTGTGTCGAACTGGTCGTGCACACCGATGACCTGGCGGCGGCGACCGGCACGGAGATCCCGTACGACCGCCAGGCCCTGGCCATCGCCACCCGCCTCCTCGCCGACGCACTCGCGGTGAAGGCACCCGGCGGGTCGGTCGAGGTCCGGGTGCCGCCCTTCGCGGTGGTGCAGTGCGTCGAGGGCCCCAAACACACCCGCGGCACCCCGCCGAACGTCGTCGAGACCGACCCGCTGACCTGGCTCCGGCTCGCGACCGGCCGTACCGCGTGGCACGAGGCGCTGGACGCGGCGGCCGTCAGCGCCAGCGGCGAGCGCGCCGACATCGGCGGATACCTCCCCGTACTGCGCTGAACCGGACCGCGGCCGGCCCGCACAGAACCGGCCACCCCGGACGTTGCGCATCTCACACCGGTGAGCCGGCGGTCCGGGTGACGCAAGCCGCGCACGGGGCGGAATCCGGCGCTCCGTACACGCGGCGAAGGCGGGGGCGGCGACGGCCGGGGAAGCCGCCCCGGCGGTCGCGCCGAGCGGGCGGACCGGCCGGGGATCAGGCGCGGCAAGGCCCACGGAGCGCGCCGGGCCGGAAATCCGGGCCGTTCGCGCACGGTCGCGTCAAGCACGCCGCACGCGCCGTTTGTGCACGCGTCCAAGAGAGCGGCCATCCCCGGTTCGGATGAATCCGCGACCTGCCCTAGACTCAGTGATGTGCCACGTGGTGACGGACGACTCAACCACGACCTGCTCCCCGGCGAGAAGGGCCCCCAGGACGCTTGCGGCGTCTTCGGTGTCTGGGCCCCGGGGGAAGAGGTCGCCAAGCTCACCTATTTCGGGCTGTACGCATTGCAGCACCGTGGACAGGAGTCCGCGGGCATCGCTGTGAGCAACGGCTCCCAGATCCTCGTCTTCAAGGACATGGGCCTGGTGTCCCAGGTCTTCGACGAGACTTCCCTCGGCTCCCTCCAGGGCCATATCGCCGTGGGCCATGCCCGCTACTCCACCACCGGTGCCTCGGTGTGGGAGAACGCCCAGCCGACGTTCCGTGCCACCGCGCACGGCTCGGTCGCGCTCGGCCACAACGGCAACCTGGTGAACACCGCCGAGCTGGCGGATCTGGTCGCCGCGCTGCCCCGTGAAGGCGGCCGCGCGACCCAGGTCGCGGCCACCAATGACACCGATCTCGTGACGGCGCTGCTGGCCGGCCAGGTCGACGAGGACGGCAAGCCGCTGACCGTCGAGGAGGCCGCGCCCCGCGTCTTCCCGAAGGTGCAGGGCGCCTTCTCCCTCGTCTTCATGGACGAGCACACGCTGTACGCCGCCCGCGACCCGCAGGGCATCCGCCCGCTGGTCCTCGGCCGCCTGGAGCGCGGCTGGGTGGTGGCCTCCGAGACCGCCGCCCTCGACATCTGCGGTGCCAGCTTCATCCGGGAGATCGAGCCCGGCGAGATGGTCGCCATCGACGAGAACGGCCTGCGCAGCACGAGGTTCGCCGAGGCCAGGCCCAAGGGCTGCATCTTCGAGTACGTCTACCTCGCCCGCCCGGACACCGACATCGCCGGCCGCAATGTGTACCTCTCCCGGGTGGAGATGGGCCGCAAGCTGGCCGCCGAGGCGCCGGCCGAGGCCGATCTGGTGATAGCGACGCCGGAGTCCGGCACCCCCGCGGCCGTCGGATACGCCGAGGCCAGCGGCATCCCGTACGGCTCCGGTCTGGTCAAGAACTCCTACGTCGGCCGGACCTTCATCCAGCCCTCGCAGACCATCCGCCAGCTCGGTATCCGCCTCAAGCTCAACCCGCTGAAGGAAGTGATCCGCGGCAAGCGCCTGGTGGTCGTCGACGACTCGATCGTCCGCGGCAACACCCAGCGCGCCCTGGTGCGGATGCTCCGCGAGGCCGGCGCCCGCGAGGTCCACATCCGGATCTCGTCCCCGCCGATCAAGTGGCCGTGCTTCTTCGGCATCGACTTCGCCACCCGCGCGGAGCTGATCGCCAACGGGCTGAGCGTGGAGGAGATCGGCAAGTCGCTGGGCGCCGACTCGCTCGCGTACATCTCCATCGACGGCATGATCGAGGCGACCACCATCGCCAAGCCGAATCTCTGCCGGGCCTGCTTCGACGGCGAATACCCGATGGACCTGCCCGACCCGGGGCTGCTGGGCAAGCACCTCCTGGAGTCGGAGAACGCTGGTCAGGCCAAGCCGGACCTGGACGGCGTCGGGACGCTGACGGCCGGTGTCGGCGGCGCCGACGCGCTGCGCCGCCCGTAGCCCGCACACACACGACACGAAAGTTCTGGGCCATGCCTACCGAGTCCTTTGAGCCTGCGCAGTCCGCGGGCGCCGGTGCCAGCTATGCCGCGGCGGGTGTCGACATCGAAGCGGGCGACCGCGCCGTGGACCTCATGAAGGAGTGGGTGAAGAAGGCCACCCGCCCCGAGGTCGTCGGCGGGCTCGGCGGCTTCGCCGGCCTCTTCGACGCGTCGGCGCTCAAGCGGTACGAGCGGCCGCTGCTGGCCTCCGCCACCGACGGCGTCGGCACGAAGGTCGACATCGCCCGCAAGATGGGCGTCTACGACAGCATCGGCCACGACCTCGTCGGCATGGTCGTCGACGACCTGGTCGTCTGCGGCGCCGAGCCGCTGTTCATGACCGATTACATCTGCGTCGGCAAGGTGTACCCGGAGCGGGTCGCCGCGATCGTGAAGGGCATCGCCGAGGGCTGTGTGCTGGCCGGCTGCGCGCTGGTCGGCGGCGAGACCGCGGAGCACCCCGGGCTGCTGGGCGTGGACGAGTTCGATGTCGCGGGCGCCGGCACCGGCGTCGTCGAGGCCGACCGGGTGCTGGGCGCGGACCGTATCCGCGCGGGCGACGCGGTGATCGCGATGGCGTCCTCCGGACTTCACTCGAACGGGTACTCGCTCGTCCGGCACGTCCTCTTCGACCGGGCCGGGCTGGCGCTCGACCGGGAGATCCCGGAGTTCGGCCGCACCCTCGGCGAGGAGCTGCTGGAGCCCACCAAGATCTACTCGCTGGACTGTCTGGCGCTGACCCGTACGGCAGAGGTGCACGCGTTCTCGCACATCACCGGCGGCGGCCTCGCCAACAACCTCGCGCGGGTGATCCCGGACGGTCTGCACGCCACCGTCGACCGTGCCACCTGGACGCCGGGCGCCGTCTTCGACCTGGTCGGCACGGCCGGCTCGGTGGAGCGCCGGGAACTGGAGAAGACCCTGAACATGGGCGTCGGCATGATCGCCGTCGTACCTCAGGAGTCGGTGGACGTCACGCTGACCGTACTGGCCGACCGTGGCGTGGACGCCTGGGTCAGCGGCGAGATCGTCGAGCGCGGTGACCACGCAGAGGCAGTGACGCTGACCGGTGACTACGCGAGCTGAGCCGCGGGGCCGCCGGGGCGGCGGTCACCAGAGCAGCACAGAACCCGGTCCGGGTGATGCTCCGGACCGGGTCGGTGATGCTGCTGTCAGTGCCTTGAACGCACAGTGGTGCGTCAGGCGCGACGACGCTGGTGGGACGAGTCGCCCTCGTCTTCATCGTCGTTGTTGTACCGATCCGCGTACTTTGCGTACGGGTCGTCGTCGTCCTTCTCGCCCTCGAACGGTTCCCCGTTCGGAGGCTGCTGGTTCGACGTCGATGCACCCAGCTCGTCGGCCAGTCGTGAGAGATCCGTCCCACCGCTGCTGTACTTCAGCTGGCGGGCGACCTTTGTCTGCTTGGCCTTGGCCCGGCCGCGCCCCATGGGTCGACCCCCTCAATGACGGGGCTCGTTGGCCCCAGAGTCTTGACACGCGTTCATGATTCGGAGCGGGCTCTCGGCAGAGAGACCGGTCCGTAGAGCTTTAACGGTACCTGCTTCCGCGGCCATACGGTACGTCGCCCGTATCACCCACCGCTCGGCACAACCTTCGGTCGCCCTGTCCCCGCTGGTCAACTGCGATTTTAACCTGTCCTGTACGGCGACCCGCCGACGGGTGGTGAGAGATGTCTCCCTCACCCCCTCGCGGCGGGCCGCACAAGGGTGCATTTTCGGCCTGAGGAGCGCCTCGGGGAGCCGCGCGGGACCCCGAGGCGCCGAGATCACGGCCGTCCGGTGCGACGCCTGTCAGCCGCGCCGGCCCTCCGCCATCCGCTGTTCGGCGAGCCGGTCGGCCGCCGCGGCGGGCGGAATGCCGTCCGACTTCGCACGAGCGAATATCGCCAGCGTGGTGTCGAAGATCTTCGCCGCCTTGGCCTTGCAGCGGTCGAAGTCGAAGCCGTGCAGTTCGTCGGCGACCTGGATGACGCCGCCGGCGTTCACGACGTAGTCCGGGGCGTAGAGGATGCCGCGGTCGGCGAGGTCCTTCTCGACGCCGGGGTGCGCGAGCTGGTTGTTGGCCGCGCCGCACACCACCTTCGCGGTCAGCACCGGCACCGAACCGTCGTTCAGCGCGCCGCCCAGCGCGCACGGCGCGTAGATGTCCAGCCCCTCGGTGCGGATCAGCGCCTCGGTGTCCGTGACCGCCGCCACCTGGGGGTGCTTGGCGCGGACCCGCTCCACCGACTCGGCGCGGACGTCCGTGACCACGACCTCGGCGCCGTCCGCCAGGAGGTGCTCGACCAGGTGGTGGCCCACCTTGCCGACGCCCGCGATACCGACCTTGCGGTCCCGCAGCGTCGGATCGCCCCACAGGTGCTGGGCCGAGGCGCGCATGCCCTGGAAGACGCCGAAGGCGGTCAGGACGGAGGAGTCGCCGGCGCCGCCGTTCTCGGGCGAGCGGCCGGTGGTCCACTTGTTGGTCCGGGCGACGACGTCCATGTCGGCGACATAGGTGCCGACGTCGCACGCGGTCACATAGCGGCCCCCGAGGGAGGCCACGAACCGGCCATAGGCGAGCAGGAGTTCATCGGTCTTGATCAGATCGGGGTCGCCGATGATCACGGCCTTACCGCCACCGTGGTCCAGTCCGGCGAGGGCGTTCTTGTACGACATACCGCGCGACAGGTTGAGGGCGTCCAGCACGGCCTCCTCCTCGGAGGAGTACGCGTGGAAGCGGGTGCCGCCCAGGGCAGGTCCCAGAGCGGTGCTGTGGAGGGCGATCACAGCCTTGAGGCCGCTGGCGCGGTCCTGGCAGAGAACGACCTGCTCGTGGCCGCCCTGCTCCGATCGGAACAGGGTGTGCAGGACGCCACCGTCGGCACTGACGGAGGCAGGACGTACGTCGGTCACTGTAGTGACTCCCATATGTCGTGAAGGACGCCCTCTGCGGGGTCTCCCGCTTGTGGCAGGAGGCGAGGAGGGCCGGTCGGGAAGAGCGTAAGACTTCCGGGGCGCACTGGTCCGGCAGGTGCGGAGGATCACTCTCGTACGAGGGGCGGGCATGGCACGATCTGCCGTATCCCGGGCCGGGCGGGGTAGGCAACTCCCGGCGGTGGACTTTCCTTTGAAGGAGCGGGCGTGGCCCTGGCGTCGTCGGTGATGGTCCCGTATATGGCCTATTTGCGGGTTTACGAGCCGCTGGCGGCATTCCCCGAACCGGAGCGCTCCCATTGGGCGCGCTATGCCAAGCGCGCGGACACCCCCACGGCGCAGGACGAGCAGCGCCGGGCGCTGGCGGACCTGCTGCCGACCCCGCCGGTGCCGGTGCCGGTCCACGAGAGCGCCGACGCGTTCGTCGCCGTCGTGGACGGTGTGACCTGCGTCTGCCCGTGGCGCACCCGGCTGCGCGGCTGGCAGGCGCTGGAGGAGCTGGCGGAGCTGCTGCCGGCGCCGGTGCTGGACGCGGCGCTGCCCCCGGTGGTGCGCCGGCAGGCGGCGACCGACTACGAGCGGTGGCTGGCGCGCAATCCGGACGCCAGGCCCTGGATCCGCGGGGCGACCTGGCACGTCCCGGTCCGGTGGTTCGTGCTCTTCGACGACGCCGAGCGGGAGTACACCAAGAACGGCCAGGGGCCGCTGCTGCGCTACCGGACGCCGATGGCGCAGGCACGCCGCCGGGTCGCGCGCGGGCTGCGGACGCTGCGGGACGCGCTGGAGGAGGGGCCGCTGATCGACGGCCTGATGGACGTGGGGCGCTGGCTGGAGGAGTTCCACCCGCGCTCGCTCGTGGAGCTGGATTACGGCGGGCTGGTGCACGCGGTGCCCGAGGGGCGGCTCGCGGACGACCGGTCCGCCGCGGAAGTGGCGGAGGGGCTGGCCGCACTGCGTGACGGGGACGGTGCGCGGGCCGGTCTCGCGTACGAGAAACTGTCGGAGCGGTGGCGGGCGGTGCGGGAACGCCAGTTCTCCAGCTAGGGCCCCGGGCGGGCTCCGGGGGCGCGGGGTGCGGCGAATTGTGGCCATCGTGATCGTCGCGGCCCGTTGTGGCCGTCGTGATGCGTCACGATCCGCCGGATCCGACACTGTGGGACGTAGGTCCCGATCCGGGCGATTGCCACAAGGGTGACCTAAAGCACTGACTTCGGGCCTTGCCCACAAGCCATACCCTCGTGCCAAAATAGGACAAGGAGCCTGACAAAGGTTCCTTCCGCCCAAGTATGGGCGGATAGATCGGTATTGCGTTCCTTGAGGGGTCTAGTGACGCCTGATCACGTTGTGACTGATCGTCACGACGGTGTGACTGTCCGCTATGGCATGGTCCATCGGCTTCCGCCGAGGTTGAACACCTGAGAGGGCAATTCCATCGGTTTGGCCGACGTGGTTGGACAGATGGTGTAGTTGTAGTGCCGAGGACAAGCCGTTCGTCCTATAACCGACTCGGCCCGCGTCTGCCATTTCGGGCAACGTGGGTCAAGGTGCAGAATTTAGAGGAAAGAACCGTGATGGTTCGGTTCTCCCGAGGAGGCCGCTCATGACCGCTCGCACCCCTGACGCCGAGCCGCTGCTTACGCCCGCCGAGGTCGCCACGATGTTCCGCGTGGACCCGAAGACGGTGACCCGCTGGGCCAAGGCAGGCAAGCTCACGTCCATCCGCACGCTCGGAGGGCACCGGCGTTACCGCGAGGCTGAGGTCCGCGCACTGCTCGCGGGCATCCCGCAGCAGCGCAGCGAGGCCTGAATAACCGCATAACCGGGCTGTTTCCGGGCCCCCCAACCCGTAAAAGCCCACTTGGCACGATCTGCTCGACCTGCTCCACCAAGCTCCACACAGCTCCATACGACGCGGCGCCCGCTCAGACGGGCCCACACCCGCTTCACCCGGGTACGTCATGAATCGCGCTGGACTCCGCCGGGTCCAGCGCGATTTTTTGTCTGTACGCCCGTCAGTTCGCCTGCGGCCGGCCCGATGGCGGTCCGCTGTCGAGGGTGCGGCCGCGGTGCCGCAGGGGGGGCCTGTGCGGCCCTGTGAGGGCCTGCCTGTACCGACCTCACGGTCTTGTTTCGTGCCACTGGAGGGCGGTGCAATTGCACATATTAAATTGACCGACTGTAGGGAGGGTGTAAGTTCCCTCTCTTGTGAAACTTGTTGGGTGACGCCCGTCACATGGTGTGGTGCTTGAAGGTGGTACGGCCGCTGCGGTAGTGAACTTTCGCCGCCATCGTTCAACAGCCTGCCACCGCACGGTGGGAGGGGAGGGCGCCGATGGTCACCGGGCCGAGGGACTTTCGTCCTCCGCCACGGAAGGCCCGCAGACGGCCGGTGGAGGGGCGGGGGTGCCCGCGGGCGCCTTGTCCCGCGAACGGGCCGCCTGCGGCTCCATGGCGAGCCGCAGGAGCTGATGGCAGATCGGACAGTGCCGTGTCAGATGGCGGTAGCCCGTCGCGGCCGCCAGATGGGCGCGTAACAGCGCCCTGGTCTCGTGCCGCACCGCCGTCGTCATCGTCGTCATCGCACGCGCCTCCCCGGCCCCCACGTCTCCTCTGTGGGTACCGGCGGTACGTGCCGCAGTCAAGATGCCCGACGGAGCCTGTCCGGTCCGCCGCACCCGGCAGGCCGAGCGCTCATCGGCACAGGGGCCGGACAGCACAACGGCCCGCATCCGATGAGGATGCGGGCCGAATCGATGCGGTCCTGACGGGATTTGAACCCGCGGCCTCCACCTTGACAGGGTGGCGAGCACTCCAAACTGCTCCACAGGACCTTGTTTTCGCTTTCCGCTTGCGGCGGGCTGCGAAGCAAGACTGTACAGCAGGTCAGGGGGTGTGGTCGAACCCGATGCCGGTGGCCGCGCCGGTGGCCCCGCTGAAGGCTAGGGCGCCGCCGCGTCCACCGCCTTCACGATGCGCTTGTCCGAGACCGGATACGCCGTCCCCAGCGCATGCGCGAAGTAGCTCACCCGCAGTTCCTCGATCATCCAGCGGATCTCCAGGGCCGTGGCCGGCACCGGGCGGCCCGCGGGGAACTGCTCCAGCAGCCAGGCGAATTCGTCCTGCATCTCCTTCACCTTCGCCATCCGGGTGCGGTCCCGCTCGGCGTTGGTGGGCAGCTGCTGGAGGCGGCGGTCGGCGGCCACCAGATAGCGCATCAGGTCCGGCAGCCGCTTGGCGCCGTGCGCGGTCACGAAACCCGGCTTGACGAGGGCCGCCAGCTGCTCCTTGACGTCCGCCAGCGACGGCAGCAGGGAGGGGAACGCCGTCGCCTTCAGCCGGCGCTCGCACGCCTGCCAGGCGGCCAGCACCTCCTGCACCTGCTGGATCGTCCGCAGCGTCGCGTCCACCAGATCGGCGCGCACCGCGTCGAACAGCTTCCGGAAGGACTCCTCGTCCCACGCCGGGCCGCCTCGGGCCGCGATCAGCCGGTCGGCGGCGGCCGTCACACAGTCCTCGAAGAGGGCCGGGATGGAGCCGTGCGGATTGCGGGACAGCGCGAGCTTCTGCTGGTTGGACAGCTTGTCCTGGGCGAACTTGGCGGGGTTGGAGGGAATGTTGAGCAGGATGAGGCGGCGGGTGCCCGCCCACATCGCCGTCAGCTGCTCCGCCTCGGTGTCGAAGAGGCGTACGGCGACGCTGCTGCCCTCGTCCACCAGCGCCGGGTACGCCTTCAGCGGCTGGCCTGCGCGCCGGGTCTCGAAGGTGCGCGGCAGCGTGCCGATCGTCCAGGAGGTCAGCCCGGTCCGCTGCTCCGGGCCCGCCGGCGCCCGGCCGTCGCCCGTGCCGCCCGCGCCGTCCCGGGCGGGCCGCTCGGCGGCCTGTTCGAACGCCTTGGAGATGGCGGCCCGGGTCTTCGGCTTGAGCTGGAGCCGCAGCGCTTCGAGGTCCTTGTTCTCGGCCACGTTGCGGCGCCGCTCGTCGACCACCCGGAACGTGATCTTGAGGTGGTCGGGGATCTTGCCGGTGTCGAAGTCCGCGGCCGCCACGGGCACCCCGACCATCCGTTGCAGCCCCGCGGCCAGGGAGGCCGTCAGGGCGCCTTGCAGCGGCACCGTGGAGTCCAGGAAGCGGGCGGCGAAATTCGGCGCCGGGACGTAATTGCGGCGGATCGGTTTGGGCAGTGACCGGATCAGCTCGGTCACCAGTTGCTCGCGCAGGCCCGGGATCTGCCAGTCGAAGCCCTCGGCGGAGACCTGGTTGAGGACCTGGAGGGGGATGTGGACGGTCACGCCGTCCGCGTCCGCGCCGGGCTCGAACTGGTAGGTGACCTTGAACTTCAGCTTTCCCTGGCGCCACGAGTCCGGATAGTCGTCCTTGGTGACGGCCCCGGCGGATTCGTTGATGAGCATCGAGTGCTCGAAGTTGAGGAGCTCGGGCTCCTCCTGGCGCCGCTTCTTCCACCAGGCGTCGAAGTGCGCCCCGGAGACGATGTCCGCCGGAATGCGCTGGTCGTAGAAGTCGAAGAGCGTCTCGTCGTCCACGAGAATGTCGCGCCGCCGGGCGCGGTGCTCCAACTCTTCGACCTCGCCGAGCAGTTTGCGGTTGTCATGGAAGAACTGGTGATGAGTACGCCAATCACCCTCGACCAGGGCATTGCGGATGAACAGATCGCGGGAGGTCTCCGGATCGATCCGTCCATAGGTGATCTTGCGCTGGGCGACGACCGGGACGCCGTAGAGCGTCACCCGCTCGTACGCCATCACCGCGGCCATCTTCTGTTCCCAGTGCGGCTCGCTGTATGTCCGCTTCACCAGGTGCTGCGCGAGCGGCTCGACCCATTCCGGCTCGATCTTCGCGTTCACCCGCGCCCAGAGGCGGGAGGTCTCGACCAGCTCCGCGGACATGACCCAGCGCGGCGGCTTCTTGAAGAGGGCGGAGCCCGGGAAGACCGCGAACTTTGCACTGCGGGCGCCCAGGTATTCGTTCTTGGCGTCCGTGTCCTTCAGGCCGATATGCGAAAGCAAACCGGAAAGCAAGGAAGTGTGGATGTGCTCGGGCGCCGCATCGTCCTCGCTGAGGTGAATGCCCATGGTCTTGGCGACCGAACGCAGCTGGGAGTAGATGTCCTGCCACTCGCGTATCCGCAGATAGTTCAGGAACTCGTTACGGCACATCCGCCGGAACGCGGAGGACGACAGCGCCTTCTGCTGTTCGCGGACATAGCGCCACAGATTGAGGAAGGCCAGAAAGTCGCTGGTCTCGTCCTTGAAGCGGGCGTGCTGCTGATCGGCCTGCTGCTGTTTGTCCGAGGGCCGCTCGCGCGGGTCCTGGATGGACAGCGCCGCCGCGATGACCATCACCTCGCGGACGCAGCCGTTGCGGTCGGCCTCCAGCACCATCCGGGCCAGCCGCGGGTCGACCGGCAGCTGGGAGAGCTTGCGGCCCATCGGGGTGAGCTGCTGACCCGTTCGCGTGCGGGCCGGGCCCGAACCGCCGGGCGCCCCGGCTTTCGCCCTGCCCTCCAGCGCGCCGAGCTCGTGCAGCAGATCGATGCCGTCCTTGATGTTGCGGCGGTCCGGCGGGTCGATGAACGGGAACTTCTCGATGTCACCGAGGCCGGCCGCGGTCATCTGGAGGATGACGGAGGCGAGGTTGGTCCGCAGGATCTCGGCGTCGGTGAACTCCGGACGGCTCAGGAAGTCGTCCTCGGAGTACAGCCGGATGCAGATGCCGTCGCTGGTACGGCCGCAGCGGCCCTTGCGCTGGTTGGCGCTGGCCTGCGAGACCGGTTCGATCGGCAGCCGCTGCACCTTGGTGCGGAAGCTGTAGCGCGAGATCCGGGCCATACCGGGGTCGATGACGTACCGGATGCCCGGGACGGTCAGCGAGGTCTCCGCGACGTTCGTGGCGAGCACGATCCGGCGGCCGGCGTGTTTCTGGAAGACGCGGTGCTGCTCGGCGTGCGACAGCCGCGCGTACAGCGGCAGCACCTCGGTGGCCCGGAGGTTCTTCTTGATGAGCGCGTCCGCGGTGTCGCGGATCTCGCGCTCGCCGGAGAGGAAGACCAGGATGTCGCCGGGCCCCGCGGCCTGGAGCTCGTCCACGGCGTCGCAGATCGCGGTGATCTGGTCGCGGTCGCCTTCCTGGCCGCCCTCCTCCAGCAGCGGGCGGTAGCGGACCTCGACCGGATACGTACGGCCGGAGACCTCGACGATCGGCGCGCCGGCCGGCGCCGCGTCGCCGTCCCCGGCGCCCACCGCCGCGAAGCTGCCGAAATGCCGGGCGAACCGCTCCGGGTCGATGGTCGCGGAGGTGATCACGACCTTCAGGTCCGGCCGCTTGGGCAGCAGCTGCGCCAGATAGCCGAGGATGAAGTCGATGTTGAGGCTGCGTTCGTGTGCCTCGTCGATGATGATCGTGTCGTACTGGCGCAGCTCGCGGTCGGTCTGGATCTCGGCGAGCAGGATGCCGTCGGTCATCAGCTTGACGAGGGTCTCGCCGCCGACCTGGTCGGTGAAGCGGACCTTCCAGCCGACCGCCTCGCCCAGCGGGGTCCGCAGTTCCTCGGCCACCCGCTCGGCGACCGTACGGGCCGCGATCCGGCGTGGCTGGGTGTGCCCGATCAGGCCGCGGACACCCCGGCCGAGCTCCAGGCAGATCTTGGGGATCTGGGTGGTCTTGCCGGAGCCGGTCTCGCCCGCGACGATCACGACCTGGTGGTCCCGGATCGCGGCGAGGATCTCGTCCTTCTTCTGGCTGACCGGGAGCTGTTCCGGGTACGTCACCTCGGGGACGGCGGCGCGCCGCCGGGCGACGCGCAGCTCCGCCTCGTCGATCCCGTCGGCGATCTCGGCGAGCACGGTGGCTCGGGCTTCGGGCTTACGGATCCGGCGCGCGCCGTCGAGTCGGCGCCCCAGCCGCTGCTGGTCGCGCAGCATCAGCTCGGGCAGTCGCTCCAGCAGGGCGGGCAGGGCGGGGGCAGGCTGACTGGTCATACGTCCTCCAGGATCTCACCTCCCCGAATCGACTGGCGAACCATTTGCGGGCGTCCGGCGGAACCGGGCGCCACGGGCGGGCGCCGCCGGGGCACGGATCGGACCGCGACGCCGGGGCACCCGCCCGGGTATGTCCGGCATTGGTGCTTTAGCGTGTCCATATGTCTGATCGGCGTGGTGATCCTGTTCCGCCCGGTGATCCTGTTTCGCACGGTGATCCGGTTCCGCACGGGGCGCACGGACGGCCGCCGACCTGGTCGCGGAGATGGGCGGCCGCCAGGAAGTCGCCGTTCCTGCCCGCGGTCGTGCTGATCTTCATCCTCGCCGCGGCGGCCGGTCTCTTCGCCGGGTCGTACACCTACACCATGGCGAACCCGACCCCGCGCCATATCCCCACCGCCGTCGTCGGCTCCAGCGACGCCCCGCGGCAGAAGGCGTTCGCCGACGGGATGGAGCAGGCGCTGAACGCCTCGCTCCGGCTGACGCTCTACCCCACGTACGGCGAGGCCAAGAAGGCCGTCGAGGAGCAGCAGGAGTTCGCGATCCTGCGGTTCCGCGGCAACGGGGTGGAGCTGGACGTGGCCGGTGCCGCGGGCGCGTCGGTGGCGCAGCTGCTGGCGGAGACCGGTCCGAAGGTCGCCAAGGAGGCCGGCGTGCCGGTGACCGTCCGGGACATCAAGCCGCTTCAGCAGGGCGATCCGCGCGGGCTGGCGCTCTTCTACATCTCGCTCGCCGCGGTGATCGTCGGCTTTGTCGGGGCGATCCAGCTCAGCGTGCACGCCGCCAGGCTCCGGCCGGCCGAACGGATCGCCTGCACCGTCGTCTACGCGCTGCTGGGCGCGTTCGCCATCGTGGCGGTGGTGGACTGGTGGCTGGGCGCGCTGCGGCTGCCGTTCATGGAGTCCTGGCTGATCCTGGCGCTGACGATGTTCACGACCGGCATGGTCTTCACGATGTTCAACACCCTGATGGGGCGCTGGGCGATGCTGCCCACCTGGGGACTGATGGTGCTGCTGGGCAACCCGTCCTCGGGCGGCGCGGTCTCCTGGCCGCTGCTGCCGTCCGTCCTCGGCTTCATCGGCCGCTGGCTGCCGCCTGGCGCCTCGGTCAACGCCCAGCACACCGCCGTCTATTTCAGAGGCTCCCAGCACCTCTTCCCGTTCCTGGTGCTGGGTGCCTGGGCGGTGGTGTCCTGCACCGTCTTCTGGGTCCTGCGGCACCGCCATCCGGGCGGCCGCGAGCCTGTGCCGGTCACGGCCTGAGTCCGGGTACGCACCTCGGCCGGGCCTCGGCCGAGGTGCGGGAGCAGAAGCACGAAGAAGGCCCCGATCCGATGGATCGGGGCCTTCTTCCAATGGGTGTGGCTGGGGCCGGGGTCGAACCGGCGACCTATCGCTTTTCAGGCGATCGCTCGTACCAACTGAGCTACCCAGCCGCAGCGGTCCTGACGGGATTTGAACCCGCGGCCTCCACCTTGACAGGGTGGCGAGCACTCCAAACTGCTCCACAGGACCTTGCAATGTGCGAAAGCGGCCTGAGCCAGTCTCGCACACGGTAATGCGTGCCCCCAACGGGATTCGAACCCGTGCTACCGCCTTGAAAGGGCGGCGTCCTGGGCCACTAGACGATGAGGGCTGATGGCCCACCTTGGCGTCTTGGCGACGCCGTCGGGGACGTGAGAAGCATATGGGATGGGGGGACGGTTCGCCAAAACGGATTACCGGGGGCCGTCGGAAGGGGGCCGGGACGGGTCGGGGGAAGGGCCCGGGGCGGGGTGGCGGAGAGGGCCGGACGGGGTGGCGCGCGCGGGTGACCTGGTCATTGTCCGGGGCGGTGAGGTGTTCGTGGCCGGCCGGGTGTGTCCGTGCGCCGCGTGTGTCGTGGCCGACGCGGACCCGGACGTGCGGGGTGCTGGGGCCGGGGACGGGGGCCAGGGGCGGGTCCCGGTGTCCGGAGCGGGGTCCGGCTGGGTGGCGGCGGCGCCAAGGCGGCGGTGCGGAGCTCGGTGGCGTCGGCGGCCGGGCGCGCCAACTTCTTGGGGCGGATGGTGCATTCGGCGCCGGTGGTGCGGGTGTTGCCGGCCGTCGGCGGGGCGGAATGGGGGAGAGCGGGCCGGAGGGCGTCGATGCCGGAACGGGCGGAGCGGTGCGGAGGGCTGCGGGCGGGGACCGTACGGCCGTGGTTTCGCGCGGTGGCGGTGCGGCCGTGACGATCGGTTGCGGGGCCGGTGGCGGAGAATGGGGGCGTGCTGGAAATGACGCGCGAGGAGTTCGAGGAACTGGTCGCCGAGGCGCTGGACCGGATCCCGCCGGAGCTGACCCGGCTGATGGACAACGTGGCGGTGTTCGTCGAGGACGAACCGCCGGCCGACGACCCCGGGCTGCTCGGGCTGTACGAGGGGACACCGCTGACCGAGCGCGGGGAGTGGTACGCCGGGGTGCTGCCGGACCGGATCACGGTCTACCGGGGGCCGACGCTGCGGATGTGCGAGACGCGGGCGGATGTGGTGGCGGAGACCGAGGTGACGGTCGTGCACGAGATCGCGCACCACTTCGGGATCGACGACGAGCGGCTGCACGCGCTCGGTTACGGCTGAGGGGATCGGGTGCCCGGTGCGCGTGTCCTCAGGCGGTGGGCGGGAGTTGGGCAGGGCGCCCGTCGCCGCTTCCTCGCGCTCCGGAGGTCCCGCCCGTGCGCCCGCTCACTTCGCGCCAATCCGACCTGACATCACAGCCACATGCGGGCCCGGTGCCCGCCGCCTGCCTGGATCCGTCGCCGGTGCCGGCCGCGCCCGCCGGCCGGGCGCTGGGCCGGGTGACCGCCGCCGCGGTGGCCGTCTCGGCGCTGGCCGCGTCGCTCGCCGGGTGCATGAGCGTGAGCGATCCGGAGTCGCCGAAACCGTCCGGCCGCGCCGCGCGGCACGGCGACGGGAAGGGGGCCGGCCCGGGGCCCGGCGGGCTGACGACGGACGGGCGTGGCGAGGGGCCGCGGCGGATGGGCCGTACCGCCGGGGACGCGCAGCGCCCGAACGGGGGCGAGAAATCGGAGCCGTCGGCGGGTGCGACGCCGACGGCATCCGTACGGGGTACGCCGGTGCTGCCGGTGAAGCCGTCCGGTCCGGTGCCCGGTGCGGGCGCGGCGCACGGCGGGTCCGCGGAGCACGGCGGTGAGCACACGGAGCGGCCCGCGGATCCGCCGCCCTCGCGGGCGGGCCGGCCGACGCCGCCACCGCCCTCGCCGACCCCCACGCCGTCGGTCACGAAGCCGGCGCCGGAGCCGAGCAGCTCCCCGCCGCCGAGTGTGCACGCGTCCGGTCCGTCGGCCGTTTCGCCGGTGTACCCGCAGATGGAGATGGATGCGTGAGGGGTGCGTGAGGTAGCGGGGGAGGGGCTGGAGGGGAGGGGAAGCAGGGGCGGGCGAGGGGGCCATTTGCCTTCCGGGGGGAGGAGTGCGTATGGTGGTAGATCGTTTGATCCCATTTGCCCGGCGCCAGACAGAAGCGCGCCGCGTGGCGCGTTCTCTCCCTTGCCGTGGCTGACCGCATAGAGGCGGTCTTTGTGAAATCACACGGAGTTTGGGCGCGTGCCGAGACTCCGGAAGGTTTCGCATTTCGCATGTCAATTTCCACTGAGCAGTCCGTCATGCCCGCAGACGACGAGCAGACGGCTCCCGAGACGCACGAGTCGGCCGAGACGGCCGCCGCGGTCGAGACGGCCGACACCACCGAGGCGACCGAGGCGACCGAGGCCGCCGAGCCCCAGGCCGAGTCGGCTGAGGCCGCTGAGGCCGCTGAGCCGACCATCACCTTCGCGGACCTCGGTCTGCCCGAGGGCGTCGTCCGCAAGCTGGCGCAGAACGGTGTCACCACCCCGTTCCCGATCCAGGCGGCGACCATCCCGGACGCCCTGGCCGGCAAGGACATCCTCGGCCGCGGCCGTACCGGCTCCGGCAAGACCCTCTCCTTCGGTCTGCCGCTGCTGGCCACGCTGTCCGGCGGCCACACCGAGAAGAAGAAGCCCCGCGGCGTCATCCTGACCCCGACCCGCGAGCTCGCGATGCAGGTCGCCGACGCGCTCCAGCCGTACGGCGACGTCCTCGGCCTGAAGATCAAGGTCGTCTGCGGCGGTACGTCCATGGGCAACCAGATCTACGCCCTGGAGCGCGGGGTCGACGTCCTCGTCGCCACCCCGGGCCGACTGCGCGACATCATCAACCGCGGCGCCTGCTCGCTCGCGAACACCCAGGTCGCGGTCCTCGACGAGGCCGACCAGATGTCCGACCTGGGCTTCCTGCCCGAGGTCACCGAGCTGCTCGACCAGGTGCCCGAGGGCGGTCAGCGGATGCTCTTCTCCGCCACGATGGAGAACGAGATCGGCACCCTCGTCAAGCGCTACCTGACCGACCCGGTCAGCCACGAGGTCGACAGCGCCCAGGGCAACGTCACGACCATGACGCACCACGTCCTCGTCGTGAAGCCGAAGGACAAGGCGCCGGTCACGGCCGCCATCGCCGCCCGCAAGGGCCGCACGATCATCTTCGTCCGCACCCAGCTGGGCGCCGACCGGATCGCCGAGCAGCTCGTCGAGTCGGGCGTGAAGGCGGACGCGCTGCACGGCGGTATGACGCAGGGCGCGCGTACCCGGGTGCTCGCGGACTTCAAGGACGGTTACGTCAACGCGCTCGTCGCGACCGACGTCGCCGCCCGCGGTATCCACGTCGACGGCATCGACCTGGTCCTGAACGTCGACCCGGCCGGTGACCACAAGGACTACCTGCACCGCTCGGGCCGTACCGCCCGCGCCGGCCAGTCCGGCACGGTCGTCTCGCTGTCGCTGCCGCACCAGCGCCGGCAGATCTTCCGCCTGATGGAGGACGCGGGCGTCGACGCCTCGCGCCACATCGTCGGCGGTGCCGGTGTCTTCGACGACGACGTCGCCCGGATCACCGGCGCGCGCTCGCTCACCGAGGTGCAGGCCGACTCGGCCAACAACTCCGCCAAGCAGGCGGAGCGCGAGGTGCAGGAGCTGACCCGCGAGCTGGAGCGCCTCCAGCGCCGCGCCACCGAGCTGCGTGAGGACGCCGACCGGCTGACCGCTCGGGCCGCGCGCGAGCGGGGCGAGGACCCGGCAGAGGCGGTCGCCGCCGCTGCCGCGACCCCCGAGCCCACCGAGGCCGTCGTACCGGCCCAGGCCGCTGCCGCGCCGGACGAGGCGCCGCGCCGCTCCGCCTCCTACGAGCGTCGGGACGACCGCCGCGACGACCGCGGCAACTTCGACCGCCGCGACCGCCGTGACGACCGCCGTGACGACCGCTCGGGCGGTGGCTTCAGCCGTGACCGTCGCGATGACCGCTCGGGTGGCGGTTTCAACCGTGACGACCGTTCCGGTGGCGGTTTTAACCGTGACCGTCGTGATGACCGTTCCGGTGGTGGTTTCAACCGTGACCGTCGTGACGACCGCTCGGGTGGCGGCTTCAGCCGTGACCGCCGTGATGACCGCTCGGGTGGCGGTTTCAACCGTGACGACCGTTCCGGTGGCGGTTTTAACCGTGACCGTCGTGATGACCGTTCCGGTGGTGGTTTCAACCGTGACCGCCGTGACGACCGCTCGGGTGGCGGCTTCAGCCGTGACCGTCGCGATGACCGTTCCGGTGGCGGTTTCAACCGTGACGACCGTTCCGGTGGTGGCTTCAACCGTGACCGCGGCGACCGCCCCGCCCGCCCGTTCAACCGCGATGACCGTTCCGGTGGGCGTCCGTCCTCCGGTGGCTACCGCTCCGGCGGCGGCGACCGTCCGTTCAACCGTGACGACCGTTCCGGTGGGCGTCCGTCCTCGGGCGGCTTCCGCTCCGGCGGCGGCGACCGCCCCTACGGCCGCCGCGACGACCACCGTGGCTCCGGCACCTCGACCGGCTCCTTCGGCCGCCGCGACGACAAGCCGCGCTGGAAGCGCAACGGCTGATCTGGTCTGACCCGATCTGATCCGGCTTGATCTGCTCCGACCTGAGCAGATCGGATCGATCGCTTCCGCCCGGTCGCCGAGCGGAAGAGCTGATCCACCACAGGGCCCGTACGACACACAAGTGCCGTACGGGCCCTGTGCGTTGTGCGGGCGGCGGGCGTGGACCGGGCTGCCGGGGGCGCCCGGTCCCGGTCCGCCGCCGACGCCTCCCGCGCCCCGGTGAGCCGGCCGGGGGCCTGTGCCTTCGGGCTTCGGCGCGTCCTCGGGCTATGCTGCTCGGTGCGGGCCATTAGCTCAATTGGCAGAGCAGTGGACTTTTAATCCATTGGTTCAGGGTTCGAGCCCCTGATGGCCCACCAGAAGCTTCGCGATACAGCGGCTCTGAACTGCTGCGCAGCGCCCCGTCCGGGATCTTTCGGACGGGGCGCTGCGTCGTTCGGTGTGCTGCCTCCGCCTCGCGTGGTGATCGTGGCGATGTGATGTGGTTCACGAGGTGTGATCGGCGGGTGATGGGTGCTTGCCGGGAGGCGGCGGAAGGCGACGAGGGCCCGGGAGGGGCGCTGGCCGCCGGGTGCCGGTGTCATGGGCCCGTCCTGCGGCTGATGGGCCTCGGGCGCACGCCGGTCGCGTTCGCCGCGTACGCCACTGTCCCCGCGTTCCCTGCGTTCCCTGCGTTCCCTGCGTTCGCCATGGTGGTGCCGGCCGGGCTCGGTGGCCGCCGGGGTTGCCGCAATGTGTGACATGGGGGCCCGCCGGCGTCCGCTCGTGCCCCGGTCGCCGGAGCTTCGTGGCTGCGGCAACGCCCTTTATCCTTGCCCGAGTTCAGTCGGCCGTATGGGGACGATCACCGGGGGATCAGATCGATATGAGCAGTGCCAAGAGTGGCGAACCGGACGATGATTTCGGGCGCATACCGCCACTCGCGCCGGGCGACCCGCAACGGATCGGGCCCTATCTGCTGCTCGGCCGGCTCGGGGCCGGGGGGATGGGCCGGGTGTTCCTGGCCCGGTCCGAAGGCGGGCGCACGGTAGCCGTCAAGGTGGTGCACGAGGAGCACACGTCGAATGCGCACTTCCGGGCCCGCTTCCGCCGGGAGATCGACGCGGCGCGGCGCGTCGGCGAACGCTATACGGCACCCGTACTCGACGCGGACCCCGATGCCGACCGGCCCTGGGTGGCCACGGGCTATGTGCCCGGTCCCTCCCTGGAGCAGGTCGTCCGCCGGTACGGCCCGCTGCCCGCGGACTCCGTACACGCGCTGGCCGACGGCCTGCTGCGCGCGCTCAAGGACATCCACGCGGCGGGGATCGTGCACCGTGATCTGAAGCCGTCCAATGTGATGCTCACCGTTGAGGGCCCCCGGGTCATCGACTTCGGCATCGCGCGCGCTCTGCAGACCTCGGTGGAGTCCCTGCTGACCAGCACCGGAATGGTCATCGGCTCGCCCGGATTCATGTCGCCCGAGCAGGTCCGCGGCCAGGAGGCGGGGACCGCGAGCGATGTCTTCACGCTCGGCTGCGTCCTGATGTACGCGGCGACGGGCCTGCTGCCCTTCGGGCAGGGCGCGGGCAATCAGCACGCGGTGATGTACCAGATCGCCGAGGACGATCCCGATCTGAGCGAGGTGCGGGACGAGGCCCTGCGCACCCTGATCGCCCGCTGTCTGGCGAAGGACGTCGCAGGGCGCGCGGGCGTGGGCGAGCTGCTGGCGGATCCCCCGCGGCAGGCGACGGCGAACGGCGTATGGCTGCCCGCGGAGCTCGTGGCGCACCTGGCACGGCAGGCGGCGCGGCTCCTGGACGCGGAGGCGGCTCCCGTACGGGAGCCGGGCGCGGCTCCGGCGGCGGACGCGTCGGCTTCGTCGGCGGACGCGTCGTCGGCCCCGGGGACCCCCGACCGCGCCACGGTCGGCCTCCGGGGGAAGTCCCCGGCCCCGGCCCTGGACCTGGCGCCAGCCCCGGCTGTGTTTTCGGCCTCGTCCGTCGGCGAAGCCGAGAAAGCGGCACCCGGAGGCGGGGAGGCAGGGGAGCCACGGGAGGCAGGGCGGTCACCGGCCAAGACCCCGGAGCGGGAGCGGCGGTCTCGCCGGCCGATGGTCATTGTGGCCGCGGTCGCCGTGGTCGGGGTCGGTGGTGGCGGCGCCGTGACCCTGCTCCAGCCCGACAGCGGCCCGCAAGCCGGGCGCCCCGGCAACGTCCGGACCACCTCGCCGACTCCCGGTGGCTCCTCGGTGCTGCCCGGTTCTTCACCGCCCCAGGGCGCGAGCTCTCCACAGGGCTCCGATGACAAGGGCAAAAGCGAAGCCACCGACGGAGGAGAAGGCGGAGGTGGCGGCAAGGAGAAAGAGGGCCAGGGCAAAGGCGGTACGGCGGGCCGGGGTGAGGGCTCAGCGGGGCAGCCGTCGGCCTCCGGCGGTTCGGACCCTGGGAGCTCCGGTGGCTCCAGCTCCTCCGGCGGTTCGAACACCGCGAACTCCGGCGGCGGTGCGGGCGGTTCCGGTACGGCCGGCGGCGGTACTTCCGACGGCGGCAAGGTCCCCTCGTCCTTCGTCGGCACCTGGAGTCTCACCGGTCAGTACGCCATCCAGCCGGGCACGCTGATCATCTCCCGGGCCGCCACGGGCGGTCACGCCGTCCGGCTCATCAGCGATATCACCGGTACGGGCCACTGCGAGAACGTGGCCAAGCTCGTCTCCGTGGCGGGTGGCGGGAACCGCATCAACATCGGCCCCGCCGTCGTGGACCAGGCCCGGTCGACGGGAATCTGCGGAACCTCGGACCCCTCGTACCTGATCCTCGACGACCCGAGCGGCATCCGCCACAACGTGGGGCCCGCCCACGGCGACGGATACCACTACGAGCGGGCCAGCTGAGGGACGGCGCGGCATCGGCCCCTCACTCCGCCCGGGGCCGCGGCTGCCAGGTCGCCGTGATCGTGAGGCTCGCCCGGCCGTTGACCCCGACGATGCCGAGCTTGAGGTCCTGGCCGACCTGCACACCGAACTGCACCGACAGCTCGTTCGGCGGCTGTTCGGACGTGGTGATCACGTCGTGGATCTCCTGGAGCAGGGGGCCCAGCGGGCGCAGGGTCGTCCGCAGCGCCGCGACGGCGGCCGTGGTGGTGCCCGCACCGCTCCGGGGTGCCGGCACGGTCGGGCCGGTGCCTTCGGGCGGGTCCGCTCCATCGGGCGCGTCCGCCTTTTCGGGCCGGCCTTGGGGGGACGGGGCGGGACCGGAGCCGGTCGGGGTCAGTTCCAGGCGGATCGTCGTCCCGTCGCGGAGGCTGAGTTCGGCGAGCTGCGGTTCTTGGGGCTGCGGTTCGGCGAGCTGCGATTCATGGAGATCCGGCACGTTTTCATTGTGCCGATCGCCCACCGGCGTGACGGGGGAACAGCGGAACAGGGGGACGGGGGAACGGGGGGGGGATCCTGCCCGGTGAGCGGTGAGCGGTGAGCGGTGAGCGGTGAGCGGTGAGCGGTGAGCGGTGTCCGGCGGAGGCGGGTGGTTGCCGGGGAGCGGGGGCACCTCTGTGGGTGGTGTGTGTGATGCGTCGGTCGCGCAGCGTGCCGGTTTGGTTACGATTCGCAGCGATATTGGGAGAGCGTCCCGATACGTCATGAAGGGCGACCATATGTCCAGACCCCGTATGCCCTCACTCGTCCGCGCGTCGCTCGCCGCGGCCGCCGCGTTCGCTGCCGTTCTGTCCGTGTTCGGTCCGGCTCCGGCGGCCCGTGCCGCCGACAGCCGTGCGCCGAGTTATGTGGCCCTCGGTGACTCCTACAGCGCCGATGTCTTCGTACGGCCGTGGGGCGAGAGCGACGGCTGCGGCCGCTCGTACCGCGACTACCCGCACCAGGTCGCGCAGGAGCTGGGTCTGCGCCTCACCGATGTCACCTGCGGCGCGGCCGAGGTGCGGGACGGCGTTCTGGGGCCGCAGCCGGCCTCGAAGCTGCACGGCCCGCCCTCCGTACCGCCCGCGGGCGGCTGGCGGGAGAAGCGCCCGCAGATCGATTACCTCCACGACGACACCGACTACGTGAGCGTCGGCATCGGCGGGAACAGCCTCGGCTTCGGGGGCATCGTGACCCAGTGCCTTGAGCGCGGCGCGCGGTCGCTCGGCCTCGGGACGCCGTGCACGGACTACTTCACCACCGGGGAGGGGCGGGAGTGGCTGGCGGGCAAGTTCGTCCAACTGGACCACGATTTCGGTCGGATGATGACCGGGATCCGGGACCGGGCGCCGCGGGCCAAGGTCCTGGTCGTCGGCTATCCGGCGATCGTTCCGGTCAACGGCGGCTGTAGCTGGGGCGTCTGGCGTCAGCTCGGCACCACCGCCAAGAAGGACATGCCCTGGCTGGACGGCCTGGAGCGCGAGCTCAACGAACTGATCGAACGGCACGCCGTCGAGCACGGCGCGACCTATGTCGACAGCTATGGGCCGAGCGCCGGCCACGGGCTGTGTGAACCCGAAGGTGAGAGGTGGATGTACGGGGTCAAGGACGACCTCACGGGAGACGGGGACCAGACGGATACGCCGTCCGCACTCTGTGACGAGATCCCTGGCAACGGTGAGGCGTGCACCTTTGTGCACCCCAATGTCCATGGCGCGGACAACCAGGCACGTCAGGTCCGGGCCGCTTTCGAGCACCGGCGCGCGCTCGTTCCGGTGGTGGGGCGGCAGATCCTGACGGTACGTGGATCCGGAGTGCTCTGACGGATCCGGAGCGTTCTGACGGCAGGTGAATCCGGCCTGTTCCGTTGCCGGTTGCTTCGGCGGCCGGCGGCGGGGCGGGCCGCAAGCGATTTTACCGGGCATTCACGGGAAATGCATTCATTCACCGTCCGCATGAATCGGGCGGTCCGGCTATTTGTCCGGCCTCGCACCGTCCCGTTAGCTTCGTCCGCGGTGCCGAACCGGCGGCGCCGAAAAGACGGTACGGGGCACGGTGAATGTGATGCACCTCGGTGATGACGGGTACGGGAACGGCGCGGACGGGTACGGCTCGTACCGGCGCTGGTGGGCATTTGCCGGAGTGGGCGTCATCAGCTTTCTCGGGTGTATCGATCTCACCATCGTCAATACCGCGGCCCCGGAGATTCAGGGCGATCTGGGCGCGACGGTCACCGAACTCCAGCTGGTCGTGAATATCTTTATCGCGGCGCTGTCCATGTTCATGGTGACGATGGGGCGGCTGGCCGATGCGCACGGGCGCCGGCGGGTCCTCTACTGCGGGACCGTCGTCTTCGGGGTCGCTTCGCTGGCCGCCGGGGCCGCCACGGACGTGCGGCTGCTCATCGTCTGCCGCTTCGTACAGGGCGCCGCCTGCGCCGTGCTCTACACCGCCACCAGCGCGATCGTCGCGCACGCCTTCCCGCCGGAGCAGCGCGGCAAGGCCATCGGGGCGCTGTACGGCGTCAACGGCGTCGGCCTGGCGGTCGGTCCTGTGCTCGGCGGGGTCATCGTCAGCGGGTTCGGCTGGCGCTGGGTGTTCTGGCTGAATGTTCCGCTCATCGTCATCGCGCTGGCGATGTGTTTCCCGACGGTGCGGGAATCGCGTGGTGGCGGAAACGAGCGAATGGACCGGCTCGGGCTCATCTTGCTGACGGCCGGGCTGCCCGCGGTCATTCTGGGGCTTACGCTGGGGGACACCTGGGGATGGGGATCCGGGCGAATTATCGGGCTGCTGGGTGGTGGGGGGCTGGCACTCGCCGCGTTCTGCGTCGTGGAGCGCAAGGTTGTCTCCCCGATCATTGATTTCCGGCTCTTCGCGAACCGTACGTTCATCGGTGCCATCGTGGCCGATTTCTCACTGGCTTTCTTCTACTGCCTGGCGTTCTTCCTGATGCCGCTGTTTCTGTATTCGGTACGGCATTACCAGGGATACGCGAGCGGGCTGATGCTGCTGCCGTGCACCGCGCTCGTGGCGCTGCTCTCCCCGGTGGTGGGGCGGCTGGCGGACCGTTTTCCGCCACGGCTGCTGCTCTGCGTCGGCTTCGCCGCGTTCGCGCTGTCGGCCGTGCTCCAGGCGCGGTTCACCCGCGACAGCGGCGTCGCCGGCATCGTGGTCGCGTTCCTGCTGATGGGCGCCGGCTGGGCGTTCGTACTCGGCCCGGCCACCGTCGCCGCTCTGTCCTCCGCACCGGACCGGCTGGCGGGGACGGCCGTCGGCGCGTCGTGGACGTTCCACAACCTGGGCGGGGCGATCGGGCTGGCCGTCGGCATGGCGGTCTACCGCTGGTCCGCGGCGGACTCGCTGACCGACGCCCTCGCCGCGCGGCACCTGCCCGGCGGGGCGTGGGCCGAGGCGGTGGTCGCCGATCCTTCGGCGGGCGCCGCGGCGCTGCGCACGCACACCGGTCTGGGCAGTCGGGAGGCCGATGAACTCTTCGGTGATCTGTTCCTCCGTGGCAACCAGGCGGCGATGTGGCTGCTGGCCGGGGTGGCCGTCGTCGCCTTCCTGGTCATCTCGCTCGGGATGCGTGGTGGGCGGAGTGGGGGCGGGGCGGCGTGTCCTGCGGGGGAGGGGGCCGGGGCGGGCGGGGGCACTGGGAGCACCGGGGGCACTGGGAGTACCAGGGTCGCCGGGAGCGCCGGGAGCGGGCAGGGTGTCGGGGCTGCCGAGACTGCCAAGGCTGGCGGGGCCGCCGAGACCGCCGGGGCCGCTGAGGTCACCGAGATCACCGAGATCACCGGGTCCGTAGGGCCGCTGAGGTCTGCGGAGGGCTGATGCCTGATGCCTGATGTCCAGTGCCCGATGTCCGATCTCCGATGTCCGATGTCCGACGGATGACGACCGACGGATGACGACCGACACCGCCAAGGTGGCGTTCGACGCCCTGTCTAGGATTCGGGGCATGCGGAACTCGCAGGGCATGCGGAACACGCAGGGCGTGGGGAATGCACAGGGCGTGGGGAATGCACGGGGCGTACCGATCGTGCCCGGTGCGCCGATTGTGTCGGGTGTGCAGACGGCTCCGGGTGTGCAGACGACCCCGGGTGCGCGGAAGCCGCCCGCCGCGGGGATCGAACTGCACCATCTGCGCTGTTTCGTGGCCCTGGCCGAGGAGCAGCACTTCACGCGGGCGGCCGAGCGGCTGGCGCTCTCCCAGCCGACGGTGAGCCGTACGATCCGGCGGCTGGAAGAGCTGATCGGCTACCGCCTGCTGGAGCGTACGACCCGGCAGGTCACGCTCACGCCGGAAGGCGACCGGCTGTATGACGAGCTGCGGATGCTGCTGCCCCGTCTGGACGCGGCGCTGCGGCCGGTCGCGGACGGTTCCTTCTTCCGTATCGGTTTCGCCTGGGGATTCCCCGCTACCTGGCCGCAGGCAGCCATCGAGCGGTTCGAGGCGGAGACCGGCATCGGCGTACGCGTCCACCGGCACGATGCCGCGCTGGCGGGAGTGGACAGCGGTACGGCCGATATCGCGATCCTCCGGGGCCGGGTCACGGCTCCCGGCATGCAGGCGGTCACGCTGCTGCACGAGCCCCGCATCGCCGCGGTGTCGGTGCGCTCGGAGCTCGCCGGACGGGACGAGATCAGCTGGTCGGAGCTGTCCCGTCGGCGTCTGGTGGTGAACCGGGTCAGCGGTACGTCGGACCTGGCGGACTGGCCCGTGGGCGCGCGGCCCGAAGTCGCCGCGTACTGCGAGAACTTCGACGACTGGCTGGAGGCCGTGGCCGGAAACCGTGGCGTCGGCGTCGTCCCCGAGTCCATCGGCCGACGGCACATCCACCCGTTCGTCTCTTTTGTAGCGATACCCGACGCGCCGCCGGTGCCGCTGCACATCGTCTTTCCCCGGCACCACGCACATCCGCTGACGCCTCGGTTCCTCGCGCATGCGCGCGCCACGGTGGGGCAGTGCGAGGGCGGGCGCGCCGCCGGTGGTGCGGCCACCCTGCCGGACCGGCCCGCCGCACCCGGTTCCCCCTGACTCCCCCGGTTCCCTCTGACTCCCCCGGGTTCACCCGACTCACCCGGTTCACCCGCCACGCCCTCCCCGTGACCCGTCCGGCCCATGAGGATTCGCCGCGCGGCCCCGTACCGGAAAGCCTTGGGAGGTCGAGGGTGCCGCCCGGCGGCGCGGACCCGGAGCCGTATCCGGGTACGGCTCCGTATCCGGATACGGAGTCAGGGCCGGCCCCATGGCACAACGGTTTCCTCAATGACGGTGTCGCTGGACGACGATGTCCCGGCGGACGGGCGGGAGCGGGAAGAGGCCGGTGCGGATGCTTCGAGGCGGCAAATACCGTATCGGCGATCGGGAACGGAAGGCGCGGCATGCCCGGATGTCCCCGCTCGGCCGCCGGCTGGCGCGCTGGCTCCCCGTCCTCCTGATCGCCGCCGGCCTCCTCTTCGACATCGGGACCCCGCCCCGCTACACGGCCTCGCCGTTCTTCTCCGCCGCCCCCCTGGTCGCGGCGCCCCTCTACTCCCTGCGTACCACCGCCATCACGGCCGTCGCCGCCGTCGCGGGCGAGCTCTGGGTCGTCACGTACCACCGTGGGGCGACGGTGAACGAGACCGTCGCCGAAGCCTCCACGGTCTTCGTCGTCGCCGTACTGGCGCTCGGCATCAACCGGGTCGTACGCCTCAGCGATGCCCAGCTGGCGTCCGTACGGGACGTCTCGGAGGCCGCCCAGCGGGCCCTGCTGCCCACGCCACCCGCCCGGATCGGCCCGCTCGCGGTCGGCGCGCGCTATGTGGCGGCGCGGGCGGACGCCCGGATCGGCGGTGATCTCTACGCGGTCCAGGACACCCCGCACGGCGTACGGATGATCGTCGGCGATGTACGGGGCAAGGGGCTGGAGGCGGTGGAGGCCGCGGTGGTCGTCATCGGTGCCTTCCGGGAGGCGGCGGAGCAGGAGGCCACCCTGGAGGCGGTGGCGGGCCGGCTGGAACGGGCGCTCCAGCGGGAGGGCGGGCGGCGCGAGGGCATCGACCAGTTCGAAGGGTTCACCACGGCCGTGCTCGCGGAGGTCCCCGCCGATGAGCGCGCCGCACTGCGCGTCCTCAACCGCGGCCACCCGGCCCCGCTGCTGATCGGTCCGGACGGCGGGCTGTGCGAGCTGACCCCGGCATCGCCCGCGTTGCCGCTGGGGATGAGCGAGGTGGCGGGGTGGCCGGACCGGGCGGACGAGACGTTCTTCCCGGCCGGGTCCATGTTGCTGCTGTTCACGGACGGGGTGACGGAGGCACGGGACCGGACGGGGGAGTTCTACGATCCGGCGGCCCGGCTGCGCGGCCGCCACTTCACCGGGCCGGACGACCTCCTGGACGCGCTGGTCGAGGACGTCGCCCGGCATTCGGGCGGGGCGTCGGCGGACGATATGGCCCTGCTGGCGGTGCGGCGGCCGCTGGGGGCGTAGGGGACGGAGGGTGGCGCAGGGGCGTATGTGAGGCGGGGCGTATGTGAGGTGGGGCGTGCGTGACGGGAGGGTCGTACGTGACGGGAAGGTTGTACGTGACCGTGACCGTGGCCCGGCCCGGCCCGGACGTGCGGACCGCCGCCGCGGCTCACCCGCCGGCTGCCGGCTCCCGGAGCCAGTGCAGGTGCTCGCCGTGCTGGCCGGTGAGGGCGACCGGGCGCTCGTCCAGCGCGAGGGTCAGCGGCTGTCCGTCCTCGGGGCGCAGCGCCTCGTGCGCCGGAGTGGTGATCCACGGCAGGACGCTGTGGTGCTCGTTGGAGATCCAGTGACCGGGGCCCGGCCGCTCCGCGAGAAGCGACCGTACGAGCCGGGCGAACTCCTCGCGGCGGTCGAGCGGGAGATAGGTGAGCACGGAGGTGTGGAAGACGACGAGGGTCGCCTCCGGCGGGGCCTCGGCGGCGAGGGCGGGCAGCTCCTCGACCAGATCGCCGCGCACCATCCGCGGGCGGGGCACCGGCCGTACCGCTTCGACGGCGGCCGAGAGCCGCGCCGCCCGGTCCGGGTCGCCCGGCCAGAGGAGGGCGTGCAGCCAGCGGAGGTCGTCGGGTTCGGCGGCCGGATCGAGCGGGTTCAGGTCGATGCCCGCTCGCCAGACGATCTCGGGGAGAGCGCCCGCCGCCCCGGGAGCCGGGACCGTCGGCTCCGCCGCTCCGGCCTCCCGGCTCGTCCGGCACTCGAACGTCACCGGGTTCTCCGGCGCCCCCACCTCCGTCCCGGTCCCCGCGGCCCCGGCGTTCCGGTACCGGTACCGATAGCGGTCGGGGTACAGGCACAAGCCCGCCGACGCGCCGACCTCCAGCAGCGCGAGCGGCTGCGGGAGGCGGGCGAGCAGCGGCAGCAGCGTGGCGCAGCGGCCCGGTTCGTTGGTCTGGGTGGCGCGCCGCATGATCACCGTCCGGACCTCGTCCCAGTGCCGGATCGTCCACTCGCGCCAGCGCCCGTACGCCGACTCGCCGCGCGGGCCCTGTTCGGCGTGCGGACCGTCGAGATAGCGGACGGCGGCGAGGAGGAGGTTCGGCTGCTGCTTGTTGCCGGCGGGCAGCGACCCCGACAGCAGATCGCAGAATTCCGGGTCCTGGCTTATACGTGCGGTCAGTTCCTCGTGGGCCTCGGACCGTCCCCGAGCCTGCCGCCAGGAGAAGTCCCGGTACCGATCCGCAACTGTCTGCGCGTTGTTGACGACGTTCACGACGTTGACGACCATGATCAGACCGTAGCGCTCTTACGCTCCGTAGCCATCGTGCACCCCTCTGCATAACGACTGGCGCACAATCGTCGAAGGTTCGTTTGCCGACGTCCGGTCAACTCGCCCGGTTTGACGCCTTCATG
This sequence comes from Streptomyces sp. x-80, assembly GCF_046549095.1. Lineage (NCBI taxonomy): Bacteria > Bacillati > Actinomycetota > Actinomycetes > Kitasatosporales > Streptomycetaceae > Streptomyces > Streptomyces sp. x-80. Next base: position 318,065 of record NZ_JAJPWM010000010.1, read on the forward strand.
GGTGAAAAAGTCCAGGCCAGAACCGACCTGAAGTCGGTGCGGATTCGGGGGAACGCTTGGAAATCGGCCGCCGTCTCTATTACTGTCCGATAACGGAGCGCGGTCGTTTCAGCCGTCGCAAGAGGCGGCCCCGCGCGCCGACGCCGAATCCCGCAAGCGCACTTCAGGCACGTCAGACGCGTCCAGGCACCTCAGTACCGCACGTCGGACAGCACCACACAGCAGCACAGAGCACCGCGTCGATGTGTACGGAACGCGCCGAGGGAACCGGGGAACCACCACCTTGGGGTGAATCGGACGCCTCCCGCCAGCGGGCGCCCGTAGGAGACCTTCCTGCTCCGAACCCGTCAGCTAACCCGGTAGGCGAGAGGGAAGGAAAGGAGTGCGCCCCCGTGGCGTCCAACAGCTCTGCCTCCGAGGTTCCGACCGCCTACGACCTCGCTGACCGCGGCCCCACTGACGGCCCGTTCGCCGGCCCCTTCGATGCCCGTATGGCCGGCCCGTCCGATGTCCGTAGGGATGGCCTCGGCGACAGTCGTGGGGTTGGCCGCAGCCGTATCGACGACCGCCGTGTCGACAGCAGCATCGACAGCCGTGCCGACAGCCGCATCGGCGGCCGTGATCCCGGCCGTGCGTACGGCGGTGCGGGCGATCGCGGCGGCGCTGGGCTGGGGAACGGCGACGGACGGATAGCCGGGGGCGGACGGACGGGCGGCGACCGTGGCACTGGCGCCAATGGCGACGGCACCGTCAGCCGTGACGCCACCGTCATCGGCGGTGGCACCGTCGATGCCGTTGGCGTTGGCGACGGCGATGGCGACGGACCGTGGGACGAGTGGAATCCCGCCGAGGAATCCATCCGTACGGTCCGTGGCAAGCACCGGGTCGGAAAGCAGCGCAGCAGCGGGTTCGCCCGCGGCGGTACGGTCCTGGGCGTCGGCGTCATCGCGGCGGTCGGCGCGGGCGGGATGGCGTCGGCCGAGGACAAGCCGCCGCTTCCGATCTCCATGCCCGACCTGCCCGACCTGCCCGACCTGGGCGGCATCGCCGAGGACATCGTCGACAAGCTGCCGGACCCCGCCTCCCTCCCGGGTATCGGCGCCCTCATGTCGTCGGACGGCACGACAAACTCCGCGAACGCGGACGCGAACGCGAACGCGAACGCCGGCGTGGGCGTGGGCGCGAAGACAGCCGCGAAGACAGACGCGAAGACGGATGCGAAGACGGATGCGGACACCAGCTCCGTCCTCGTCCAAGCCGGTCTCAGCCCGGACGAGGCCGCTCCGGGGCAGGGCCAGGGCGCGGGCGAGGCGCTGCGCAGCCGCATCTTGCAGCAGGCCGATACGCAGCAGGGCACGGCGGAGCAGGAAGCGCGCGAAGCCGCGGAGCGGGCCGCCGTGCAGCAGGCCGAGCGGGACGCGGCCGCGCACCAGGCGAAGGCCGAGCAGGCCGCGGCGGCCAAGAAGGCGGCGGCGCTGGAGGCCAAGCGGCAGGAGGAGGCAGCGGCCCGCGAGAAGGCGGAGGCCGCGCGCCTCGCCGAACTGGCGAAGAACTTCGTCGTCCCCGTCTCCTCCTACACCCTCACCGCCGGCTTCGGCCAGGTCGGCGACCGCTGGGCGGCGAACCACACCGGGCAGGACTTCGCCGCACCGACCGGCACTCCCGTCAGAGCGGTTCACTCCGGCACCATCACCCAGGCGGGCTGGGCCGGTTCGTACGGTTACCGCATCGTCCTCACCCTCGACGACGGCACCGAACTCTGGTTCTGCCATCTGTCCTCCATGGTGAAGACCTCCGGCAAGGTCACCACCGGCGACGTCATCGGCCGCGTCGGCGCCACCGGCAACGTCACCGGCCCCCACCTCCACCTGGAGGTCCGCCCGGACGCCGGCAGCCCGATCGACCCCACGTCCTGGTTCCGTGACCGCGGCCTGAACATCTGAACCCGAACGGGCCCCATGCCCGACGCCTCGCACCCAGCGCACCGAACCCCACACCCCACACTCCTCACTCCGCACTCCTCAGCCCACACCCGAACGAACCACCCAACCGGAGTAATTGGCCCTCCCTTCCCCCCTCCCTCGGAATAACTCCTCTCCGGGCCACGCTGAAACCGCGTATGACCGCGACACAGAAGCCCCTCGGCTCGCTCTCCGTCTCCCCGCTCTGCCTCGGCGGCAACGTCTTCGGCTGGACCGCGGACGAAACCGAGTCCTTCGCCGTTCTCGACGCGTACGTGGCGGGCGGCGGCAACTTCATCGACACCGCCGACGTCTATTCGGCCTGGGTACCGGGCAACAAGGGCGGCGAGTCCGAGACCGTCATCGGCAACTGGCTGGCCGCGCGCGGCAACCGTGCCGACGTCGTCATCGCCACCAAGGTCGGTGCCCACCCGGACCTCAAGGGCCTGTCCGCCGCCACGATCAAGCGCGCCGTGGACGCCTCCCTGACTCGGCTGCGCACGGACTACATCGACCTGTACTACACCCACTTCGACGACGAGTCGGTCGAGGTCGCGGAGTTCCTCACCGCCCTCAACGACCTCGTCCAGGCCGGCAAGGTCCGCGAGATCGCCGCCTCCAACATCTCGGCCGCCCGCCTCGCGGAGTCCCTGGAGTTCTCCGCACGTGAGGGCCTGGCCCGCTACGTCGCCGTACAGCCCCATTACAACCTGGTCTCCCGCGACACCTACGAGGGCGAACTGGCCGATGTCGCCGCCCGCAACGGCCTGGCCGCCATCCCGTACTACGCCCTCGCGTCCGGCTTCCTGACCGGCAAGTACCGTCCGGGCACGACGGTGGAGAGCGCCCGCTCGGGCAAGGCGGCGGAGTATCTGGCCACCGAGCGCGGCCGCAAGGTGCTGACCGCGCTGGACTCCGTGGCCGCGGCCCACCACGCCGAGCTCGCCACCGTCGCCCTCGCCTGGCTCGGCGCCCAGCCCACGGTCGCCGCCCCCATCGCCAGCGCCCGCACCACCGCCCAACTCCCGGCCCTCCTGGCCGTTTCCGACCTCACCCTCACCGACCCGGAACTCACCCTGCTGAACGAGGCTTCGGCCTGACCGGCTGACCGGCTGACCGGCTGACCGGCTGACCGGCTGACCGGCTGACCGGCTGACCGGCGGGGGCAGAGCATGGTTGCGGGCCGGGGCGGTGATCGCCCCGGCCCGCAACCATGTCCTACGCCTTGTCCTTACGCCTTGCCGTTACGGCCTCACGACCGACGGTCGGCCGCCACCCACGAAGCGAGCGCAACCCCACCCGCCACCGCGAACACCGACGGCCACGCCCCGATCTTCTTCGCCAACGGATGCGACCCGGCGAACGCCGCGACATAGGCACCGCTCAACGCCACGGCCGTCACATTCCCGGCCTTCCGCTGCCACTCCCGCGCCGCCACCGCCCCCGCAGCCGCCAGAGCCACCCCACCCAGCGGCCGCTTCTTCGTCCATCGGGCGACGCCGTATCCGGCCACCAGCCCACCTGCGGCAACCGCACCGGTCGGTACACCAGCCATTTCAAAACCTCCGCATCTGGAATGAAGGAACCAAACCGACTCTATGCGCGAGCGCTCCGCGGCTGGCAGTCCCCGGCTCCTTGGCAGCACGGCTCCGCACTGAAGGGCATCGCAGGACCATCCCGAAACCTGAGAGCCGAACTGCCCTCAGGTCTACGGATCGCCGGTGCCGATATGCGCGATGTGCGCCGGCGTGGGTCGCGCGGCAGCTCACTCCGTCGTCAGGGCTATTCGATCACCAAGGATATTGAGAGCCTGGGTACTGGTTCTGCGGTTGGCATCTTCTGGAGGCAGGGAACCGCAATGTTCCGCAGCTCCGCCCACGTTCAATTTGTGTGGCTGTTCGGGAAGAAGAGCGCGAGGGGGCTGGTCTGGGTGTCGATGAATTCCCGTGGCCGATTGGCCTGCGGACACAGCCCAGAGCCGATAAGGCGGGAGGCTCATGTCCGGTGCGGGTGCAGCGGAAGGGGCGGCGGTGGAGGGGAGACCGGCCGATGCGTAGCCACCAACGCCCCCGCCAGCGCCGGATACGCCCACCCCCGGTGCTGCCACAGATGGTGCAGGAGGGCCGCCTCGCGCTTGCTGAAGTCGGGGGTGGGGCCGATGAGGTGGGCGCGGCGGCGGTGGAAGGAGAGGGCGGTGGCGAGGGCGGTGTATTCGGTGACGGCGCGGGCGGCGGCGGGGCCGTGGGTGCGGCGGGCGATGTCGCGGGCCAGGGCGCGGGTTTTGAGGGAGGAGAGGGCGGTGGGTTCGGCCGGGGAGAGCCAGCCGGCGGCCGTGTAGGGGGCGAGGTAGCGGCGCAGTGAGAGCAGCTCTTGGTGGCGGGCCCAGATCGCGAGCCAGGTCAGGGCGGTGAAGACGGGGACCATGAAGAGGCCGTAGATGGTGAGGAAGCCGAGGTCGCCGATGGAGGCGGCGGCGTTCCATATGGCGTGCAGGAGGACGGCGGTCAGCAGGCCGAGGAGGGCCAGCGCGGTCCGTGCGGCGCGGCGGAGGGGGTAGCGGGTCGCGGCTATGCCGAACGCGAGGCCGGTGAGGATCGTGAAGAGCGGGTGGGCGAAGGGGGACACGATGACGCGGACGAAGAAGGTGCCCGCGGTGAGTGAGTTCAGCCCGGAGTGGCCCATCGACCGGTCCTGGCCGAAGGCGTTGCCGAGGTAGAGGATGTTCTCGGTGAAGGCGAAACCGGTGGCGGTGATGCCGGCGATGACGATGCCGTCCGTGATGCCGTCGAAATCATGTCGGCGGAAGCGGTAGAGCAGCAGGACGGCGACGGCCTTGACCGATTCCTCGACGACCGGGGCGACGACGGTCGCACCCCACGCCTCGGCGTCGGACGGGGAGGCCGAGGCGATATTGGCCGCCAGCCAGTCGGTGGCGAAGCTGTTGGCGAGGATCGCGACCAGGGTGGCGGCGCAGGCGCCCCAGGCGAAGGCGAACGCGAGGTTGCGCCAGGGCTCGGGCTCGATGCGGTCGAGCCAGCAGAACGCCGCGAGGAGCAGCGGTACGGGAAAGACGGCGAGACCGAGTCCGACGAGGAAGCCCTCGGTGCCGGTCTGCCGGCGGACCAGCGCGACGATGACCGCGCCGGAGAGCGCGAGCAGGGACACCAGGGCGATGGCGCGGACGGTCCTGCTGTGCCAGAGCGCGGTGCGTCGGCGGGCGTAGCCGTACGGACGGGTGTGGGGGGTGTGGGGGGTGTGCGCGTCGGGTGTGTGCAGGCAGAGGCCGGGCGCGTACGCCGGTGGGGGCGGTTGCGGGGACGGCCGGGACGGGTGCACCCATCGACCCTAACGAGGGTGGCGGCCCCGCACCGGTCGGCGGCGAGGAGGGGCCTCGTAGCGGGGCGGTGCAGGGGGCGCAGGAGAGTGACGACCCCGCGCACAATTGGGCCGCCCGCGCGTCGTTGAACCGCCCGCGCACCGTTGGATGGTCTGCGCACCGTTGGGTGGCCTGTGCCGACTGCGGCCCCGTGCCGACTGCCGCCCTGTGCGGCCCCGCGCCGTCGGCCCTCCGCACGCTCACCGCACGCCCCCTCCGCACGCCCGCCGCTCGGCGAGGGCGGCTCCCCGCTCCGAGCCGCGGCACGGGAGCCCCTCCGATGGCGCTCCCCTACACCGCCCGGCGGCGGAACAGCAGGTCGTGGACGACGTGCCCCTTGTCCAGGCCCTGGCCCTCGAACTTGGTGAGTGGCCGGAAGTCCGGCCGCGGTGCGTACGAGGGGTAGAGGTTCTCCAGCGTCGGTTCGGCCGAGAGGACTTCGAGCATCTGCTCGGCGTACGGTTCCCAGTCGGTCGCGCAGTGGACGAGGGCGCCGTGCGCGAGGCGGGTGGTGACCAGCGAGATGAACTCAGGCTGGATCAGGCGGCGCTTGTGGTGGCGCTTTTTCGGCCACGGGTCGGGGAAGTAGACCCGCAGCCCGGCGAGCGAGGCGGGGGCGAGCATCTCGCGCAGGAGGATGATCGCGTCGCCGTTGGCCACCCGGACGTTGGACAGGCCGTTCCGCTCCGCGAGAGCGAGCAGATTGCCCTGGCCGGGGGTGTGGACGTCGCAGGCGAGGATGCCGGTGTCCGGGTCGGCGGCGGCCATCTGCGCGGTGGCCTCGCCCATACCGAAGCCGATCTCCAGCACGACCGGCCGCCCGCCGAAGAGCGCGGCCAGATCGATACGGGAGAGCCCGTCGATGTCCCGCCCCCAGGTGGACCACAGCCGGCGCAGCGCATCGGCCTGACCGGGCGAGACGCGGCTGCGACGGGGCTGGAAGGAACGGATCCGCCGCTCGTGGTGCGAGCCCGCCGGGTCGGCCGCGGGGCCGGTCCCGTCGGGGAACATCGGCTCGGTGCGGCGGGCGGCGACGCTGGCGCCGGACGCGGACCGGGGCGCCCCGGAGGCGGAGCCGGCGGACCGGGCGGTGCCGGCCGCACGGTCGTCGGTTTCGCGGGCGCCGGCCGGGCGCGCGTGGGCTTCGGGGGTGGTGGGGTTCTCGGACACAGTGCGTCGATTCTACGGAAGGGGGTCCGGAGAGCGGTCCGGGAGGCGGCGCGGAGGCGGCCCGGCCGTGGGAAGGATCAGAAGGAGCCAGGGGGTTGGCGCGGTGCGGAGCGCGCTGCATACGATGCGTGGCCGATGTAATGAGAACCAAACCAGGGGGTCGGTTCATCGTGTCGCAGGGTGGCCAGGGCAGTGCCGAGAATCCGGACGGGCCGAGGGCTGCGGCATCTGGCCCGGGGCAGGGATATCCCGCCGGCCCGGGGCAGTCCGCCGGCCAACGGCAGCCCGGTGAGTACGGTGCGCCGGGAACGTCCCCCGCTGCGCCGTCGCCGGTCGCCGGTTCCGCGCAGGGCAGTCCGCAGTCCGCTGTCCCCGCGCCGGGGCAGGCCGCCCCCTCGCCTTTCCCTCAGCAGGGGCAGCCGGGAGTTCCGGGGTATCAGGGTGCGGCTCCCTATCCGGGCGGGCCCGGTTATCAGGGCCAGGGCGTGCCTGGTCAGCCGCCTGGTGCACCGGTACAGCAGCACATGGGACAGGGGGCGTACGGCGCTGCCGGCCAGCAGCCCGGAGGGCCCCTCCCGGGCGGGACCCACCATCCCCCACAGCAGGGGTACGCGTATCCGCCGGCCCCGCCCGGCGGGCAGCCGCCGGGCCCGGCATACGCCCAGCAGCAGGCCCAGGTCCCCGGCGTGCCCGTGGTAGCGCAGTACCCGGGAGTGCCGGGCCGGCCCGGTGGGTCCTCCCGTGGCAAGGCGCCAGTGGTCATCATTCTGGCCGTGGTGATGTTCCTGCTGATCGGCGGCGGTGTCGGCGGTTATTTCCTGTTCAGCGGCAAAGGCTCCGGCCACACGGCCGATGAACGGCCGGCGGATGCCCTGCCGCGGGTGTGGGAGGCGCCGCTGCCCGCCTCCGAGAGCGAGAACCTGGGCCGCAACGGCCTGCGCACGATGTGGGCCGACAACAACGACGTCATCTACGGCGACGACCAAGGCGTACGGGCCTTCGACCGCAAGAGCGGCAAGAAGAAGTGGACGGTCGAGACGCCCAAGGGCGCCGGCGAGGTCTGCGCCATGTCCGAGGCGCCGAGCGACGACGGTGTCGGTGCCGTGGTCTTCGACGCGGGCGGCAACGACTGCTCGTTCCTCTCCGCCGTCGACACGGACACCGGGCACACGCTGTGGTCGAAGAACCTCAAGGGGCGAACGAAGGAGCGCACACCGAGGGTCGTCGTCAACGGCAAGGCCGTCGGTGCCGCGATCGGGAACACCTTCGCCGGCTTCACCATCACCGGCGGCGGCGAGGCGTGGAACGTGACCACCCGTGGCCACGACTGCCGGACGTCGACGGGGCTGAGCCCCCAGTATCTGGCGATCTCCAGTGACTGCACCGACGCGAAGCCGGCGCGGCAGATCTCCCTCCACGACCTGGAGCACCGCAGCATCACCTCGGACATCCCGGATGAGCAGCGGTCGGTCGAGCGCACCCTGTCGGACCGGCCGCTGACGCTGCTGATGCAGACCGGCGACGGACCGGACGCCGAACGATCCATCCAGACCTACACCAAGGACCTCAAGCCGAGTCACTCGTTCCCGCTCAACGGGGAGCTGAAGGATCTGGACTTCCAGCCGCGCACCACCTTCGTCGATGAGAACGAGCAGGTGCTGGTGTCCGCCTACCGCAACAACGGAGGCATGGCGGCCACGGATCTGCGGACCGGCAAGCTCCTGTGGTCGAAGAGGGAGACGGCGGCCACCGCGCTGGAGGACGGAAAGGTGGTCGCGGTCGCCGGGCCGGTGGCTACCGGTGGCGGCCGGGATCCGCGCCTGGTCACGCTGGACCTGCGCAGCGGTGAGGAGAAGGTCATGGGCACGCTGTACGACCCGAAGCACTCCTTGCCCAGCCCGATGCAGATGTCGCTCCGCTGGAACGGGAACGAGAAGACGCTGTACGTCCAGGGCGAGCGCCTCAGCGACAACGCGCCGAGCATCCAGGCATTCAAGGCGCCGAACAGCTGACCGCCCCGCCGGCCCAGGGCGCGGAAGGTGTGGGTCGGCCGGGGCGCAGGGCTGCCTACCCCCGCCCCTTCCGCACCACCCCCAGCATCCCCAGTACCCGCCGTGCCACCTCACGTCCGATCGGGAGGGAGGCGGTGGCGGCCGGGGAGGGGGCGTTGAGGACGTGGATGATGCCGGGGGAGGCGGTGAAGAGGAAGTCGTCCACGAGGGTGCCGTCGGGAAGGACGGCCTGGGCGCGGACGCCCGCGGGGGCGGGGCGCAGGTCTTCCTCGCGGACGGCGGGCAGGAGGCGGCGGACGGCTTCGGTGAAGGCGTGGTGGGAGAGCGAGCGGTGCAGCTCGCCGGCGCCGTGGCGCCAGTGGCGGCGGGCCAGCTGCCAGGTGCCGCGGTAGCCGAGAGTGCCGGCCAGGTCGGCGCGGCGGACGGTGCGCCAGTCGTAGCCCTCGCGGGCCAGGGCGGGGACGGCGTTCGGACCGATGTGGACCGCGCCGTCGACGCCGCGGGTCAGATGCACGCCGAGGAACGGGAACGCCGGGTCGGGCACGGGGTAGACCAGGCCGCGGACGAGCCCGGCGCGGTCCGGGGCGAGCGTGACGTACTCGCCGCGGAACGGGACGATCCGCATGCCCGGTGCGTCGCCGGCCAGGCGGGCGATCCGGTCGCTGTGCAGGCCCGCGCAGTTGACCAGGGCACGGGCGCGGTAGACCGGGCCGGCGGCCGTGCGGACCGCGACGCGACCGGGGCGGCGGCCGATGGCGGTCACCTCCGCGCCGTACACGACCCGCGCTCCGGCGTCCACGGCCTGGCGGGCGAACTGCCGGGCGACCGCGGCGAAGTCGCAGATACCGGTCGTGCCGACATGGATGGCGGCCAGGCCGCGCACCTCGGGCTCGTACTCCGCTATCTGGGCGGGGCCCAGCTCGCGCACCGGCAGGCCGTGTGCGCGGCCGCGCTGGACCAGGCCGTGCAGCCGGGGCAGCTCGCCGCGGTCGGTGGCGACGATCAGTTTGCCGGTGACGTCGTGGGGGATGCCGTGCTCGGCGCAGAACTTGATCATCTCCGCCGAGCCCTGGAGGGCGAAGCGGGCCTTCAGCGAGCCGGGCGGGTAGTAGATGCCGCTGTGGATCACACCGCTGTTGCGCCCGGTCTGATGGCGGGCCGGGCCGGACTCCTTCTCCAGGACCACGACGCGGGTGCCCGGCGCGGCACGGGTGAGCGCACGGGCCGTAGAGAGTCCGACGATGCCGGCACCGATCACCAGTACATCGCAGTCGTACGCCGCCACTGCACCTCCCCAACCGCGTGACCGCGGGCCGACCCCTCCGCGGACCCGCGCATCATCCCGACGCCATCACCCATCATGCCGCGTGGTGCTGACAACGGCCCCGAGCCACGGCACCGGGCGACAACGCCGGGCCGCGGCGCGGGGCCCTGGCACCGACCGGCCACCGGCCCGGCCACCGCACCCCCGCTCCGCGCCGCCGGCTAAGCCGGCGCGGCCAGCAGCGGCCGGGCCCGTTCGCGGAGCTCCACCACCCGGGGCTCGTCGCCGTACGGCTCCAGGCGGTGCAGCAGATCGCGGACGTACTCGGTGGTGCGGGCCGAGGAGATCCGGCCGGCCACCTCGACCGCGCGGGTGCCGGCCGCGCAGGCCGCGTCGAGGTTGCCCGACTCCAGTTCGGCGACCGCGGAGACGACGAGGCGCAGGCCGTGCGAGCGGACGAACTCCTCGGTGGGCCGGGAGAGCGCCTGCTCGGTGAAGCGGCGGACCTGGCGCGGCAGCCGCAGATCGCGGTAGCACTCGGCGGCGTCGGCGGCGAACCGCTCGTAGGAGTAGAAATCCAGCCACGACGGATCCGGGTCGCCGCCGCGGGAGCGTTCCAGCCAGCCCTCGGCGGCCTTCAGCGCCACCTCGCAGGCGCGTGCCTCGCCCGCCTTGGCCTGGGCGCGCGCCTCCACCAGCCGGAAGAAGCTCATGGTGCGGGCCGTCGCCAGTCCGCGGTTGCGTTCGAGCGCGGCCTGCGCCAGGTCCACGCCCTCGTCGGCGAATCCGCGGTAGGTCGCCTGGAGTGACATGGAGGCCAGAACATATCCCCCCAGTGGCACATCGGCGGCCGCGCGGGCGAGCCGCAGCGCCTGGATGTAGTACCGCTGCGCCGCCTCCTGCTGGCCCGTGTCGAAGGCCATCCACCCCGCCAGTCGGGTGAGTTCGGAGGTGGCCCCGAAGAGCGCCCGGCCCACTTCGTCGCTGTACGAGGCGAGCAGCAGCGGGGCCGCGTCCACCCGCAGACACTCCGGCACCATCGAGGAACGCCAGTCCCCGCCGCCGTACTTGGAGTCCCAGCGGCGCGCGTCCTCCGCCGCCTCCCGCAGTTTGCTGACGTCGCTGTGGCCGACATGCTGCAGAATCCCCGCGTCGCCGGCGGCCGCGGCATCCTTGTCGCGCGCCTCGGCCGCCGCCCGCGCCACCGAGCTGTCGGCGGGGGATATCAGCCAGCGCGAGGCGGGTGTCGCGTACGCGCTGACGGCGAAGGATCCGGCCAGGCTCTGCCAGATACCACCGCCGCCGGCCCGCCGTCCGGCCAGATCCAGCCGGTACAGCTCGGTCGCGGAGCGCACCGCGGCGCCCACGTCGCGGGGGAACGTCAGGCCCACTTCGGGTGCCGGGTCCGCGTCGGCGAGCCCGATCTCGTGCAGCGGCACCGGCCGGCCGAGCTTGCTGCCGATCGCGGACGCGATCAGATGGGGCGCGGCGCCCTGGGGCACCATGCCCTTGGAAACCCACCGGGCCACCGACGTCTTGTCATAACGAAGCGTCAGTCCGCGCTGCGCACCGAGGTCGTTGACCCGGCGCGCCAGTCCGGCATTGCTGATACCCGCGAGGGCGAGAACGGTGCCGAGCTTCTCGTTCGGCCCGCGTATATCCCTGGACATGCGCACCCCTCGACACAGCGACGGCCGCCCCGGTACCCCGGGGCATGCGTCCACCCAGAGTAGTTCGCCGCATCCCGACCGTTAAGGGCCGGTGTCCCGGATGGCGAGATTCGTGTTCAAACAGGGGTGCGGGAATTGGCATGTGCTCCGGGTACGTGTGCCCGTGCGCCCGGCCGTGCGCGCTGGCCCCCCTCCGGCCGGAGCGCTTCGATGGGTCCTGCGTGGGTCGGCCCGCTGCACTGGATCCAGTGGGCTGGGGGATACCGCCACCTCATTCCCCGCGGGTGGCGGTCCGGTCCGGGGGGCGAAGCCCGCCTCCCGGACCGTCGCGCGAGCGGGTCGCGGCAGCCGGCCGTCCGGTTGGCGCGACTTCCGGACACCGCCAACTGCTCTGTGTGGTACGGACTTTGGCCGAAATGTGGCGGGGGAATGTTTCGCGCCGCGGCTCGCCAGGGGGCCACACGGGGGGTCACCCGGGGCCGCCGCGCCCGTACCCCGCGCCCTCGCCGCCGGGCCGCCGTGCCCACGTCCCGCCCCGGGCCCGTACCGCCGTCGTGCCCCGCCCTGGGGCACGAACCGCCCGCATCCGGGCATCCTCCGACGCCGCCGGCGCGTCCCCACCATGGCAGCATGGTCCGCACAACAGCTTGGCGATCCGCTGTACGGGCGGCCGTTGGCCGCGCGGCGGACGGGGAATCGGGTGGAGGCGGCGATGCGCTGGTTGGTGGGGTGGAGCAGTGCCACCACGGGACCGGCCGCCGCCAGGGAGCGCCGTTCGGTCCTGCCGGTGGGCGCTCAACTCCTGTGGGGCGACCCGGATCCGCTGTGGGCGGTCGGCGACTGGCGGCCGGACGAGGTCCGCGTCGTCCAGGCCGACCCGGGGACCCGGCTCGCCGTCTTCGGCGTCTGCGGTGCCACCGACGACCAGCTGCGCGTCGGCCTGTTCGCGGCCCGCGGCGGCGCGCTGCGCCATCTCACCGCCTGGCCGGGCAGCTACACCGCCGTCGTCCAGGTGGGACGGCGGCTGACGGTCACCGGTGATCTGGCCGGGGCCCGGCCCGTCTTCCACACCCCCTGGGAGGGCGGCACCGCCTACGCCACCGCCGCCCTCCCGCTCGCCGACCTCATCGAGGCGGGCCTCGACGTCGGCCACCTCGCCGCGCTGCTGGCCTGCCCGGACTCGCCCGAGGCGCTCGGCGCCGGGACGCCGTACGAAGGGGTCCGCCGGGTGCCGCCCGGCCACGCCCTCGTGCTGCGCGGCGGCGCCGGCGACATCACCTCCTACGAACCGGCCGCCTCGCTCGCCGTCGGCGCGCCCCAGCTCGCCCCGGAACAGGCCGTGGACGGCGTCCGGGAGGCCCTCGTCGAGGCCGTCCGGGTCCGGCTGGCCGGCCCGCGGCACGCCCCCGACCCGGACGGGCGGGACGGTCTGGACCCCGGCCCGGTGCCCGGTATGGGCCCGGCCGAGCGGCGCGCCGCGCGCGGCGGCCCGGTCCCCGGCGTCGGCGCCGACCTCTCCGGAGGCAGCGCCTCCGGAACCCTCGCGCTGCTGGCCGCCGGCCTCCCCGGCCCGCCCGGGTCGCTCAACGGGCAGGGCGAACGCCTGCTGGCGGTCACCTTCAACGACCGTGCCACGAAAGGCGGCCGGTCCGCCCGCGAGGACGAGCTGGAGCGCGCCCGCAGCATCGCCGACAATCCGCGGCTGCGGCATGTCGTCGTCGCGGCGGGCGAGGAGGCGCTCCCCTACGCGGACCTGGGGCGCGGCCCGCTCACCGATGAGCCGGGGCCCGCCCTCACCAGCGCGGCACGCCACCGCCTACGGCTGCTGGCCGGCAGCGCGGACCATCTCGTCGGGCACGGTGCGCGCCAGGTCCTGGACGCCCACCCGGCCCGGCTCGCCGACCTCCTCATGGACCGCCGCCGGCGCCATCTGCTGCGCCCGGTCACCGCGCTGGCCAAGGCCGACGGCGGGTCCGCGCAGTCCGCGCTGGTCCCCTTCACCGTCTACCGCGCCGCCCGCCGGCTCGCCCGTACGCCCTACGGCGCCGGGATCGCCGACGCAGCGCGTCGCCTCCTGGAGCGGCGGTTCGCCGACGAACCGGTGACCGGCGGGGCGGTGGACGCCTCGCTGGCCGCCCTCACCTGGTGCCGGCCGGGGCCCGCGGCGCGCTGGCTGACGGGCGAGGCGCTGGCCGAGGTATCGGTCCGGCTCGCGGACGCGGCGACCCGCTCGCCCGGCGCCGGCCGCCCCGGGGAGCGGCGCGCCCGCGCGGCGCTGGCCCGCCACGCCGCCGACCACCGCGTCTTCGAGCAGGCCGCGGAGGTCCGCAACCAGCGGCTGCACGCGCCCTTCCTGGACAACCAGGTCGTGCTCGCCTGCCGCGCGCTGCCGGACACCCTGCGGGTCCAGCCCGGGGCGCGTGCCGCGGTGCTGCGGTCGGTCCTCTCCGGCGCCGGGGTACGGGATCTGCCGCCCGGCTGGGGCGCCACCTCGCACGCCACCCACGCGGCCGCGGTACGCGCCGGGCTGCGCGGCGCCGTCGACGATCTGCTGCACCTCTTCGACGCGCCGCTGCTCGCCGACGCCGGGCTGGTGGAGGCCCGGGTCGTCCGCCAGGCGCTCCGCTCGGCGGCCGAGGGCGCCGCGCTGCCCCTGGACGGGCTGGCGGAGCTGGTCGCCACGGAGCTGTGGCTGCGGCGGCTGCTGACGCGGCGGGGGACGTGCTGGACGGGGGAGGGGGCACGGCAGCGGGCGGTCGCGGGGGGAGTGGTTCCCCGCGACCGGCTCTAGGCGGCGTGGGCGGTTGCCTGTGCGCGCCATGTCCTCGGCGGTTCGATGGTGGTCCGTGTGCCCGATGTCGTGGGCGGTTCGACGGTGGTGCGTGCGCCTGACGTCGTGGGCGGTTCGACGGTGGTGCGTGCGCCCCACGTCCTCGGCTGCGGCGCCGTGCGGGGTTTTCCGCCTTCGGCGGGAGGGGGGTGTGGGGCGGGCGCGCGGGCTGTCGTCGTGGTGACGGGGGCGGGTCTCCGGGGTGGGTGCTCGGACTGCTTCGCTTGACGTCCGAGCACCCACCCCGGAGACCCGTCCCCTCCCGTACGGTGTGCGGCTGCCCCTCGTGAGGGGGTGAGGGAGGGGGAGGAGGCCCGCCCGGGGGGGGGGAAGTATGGGCGGTGCTGACGGGGAGGAAGAGGTAGGGGGACGTTATGGGGGACTTGGTGGGGCGGGAGCATGGTGGGGTGAAATATCGGATTCTGGGTGTGACGGAGGCCCTGGGGGAGCAGGGGGCGGTGCCTCTGGGCGGGCCGCGGGTGCGGGCGTTGCTGGCGGCGCTGGCGTTGCGGGGCGGGCGGGCGGTGAACGTCGAGGTGCTGATCGGGGAGGTCTGGGCGGTGGACGCGCCGCCGCAGGACGCCCCGGCCGCGTTGCAGGCGCTGGTCGGCCGGTTGCGGCGGGCGCTCGGCAGGGCCGCGGTCGAGTCGCTGCCGGGCGCGTACCGGCTGGTCACGGAGCCGGACGAGGTGGATCTGCACCATTTCGAGCGGCTGGTGGAGTCCGGTACGCGGGCGCTGCGGGACGGGGACGCGCCCGCCGCGGCCGAGACCCTGCGCGCCGCGCTCGGCCTGTGGCGCGGGCCCGCGCTCGCGGATCTGCCGGACGGGGCGGCGGCGGCCCGCGGTCCGGAGGCGCTGCGGCTGGCCGCGCTGCACCGGCGGCTCGACGCCGATCTGGCGCTCGGCCGCGCCGAGGAGGCGCTGCCCGAACTGCGGCAGCTGATCGCGGACCATCCGCTGGACGAGCCGTTCCGGGCCCAGCTGATGCGCGCCCTGCACGACGCGGGGCGGGGCGCCGACGCGCTGGCCGCGTACGAGGAGACCCGGCGCACCCTGGTGGACCGGCTGGGCGCGGACCCCGGCCCCGAACTGCGGTCGCTGCACGCCCGGCTGCTGGCGGCGAGCGCCGGGGACGGTGGCGCGGCGGCCGGGGCCGCGGCCGTGGCGGCGCACGCCGTGCCGCGCCGGGGGAACCTGCGGGCGCGGCTGGACTCGTTCGTCGGGCGGGAGGCCGAACTGGCCTCCCTGCGCGCGGAGGTGGCGGTGCGCCGGCAGCGGCTGATCACGCTGACCGGGCCGGGGGGATCCGGGAAGACCCGGCTCTCCGAGGAACTGGCGGCCGCGCTGGCCGGTGACCATCCGGACGGGGTGTGGATCGCCGAGCTGGCGCCGCTGGACGCGCCGGAGGCGGTGCCCGGTGCGGTGCTGTCCGCGCTCGGCCGCCGGGACACCGCAGTCTTCTCACCGGCCATGGAGGCCCGGACGGCCGGCGAGCACAGCGACCCGGCCGCCCGGATCGTCGACCACTGCGCACCGCGCAGCCTGCTGCTGGTCCTCGACAACTGCGAGCACGTGGTGGCCGCCGCCGCAGAACTGGCCGACCTGCTGGTGCGGCACTGCCCGGGGCTGACCGTGATCGCCACCAGCCGGGAGCCGCTGGGGGTGCCCGGCGAGCTCGTCCGGCCGCTGGAGCCGCTGCGGCCGGCCCCCGCGCACCAGCTGTTCGCCGAGCGGGGCGCGGCGGTACGGCCCGGCTTCCGGGCGGCGGACGATCCGGCGGCGGTGGACGAGATCTGCCGCCGGCTGGACGGGCTGCCGCTCGCCATCGAGCTGGCCGCGGCCCGGCTGCGGCTGCTCTCCCCGCGCCAGATCGCCGACCGGCTCGACGACCGGTTCCGGCTGCTGACCAGCGGCAGACGTACCGCGCTGCCCCGCCAGCAGACGCTGCGGGCCGTCGTCGACTGGTCCTGGGACCTGCTGGACGAGCCGGAGCGCGCCGTGCTGCGCCGGCTGTCGGTGTGCGCCGGCGGCTGCACGCTCGCGGCGGCCGAGGCGGTCTGCGACGACGGCGCGGACGACGTCCTCGGCCGCCTCGGGGCGCTGGTCGACAAATCGCTGCTGGTGGTCGACCACCGGGGTACCGAACCCCGCTACCGGATGCTGGAGACCATCCACGCCTACGCGCGGGAGCGGGCCGCCGCCCGGCTGGCCGAGCGGGACGGCGCCCGCGCCCGGCACACCGCGCACTTCGCGCGCTTCGTACGGGACGCCGAGCCCCGGATCCGCTCCGCCGGGCAGCTGCCCTGGCTGGCGCATGTCGAGGCCGAACTGGACAACGTACGGGCGGTGCTGCACCGCGCCGTCACCGACGGGGACGAGGGCACCGCGCGGCGGGTCGTCCTCGCCATGGGCTGGTTCTGGTGGCTGCGCAACTACCGGGTCGAGGGCGCCACCTGGGTGACCCGGGTGCTGGACCTCGCGCCGCCCGGGGCGGCCACCCCGAAGGGCGGACCGGCGGAAATGGCGGCGCTGGAACTGTGGCTGCTGGAATCCTTCCTCCTCCAGGACCATCAGCCGGAGCGCATCTTCCGCACTCCGGAGAGCCGTGCCCGCAGCGAGCGGATCCTGACGGTGTACCGCCGCCCGCATCCGCGCAGCGCCCGCTTTCCCGGACTGCTGTGGCCGTTCACCGCGTACTTCCTCGGCGGCCACGACCGGATCCGGTCGCTGCTGGCGGACGCGGTCGCCACCGCCAGGGCGTACGGCGGCGACTGGGAGCTGGGCGTCTCGCTGCTGTTCCGGACCCATAACGCGATCGACCTGCCCGGCGGCCTGGCGTCCGCCGAGGCCGACCAGGCGGAGCTGACCGCGCTGGCCCGCCGGGTCGGTGACCGCTGGCTGCTCGCCCAGGTCGCCGCCGTCACCGGGGAACTGCGGCGGATCCGCGGCCGCTACCAGGAGGCGTGCGCGGCCTACGAGGAGGCGCTGGCGCTCACCCATGAGCTGGGCGCACACACCGAGGGCCCGTTCATCCTGTTCCGGCTGGCCGAACTCCACTACGCGAGGGGCGATGCGGATGCCACCGAGCGGGTCCTGCGGCGGGCGGACGACCAGGCCGTCGAGTGGGGCGTCCCGGACCCGCTGGCCTTCAACCACGAGCTGCGCGCCCGGATCGCGCTGCGGCGCGGAGCCACCGAGGTGGCGCGCGAGGAGTGCGAGGCGGCGCGCGCGGCCGCCGTGCGGGGGACCCCGCCGCCCCAGTTCACCGTCGTACTCGACGGGCTGGCGGGCCGGATCGCGGCGGAGTCGGGCGCGCCGGACGAGGCGCTGCACCGCTGCCGCGAGGCGCTGCGCGGGGGGCTGGCGCAGCACTGCACCGGACCCGTCATGGCGGTGGTGGCGGAGGGCGCCGCCGCGGCGCTGCACCGCGTCGGCCGGCCCCGGGACGCGGCCCGGCTGCTGGGCGCCGCGGACGCCTGGCGCGGTGAACTGCCGCGCACCGTCCCCGAGACGGCGGACGTACGGGAGACGGCGGACGCGCTGCGCGCCGTGCTGGACGGCGACGGCGCGCGCGACGGCGGGTACGCGACGCCGCACGCCGAGGGCGCCCGGCTCACGCCCGCCGCGGTCATCGCACTGCTGGAACGCGCGCCCGGCGCGGTCAGCGACAGCTGATCTGCGACCGCGCCCAGTCCCCGAACGCCAGCCGGCCGGCGGGCCCGGCCGGAGTGACCACCAGCCGCAGGGTCCTACGGCCCGCCAGCGGCACATGCACCGGCACCGCCGGCTGCCCGCCGCGCACCACACCGGAGCGCCACAGCCGCTCCCCGTCCGCGTAGACCGAGAAGCGCAGCGCCCCCGGCCCCAGGCCGAGATCGTCGACGCCGACGACGGCGTCGTACGCGGTGCACGGCTGGTTGAGGTCGATGACCACCGAGGACGGCGCGTGCACGCTCACGCCGTGCGGGTACGCCGTGCCGTCGATATGCGGTGCCTTCCGCTGCCACAGCCAGTCGCTCTCGGCCGCGCGCACCTCCGGCCGGCTGCCGTCGCCGGTGAAGTCGTAGGCCAGCGCGCTGATGCGGTACGGGGCCGGGGCCGGTGGTGTCGGCGTGGGCGTGGGCGTCGGGGTGGGCCCGGGACCGGGCGGTGGTGCCGACGGCGGTGCCGGGCTGGGGGGCGGCGGCGCCGGCTTCGACGGGGCCGGTGGCGGCGTCGGCACCGGGGTGGGCTTCGGCTTCGGCGCGGCGGCCGGCGCGGGCGGCGGCGGTGGCGGGGTGGGCTTCGGCGGCGGCTCGGGAGAGGGCAGCTGCGGCGCGGTCGCGGCCGGCCGGTACGGCTCGGCCCGCGGCGGCGGGGACGGCCGCGGGGCGCCGGCCAGCGCCAGCGCGAGCGCCGCGCCCGCCACCACCACGACCCCGGCCCCGATACCGGCCTTGACCGGAGTCCCCAGGCCCTCGCTCAGGGCGCCGCCGGCGCTCCCCGCCGCGCCGGAGCCGCCGCCCGAGGCGGCCGCCGCCGCACCGGTCCCCGCCGCCGCGCCCACGACACCCGCCGCCGCGACCGCGGCCTTGACCGCGTACCCGGTGGCGAACCAGCCGATGACCGCGACCGGCAGCACCGCGCCGATCCGCTGATTGACGTCCGCGACCTCCAGAGCCGCCGTACGGCATCGCGCGCAGGCGTCGAGGTGCTTGCGCAGCCCCCGCTCGGCCCGCATCCGCAGCCCGCCGCGGGCGTACGCGCCGAGCCGGTCGGCGTACCGGGCGCAGTCGCCGCCCGCGGTCAGCGACCGGCTCACATGTGCCTGGAGGTACGCCTGCTTGAGGCCCTCGCGGGCGCGGTGCGCGAGGACGGCGGTGGCGTTGGCGGTCAGCCCGAGCAGCGGGGCGACCTCGCTCGGCGACTCGTCCTCGATCGTGGTGTGCCAGAGCACCGTCTGATAGCGCTCCGGCAGACTGCGGAACGCCCGCACCGCCATCGACTGCTCGGCCTCCTGCATGGCGCGGACGTCCGCGCCCAGGTCGAGGTTCTCGTCGTCCAGCGAGGAGCCGGCCGCGGAGACCGCGAACACCGCGAAGTCCTCGACCAGTTGCTCCCGCTTCGCGGTCTTCGCCCAGGCCGCGGCGACCCGCCGGACGGTCGTCAGCAGATAGGCGCGGACCGCGGAATCCGGCCCCGCGCCGCCGCGCACCGCCTGGAGGGTGCGGGCGAAGACCTCGCCGGTCAGATCCTCCGCGGTGTGCGCGTCCCGGCAGCAGCCGCGTGCGTAGCGCCGTACCGCCTCGGCGTGCCGGCGGTACATCTCCTCGTACGCGCTGTCGTCCCCGGCCCGCATGGCGGCGATCAAGTCGGCGTCGGAGGACGGGAGTTCGGAGTGTTTGTCGATGCGTTCGCGCTGCGCCGGAACACTGGGCCCGGCGGACTCGGCGGCATCGGCGCGATCGTGCCGCTCCGCGGGGCCGGCTACCGCGGGGGTCGGCCCCAACGGGCTGGTCCGGCCGGGAACCTGCCGGGGCGGCGCGTCCTCGCTTCCGCCCGTACCGGCTGCGCCGCCGCGCCGCTCGTCCCGCCCGTCAACACCCATCGCCGAGCCCCCCGAACACGCCGTCACACCGGAACACCGCGCAAGAGTGCCATACCGTAGGCCCACGCTTGCGGGTCCGGCCGGGCAACCACCCGTCCGGGGCGACTTCTGTACGGCGGCAACCCGCACGGCGGTACCGCCGTCCGCCGCGGCGGTGCATGGCGGCCGTCCCGTACGGCGCGGCGTGCGGGGCCGCCCGACGGATCCGGCCGCCGGAACTCAGCCGGCCGGGCGCGAGCGCAGCCCCTCCAGCAGGATCTCCAACAGGCGGGCGGACGCGGCCTGCTGATGGCCGGGATCGGGCAGCGTCGGCGCGCCCGTGGCGATCACCAGCAGGACATCGGCGACCGTCACATCGGCCCGCAGCTCACCGGCCGACCTGGCGCGCTCCACGAGCCGCCCGACGACATCCAGCAGCGCCTGCGCGCCCTTGGTCCCCTCGGCGCCCTCGGATAAGCCCTCCGGATCGCCCGCCGCGGCCGTCCCGGTCGCCACTCCGGCCGTCCCGGCAGGCACCCCGGCCGTTCCGGTCGCCACCCGCGGATCGATCTGGCCGTCCGGGCCCGGCGCCATCCGCTGCTGCGGCACCCGCGCCTCGGCCAGGCCGTCCGGCACCCGCTCGGGGTGCTCGCTCACCCGCAGGATGCCCGGCGGCAGCAGCCGCCCCGCGCCCGAGGCGACCGACGTCCGCAGGAAGCGGGACAGCGCCGACCACGGGTCTTCCTCCTGGCCGAGCGCCGCGCGGGCCTGGTCCGTCAGCCGCGAGGTCTCCTCCTCGGCTATCCGCCGGACCAGGACGTCCTTGCTCGGGAAGCGGCGGTAGACCGTCCCGACGCCGACCCGGGCCCGCCGGGCCACGTCCTCCATGGGTGCGCCGTACCCCAGCTCGCCGAACACCTCGCGGGCGGCGCGCAGCACATGCTCCAGATTGCGCTGTGCGTCCACCCGCAGCGGCGCGTTCCGGCTGCCGGCGCCACCGAGGCCGCTGTTGCCCCCGTTACCGCTGTTTCCGTTGCCGGCACTGTCGGAAGGGTGTGCCGTGGCGATGACTGTCGGCCACTGAGAGCCCTGAATGTGCATATGTGATCCCCCGGTAATGACGTCTCCCCCCGGAGACTCCCCGCCCTGACGGTCGGGGCGTACCGACGAGAGGGTCCACCCCAACGAGATACGAACATAGTTGAGCCCGGGTCAAGAATGAAGGGGGCGTTCCGTACAGTTGCGCCCCCCGATCGGCCCAACGGGCCCGGTCCGACCCGATTGCGCCCCCACCCGTCCCGCGACACCACCGTCTGACCTGCGCGGCTCATGCCCCGCACGCGGAACGTGCCGCTCCGTCCCGGTGGCCGGTCCCGGTCATACATTTCGACGGGCCGGTGGACAAAGCCGTTGCGGGCGTGCGTCATGGAACAGTGCTGTGTTCTCCCGGGAGCGCGGCGCCCGGTGCCGGCCGTACCCCCGGCCGGCCGCCGGATGGGTGCTGCCCGGGAACGGTCGACATCGCGAGGAGAACCTCTGTGAAGGAACCGGCGCGCATTCTCGTGGTCGGCGGTGGTTACGTCGGGATGTATACCGCCCTGCGGTTACAGCGGAAGCTGAAGCAGGAGCTGCGTCGGGGGTCGGTCGAGGTCGTCGTGGTCGATCCCGATCCGTACATGACATATCAGCCGTTCCTGCCCGAGGCCGCGGCCGGTTCCATCTCCCCGCGCCATGTCGTGGTGCCGCTGCGCCGGGTGCTGCCGCAGTGCCAGGTCGTCGTCGGCGAGGTCACGGCCGTCGACCCCGCCGCGCGGACGGTCGCCATCACGACGCCGGCCGTCGAGGAGAGCGACGCGGGCCACCTGGAGGTGCCGTACGACGAACTGGTCCTCGCGCCGGGCTCGGTCTCCCGCACCCTGCCGGTCCCCGGCCTCGCCGACACCGGTATCGGCTTCAAGACCGTCGAGGAGGCCATCGGGCTGCGCAACCACGTCCTCGAACAGCTCGACATCGCGTCCTCCACCCGCGACCCCGCGGTCCGTGACGCGGCGCTCACCTTCGTCTTCGTGGGCGGCGGGTACGCGGGCGTGGAGGCGCTGGCCGAGCTGGAGGACATGGCCCGCTACTCCATCCGCTACTACCACAACATCAAGCCCGAGGACATGAAGTGGATCCTGGTCGAGGCGACCGACCGGATCCTGCCCGAGGTGGGTGCGGCCCTGGGCAGATACGCCGTCCGCGAGCTGCGCGCACGCAATATCGACGTACGGCTGCGGACCCGGCTGGACTCCTGCGAGAACCGTGTCGCGCAGCTCAGCGACGGCGCCCGCTTCCCCAGCCGCACCCTGGTGTGGACCGCGGGCGTCAAACCGCACCCCCTCCTGGCCGCGACCGGACTGCCGCTGACCGACCGCGGCCGTCTCAAATGCACCGCCGCGCTCCAGGTGCACGGCGTCGAGCACGCCTGGTCCGGCGGTGACGCGGCGGCGGTCCCCGACCTGACGGCCGAACCGCCGGCCAAACCCGACGATCCCCGTGAGGAGTGCGCGCCCAATGCCCAGCACGCCGTCCGCCAGGCGAAGGTGCTCGCCGAGAACATCGCCGCGGCGGTGCGCGGCGGGCCCCTCGTGGACTACGCGCACAAGAACGCCGGATCGGTGGCGTCACTCGGCCTGCACAAGGGCGTCGCGCATGTCTACGGACGCAAGCTGAGGGGCTATCCGGCGTGGTTCCTGCACCGCGCCTATCACCTCAGCCGGCTGCCCACCTTCAACCGCAAGGCGCGGGTGCTCGCCGAGTGGATCCTCGCGGGTCTGTTCAAACGCGAGATCGTCTCGCTCGGCTCGCTGGAGAACCCGCGGGCCGAGTTCGCACTCGCCGCGGACACCGGACGGCACAACGAGACCAGCTGACGCGCCGTCCCGGCACACACGTACGGACGGCGACGGCCCCGGGGCCGTCCGGGCGGACCGGAGCCCGGAACTCCACACCGGCGCCCGGCGTCTGACGGATGTCAGTACGGTCGGTCACACTGGTCGTGTGACCATGGGTGGGCTCGTATCTGCAAAGAGTGACAATCACGAGGATTCCGGACGTTTGCTGCATTCCGCCAGAAGGTGCCGAGAGTGCCCTCAGCCGACCCTCACCCCGTCTGCCGCCGGGCGGAGATCCCCCCGGCGGAGCCAGGGGGAGCAGCCCCCTGCCGACGGCCCGATCCCGCGCGACGAAGCGAAGTAAGAGGTACACCTCCGTGATCTTCACGCGCTGGAGCGCCAAACTCCCCGGTACACAGCGGCGGGCCGCCGCCCGGTCCGGCCGCGCCGCACCTCGCGGGGCGGCGGCCGCACCCCTGGCGGACGCGGCGGCCGCCCCCGGTTCCGGCTCGGTCCCCGCGGCCCGCGCCGAACGCGCCGCCGACCGCACCGACCCGGCCACCGCCGACGAGCCCGTCCCCGCGGCCGCGCCGCCCACCGTCGACGCGCTCTCCGTCCACGACATCCTGGGCACCCTCCCCGCCCTGGTGGCCGTCGTCTACGGCCCCGAACACCGCATCGCGTACGTCAACGGCGCCTACGCCACCGTCTTCGGCGCCCGCCCGGCAGGCCGCACCGCGCGCGAAGCCCTGCCCGAGCTCGACGAACTGGGCCTGCTCCCGCTGCTGGACCAGGTGCTGCGCGGCGGCACGCCCCGTACGGTCAAATCCCGGCGGGTCCCCGGCGGCGCCGGCCCGGACGGCTCCCGCGACGGCTACTACACCTTCACCTGCACCCCCATCGAGGTCACCGACAGCGGCCCGGCACCCGATCCCGAGGCCGCCTGCGGCGCCCCGCACCACGGCGTGCTCATCTTCGGCGCGGACGTCACCGACCAGATCGAGTCGGCCGAACGGCTGCGCGTCAGCGAGGCCCGCCAGCGCGCGGCCGCCGTCACCCTGCAACGCTCGCTGCTGCCCCAGGAACTGGAACAGCCGGACGACCTGCGGGTGGCCGCCACGTACCAGCCGGGCGGTACGGACGCCGCGGTCGGCGGCGACTGGTACGACGTCATCACCCTCGGCGCCGGCCGCACCGCCCTGGTCATCGGCGATGTCATGGGGCGCGGGGTGCTCGCCGCCGCCGTCATGGGCCAGCTGCGCACCGCCGTCCGCGCCTACGCCCGCCTCGACCTGCCGCCGCACGAAGTCCTCCAGCTCCTGGACGGCCTCGCCGCCGAGATCGACGCCAGCCAGATCGCCACCTGCGTCTACGCCGTCCACGACCCGAACGAAGGCCGCCTGGTCTACGCCTCGGCCGGCCATCTCCCCATCCTCGTCCGCGACCCGGACGGCGCCGTCCGCCGCGCCGCCGAACCGACCGGACCACCCCTGGGCACCGGCGGCTGGCTGCACACCTCCGGAGCGGTCCCGTTCGGCCCCGGATGCAGCGCCGTCCTCTATACGGACGGCCTGGTGGAGCGCCGCGACAAGGACATCGACGACGGCGTCGAGGCACTGGAGCGCGCGCTCTCCGGCGCCACCGGAGCCCCGGACATCGTCTGCGACCGCCTGCTGCGCTCCCTGGGCATCACCGCCGCCCACGACGACGATGTCGCCATCCTGGTCCTCCAGCACCCCGAGCGGACCGGCCATGACGCCGAGCTGTTCCACAACGCCGCCCTCGAACTGCACGGCGGTACGGAGGCGGCCCCGCGCGCCCGCGCCTTCGCCTCCGGGGTCCTCGCCTCCTGGCGCTTCGCACCCGAGCTGCACGACCTCGGTGTCCTCGCCGTCAGCGAACTGGTCGCCAACTCCCTGCAACACGGCACCCCGCCCATGCGGCTGCGCCTGCGCCGTACGGACCGCCGCCTGATCATCGAGGTCACCGACGGCGACGACCACCTCCCGCGCCGCCGCCGCGCCGAGCCCGCCGACGAGGCCGGCCGCGGGATCTCGATCGTCGCGACCATCGCCTCTTCCTGGGGCTCCCGCCGCACCCCGGGCGGCGGCAAGGCCGTCTGGTGCGAATTCGCCCTGCCCCGCGGCTGAGGGCTGTCCCGCCAGGTATGACGGGACAGCCCTCAGCGACCGGCGGCGGGCGGCGCGGCCTCGTCAACGCACCGGTCCCGCGGCCGACGGACCGCGGGACCGGAGATCGGCCCCGGCCGTCGGACAGCCGTCGGTACGGGCCATCCGTACGAGGCAGGGGTGGCGCGACACCACCGACGGCTCAGCACGTGGCGACGGCTCAGACCGTGGCCACCGCCGGTTCGGCGGCTTCCGCCTCGGTCCGCGCGGCGGGCACGGCCGGCGCCGACCGGTGCGGATTGTCCTGGGCCGGGCTGAGCAGCCGTCCCAGCCGCAACGACAGCACCGTGATCCCCAGCGCACACAGCACGACCATCCCTATGTACGTGGTGTACATCCCGTGCCCCACCATCAGCGCGCCCACCGCCGGACCTATCGCCAGCGCCAACTGCTTGACCAGGGCGAACGCCGAGTTGTACTGCCCGATCAGGGACGCCGGCGCCAGATCGGCCACCAACGGCGCCACCGTCGGCGACAGCATCGACTCGCCTATCCCGAACAGCGCGTACGTCGAGATCAGCAGCGTCGTCGCCACCACCTGCGAGCCGTGCACCAGCCCGGAGACCCCGGCCGCGAGCCACGCCACGGTCCAGATCACCCCGACCAGCGCCATGACCCGGCTGCGGCGCCGCCGCTCGACCAGCTTGAGCACCACGAACTGCGCCGCCACGATCGCCGCCGTATTGGCCGCCAGCGCGACGCCCAGCGTGGCCGGTGCGATCCGGGTGACCTCGGTGGCGTACGCCGCCAGACCGGACTCGAACTGCCCGTAGCAGGCGAAGAACAGCACGAACCCCAGCACGCACAGCCACACCATCCGCCGGTCGGCGAAGAGGGTCCGCCAGGCGCCCTTGGCCCGCTCCCCGGTCGGCACGGTGTCCTCGACCTTCGGCGTCCGCGGCAGCCGTACGGTCGCTATGGCCGCACCGAGCACCAGGAACATCACGGCCTCGATGGCGAACAGCCGCACAAAGCTCGACGCGTGCGTCTCGTCGACCAGCAGCCCGCCGACCAGCCCGCCGACGCCCAGCCCCAGGTTGTTCAGAAAGAACTGGGTGGCGAACGCCCGGGACCGCGTCACCGTGGTCGAACACCACACGATCATCGTCGCGAGGGCCGGCTGGATCACCGCGATACCCGCACCGAGCGCGACGGCGGACGCGATGACCAGCGGCTCCGTGGCGGACAGCCCGAGCCCCATCGCACCGACGGCGGCCGAGACCGTACCGATGACGGCCACCGGCAGCGGACCGCGCCGGTCGATGGCCCGCCCGGTCAGCGGCAGGACGACCAGCGCCGACACCGCCAGCATCGCCAGCGCCACACCGGCCGTACTCGCGCCGAGATCCCGCACCTTCGCCACATAGACGTAGAGATACGGAACGGTGAAGCCGTTGCCGAACGCGCTCAGCGCGTTCCCCAGCTGGATCCGACGCAGCGCGGCGCCCATCGCGGTGGTCACACTCACCTACCTAGGTCATGTCGTAAGGACGGAAGAAACCCACGAGCTGCGGCGGCCGTCGGGAGGGACCGGACAGTCTCACTCTGAAGACTTCAACACTAAAGTTCGAAGCTAAAGGCTACACGCCGAAGGACTTCAACGCCAATGCGTTCCATGCCATACTGCGCCGCATGCCTGAGCCCTCAGATGCGGCCCCCGATCCGGCCGAGCCGAGCCTCGAGGAACAGATCGCGGCCTACCAGCGAGAGTTCCAAGACCTCGACCCCCAGGTGGAACAGATCGTCTCCGCACTTCAGCGCCTCAACCGGCGGATGAACGTCGCGTACGGACGGCAGACGGCCACCCTCGGGATGAGCAACGCCGAATGGGAGGTCCTCAAGGCCCTCGTCGTCTCGGGCGCCCCCTATCAGCTGGGCCCCGGCGAACTCGCCAAACGCCTCGGCCTCACGCCGGCCGCCATGACCCACCGCATCGACCGCATGGCGAGCGAGGGCCTGGTCACCCGCGAGCGCGATGAGACCAACCGGGTCCGCGTCATCGTCGAGCTGACCCACGAGGGCCGCGAGAAGTGGCTGGAGGCCATGCGCATGGCGACGGTCTTCGAGGAAGAGCTCCTCCAGGACCTCTCCGGCCGGGAACGCCTGCTCCTCGGTGAGGCGCTGACCCACCTGCTGCGCCGCGTCGAGGACACCCAGCCGGACGCAGAGGGGCGCCTCAACGACCTCAACTGACCCAAGTTGACACGGGTCCGCCCGGTCCGTAGTGTTCTCCGAGTTGCCACGGAGCCGGAACGGTTCTGCGGTGGCCATCCCGCCGCTTCAGCGGCACACCACTACTGCACGGTCCCTCACCGGGAAGAATTTCGGCATGCCGGAATTCGGACCGGGACTCGATTATGAGCCGCTGAGGAATTCCGCTAAAGTAGTGATCACGCCGAAAGGCGAAACCCCGTCCGACGGGTAATCGGAACCGAATTCGAACCGGAAACGGAACGGACCGGGCCTGATAGAGTCGGAAAGGCCGGAAAGCGAAAGCGGGAAGGCCGACCCCGATCTCACAGGGGGCCGGATGCGGAAACGGGTCTGGTACGGTGGGAAAGCGAAGAAGCCGGAAGGTGGAATCGCAGACCGGTGGAAATCGGGTCCGGAAGGGTCTGGTAGAGTCGGAAACGCAAGACCGAAGGGAAGCGCCCGGAGGGCCTGGTGAAACAGGCGCAAAGGAAGCGTCCGTTCCTTGAGAACTCAACAGCGTGCCAAAAGTCAACGCCAGATATGTTGATACCCCGTCCACTTCGGTGGATGAGGTTCCTTTGAAAAAGTCCTCC
>NZ_JAJPWM010000011.1:0-342141 GCF_046549095.1 Streptomyces sp. x-80
CCCCCCGCGTCCCACCCCGGCGGCGCGCCTCCCCTCGGCCGAGGGAAGGCGCGCCGCCGTGCGTCGTGCGGGTCACTGCGCGCCGATCGCCTCCAGCATGTTCAGCCGGGCGGCCCGACGGGCCGGCCAGAGCGCGGCCAGCACGCCCACGACCAGCGCGATCAGCAGGAACAGCCCGAGCCGTCCCCAGGGCAGCACCATCTCGTAGGTCGGGAAGGACGTGCCGGCCATCTTGCCGCCGGACCAGGCGAGGAAGATGCCCACACCGATACCGAGCACCGCCCCGAACAGCGAGATGACCACCGACTCCAGCCGGACCATCTGCTTGATGCCGCTGCGGGCCAGTCCGATCGCCCGCAGCATCCCGATCTCGCGGGTCCGCTCGAAGACCGACATGGCCAGGGTGTTGACGACGCCGACCACCGCGATGACCAGGGCCATGGCCAGCAGTCCCATGACCATGTTCATGATCATGTCGATCTCCCCGGCGGTCTCCCGGCGCAGATCGGCGTGGTCCTGGACCTTCAGCAGCGGACTGTCGCCGAGCGCGTGCCGGATGCCCTCGGCGATCGTCTCGGAGCCGCCGCCGTCGGCCTTCACCAGCAGCGTGTCGTTCTTGGGCCGCGGCAGGTGCGGGGTCACCAGCGACATATCGGCGAAGGACGTACCGACCACCGGGTTGTCCTGGTAGACCGCGGCGACCTTCAGCTTCGTCTCCTTGCCGGTGTCGGACGCCTTTTCGGTGAACTCCACCGTGACCTGGTCACCGGCCTTCCAGTGGTGCTCCTCGGCCTCCTTCTGCGAGACGGCGATACCGCCGGCCCGGACCGCGTCCAGTGAGCCCTGGGTGAAGGTCAGGTCGGTGACGGCCGGGAGCTGCGCGAGGTCGGTGCCGACCAGGTGGCCGAAGCCGTCGCCGGTCTTGAAGAACGCCCCGCGCAGCGGCACCATCACCCGCACGCCCGGCACCTGCGCCACCTTCTTGGACAGCTCGGGGTCCAGACCGGTCATGGAGCTGCTGTTCGCGATCTTGTAGTCGGCCGTCAGGCCGGTCGCCGCCATCTTGTCCATGCCCCGCTGCGCCGACTCCCCGACGACCGTCATACCGGTGATCAGGGTGAGCCCGATCATCAGCGCCGACGCGGTCGCGGCCGTGCGGCGCGGATTGCGCAGCGCGTTCTCCTTGGCCAGCTTGCCGCTGATGCCGAAGAGCCGGGTGGTGATGCG
Source organism: Streptomyces sp. x-80 (assembly GCF_046549095.1). NCBI lineage: Bacteria > Bacillati > Actinomycetota > Actinomycetes > Kitasatosporales > Streptomycetaceae > Streptomyces > Streptomyces sp. x-80. Next base: position 1,228 of record NZ_JAJPWM010000011.1, read on the forward strand.
GCCGGCCAGTGAGACCAGCGGACGGGAAAGCAGCGGCGCGAGGATGATCATGCCGATCAGCGTCAGCATCGAGCCGGCCATGGCGATCGACAGATTGTCGCCGATGGCGTCGAGGGTGGAGAGGTAGAGCATCACCGCCACGCCGACGCCGGTGACGAGCAGTCCGAGGGAGTTGCGGAAGACCAGGCTGCGCGGTGCGGGGGGCGCCTCGACGGTGTTCAGCGCCTCCACCGGGGCGATCTTCGCGGCCTTGCGGGACGGCAGCCACGCGGCCAGTACGGTCACCACGACTCCCACCGCCAGCGTGTAGGCCACCGTGGCCGGCCGGACGACGACCGGGCCGTCCGGGAAGTGCGCGCCGTTGGCGTCGAGCACCGCCCGCAGGCCCACCGCGATACCGGCGCCCAGCGCGAAACCGATGGCGGACGAGACGAGCCCCAGCAGCCCCGCCTCGGCCAGCACCGAGCGGACGACCTGCCGGCGCGAGGCACCGATCGCCCGCATCAGCGCGATCTCGCGGCTGCGCTGGGAGATCAGCATGGTGAAGGTGTTGGCGATGAGGAAGACGCCGACGAACAGGGCGATACCGGCGAAGGTCAGCAGGGTCTTGCTCATCGCGCTGTTCTGCGCGGTGACCATCTTGGCCTGCTGGGCGGCCAGTTCGGCGCCGCTGATCGCCCTGGCCCGGTCCTTGGGCAGCAGCGCCCGGACCTGTGCGGTCAGCGCCCGCTGGTCGGTGCCGGGATGCGCCGTCACCACCAGCTCGTCGAACTGGCCGGGGTGCAGGAACAGCCGCTGCGCGGTGGCGGTGTCGAAGAGCGCCAGGTTGCCGCCCGCGGTCACCTCCGGGTCGTCGGTGGTGACGATGCCGACCAGCTTCTTCGTCAGCACCGGGCCGTCGGTGGCGAACCGCACCGTGTCGCCGATCCGGTAGCCGGCGGCCTTCGCGGTGGACTGGGCCAGCGCCATCTCGTCCGCGGCGGCGGGCCCCCGGCCCTGCGCCAGCGGATAGCGGGCGTCCCGGCCGTCCTTGCCCGGCTGGTAGTTGACGGCGCGGTTCCGCCAGTCGTCGCCGACCGGCCGGCCGTCCTTGTCGGCGAGGGTCGCCGATCCGGTGACGTCGGACCGCACGTTCCGCACACCGGGCAGTGCGCGGATGCGGTCGGACAGCTTCTTGTCGAGGGCGGTGGTCCGTTTGCCGTCCGCGTTCTCGTCGGCGACGCCGGTCCGGACGGTCTCGACCGAGACGGCCACGTCCTTGAGGTTCCTGGTGGAGGCGTTCTTGGCGGCCTCGCCGATGGTGTCGCTGAAGATGAGGGTGCCGGCGACGAAAGCGGTGCCCAGCAGGACCGCGAGCGCGGTCATCATCAGGCGGGCCTTGTGCGCGAGGACATTGCGCAGAGCGGTACGCAGCATGGTGGTGGTGTCAGTCCTGGGGTGCGGTTACTCGGGATACGGCAGGGTGGCGGGCGCGGTGCCCGGTGTCTGGGGCGCCGGCGTCAGTTCGTCCGGCCCTTGGCGTCGAACAGCCGCATCCGGTCCAGCACCGCGTCGGCGGTCGGCTCGTACAGCTCCTCGACGATCCGGCCGTCGGCGAGGAAGACCACCCGGTCCGCGTATCCGGCGGCGACCGGGTCGTGGGTGACCATCACCACGGTCTGGTCCATCGCCCGCACCGACTCCCGCAGGAAGCCCAGGACTTCGGAGCCGGAGCGGGAGTCGAGATTGCCGGTCGGCTCGTCGGCGAAGATGATCTCCGGCTGGGCGGCCAGTGCCCGCGCCACGGCCACCCGCTGCTGCTGGCCGCCGGAGAGCTGCGCGGGCCGGTGCGTCAGCCGGCCGGACAGGCCCACGGTCTCGATGACGGCGTCCAGCCACTGCCGGTCGGGCTTGCGGCCGGCGATGTCCATCGGCAGCGTGATGTTCTCCAGAGCGGTCAGCGTGGGCAGCAGATTGAACGCCTGGAAGATGAAACCGATCTTGTCGCGGCGCAGCCGGGTCAGCTGCTTGTCGCCCAGCGACGCCAGCTCGACCTCGCCGATCCGGGCGGAGCCGCCGGATATCGAGTCCAGACCGGCCATGCAGTGCATCAGCGTGGACTTGCCGGACCCGGACGGGCCCATGATCGCCGTGAACCGGGCCTTGCCGAACTCGACGGAGACCGAGTCCAGCGCGACCACCCGGGTCTCGTCCCGGCCGTAGACCTTGCTCAGGTCCGTCGCACGGGCGGCGACGGCCGCGGTGGCTCGGGCGGGGGCGGGCGAGCCGGGGAAGGCGGTCGCGTGGGACACGGGGGACTCCTGGAGGGGGGACGGAAGGTGAGATCCCCATTCTCGGCCGCGCGGGGTGCCGGGCACCTCGGCCGCAGGGACCGAAAGCCGGACCGGCCGAAAGTCCGACCGGGCCCGCCGCCGTCATCCCCTGGGGGGACCCGCGTCCGACCTTTGGCCGACGGGCCGTCATCGGTGCGGCGTACGGGATCAGCCCTTCACCGCGCCGCCGAGCGCGAATCCGCCGCCCAGCCGCCGGGAGATCAGGAGGTACAGCAGGAGCACCGGCGTCGAGTACAGGAGGGAGAAGGCGGCGAGTTCACCGAAGGCGATGCCCTGGTAGTTGCCGAAGAAGGTGAAGATGCTGACGGACGCGGGCAGTTGCTCGGGGGAGAGCAGCAGCATGAAGGGGACGAAGAAATTGCCCCACATCATGATGAACGTGTAGACGGTCACGACCCCGAACCCGGGGCCCATCAGCGGCAGGACGATCCGCAGCAGCGTCTGCGCCCAGGAGGCGCCGTCCGTCCAGGCCGCCTCCTCCAGCGCCCTGGGCACCCCGTCCATGAAGTTCTTCAGCAGCCAGATGGCGAACGGGAGCTGGGCGGTGGCCAGGAAGAGCGCGGTGCCGTACATCGTGTCGATCAGATCGACCTGGACGAACAGTCCGTAGACCGGGACCATGAGCGCGGTGACCGGCAGACAGGTCGAGAACAGGACGGTCAGCAGGTACGGGCGGCTGAAGCGGGCCCGGAAGCGGGACAGCGGATAGGCGGCCAGCGCCGCGCAGACCATCGTGACCGACGTCGCGCCGCCGCACAGCAGCAGGCTGTTGAGCATCGGCGTGAAGGTGATCTCGTCGGTCAGCACCGCCGCGAAGTTGGCCACACCGGGCGCCTCCGGCAGCCGTACCCGCAGCGTCGCACCGGTGTCCAGCGACGACAGCACCAGCCAGGCCAGCGGGACGGCGAAGGCCGCGGCGGTGGTCAGCAGCGCGGCGTCGGCGGCGAGGCGGTGGCGGGTGGCGCGGGACGGGCGGCGGGGCATCAGACCTCCTCGCGCAGCAGCCGCAGCGAGACCACCGAGAACAGCGCGCCCACCACGAGCAGCAGCAGCGCCACCGCGGTGCCGTAGCCGATCAGGGACTTCATGAACGCCTGGTCGTACATGAACACCGGCAGCGTCTGGCTGCGGTCGCCGGGGCCGCCGCGGGTCATCGTCCAGATGAGCCCGAAGACGGAGAGCGTCTGGAGGGTGTTGAGCATCAGATTGGTGCCGATGGAGCGGCGGATCATCGGCAGCGTGATGTGCCACAGCCGCCGCAGCCCGCCCGCGCCGTCGACCTCCGCGGACTCGGTGACCTCCTGGGGGATCCCGGCCAGCGCCGCCGAGTAGATCAGCATCGAGAAGGCGGTGCCGCGCCAGACGTTGGCGAACGACACGGCGAGGATCGGGAGCGTGAACAGCCAGTTCTGGGTGGGCAGATGGAGCCAGGCGAGGAGGGCGTTGAGGGTCCCGCGCCGTTCGAAGAAGGTGTAGAGCAGAAAGCCCGCGACGATCTCCGGGAGCACCCAGGCGGTGATCACCACCGCACCGGTGACCGCGCGTACCGGCCGCGAGGCGCGCCGCAGCAGACCGGCCAGCGCGAGGCCCAGGGTGTTCTGGCCGAGGAGCGAGGAGAGCACGGTGAACACCAGCGTCAGCACCACCGCGTTGCGGAAGGCGGGGTCGGCCACGGCGTGCCGGAAGTTGGCCAGGCCGACGAAGGACGCCGACTCCTGGCCGGTCAGCTGGGTGTCGGTGAGGGCGAGGTAGCAGCAGTAGCCGACCGGCCCGGCGAGGAAGAGCAGCAGCAGGACGGTGGCCGGGGCGAGCGGGGACCAGCGCAGCAGACCCCTGCGGACGGCCGCGGGGCGGGGCGCCGGGGCCGGGCGCGCGGTCCGCGGGACGGCGCCGGTCATGGCCTGGCGACGACGTGGCCGCCGGTGAGGGACGCCAGCCGGCCGTCGTACTCCGCGGCCGCCCGCCGCGGAGTGGCCTCGCCCGCGGTGACCGCCTCCATCGCCTCGCCGATCGCCGCGGACACCTTGGGGTAGTCGGGCAGCGCGGGCCGGTACCGGCTGACCTTGACCAGACCGGTGAAGAAGCCGATGCCCGGTACCGACGACAGATAGCGCGGGTCGGCGGCGACATCCTTGCGTACCGCGATCTGCGCGCCCCGCACGCACCATTCGAGGGCGTTGGACCGCGACTGGAAGGTCTCGATCAGCTGCCAGGCCAGCTCCGGCTGCCGGGCCCTGCTCGGCACCGACCACGTCCAGCCGCCGGCCAGGCTGACGGTGCCGGGCGGGGCGCCGTGCTGGGTGGGGAAGGGGGCCTGGCCGAGCGTCGTGGACCACGCGGGCCAAGGTCTGCCGCCGCCGGCGGGCTGCCACTGCTGGCCCAGCCACGAGCCGTCGAGGTCGATGGCGAGCTTCTCCTCGGGCAGCAGTTCGGCGGCGACCCGGGTCTGGATGCTGGGGCTGAGCGCGTCGGACACCTCGGGGCCCAGGTGCTCCCGGTAGACCGTGTCGAGGAAGGCCAGGCTGTCCCGGAAGCCCTTGGTGCCGGTGACCCAATTGCCGCTGACCGGGTCGTGGAGCTGCTGCCCGCCGGTGCCGTAGAGCAGCATCTCGAAGCCCTGCATGACGGCGGCCTCGCCCGCGCTCTTGCCGGTGAAGACGTTCAGCGGGATGACGCCGGGCACCTTCCGCTTGACCGTCCGGGCCGCGTCCAGCACCTCGTCCCAGGTCCGGGGCCGCCAGTCGGCGGGCAGTCCGGCCCGCCGGAAGATCTTCTTGTTGAACCACAGCCCGCGGGTGTCCGTACCGTCCGGGACGCCGTAGGTGCGGCCGTCCGGCCCCTTCGCCGCGTTCTTCGCGGCCGGTTCGAACTGCCCCCACTGGTCCCAGGCGTTGAGGTGGCCGTCCAGGGGCCGCAGCAGCCCGGCCCGGATGTCGGAGTTGATCAGGAAGGTGTCCTCGTAGACCAGGTCGGGCGCGGTCTTCGGGGAGCGCATCATCTGCTGGATCTTGGTGTAGTAGTCGTTCTCCGCGGCCTGGACCGGGATGAGCCGGACCTTCTTGCCGGGGTGGGACCGCTCGAACTGCCGCGCCATGAGCCGGACGTAGTCGTCCCGGACCGTGACCTTGCCGTTGGTGTCCTTGACGAAGGCGACCTTGACGGTGTCGCGGTCGCTCCCGGACCCGCTGCCGCAGGCGGTGAGCGTACCGGCGGCCAGAATGGCGGCGGTGAGCAGAGTCAGCGGGGCGGTGGGGCGCACGGCACGACCTCCAACTGGCCACGAAGGGCCGCTCGGTGACCGTAGGTCAGCCGTCGGGGCGGGTCAATGGCCCGACCAGCGGTAGCGCAGTTCGGGTCGGCCCACCTGGCCGTACTGCGGGGCGCGGGCGGCCCGGCCGGTCTCCACCAGGTGTTCGAGATAGCGGCGGGCGGTGATCCGGGAGATCCCGACGCCGGCCGCCGCCTCGGCCGCGGTCAGACCGCCGGCGGCGGCGCGCAGTCCGTCGGTCACCACCCGCAGGGTGGCCGCGGTCAGCCCCTTGGGCAGCGCGGCCGGCCGCGGTGAGCGCAGTGCGGCGATCGCCCGGTCCACCTCGTCCTGACCGCTGGCCTCGCCCGCGGTGGCGCGGAAATCGGCGTAGCGGGCGAGCCGTTCGCGCAGGGTGGCGAAGGTGAACGGCTTCAGCACGTACTGCACGACGCCGAGCGAGACACCCTCGCGCACCATCGCCAGATCGCGGGCCGAGGTCACCGCGATGACATCGGCGCTCTGCCCGGCCGCGCGCAGCGTCCGCACCAGGTGCAGTCCGTGGCCGTCGGGCAGGTAGAGGTCGAGCAGCAGCAGATCGACGGGGTGCTGGTCGAGGTGGCGGCGGGCGTCGCCGCCGGAGTGCACGGTGCCGCAGACGGCGAAGCCGGGCACCCGTCTGACGTACAGGGCGTGCGCGTCGGCGGCGACGGGGTCGTCCTCGACGACGAGGACGCGGATGTCGGGAGTGGTCACCGGGCCCATCCTCTCGCAGGGGTCCCGCCACCGGCGCAGGCCGGTCCGGCCGCGCGCGTCATACCGTCACCCGCGCGTGCAGCGGCAGCCGGACGGTGAACCGCGCGCCGCCCTCCGGGGCGCGGTCGAGGGTGACGGTGCCGCCGTTGCGCCGTACGGCCTGCTGGACGAGGGCGAGCCCGAGGCCGCGGTCGCGCGCGGCTCCGGCCGTGGCGGCGCCCGCCGTGGCGGCTGTGGCGTCCCGGGTGCTCGGCTTGGTGCTCCAGCCCCGCCGGAAGACCTCCTCGGCGGCGCCGTCGGCCACCCCCGGCCCGTTGTCCGCGACGCGCAGCAGCAGCTCACCGCCGGCCGCCCGCGCGGTGACCCGCACCTGCGGCGGCGGGGAGGCGGCGGTGTGCTCCTGGGTCGGCGCGGCGGCGTCGATGGCGTTGTCGACGAGGTTGCCCAGCACCGTCACCAGATCGCGGGCGGGCAGACCGGGCGGCAGCAGCCCGTCGTCGATGCGGCTGTCCGGGGTCAGCGTCAGCTCGACGCCGTGCTCGTTGGCCTGTGCGGCCTTGCCGAGCAGCAGCGCGGCGAGCACCGGTTCGGCGACCGCGCCGACGACCTGGTCGGTCAGCGCCTGGGCCAGCTCCAGCTCCGCCGTCGCGAAGTCCACGGCCTCCTCGGCCCGGCCCAGTTCGATCAGCGAGACCACGGTGTGCAGCCGGTTGGCGGCCTCGTGGGCCTGCGAGCGCAGCGCCTCCGCGAAACCGCGTACGGAGTCCAACTCCCCTGACAGGGACTGGAGTTCGGTGTGATCGCGGAGGGTGACGACGCTGCCGCGGTGCTCGCCGCCGCAGACCGGCGCGCTGTTGACGACGAGGACCCGCTCGGCGGTGAGATGGAGTTCGTCGACGCGCGGGCCGGGCGCCGCCAGCGCCTCGGTGAGCGCCTCGGGCAGCCCCAGTCCGGCCACGGAACGGCCCACCACCTCGCCGGAGAGCCCGAGCAGCTCCCGCCCGCCGTCGTTGATCAGGGCCACCCGGCGCCGCCCGTCCAGCATCAGCAGCCCCTCACGCACCGCGTGCAGCGCCGCATGGTGATAGTCGTGCATCCGGCTCAGCTCGGCGGCGTTCATCCCGTGCGTATGCCGCCGCAGCCGCGCGTTGATGACATACGTCCCGGCGCCGCCGAGCACCAGCGCGGCCGCCGCCACCCCGACCAGCGCCAGCACCTGGTCGCGCAGTTCGGCGCTGATCGTCTCGACGGTGATCCCGGAACTGACCAGCGCGATGATCCGGCCGCCCTGCGCCGGGTCGCGGACCGGCGCGACGACCCGTACGGACGGACCGAGCACCCCCCGGTACGTCTCGGCGAAGACCTCACCGCGCAGCGCGGGCCCGGTGTGCCCGAGGTACTTCGCGCCGACCGCGGACGGCTCCGGATGGGTCCAGCGCGTCCCGTCCGGGGCCATCACCACGACGAAGTTGACGCCCGCGTCGCGCTCCAGGCGGGTGGCGTACGGCTGGAGCGCGGCGGCCGGATCCGCCGAGCGGGCCGCCGCCACGACGGCCGGGGAGTCGGCGACGGCGCAGGCGGCCGCGGTCACCTGGCGCCGCGCGGTGGCCGCCGCCTGCCGGTCCGCGCTGACGTACGCGAACACCACACAGCCCGCGACGACCACGGCCACCAGCACGACCTGCATGGCGAAGAGCTGCCCGGCGAGGCTGCGGGGGCCGCGCAGCCGGCGGAGCGGTCGGAGTCGGGGTCGGGCGAGGGGCATGAAGAACAGTCTGCACGGTCACTTTTACGTGAACGAAATGCACGTAAGGGTGACGGGCGCCACAGTGACGTGCATAGTCGCCGGGACTTTGCTGTGCGCCGGAGCCGCTGAGCCGCACACCGTCGCAGAGCCGTAGACCGAGGAGGCAGCCGTGGCTGCACAGACCCCGCCGTCCGGGGAGACCACCGAGGAGACCGCGCCCAGGAAGCGGGACCGCACCCATTACCTGTACCTCGCGGTGATCGGCGCGGTACTGCTCGGCATCGCCGTGGGCTTCGTCGCCCCGGGCGTAGCCGTCGAACTGAAGCCGCTCGGCACCGGGTTCGTGAACCTCATCAAGATGATGATCTCGCCGGTCATCTTCTGCACCATCGTGCTGGGTGTCGGCTCGGTCCGTAAGGCGGCCAAGGTCGGTGCGGTGGGCGGACTGGCCCTCGGCTACTTCATGGTGATGTCCACCGTCGCGCTGGCGATCGGTCTGGTCGTCGGCAACATCCTGGAGCCCGGCTCCGGGCTGCATCTGACCGAGGCCGTCCGGCACGCGGGCCAGGCCCAGACGGCGGGCGGCGGCGAGAGCACCGCGGAGTTCCTGCTCGGCATGATCCCGACCACGCTGGTCTCCGCCTTCACCGGCGGGCAGGTGCTCCAGACGCTGCTGGTGGCGCTGCTGGTCGGCTTCGGTCTCCAGGCCCTGGGCACGGCGGGCGAGCCGGTCCTGCGCGGCATCGGGCACCTCCAGAAGCTGGTCTTCCGGGTGCTCGCGATGATCATGTGGGTGGCGCCGGTGGGTGCCTTCGGCGCGATGGCCGCGGTGGTCGGCGCGACCGGTCTGGACGCGCTGAAGTCCCTGGCCGTCATCATGATCGGCTTCTATGTCACCTGTCTGCTGTTCGTGGTCGTGGTGCTCGGCACGCTGCTGCGGCTGGTCGCCGGCGTCAACGTCTTCCAGCTGCTGAAGTACCTGGGGCGGGAGTTCCTGCTGATCCTGTCCACGTCCTCCTCGGAGTCGGCGCTGCCCCGGCTGATCGCCAAGATGGAACACCTGGGCGTCAGCAAGCCGGTGGTCGGCATCACCGTCCCGACCGGCTACAGCTTCAACCTCGACGGCACCGCCATCTACCTGACGATGTCCTCGCTGTTCGTGGCCGAGGCGATGGGCAAACCGCTGCCGGTCGGCCAGCAGATCTCGCTGCTGGTCTTCATGATCATCGCGTCGAAGGGCGCGGCGGGCGTCACCGGCGCGGGCCTGGCGACGCTGGCCGGCGGTCTGCAGTCGCACCGCCCGGAACTGGTGGACGGCGTCGGCCTGATCGTCGGCATCGACCGCTTCATGAGCGAGGCACGGGCGCTGACCAACTTCGCGGGCAACGCGGTCGCCACGGTCCTGATCGGCACCTGGACCAAGGAGATCGACAAGGCCAGGGTGAGCGAGGTACTCGCCGGCCATCTGCCGTTCGACGAGAAGACGCTCGCCGCGGACGGCCACGGGCCCGCGGAGGCGCCGGCCGCCGAGGTGCCCGCACCGCGCACCGGCGACGCCAAGGCGACCGCCCAGGTCTGACCGCGGGGCCGCACCGCTGACGGCGGGCCGTGCGCGGCGGGCCGGAACGGAACGGCGGGCGAAGGGGCGGGTGCCGGTGGGCGCCCGCCCCTCCGCCGTACCGCGGTGCCCGGCCGGCGCCGGGCACCGCCCTCAGACCGGCCGCAGCCAGAGCGTGGCCAGCGGCGGCAGCACGGGGGTCAGCGAGGCGTCCCGGCCGTGCCAGGGCACCGGCTCGGCCGTCAGCGGGCCGGGGTTGGCGACACCGCTGCCGCCGTAGCGCGGGGCGTCGGTGTTGAGGACCTCGCGCCAGACCGGGAGATGGCCGGGGACGCCGAGCCGGTAGCCGGGGCGTACGACGGGGGAGAAGTTGGCGACCGCGAGCAGCGGGGAGCCGTCGGCGGCGAAGCGGAGGAAGGCGAAGACGTTGTCCTCCCGGGCGTCGCCGTCGAGCCAGCAGAACCCGCCCGGGTCGGTGTCCCGCTCCCACAGCGCGGGCGCGGCGGCGTAGCCGCGGTTCAGATCGCGGACCAGATCGCGCACGCCCCGGTGGTCCGGCTCCGCCCCGTACGAGGGGTCCAGCAGCCACCAGTCCGGGCCGTGGCGCTCCGCCCACTCCGCACCCTGCGCGAACTCCTGCCCCATGAAGAGGAGTTGCTTGCCCGGGTGGGACCACATGTAGCCCAGATAGGCACGGTGGGTGGCCCGCCGCTGCCACCAGTCACCCGGCATCTTCGACACCAGGGAACGCTTGCCGTGCACCACCTCGTCGTGCGAGATCGGCAGCACATAGTTCTCCGAGTACGCGTAGACCATGGAGAAGGTCATCTCGTGGTGGTGGTACTTGCGGTGCACCGGCTCCTTGGCGACATAGCCGAGGGAGTCGTGCATCCAGCCCATGTTCCACTTCAGCCCGAAGCCCAGCCCGCCGAAACCGCCGGGGCCGACGTGGTGCGTGGCCCGGGTGACGCCGTCCCAGGCGGTGGACTCCTCGGCGATGGTGACGACGCCGGGACAGCGGCGGTAGACGGTCGCGTTCATCTCCTGGAGGAAGGCGACCGCGTCGAGGTTCTCCCGCCCGCCGTGCGCGTTCGGCGTCCAGCCGCCCTCCTCGCGCGAGTAGTCGAGGTAGAGCATCGAGGCGACGGCGTCCACCCGCAGCCCGTCGATATGGAACTCCGCGCACCAGTACACCGCGTTGGCGACCAGGAAGTTCCGCACCTCGGCGCGGCCGTAGTCGAACTCCAGCGTGCCCCAGTCCGGATGCGCGGCCCGCGCCGGGTCCGGATGCTCGTACAGCGGCCGTCCGTCGAACTCCGCCAGCGCCCAGTCGTCGCGCGGGAAGTGCGCCGGCACCCAGTCCATCAGCACGCCGATACCGGCCCGGTGCAGCGCCTCCACCAGGAACCGGAAGTCGTCGGGGGTGCCCAGCCTGGCCGTGGGCGCGTAGAACCCGGTCACCTGATAGCCCCAGGAGCCGCCGAAGGGGTGCTCGGCGAGCGGCATCAGCTCGACGTGTGTGAACCCCAAGTCCGTTACATAAGCGGGGAGTTGATCGGCCAGCTGCCGGTAGTTCAGACCGGGCCGCCAGGAGGGCAGGTGCACCTCGTAGACGGAGAACGGCGCCTCGTGCACCGGGCGCGCACCGCGCCGCGCCATCCAGTCCGCGTCCCGCCAGCGGTGGTGCGAAGCGGTCACGACCGAGGCGTTGGCCGGCGGGCACTCCGTACGGCGGGCCATCGGATCGGCGCGCAGGCTCCGTGCACCGTCCGGCCGGACGATCTCGAACTTGTACAGCTCGCCCTCGCCGACGTCCGGGACGAACAGCTCCCAGACACCGGACGAGCCCAGCGACCGCATCGGGAAGGCGGTGCCGTCCCAGTGGTTGAAGTCCCCGACGACCCGGACACCTCGGGCGTTGGGCGCCCAGACGGTGAAACGGGTACCGGTCACGCCCTGGTGGACCATGATCCGCGCGCCGAGCGCCTCCCACAGCTGCTCATGGCGGCCCTCGCCGAGCAGATGCAGATCCAGCTCGCCGAGCGCGGGCAGGAAACGGTACGGGTCCTCCGCCGTGACGGTGGTGTCCGCGTACTCCACCAGCAGCTCGTACTCCGGGATGCCGCGCAGCGGCAGCACCCCGGCGAAGAGCCCGTCGCCCTCGGGGTGCAGGGCGGCGCGCAGCCCCTTCGCCAGGACGGTGACGCTCTTCGCGTACGGCCGCAGGGTCCGCAGGAGCAGCCCGCCGCGTACGGGGTGCGCGCCCAGCAGCGCGTGCGGATCGTGGTGCGTCCCGCCGAGCAGCCGGCGCCGGTCCTCGTCGGCCGGCGGGGCGGCGGTCCGTACACCGTGGCCACTGCCCCGGGATCCGGCCGGGCGGGCGGGCCGGCCGGTGCGGGGGGCCGCGGTGGCCGCGTCCCGCGGCGCGGGCGGCCGGTCGGCCGTCACCGGCTCGGCGGCGGTGGCGGTGGCGGCGGGTTCGGCCGCCGTGGCGGGTGCGGGCGTGCTGCGGCGGGACGGCGGTCGGGCGGTCACGAGAGGTGCCTCCTCGGGCGGTGCGGTGCATCGGTCGGATCGGGCGCGGACGGTGGCGGTCGGGGCGGCGGTGGCGAGACCGGGACGACGGGGTCCGGCGGTGCGACGGCCCGCGGCGGGCCCGTCACCCGCGTCCGTCGGACCGGGTGGACCCCGCGGCTCCCCGGGGCCCGCCGGACCCCGTCGTCCCGGTCGCCTCCGCAGGCCCCACCGTCCCCGCCGCCCCGGTGGCGCCGCCCCGCGCGGCGATGTCGTCCCCGGCCGTCGCCAGCCGCCGGATGGCGGCCATCGGGACGGGCAGCCAGTCCGGCCGGTGCCGGGCCTCGTAGAGCACCTCGTAGACGGCCTTGTCGGTCTCGTAGGCGCGCATCAGCTCGGGGGCGGCGCGGGGATCGTGTCCACCGGCCTCGGCGTACCCCAGGCAGAAGGCCGCGCGGGTGCGCCGCGCCCACTCCAGCGACCAGGCATCGCCGCCGCCCGGCCCGCTGCGCGCCGCGTAGTCGAAGGAGCGCAGCATCGCCGCGACATCGCGCAGCGCCTGCTGGGGCCGGCGCCGCTCGGCCGGCGGCCGGGCCGGTTCGCCCTCGAAGTCGATCAGCGACCAGCGGCCCGCGCCCGCCGAACGCAGCGTCTGGCCCAGATGCAGATCGCCGTGGATGCGCTGGGCGGCCCAGCCGCGCCCGTCGTGGCCGACCGTGGCGAGCGCGTCGAAGGCGGTCCGCAGCCGGGCGCGGTAGGGCGCGAGGACGGGGACCGCGCGGGCGGTGGCGTCCAGCCGCTCGGTCATCTGCGCGGCCATCGCGGCCAGCTGCGGACGGTGCAGTTCGGTGGTCGGCAGCACCTGGGCCAGCGCGGTGTGCACCTCCGCGGTGGCGTGGCCCAGCGCCCGCGCCGAGCCGGTGAAGTCGGCCCGGACGGCCAGCGCGTGCAGGGCCAGCTGCCAGCCGTCCGCGGAGCCCGGCAGGAACGGCTGGAGGACCCCCAGCGTGGTCGTCTCGCCGCACTCCTCCGCGCCCGCCGCCTCGAACCAGGCGGCGGGCGCCGGCACCCGCGCGCAGCGGGCACCGGCGAGCGCCCGCGGCAGCTCCAGATCCGGGTTGACGCCGGGCGCGATCCGCCGGAACACCTTGAGGATGAACGTATCGCCGTAGACGATCGAGGAGTTGGACTGCTCGACGGCGATCGGCCGGGCCGGCAGCCCGGAGGGGATGGCGGCGCCCGGTTCGTGGCAGAACCGCAGTGCGCCGAGCCGGCCGGGCACCCGCAGCCGCTCCAGCAGCAGCCCGCAGAGCCGGTTGTCCAGCAGCGCGTCGTAGACGGTGCGGCCGCGCAGCGGTCCGTCGGCCGGGCGGCCGATCGCCGCGGGCGCCAGCTGCGGCGGCAGCGCGGGGTGCACCCCCAGCAGGAGCTGGTAGCAGTCACCGGCGGCCGGCCGGTCGGGCTGCCCGGACTGCCGGGTGCGGACGAGCAGCTGGAGCAGGCCCGGTGCGCCGCCGTCGCTCACGCACGGCAGCAGTTCGGTGGCGGAGACCAGGGTGAAGCCGGTGAGCTGCTGTCCCTTGCCGGCGAACCAGCGCTGGCGCGGCACCCAGGCGGCGAGCAGCGGGGCGAGCGAGGAGAGCAGATCCGGTGCGAGGACGAGCGGACGATCAGGGGTGTTGCGGGTGGCACGGGTCGAGGCGGTGTCCGACATGGGCGTCGCGTCCTTTCCCCGGGCACACGACAGATAGCGCAAAGTGTCCCGGAATGCGGCCTTGACTGTGCGGCGGCGCGGTGGGGGTACCCCCAGAAGGTGGAGCAGCGGGCGGCGAGCGCCCGGCGGGCGGTGGTGTGTGCGGTGCCCCTACCCGGCCGGCCCGGAGCCGGGGCGGCGGTCGGTGGCCCGCCCGGCTCGTGCGGCGGTAGGGAGACTGCCCGAACGAAAGGTCAAAAAACGCCCGTACGCGCCGCGCGGCCGCGTACGGGCGGATTTCTCGGTGCCCGCGCCCGGTCAGCGCGCGCCGGTGATCTGTCCGGTGTTCTGCCGCAGCCGGAACCAGTAGAACCCGTGGCCCGCCAGGGTCAGCAGATACGGCAGTTCGCCGATCGCCGGAAAGCGCACGCCGCCGATCAGCTCCACCGGATGGCGGCCGCTGAACGCCCGGAGATCGAGTTCCGTCGGCTGCGCGAAGCGCGAGAAGTTGTGCACGCACAGCACCAGGTCGTCGTCCGCGGCCCCGCCGCCCGCCGGAGCCTCCCGCAGGAAGGCCAGTACCGCCGGATTGGTGGAGGGCAGTTCGGTGTAGCTGCCGAGCCCGAACGCCGGGTTCTGCTTACGGATCTCGATCATCCGGCGGGTCCAGTGCAGCAGCGAGGAGGGCGAACTCATCGCGGCCTCGACGTTGGTGACCTGGTAGCCGTAGACGGGATCCATGATGGTCGGCAGGAACAGCCGGCCCGGGTCGCAGGAGGAGAAACCGGCGTTGCGGTCCGGCGTCCACTGCATCGGCGTGCGCACCGCGTCGCGGTCGCCGAGCCAGATGTTGTCACCCATGCCGATCTCGTCGCCGTAATACAGAATCGGCGAGCCCGGGAGCGAGAGCAGCAGGGCCGTGAAGAGTTCGATCTGGTTGCGGTCGTTGTCGAGGAGCGGGGCGAGCCGCCGCCGGATGCCGATATTGGCGCGCATCCGCGGGTCCTTGGCGTATTCCGCGTACATGTAGTCGCGCTCTTCGTCCGTGACCATTTCGAGGGTCAGCTCGTCGTGGTTGCGCAGGAAGATGCCCCACTGGCAGCCGGCCGGGATCGCCGGGGTCTTGGCGAGGACTTCCGAGACCGGGTAACGCGATTCGCGGCGGACCGCCATGAAGATCCGCGGCATGACCGGGAAGTGGAACGCCATATGGCATTCGTCGCCGCCGACGGCGTAATCGCCGAAGTAGTCGACGACGTCCTCCGGCCATTGATTGGCCTCGGCGAGCAGCACCGTGTCCGGATAATGCACGTCGATCTCGGCCCGGACCCGCTTGAGGAAGGCGTGCGAGGCGGGCAGATTCTCGCAGTTGGTGCCCTCCTCGGCGTAGAGGTACGGCACCGCGTCCAGCCGGAAGCCGTCGATGCCCAGGTCGAGCCAGAACCGCAGGGCGGAGATCATCTCCTCCTGGACGGCGGGGTTCTCGTAGTTGAGATCCGGCTGGTGGGAGAAGAACCGGTGCCAGTAGTACTGCTTGCGCACCGGGTCGAAGGTCCAGTTGGACGCCTCGGTGTCGACGAAGATGATCCGGGCGTCGGCGTACTGCTTGTCGTCGTCCGCCCAGACGTAGTAGTCGCCGTACGGACCTTGTGGGTCGGTACGCGACTCCTGGAACCAGGGGTGCTGGTCGCTGGTGTGATTCATCACCATGTCGATGATGACCCGCATACCGCGCTGGTGGGCGGCGTCCACGAATTCCACGAAGTCGGCCAGATCGCCGAATTCGGGCAGGACCGCGGTGTAGTCGGCGACGTCATAGCCGCCGTCCCGCAACGGGGAGGTGAAGAAGGGCGGCAGCCAGAGGCAGTCCACCCCGAGCCATTGCAGATAGTCGAGTTTCGCCGTGATGCCCTTGAGGTCGCCGATGCCGTCGCCATTGCTGTCCTGGAAAGAGCGCACCAGGACTTCGTAGAAGACGGCCCGTTTGAACCAGTCGGGATCGCGGTCCTTCTGCGGAGTGTCCTCGAAGGTATCGGGAACAGGCTCATTGACGATCAATTGGGTGACCCTCCGATCGGTGAGGACGGTCGCAGCGACAGCACATGAGCGGGCGCGAGAGAGCGGCCCGGCTCCAGGCGCACATAGTTGTCCCTGCCCCAGTGGTAGGTGTCGCCGGTGAGCTCGTCGCGCACCGGGACGGACTCGTGCCGGCCGAGGCCGAGTTCCGGCATGTCCAACGACACCGTCGCCTCGTGGGTGTGGTGCGGGTCGAGGTTGACCACGGTGAGGACCGTGTCGGCCGCGGCGCCGTGCCCCTCGCGTTTGGAGAACGCGAGCACGGCGTCGTTGTCGGTCCGGTGGAAGTGCAGGGAGCGCAGTTGCTGGAGCGCGGGGTGCCGGCGGCGGATGCGGTTGAGCGTGGTGATCAGCGGTGCGATGGTCCGCCCCGAGCGGGCCGCCGCCGCCCAGTCACGGGGCCGCAGCTGGTACTTCTCCGAGTCGAGGTACTCCTCGCTGCCGGCCTGCACGGGCGTCGCCTCGCACAGCTCGTACCCGGCGTAGACCCCCCACGTCGGGGAGAGCGTGGCGGCCAGCACGGCGCGCACCTCGAAGGCGGTCCGGCCGCCCTCCTGGAGGTAGGCGTGCAGGATGTCCGGGGTGTTCACGAAGAAGTTCGGCCGCAGATACGCGGCGCAGTCGCCGGACAACTCGGTGAGGTAGTCGGTCAGCTCCTGCTTGGTGGTACGCCAGGTGAAGTACGTGTACGACTGCTGGAAGCCGATCTGCGCGAGGGTGTGCAGCATCGCGGGGCGGGTGAACGCCTCGGCGAGGAAGAGCACATCCGGGTCGGTGCGGTTGATGTCGGCGATCACCTTCTCCCAGAACGGCACCGGTTTGGTGTGCGGATTGTCCACGCGGAAGATCCGGACGCCCCGGGCCATCCAGAAGCGCAGCACCCGCTCCGTCTCGCGGACCAGCCCGCCGAAGTCGGCGTCGAAGGAGAGCGGGTGGATGTCCTGGTACTTCTTCGGCGGGTTCTCGGCGTGGGCGACGGAGCCGTCCGGACGGTGGTGGAACCACTCGGGGTGCCGTGTGACCCAGGGGTGGTCGGGGGAGCACTGGAGCGCGAAGTCCAGGGCCACCTCCATCCGCAGGTCGCGGGCGGTACGGACGAAGTGGCCGAAGTCCTCGAAGGTGCCCAGGTCCGGGTGGAGGGTGTCGTGGCCGCCCGCCGCGGAGCCGATGGCCCAGGGGGAGCCGACGTCGCCGGGCCCGGCGGAGAGCGCGTTGTTGGGGCCCTTGCGAAAGGCGGTGCCGATGGGGTGGACGGGCGGCAGATAGACCACGTCGAAGCCCATGGCGGCGACGGCGGGCAGCCGTTCCGCGGCGGTGCGCAGGGTGCCGCTGACGAGGGTGCCGTCCGGTCCGGCGGCGGCGCCCTCCGAGCGCGGGAAGAGCTCGTACCACGAGCCGTACAGCGCCCGGCGGCGTTCGACGGTCAGCGGCATCGGGCGTGAGGCGGTGAGCAGTTCGCGCAGCGGATGGCGCGCCAGTGCGTCGGTGACCTCGGGGGAGAGCGCCACGGCGAGCCGGGTGGCGGCGGGCAGCCGGCCGTCGCGCAGGGCGTCCGCCGCGCCCAGCACCGCCTCGCGGCCCTCGCTCTTGGGGACGCCGGCGGCGGCCCGCTCGTGGAGCCGCGCGCCCTCGGCGAGTACCAGCTCGGTGTCGAGACCGGCCGGAATCTTGATCCGGGCGTGCCGCTGCCAGGTGGTGACCGGGTCGGACCACGCCTCGACGGTGTACGTCCAGCGGCCCTCGACGCCGGGGACGGCCGTGGCGCACCAGCGGTCGGTACCGGGTGCCGCCTCCCGCATCGGCGTCCAGGGGCCGCAGCGCCCGGCGGGGTCGCGCAGCACCAGGTTCGCGGCGACCGCGTCGTGGCCTTCGCGGAAGACGGTGGCCGAGACGTCGAAGGACTCGCCCACCACCGCCTTCACCGGGCGGCGGCCGCAATCGATCTGCGGGCGGATGTCCAGGACAGGGATGCGACCGATCATGGGCTCACCAGAGGTAAATAGCGCTTTGCCGGGTTTTGTCCTTTGTATCCGCTGTATCCGCTCCACGGCAGGGGGGCGAGGTGCGGGCATGGGGGCTCCTGTCCGCTTTCACTCGGTTGGCGGGTGGGTGCGGCGGGCCGGGCCGGCGCGGGCGGATCGCAGGCGGGAGGCGGCGTACCGGCCGGACCTTCCCGCGGGCGGTACGCCGGGCGATCCGGCGGCGGGTGAACTACCCGTCCGTCGCCGGGGGCCCGCCGGGATCCGTCGGGGGCAGGCCCCGGGGGACGTGCGGGCGGTGAGGGCGCAGCGGTGTCATGGACGACATTCCCCTCCTCAACTCGTGGTGATCACAACGGAGTTGCGGTGTGCGGGTGTCCGTACCGCGCCGGGGCCCGTCGGCGCCACATCGCAGCCTCTCGCCACGACGGAGCCCGTACAAGACCGCATGAGGGGGTGGAATCGGCCATATCGCCGGTGCGGCCGACCCCGGGGCCGGCGGCGGCCCGCCGCCATCGCCGGCTTCCCGCCCGGGTCCGGCAGCACGGCCGTGCTGCCGGACCCGGTACGCCGGCGGCCTCGGGCGGCCGCACGGCGACCACCTCAAGGCCGCCGGCGACCTCGGCGTACCGCTGATCGGCGTGCGGCCGCTCCACCGGCACGGCGCTTCCGCCGGTCGCTGTCCCGGGAGGCCGGCAGCGGGAGCGCTACCCGGTCCTCGACCCGGACGAGCTGCCCCGGCCGACGCCGCGGGAGCTCGACGGCGGGCCCGCGCGCGGCACGCTCGCCCTGCCCGGCGGGCGCCGGCCGCACGCGGCCGTCCGGCAGGCCCTGGTCGGCCGGGTCCCGCTGCCGCTCGACTCCGAGATGGCGGAGAACGGCCCCGCCGGGCGCGGGATCACCGAGGGGCTCCACGGCGGCGGCCGCGCACACCGGCTGCGCCAGGAGATGCCGCTGGGCACCGGCGGCGTCCGAACCGTCCACGCGTACCGCCGGCTCACCGGCCACCCGGCGCCCGAGGTCTTCCGCACCCACGAGGGCCACACCGGATTCCCCGGCCGGGAACGCATCCGCGCACTCCGCCACCGCCTGCCGCTGATGGACCGCCGTGGCCACGGCCGTTCGCCCTGCCGCCCCGGTGTCGCGCGGCGACAACGCGGTGGGCGCCGACGGCATCATCGGTCTGCCCGGCGACGGCGGCCATCTGGCCGGGCTCGCCTGCGACGGGGTGAGCGCGCCGCGCGCCGCCGCCTCCTCGACGGCCGGACGTCCCCGCTGGGCCGCCGGCATCCCGCCGGCGCCGCCGGCCGCCGTGCCCTGGCCGAAGCCGCTGGTCCCCGGTGACCGGGCCGGCGCGCCCGCGCGCTACCGGGAGTGCGCCGGTGAACCGCTCCTCGCCACCGTCGAGTTGCTCGCCGGGGCGCTGGGCGCGGACCCTCTCGTGGCGCCCGGCCGCCACCCGCACACCCGGCCGCCGGCGGTCGTCGGCGCGACGCTACGGGGACTGTGGGTGCGGGTGGCGGAGCGGGCGGGGTGCGGCGCGGGCGGGGCCGTGCTCAGACCCGCTGAAAGCGGAACAGCTGCCGGGCGTTGTCCTTGGTGCGACAGGTGTACTGGACGATGAGCGCGTTGTTGGCCCGGCTGCCCCCGCGTACTTCCAGGCACTTGTCGTTGAATGTCTTGATGCGGTAATTGCCGCCGCCGGCGCTCACGATTTTGAATTTCTCCGTGTAGTTGTCCTGCGAGCGGCAGTTGTACTGGACGATGGGCGTGTTGTCGGCCCTGCTCCGGTTCTGGATCTCCAGGCACTTGTCGTCGAAAACCCTGATCGTGGAGGTGCCGTTCCCGGCCGACCGGACGGTGAATTTCTCGCTGTAGTTGTCGGTCGTGTGGCAGTTGAACTGGATGATGCGCGAGTTGTTGGCCGTGCTGCGGTTGAGCACCTCGAAGCATTTGCCGCTGAACGTCTTGATCAGGTAGGTGCCGTTGGCGATCGCCGCGGCCGTCGCCGTGGGGCGCGCCGCCGGGACTGCCACGGCCTGCGGTACCGCCATGAGCGACGTCGCGACGGTGGCGCCCGCCAGCGCGGCGCCGGTGACGGCCCTGCGGGTCCGGGGTCGAATGCGCATCCGGTGTCCTCCCACTCTCGACGGGTGCGGCCTCCGGTTCTTCCGGCGTTTCCGAAAGGGTGGAGGATCGGCACACTGACTGCCGAAAACGTTCCCACTTCCGTCCGAGTGGCTGACAGTGAGAATTTCTGGATTCGTCCGAAAGGATTATGGTGCGGGGCGGTATGTTCGAAAATGCCGACAGTTGTGGGGTGGCATCCGTAAGGCGGTATCCGTAACGCAACACCCGTAACGCCGATATCCGCAATGCCACATCGGTAACGCCGGTATCGGCAGCGCTGACATCCGTCACGCCAACACCCGGAATGCCGAAAGGCGGTGTCCGGAAGGAGAGGGTGGCGGCCGGGGAAATTCCCTGGCCGCCACCGCTTCCTTCCGGACACCGCCCGTCGCTCGGGGCGGGTCGCCCCGGAGCGCTCACCGCTCGGTCGGACTCGGTTCGGCGCTGCGTCAGTTGACGGCCACGCCGGTCCACGCCGACTCGACGCCCTTGACCTCGGCGCTGTCCGCGCCGTAGAGGTCGGTGGCGGCCTTGACGGTCGCCTCGCGGGCCGCCTTGTAGTCGGTGTTCGAGGTCATGTACTCGGTCAGGGCCTTGAACCAGATCTTCTCGGCCTTGTCGCGGCCGATGCCGGTGACCGTGGAGCCGTCCGCCGTCGGGCTGTCGTAGTGGACGCCGTTGAGGTCCTTCGCGCCGCTGCCCTCGGACAGCAGGTAGAAGAAGTGGTTGGCGACACCCGAGGAGTAGTGCGGGTCGAGGTTGCCGGTGTTGGAGTCCCAGTTGTCCTGCGACTGGCCGTCCTTGCTGGGCTTGTCCATGTAGCGCAGCGGGGTGCCGTCGCCGTTGATGTTGAGCTGCTCCCCGATGAGGTAGTTACCGGGGTGCGCCGGGTTGTTGGCGTAGAACTCGACGGAGGTGCCGAAGATGTCCGAGGTGCCCTCGTTGAGGCCGCCGGACTCGCCGCTGTAGGTGAGGTTGGCGGTGGCCGAGGTCACGCCGTGCGACATCTCGTGGCCCGCCACGTCGAGGGCGGTCAGCGGGGCGGCGTTGCCCGCGCCGTCGCCGTACGTCATGCAGAAGCAGCTGTCGTCCCAGAACGCGTTGACGTAGTTGTCGCCGTAGTGGACGCGCGAGGAGGCGCCGACGCCGTCACCCTTGATGCCGGTGCGGCCGTGCACGTTCTTGTAGTAGTCCCAGGTCTCGGCCGCGCCGTAGTGGGCGTCGACGGCCGCGGTCTGCGGGTTGTCGGGCTTGCCGTTGCCCCAGTTGTCGTCGGGGGAGGTGAAGGGCGTGCCGTTGCCGGACGAGCCGTTCGACAGGTTG
The DNA here is from genome assembly GCF_046549095.1 of Streptomyces sp. x-80. NCBI lineage: Bacteria > Bacillati > Actinomycetota > Actinomycetes > Kitasatosporales > Streptomycetaceae > Streptomyces > Streptomyces sp. x-80. The sequence continues at coordinate 22,584 of NZ_JAJPWM010000011.1, forward strand.
GTGGTGATGTGGCCGCCGCGCCCGCCGTCGGTCAGCGTGTAGCCGCTGCCCTGCTTGGTGGTGCCCAGGTCGACGGTGCCGCTGTACTCGCTCTCGCCCTTGCCGGTGTGGATCGCGTCGAACTGGAACAGCTTCTTGCCGCTGTTGGCGTCGGTGATGACGTGCAGCTTGCTGGGCGTGCCGTCCTTCCGGACGCTGTTGACGACGGTCTCGTACGCGAGCACCGGCGTGCCGGAGGCGGCCCAGACGACCTTGCGGGCGGTCTGCGCGGCGGCCTTCTTGGCGCCGATGGTCTTCGTCGCGACGCCCTGCGCGGACTGCTGCGCGGCCTGCGGGGCGATCTTCGGGGTCGTCGACGCCACCTTGACGGACTTCTGGGTCGCCTTGGTGGTGCTCTTGATCGCGCCGCCCTTGGCGGTGTGCACGACCATGTCGCCGCCCAGGACCGGCAGTCCGGCGTAGGTGCGCTCGTAGCGGGTGTGCGTGGTGCCGTCGACGTCCTTGATCACGTCCTTGACGACCAGCTTCTCCTGGGCGCCGAGGCCGAGCTCCTGGGCGGTCTGCGCCTTGGTGGCGGTCGCGTCACGGAGCAGTTCGGCGCGGTGCGAGGCGCTGAGCTTGAGCGGCGAGCCGCCCTTCTCGGCGGGCTGCGCACCGGCGGTGCCGGTGGTGACGCCGGCGGCCAGCAGGGCCGCGGCGGCGACGACGACGGTTCCGGTCACACGGGTCTTGCGGGAAATGCGGGGGGTCACGGTTCTCCTTCAACTTTGCCAAGAGGTGGGGGGTGCAAAGCGATGCGGGTGTGACGTGCGTCGGGAAGACTGCCATTTCGAACGCGTGCATGTCAGGAGGGTGTTCGAAGGTTGGCTGAAAATCGTCCGTAGGATGGAGATCCGTGTCCGTATAACGGAGCTGGGCGCCGCCCCCGGAGATCCGGGAACGACGCCCAACTGGGGTGCTGACCAGCTCAGTTGTGAGCAGTGGCCGATATCTGCCACACGTCGGTGAAGCCTGGGTGACGCCGCACGGTCAGAAGGTCAGCTTCCAGCCGTTGATGTAGCCCGAGTCGCCCGCGTAGACGTCCTGGGCCCGCAGCTTCCAGGTCCCGCTCGCGGCCTTGGCGGACGCGTTGACGGTGTACGTCGCCTTGACGTTGGCCGCGGAGTCGAACGGGCTGGAGTTCTTCAGCAGGTAGGCGGTGCCGTCCGGGGAGACCAGGTGCACGATCAGGTCGCCGCGGTAGGGGTGGACGATGTCCACGGTCACCTTCAGCGCGCTGGGCGCGTTGCCGCTGCGGCTGACGGTGATCGGGGAGGTGACCGCCGCGCCCGCGTCCGGGATCGACACCTTCACGTTGCTCTCGAAGACGTTGCTGCCGCCGGCCGCGTTGACCGTCCAGCTGAAGTCCGCGGAGCCGGTCTTCTTCGCCGCGTCGGTGACCGTGACCTTCACGCTGCTGCTGCCGGCCGTGGTGTGCGTGCCGGAGATCAGACCGGTGTTCGCGTCGATCGAGAGCCCGGCGGGCAGCCCGGTCGCCGCGTACGACAGCGAGCCCGCGGTGCCGCTGCTCGCCTTGATCTGGAGGCTGGCCGCCTGGCCGACCGTGCTGGTCTGGCTGCCGGGGTTGGTGACGGTGACCGCGCCGCCGTCCGGGACGCGCGAGCCGACGTTGACCGCCGCCCAGGTGTTGGCGACCGTGTTGTACGTCGCGCTGCCCTGGCCGAAGAGGTCGGCGGCCGCGGACAGCGTGGCGGTGCGCGCCGCCGCGTAGTTGGTGTTGGCGCTCATGTACTGGCTGAGGGCCTTGAACCAGACCTTCTCGGCGTTGGCCCGCCCGATGCCGGGCACGGGCTGGTTGTCGTAGGTCGGGCTGTCGTAGTGGACGCCGTTGATGTCCTTCGCGCCGCTGCCCTCGGACAGCAGGTAGAAGAAGTGGTTGGCGACACCCGAGGAGTAGTGGACGTCCTTGTTGCCGACGGTGCTCGACCAGTAGTCGGCCGACAGGCCGTCCTTGGAGGGCTTGTCCATGTAGCGCAGCGGGGTGCCGTCGCCGTTGATGTCGATCTTCTCGCCGATGAGGTAGTCACCGGGGTCCGCCGGGTTGTTGGCGTAGAACTCCACGGCCGTACCGAAGATGTCGGACGTCGCCTCGTTCAGACCGCCGGACTCACCGCTGTAGTTGAGGCCCGCGGTGGCCGAGGTCACGCCGTGCGACATCTCGTGGCCCGCCACGTCCAGGGCGGTCAGCGGACGGGCGTTGCCGCTGCCGTCGCCGTACGTCATGCAGAAGCAGCTGTCGTCCCAGAACGCGTTGACGTAGCTGTTGCCGTAGTGGACGCGGGAGTACGCGCCGACGCCGTCACCCTTGATGCCGGTGCGGCCGTGCACGTTCTTGTAGTAGTCCCAGGTCTCCTGCGCGCCGTAGGCCGCGTCGACGCCGGCGGTCTGCGCGTTCTGCGGGGTGCCGTCGCCCCATTCATCGGTGGAGTTGGTGAACAGGCTGCCGGTGCCGGACGAGCCGTGGTTGAGGTTGTACGTCTTGTGGTTGCCGCGCGTGGTGTCGGTCAGCGTGAACGACGGCGCGGAGCCGGAGGTGCCGATCGTCACCTGGCCGCTGTACTCGCTGTGCCCGACGCCGTTCTCGATGCCCTGGTACTCGAAGATCTTGGCACCGGTCGTGGCGTCCGTGATGACGTGCAGCTGGTTGGGCGTGCCGTCGTCCTGGAGCCCGCCGACCACGGTCTCGTACGCGAGCACCGGCTTGCCGTCGGCGGCCCAGATCACCTTGTGCGGCGCCGTGGCGGCCTCGGTCTGCTTCGACCCCTGCGCCTGCGCCGACTTGACGGCCTTCGTCTCGGCGATGGCCGGGGCGATCTTCGCGGTGGTGCCGGTGACCTTGATCTGCGCCTGTACGGACTTGGTGATGCCCTTGACCGCGCCGGTCTTGTTCTCGTGCACGACCAGGTCGCCGCCGAGGACGGGCAGCCCGTCGTAGGTGCGCTCGTAGCGGGTGTGCGTGGTGCCGTCGACGTCCTTCGAGACGTCCTTGACGACCAGCTTTTCCTTGGCACCGAGGTTCAGCCGCTGGGCGGTCTGCGCGGTGGTGGCGCCGGCTTCCCGTATCAGCTCCGCACGCTGGGACGGGGAGAGCTTGGCGGGCAGGGCGCCGGCGGCGGGCGCGGCGTGCGCGGTGCCCGGTGGCGGGGCGGCCGCCGTGCCGGTGCCGGCCTGTACGCCGACGGCCAGCATCGCCGTGGCGGCGACCAGTGCGCTGGTCGCTACGGCGCGTCTATGGGGGGTGCGTCTCACGCTGACTCCTTCTGCGGTGGCCGGCACTGCGGCGCGCGGCCGAGGGGGACCGGGCGGCGAAGCGGCCGTCCGGGCAGAGCGAGGCAGAACACATGGAGCGTGTGGGGGGAGACGGATCCGGTGGAGCGAGTGGGGCAGGAGAATCCGGTGGAACTGGTGGAAACGGCGGAACTGACGGAACCGGTGGAGCGACTGCCGCGAGGAGTGAGGCTGTGGGGGCCGTGCGGCAGTTGCGGGGAAGAGTGCCATCCTTGACGCGTTCTTGTCAGGCACCCTTCAACTATTTGGCCGGAAACTGTCCGTTGACCGGAAGGCGTGTCCGTATGACGGACGGCGTGCGGCCGGGGGCGATGTCGTCAACGGCGCGGTGGGACGGGCCTGGTCACGGGTGCGGTGGGAGCGGCTCCCGTAACGGATGGTGCGCGAGGTGAGGGGTTACGGGAGGGGGCGGCTGTCGTCCGGGCGGTCGAGGCGTTCGCCGTGCCAGGAGCGCCACAGGGCGGCATACGCCCCGTCGGCCGCCACCAGCTCGTCATGGGTGCCGAGTTCGGTCAGCCGGCCGCCCTCCATCACGGCCACCCGGTCCGCATCGTGCGCGGTGTGCAGCCGGTGCGCGATGGCGATGACCGTACGGCCCGCCAGGACGGCGGCCAGCGCGCGCTCCGTACGCCGCGCCGTCCGCGGGTCGAGCAGCGCCGTCGCCTCGTCCAGGATCACGGTGTGCGGATCCGCCAGCACCACGCGGGCCAGCGCCAGTTGCTGGGACTGTGAGCCGTCGGGGTGGTGGCCGTCGGCGCCCAGCTCGGTGTCCAGACCGGCCGGCAGCTCCTCGGCCCAGTCGGCCCCGACGGCGGCGAGCGCGGCGCGCAGCTCCTCGTCACCGGCGCCGGGCGCGGCGATCCGCAGATTGTCCCGGACGGTGCCCAGGAACACGTGGTGCTCCTGGGTGACGAGGACGACCTGCCGGCGCAGCACATCGGGGGCCAGACCGGCGATCGGCACCCGCCCGACCGTCACCGAACCGGTGCGCGGTGCGTCGATGCCCGCGAGCAGCCTGCCGAGGGTGGACTTGCCCGCGCCGGAGGGCCCGACCAGCGCGATCCGCTCGCCGGGGCGCACGGTCAGATCGACGCCGCGCAGGACGTCGCGGGCGGCGGTCCCGGCCGTGGTGTGAGGGGTTGTGCCGCCGATGGTTGTGCCGCCGGTGGCTGCTGTGGTGCCGGTGGTCGCGGTGCCGGCCGGGGGACCGGTGGCCGTGGCGCCGGTGGTGGATTCGGCGGCCGTGGCGCCCGCCGCGTCAAGGGCGCCGGCACCGGCCCGATCGCCGCCGCCCGGGACGTCGTACGCGTAGTGCACACCGGTGACGTCGATGCGGTCGTCGACGGGGGTGGCGGAGGAGGCGCCCGCGGGGGACGCCGCGGCGGGCGCCGGGAGCGGGAGCGCGGCCCCGGGAGCCCCGCCCAGCCCCTCGACCCGGGCGAAGGCGGCACCGCTGCTCTGTATCTGCTCGACCCAGTACAGGATCGAGTCCAGCGGCGCCGACAACTGCCGCAGATACAGCGCCGCGGAGACGACCACGCCCAGGCTCGGCGCGCCCGGCCCGTGCAGGAGCCCGCCCACCAGCAGCGCGCCGACCACCGGCAGGGCGTACGAGGTCTCCACGGCGGGGAAGAGCACGCTGCGCAGGAAGAGCGTGCGCAGACGGGTGCGGCGGAACTCCTCGATCGCCGCCCGGCTCGCCGCGGTCCGGCGCTCCTGCAAGCCGAGGGCCTCGATCGTCCGCGCGCCCGCCGCGTTCGCCGCGAGCATCTCGGCGAGCGCCGAATTGGCCGCGCCCTCGGCCAGGTGCGCGGTGCGCGCACGGCGCAGATACCACCGGGTGGCGAACAGAATGCCCAGCAGCCCCAGACTGCACGCACCGAGGCGCGGATCGAGCACCACGACCGCGCCGAGCACGAACACCACCTGGACCGCGGCGATGAACACCTCGGGCGCGGCATCGCGCAACGTCTGCCCGACCTTCGTGACATCCGTCGTGCCGCGGGCGGCCAGATCGCCCGTACCGGCCCGCTCCACGGTCGCGGCGGGCAGCGCGAGCACCCGGTCGACGAACTGCTCGCGGACCCGCGCCACGGTCCGCTCGCCGAAGCGGTATCCGACATACCGGGCGTAGCGCGCGAGCAGCAGCTGCGCCAGCGCACAGACCAGGATGACCAGCGCCAGCCGGTCCACGGTGGCCACCGTGCCACCGGTCCGCACCACGTCGATGATCCGGCCGAGCAGCCAGGGCCCGACGAGTCCGGCGCCGGCGGCCAGCGCGTTGAGCAGGAGTATGAGGGCGAAGGCACGGCCGTCCAGCCGGATCAGCCGGGCCGCCGCCCGCCGGGTACCGGCCGCATCGGCCACGGGCAGCGCGCCGCCGGTCGGTGAACTCATCGGACACCGTCCCGGGGCGCCGGTGCGCGGGGGGCGGACACGGCGGAGGGGGCGAGGGCGCTGTCCGTCGTGTCCGCCGTGTCCGCCGCGTCCGCGTCGCCTCGGCCCTCGCCCTCGCACCCGCGCTCGCCTCGGCTCCCGCTCTCGCTGTCGTCCTCTCCACGGGACACCAGCCGGCGGTATCCGGGCTCCGCGGTGAGGAGTTCGCGATGGCTGCCGACGGCGGCGACCTGGCCGTCGACCAGGTAGTACACGGTGTCCGCACGGTCCAGCAGGAGCGGCGACGTGCTGGTGACGACGGTCGTACGGCCGGCCCGCGCGGTGTGCAGCCGGGCCGCGACACCCGCCTCCGTGTGCGCGTCCACCGCGGAGGTCGGTTCGACCGCGAGCAGCACCTCGGGGTCGGCCAGCAGTGCCCGTACCAGGCGGAGGCGCTGCCGCTGACCGCCGGAGAGATTGCGGCCCTGCGCCTCGACCGCCGAGTCGAGCCCGCCCGGCAGCCCGCGGACGATGTCCTGGGCCATGGCCGTGTGGAGGGCGCGATGGATTGCCTCCTCCGTCCGGTTCCGCCGTCCGGAAACCACCTCGCGCAGCGTCCCGGCGAACAGGTCCGCCTCGTTGTCCGCGACCAGGATCCGGTCGCGGAGCCGCGCCAGGGCGATCTCGTCGAGGCGTACGGCACCCCAGGTCGCCGCCGACTCCGCGAACCCGCCGAGCCGGTCGAGCACCGCCGCGGACGCCGCGGGCCGGCCGCCGGCCAGCGCGGTCAACGACCCGGGCAACACCTCGACACCGGACACCGGATCGCGCAGCACGGCAGCCATTTCGGGGCCCGCCCCGTCGCGGGTCCCGCCTCCCGGGCCGTCCACGGAATCTGACGTCGCGGAACCGGCGGCTCCGGCATCCGGCTCGCTGGAACCCGAGGTCACAGAGTCTGACGTCACGGAATCCGCGGTCATGGAATCCGCGGTCACGGAACCCGACGTCAGAGGACCCGCGGCCACGGAATTCGGAGCCCCGGAAACGTGCTCCCCGGGGCCCGGGGTCCCGGAAGCCGGTTCCGTGGCTTCCGGCTGTACGGACCCGGGCTTCGCGGAGTCTGGTCGTACGGAGCCGGGCGTCGTGGCTCCTGGCCGCGGAGAGGCCGGCGTCCCGGAACCCGCCCGTGCGGACCCCGGTTCCGTGGCTTCCAGCCGTACGGCCCCCGGCTCCGCGGAATCCGGCCGCATCGAATCCGGCCGCATCGAATCCGGCCGCACCGAATCCGGCCGTACGGCTGCCGGCCGTACCGAATCCGGCTCCAGCCCCAGGAACCGCACCACCCGCCGGGCGGCGACCAGCCCCCGGGTCAGGTCATAGCCGCCCTCGATGAGGAACGTCACCGGCGCCACCAGTTCCGCCGTGTACCCGTAGACCGCGACCAACTCGCCCACGGTGATGGTCCCCTGGGCCGCCATCCGCGCCGCGAGCCAGGTCACCACGGCGAGAAAGAGCGCCGGCAGACCGACCCCGAGCGCCTGGATCCAGCTCGCCACCGCCCCGACCCGGTAGCCCTCCGACCGGAGCGACCGCGAATCGTGCCGGTAACGTGCCGCGAACACGTCTTTGCCGCCGAGCCCGTTGAGGACGCGCAACCCGCCGACCAGGTCCGTGAGCCGGGCGGCGAGCCCGCTCTGTCGCTCCCGGTACCGCGTCTCCACACCCGCCAGCCGGCCCAGCAGCGGCCCCACCAGCACCGCGAGCAACGGCACGCCCAGCAGCACCGTCGCGGCGAGCAGCGGGGAGACGTTCAGCAGCAGGACGGCGACGACCACATACGCGAGGACCGCCCCGACGCCCGGACCGGTGATGGTCAGTGTCTGGCTGATGACCCCGACATCGCCGATGCCGATCGTGACGACCTCCCCGGCCGTCACCTTGCGCGGCAGCGCGGCGCCCAGCCGCATCGTCTGCGCCACCAGGGCCCGCACCGTACGGATGGAGGCGTCCATCCGGATTCTGGTCATCGTGCGATGCCGCATGATCCCCAGCCAGGCGTTCAGCGCACCGACGGCCAGCAGCACCGCGATCCAGCCGAGCAGCGTCGCCGTCCGGCCGGGCGTCAGCCCGTCGTCGATGGCGCGCGACAGCACGTACGGGGGCAGCATCAGCGCGACCATCCACAGACTGCCGAGCGTCGCCCCGCGCCCGACGCGCCACCACTGACTGACAATCAGCCACCACAGATACCGTCCGGCGCTGCGATGGCCGGGTATATCCGGGCCCGTCGACGCGTCTGCCATGCCTGCACCCTAAGGGGGCCGTGCGACAGACAGGGGTGCAGGGTGCCGGGCGCGGATGAGAGTGTGGACACGGGCGGGCCCGCCGCGTGTGCGAGACGCGGCGGGCCCATCCGCACGTCACAGGTCAGCGGACCGTGACGACCTTGCGCCAGGAACCAGTCGTACGGCCTGGTGATATGGCGTAGAGACGGGTCAGCGGACCGTGGCGGTCTGGACGGCCGAGGTCCGCTCCTTCACCGGGTGCTCGTCGTGCGCCCCCTGGTAGCCGTACAGCACGGCGCGGAACTGCAGAGTGCCGCGGTGCTGCGCCTTCACCGAGGTGCTGACCTTGGCGTCTTCTCCGGCGGCGATCAGCTTGCCGCACTCGATGGCGCGCCAGGCCCCCTTGCCGTCGATGCGCTCCTCGACACAGGTCAGCAGGTACGGCGCCGCGTCGTCGCTGCCGGCGGCGGCCACCTTGACCGTCTGGCCGACGGCCACGGTGCGCGGCGTCACGGTGATGTCGATGTTCCCCTTGGCGAAGGCGGGAACCGTGGCCAGGACGACCGCGGCCGCTCCGACGGCGCCGACGGTGGCCAGGCGCAGAGAGCGTCGCTTCGTGTTGAACATGCTGCTCCATCCCTTTCTTCGGGATTGTCAACTTCCATCCTGATTACCGGAGTTGCCCGGCAATCGGTGCACTGTCGACGGAGAAGACGGTACGTCCCGGGAGGGCGTTGCCTCCCCGTTCGTCACGGACTCGTAAAGGCGGCAGGACGGATGCGGGCCCGTCGGGGAACGCATCCGGCCACGGACGCCCGCCGAAGTGACGGGGTAGTGACCGGAAGTCAGGGGTCTGTCTGACCGACAACTACCGCCCCTGACCGGCGACTTCCGACCCTGAACGACAACTACCGACCCTGACGGGCAACTTCCGCCCGTCACCGGTGCTCGTGATCAGTCGGATCGGCGGGGGTTCCGCTCACCGGGCTGCGTCCCGGCGGGCGCGGCCGTGAGGTAACGGGTGAGCATGGCGACGAGTGCGTTCTCGACACGGAGCGATTCCACCCCGCGGTCCGGTCGTTCGCCCCCAACACACCGTTCGAGGCGGTGTGCGCGCGGTCGGCGCAGACGATCCAGGTGCCTGCCGATGAATCGCTGCTGGAGGCCCTGATCCACGCCGGGCACCCTGTGGCATCCGGGTGCCGCGAAGGCGTCTGCGGCAGCTGCGAACTCACCGTCGTCGCCGGCGAACCCGAACACCGGGACGACATCGGCGCCCCCCCCCAGGCCGCATGTACGCCTGTGTATCCAGGGCCCTGTCCCCTCGGCTCGTCCTGGACCTCTGACCTGAACGACACGCCGGCGGAACGGAACGGGCGAAAGCGCTGCCCAAGGTGCAGGCGCCCGCTCCGTACCGACAAGAGCTGCACCTGACAACTGCGGAACTTAACCGCTGCTAGTGATCACCAGGGTTTGCCCGGACGGTGCTCACGGGCACGCGGAATTGCTCACGAAACAGCGGATCCTGGCCCCTCGTTCTCACCTCAGCTCTCACCCCACGCTCTCGCGCCACGCCTGGTGCAGGTCGGCGAAGCGGCCGCGGGCGGTGATCAGTTCGGCCGGCGGGCCGTCCTCGACTATCCGGCCCCCGGACATGACCAGGACCCGGTCGGCGATCTCCACCGTCGACAGCCGGTGGGCGATCACCACGGCCGTACGGCCGCGCAGCACGGTGGTCATGGCGCGCTGCACCGCCCGCTCGCCTGGGATGTCCAGTGAGCTGGTCGCCTCGTCCAGTATGAGGACGGCCGGGTCGGCGAGCAGCGCCCGCGCGAAGCCGACCAACTGCCGCTGACCGGCGGATATGCGGCCACCGCGCTTGCGGACGTCGGTGTCGTAGCCGTCCGGCAGGCCGGCGATGAAGTCATGCGCGCCGATCGCCCGCGCGGCGCGCTCGATCTCCTCGCGGGTGGCGTCCGGACGGCCGATGGCGATGTTCTCGGCGACCGTGCCGGAGAACAGGAACGCCTCCTGGGTGACCATCACCACGCCGCGGCGCAGTTCGGCGGCGGACAGCTCGCGCAGATCGACGCCGTCGAGGAGGACCCGGCCCTCGGTGGGGTCGTAGAACCGGGCCAGCAGTTTGGCGATGGTGGACTTGCCCGCGCCGGTGGCGCCCACCACGGCGACGGTGGTGCCGGCCGCGAGGGTCAGATCGAAGCGCGGCAACACCTCGCCGCCGGTGCGGTAGGCGAACCGGACACCGTGGAAGGCGACCTCACGGCCGGGCCGGGCAGCGGCCACGGCCGGCAGCGCGACCGGTTCGGCGGGCTCCGGGACGGTGGGCCGCTGGGCGAGCAGCCCGGCGATCTTCTCCAGTGAAGCGGCCGCCGCCTGGTAGGAGTTGAGGAACATCCCCAGCCGGTCGATGGGGTCGTACAGGCGGCGCAGATAGAGCACCGAGGCGGCCAGCACACCGAGCGCGAGTCCGCCGGAGGCGACGCGGTACGCGCCCCACAGGACGATCGCCGCGACCGCGATATTGGCCACCAGCCGGGAGGAGACGACATACCGCGCCATCTCCAGGAGCGTGTCGCCGTTGACCCGCTCGTGGTGGCGGTTGAGCCCGGCGAACGCGGCGTCGTTCGGCCGCTCGCGGCGGAACGCCTGCACCGGGCGGATGCCGTTGAGCGTCTCGCCGAACTTCACGATGACGGCGGCGATGGCCGTCGACTTCGTGCTGTACAGCCGCTGCGACCGGCGCTGGTACGAGCGGATCAGGAAGTAGAGCGGTCCGGCGGAGACGACCGCCGCGGCGCCGAAGCCCCAGTCCAGCCAGATCAGGGTCACCGTGATGTAGACGGCCGAGAGGATGACCGTGAGCAGTTCCTGCAATCCCTCGTCGAGGAGTTCGCGCAGCGACTCGACGTCCGTGGTGGCCCGGGATATCAGCCGGCCGGACGTATAGCGCTCGTGGAAGTCCAGGCTGAGGGTCTGCGCATGGCGGAAGATCCGGCCGCGGAGATCGAGCAGGACGTCCTGGCTGACCCGGGCCGCGACCTGGATGAAGGCGAACTGCAACGCGCCGGACGCCGCGGCGCAGAGCGCGGCCACCACCGCCACGGTGATCAGCGGCCCGTAGTCGTCCGCCCGCAGCGCGGGTACCGCGCGGTCGATGGCGTACGCGACCAGCAGAGGACTGGCCTGCACCGCGGCCTGCTGGAGCAGCAGCACGGCGGCCGCCACGCCGACGCGGCGTGAGTGCGGCGCCAGCAACGCCCGCAACAGGGAGCGCGAGGCGCCCTTGGGCGTGGGCAGCAGGTCCTGCTCGAACGCGTCGGAGGTGCGGGACGCGGCAGCGGCGGCGCCGGGTGCGGCGGGCGTGCGGGACCCGTCGATGGGGGAGGGCGGGACCGCGGGCGGGGTGCGGTCCTCGTGGTCGTCGGCCGGCAGACCGGTCGCGGTCGTCGTCATCGGACGCTCTCCCCCTCGCGTCGGCTCGTCCGACAGTGGTCCGGATCGGTACGGGCGGGGCCGGTACGGTCTGTATCGGCAGGGCCCGAACCGGTGCGGCCGGGGCCGGCAGGGCCTGGATCGGTACGGCCGGTAGGGCCTGGACCGCCGCGACCGGGATCGCCGTGGTCGTGGTCGCTGTGGTCCGGATCGCCGTGGCCGGGATCGTGTGCGTCGCGCCGGGCATCGGGGCGCGGGCCGTTCCGGTCCGTGGCCGGGCGCTCCCGGTCGTCGCTCCGGTCCGGCTCGCCGGACATCAGCGTGGCGTACTCGGGGTTGTCCCGCAGCAGTTCGTGATGGGTGCCGACGGCCGTGATCCGGCCGTCGGAGAGCAGCGCCACCCGGTCGGCGAGCAGGACCGTGGACGGCCGGTGGGCGACGACCAGGGCGGTGGTGGTGGCCAGGACCTGGCGCAGGGCCGCCTCCACCAGCGCCTCGGTGTGGACGTCGAGGGCGGAGAGCGGATCGTCGAGGATCAGGAAACGCGGCCGGCCGGCCACGGCGCGGGCCAGTGCGAGCCGCTGCCGCTGCCCGCCGGACAGGCTCATGCCCTGCTCGCCGACCTGGGTGTCGGCGCCCTCGGGCAGCGCTCGGACGAACCCGTCGGCCTGGGCCACCGCCAGCGCCCGCAGCAGATCGGCCTCCTGGAGGTCGTCGCCGCCCATCAGGACGTTCTCCGCGGCGGTGGCGGAGAACAGGGTCGGCTCCTCGAAGGCGACCGCGACCAGCGTCCGCACCTCGTCCCGCGTGAGCGTCGTGAGGTCCTGGCCGTCGAGGACGATCCGGCCGGCGGTGGGGTCGTACAGCCGCGGCACCAGCGCGGTCAGCGTGGTCTTCCCGCTGCCGGTCGCCCCGACCAGCGCCATCGTCTCGCCGGGCCGGATGTGCAGATCGATGCTCCGGAGCGTCGGCGGGGCGTCCGGCGGGGTGTCGGGGTAGCGGAACTCGACGCCTTCGAAGACCATCCCGCCGCGGTACCGGTCAGGGCTGTCGCCTGTGTTGTCGCCGGGGTCGTTGCCGGAGCGAGGGGCGCTGTCCGTGCCAGGGGCGTCATCGGGGGTGTCCGCAGTGGTGCCGGCAGCGCCGCCGGTGGTGACGGGCCGTCCACCGGCACCGTCCGTACGGCCGTCCGGAGCGCCGCCGCGGGCCGGCCGCACGGCCTCGGCCGGACCCGCCGGCTCGGCCGCCCCCTCCGCCGCTGCCCCCTGCGCCGTCTCCTCGGCCGTCCGCTCGTCCAGCACCTCGAAGTACCGGTCGGCGGCCGTCGCCGCCTCGTTGCTCATGGCCAGCAGGAAGCCGATCGATTCGACCGGCCAGCGCAGTGCGAGCGCGGTCGACAGGAACGCGACCAGGGTGCCCGCGGACAGTTCGCCGTCGGCCACCTGGACCGTGCCGAGCACCAGAGCGGCGGCGATCGCGATCTCCGGCAGCAGGGTGACCACGCACCAGATCGAGGCCAGCAGCCGGGCCTTGCGCAGTTCGGTCGTCCGGACGTCGCGGGTCAGCTTCCGGAAGGCGCGGGCCTGGCTGCGGTGCCGTCCGAAGCCCTTGACGATCCGGATGCCGAGCACCGACTCCTCGACCACCGTCGTCAGATCGCCGAGCTGGTCCTGGGCCCGGCGCGTCGCGACCGCGTACTTCGCCTCGAAGACCGAGCACATCACCATCAGCGGCAGCGCCGGTACCAGCAGCACCAGTCCCAGGGACCAGTGCTGGACCAGCAGGAACGCACAACCCACCAGCACCGTCACGCCGTTGACCAGCAGGAACGTCAGCGGGAAGGTGAAGAACATGCGCAGCAGCTGGAGATCCGTGGTGGCGCGCGACAGCAGCTGTCCGGACGCCCAGCGGTCGTGGAAGGCGACCGGCAGTCGCTGGACGCGGCGGTACAGCGCCTCGCGCATCGCCGCCTCGACCCCGGCCAGTGGCCGCGCCACCAGCCAGCGGCGTATCCCGAACAGCACCGCCTCCGCGAGGCCGAGCAGCAGCAGATACCCGCCGCCCAGCCACACCCCGCCCGGATCGCGCGCCGTCACCGGCCCGTCCACCAGCCACTTGAGCACCAGCGGGATGACCAGCCCGATACAGGACGCGACGACCGCCACGAACGCGGCCGTGAAGAACCGCGTCCGCACCGGCCGGAGGAACGGCCACAGCCGCAGCAACGAGCGCACCGCGGAGTGCCGCGGCGGCAACTCGGTCGGACGGGCCGGGCCGGTCGGGCCGGTAGGGGCAGTCGGGTCGGGCAGGTCGGTCTGCGAGGTGGTCCGCGCGGTCTCTGTCATCACCCGCGAGCGTACGGCGCGCCACTGACAATGCCCACGCGATTTCGGCGCCCGCACCACCGCGCTGCGGTCCCCGCACGCTCCGGACCTGGGACGTCCCCCAGGGCGGACGGGCGCCGTAACCCCCGCCGCCCGCCCTGTCGTTGGCGCGTTCCGGGTCAGCCGGGCACGGCCCGGAACAGCTGCACCGACCGGCCGGGGACGGTGATCGCGCCCCCCGCCGCCGACCGCGGGCCCGCCGGTCCCGGCTGCTCCTCCCGCGCGGTGTCGACGACGAGTTCGTACTCCCGGGCCCAGGGCGGACCGGGGAGGGTGACGGTACGGGGCCGGGCGCCGGCGTGCAGGACGGCCAGGAAGCTGTCGTCGACGATGCGGGCGCCCCGGGCGTCGCGCTGGGGGATGTCGTTGCCGGAGAGGTACATGCCCAGCGTGGCGCCGGGGGCGTACCAGTCCTGCTCGGTCATCTCCGTGCCGGCCGCGGTGAACCACGCCAGGTCGCGCAGCCCGCCCTGCCCCTGCGGGCGGCCGGAGAAGAAGGCGCGGCGGCGGAGCACGGGGTGGGCCCGGCGCAGCGCGATCAGACGGGCGGTGAGGCCGGCCAGCGGGCGCCACCGCGGGTCGTCGAGGAGGGACCAGTCCAGCCAACTGGTGGCGTTGTCCTGGCAGTAGGCGTTGTTGTTGCCGTGCTGGGTGCGGCCCATCTCGTCGCCGGCGACGAGCATCGGGACGCCGGTGGACAGCAGGAGGGTGGTGAGGAGGTTGCGCAGCTGGCGGCGGCGCAGGGCGGTGACGGCCGGATCGTCGGTCTCGCCCTCGGCGCCGCAGTTCCAGGCCCGGTTGTCGTCGGTTCCGTCCCGGTTGCCCTCGCCGTTGTCCGCGTTCCGTTTGTGCTCGTAGGAGACCAGGTCGCGGAGGGTGAAGCCATCGTGGGCGGTGATGAAATTGACCGACGCGTACGGGCGGCGGCCGCCCCACGCGTACAGATCGCTCGATCCGGAGAGGCGGTAGCCCAGGTCGCGTACGTCGCGCTGGGCGCCGCGCCAGAAGTCGCGGACCGTGTCGCGGTAGCGGTCGTTCCACTCCGTCCACAGGGGCGGGAAGGCGCCGACCTGGTAGCCGCCGGCGCCCACGTCCCAGGGTTCGGCGATCAGTTTGACGCGGCGCAGCACCGGGTCCTGGGCGATGACGGCGAGGAACGGGGAGAGCATGTCGACGTCGTGCAGGGACCGGGCCAGCGCCGCCGCGAGGTCGAAGCGGAAGCCGTCCACGCCCATGTCGGTCACCCAGTAGCGCAGCGAATCGGTGATCAGGCGGAGGACGTTGGGCTGGACGACGTGCAGGGTGTTGCCGCAGCCGGTGTAGTCGGCGTAGCGCCGGGCGTCCTCCTGGAGGCGGTAGTGGCCGCGGTTGTCGATGCCCCGTAGGGAGAGCGTCGGGCCCCGTTCACCGGCCTCCGCGGTGTGGTTGTAGACCACGTCCAGGATGACCTCGATACCGGCGTCGTGCAGGGCCCGCACCATCCGTTTGAACTCGCCGACCTGCTGGCCGCGGGTGCCGGTGGCGGCGTACCCGGCGTGTGGCGCGAAGTAGCCGATGGAGTTGTAGCCCCAGTAGTTGCGCAGCCCCCGGCGCACCAGATGGTCCTCGTGCGCGAACTGGTGGACGGGCAGCAGCTCGACGGCGGTGATGCCGAGCCCGGTGAGATGGTCCAGCGCGGCGGGGTGGGCCAGCCCCGCGTAGGTGCCGCGCAGCCGCTCCGGGATGCCGGGGTGGCGCATCGTGAAGCCGCGCACATGGAGTTCGTAGAGGACGGAATCCGGCCACGGGGTCTTGGGCCGGTGGTCGTCCCGCCACTCGTCGTCGGCGCCGTCGGCTCCGTCCTCGCCGGGGGCGCCGCCGACCACGACGCCCTTGGGGACGTACGGTGCCGAGTCGCGGTCGTCGCGCACCGTGTCGGCGACCTGCTGCTGCGGCCAGTCGCGGACGTGCCCGTACAGCTCTGCCGGGAGCGCGGGCCGGCCGCCCGTCCGCTCCGGGCGCGCGCCGAAGTCGCCGTCCACGGCCCGTGCGTACGGGTCCAGAAGCAGCTTCGCCGGATTCCAGCGGGCGCCGGTCCACGGGTCCCAGCGGCCGTGCACCCGGTAGCCGTAGCGCTGCCCGGGGCGCACGCCGGGCAGGAAGCCGTGCCAGATCTCGTGCGTCAGCTCGGTCAGCGGATGGCGCGTCTCGTGCGCCGCGTCGTCGAAGAGACAGAGCTCCACGGCCTCGGCGCCGCCCGCCCACAGGGCGAAGTTGGTGCCCGCGACACCGTCCGGGCCGGTGCGGAAACGGGCCCCGAGGGGCGTCGGGCTGCCGGGGCGGACGGTGGCGGGCGGCCCGGTCGACGGGTCCGGCGGGCCGCTGTGCCCCGGTCCGCCGCGCCGCCGGTGGCCGTCCGGCCCGCGCTGCCCGTCCCGCCGGTCCGGTCCGTCCTGTACTGCCTCCTGCTCGGGTGCGCTCGACACGTGCCAGCCTCCCGCGGCTCATGGCTCGGTCGGGCGGCGGCGCGCGCCCGGCGTCCCGGCCCGGCCCGCGCCGCCGCCCTCCCCGTTGTTCTGCCCGCAACCGGCCGTCGCCGCACGCTTCACCGGGGCGGGGCGTCCGCTGCTCCATCCGGGACCCGCTAAAACGTGACATACCATCAAGTGAACGGATGATCCGTCACAATTCGGTCATGACCGGCCATGAGCAGGACCGACCGCAGGACCACCCCGGCGACCGCCCCTGGGGCCATCCCCGTGAGGGCCTCGGCGGCGGCCCGGACGACCGCCCCGGTTCCCGGCCGGCGGCCCGGCCCCCGCGCACGGTGCCGCGCCGCGCCCGTACGGCCGTCGTGCTCGTCATCGCGCTCGTGGGGATGGTGGCGGGCGGCTGCGGGATCGCGGAGGTGGTCGCCGGGGTCCTGGGCTCCCAGGAGGAGATCATCGTCGCCCCGGACGACGGCGCGCAGGGTGTGCGGCGCAGGGAGCGGTTCGAGGTCCGGGTGGCGGACGGGCGGCTGGAGCGGGTCGAGGCCAGGCGGACCGGGGGCGACGGCCAGGAACCCGTCGCGGGCCGGATCTCGCCGGACGGGCGGAGCTGGCGGCCGGCGCCCGGCCCGCTCGACATCGGCGCGCGGTACACCGTCGACGCGGTGGCGGTGAACGGCGAGGGCCGCCGCGTGGCCCGTCACACCACCTTCAGCACCACCATGCCCCCGCACCGCTTCATCGGCTTCTTCAAGCCCGAGAACAACGCCACGGTCGGCACCGGCATGATCGTCTCGCTGGAGTTCAACCGGCGCATCGCCGACCGCGCGGCCGTGGAGCGGGCCATCACGGTCACCGCGGATCCCCGCGTCGAGATCGCCGCCCACTGGTTCGGCGCCCGGCGGCTGGACTTCCGGCCGCGCGAGCCCTGGCGGCCGGGCACCCAGGTCACGGTGGACCTGCGGCTGCGGAACCTCAAGGCCGGGCCGGGCGCCTACGGGACGCAGCGCAAGACGGTCCACTTCCGGATCGGCCGGGACCAGACCAGCGTCGTCGATGTCGCGGCGCACACCCTGACGGTGCGGCGCTCCGGCCGGGTGACGGAGCGGCTGCCGGTCACCGCGGGGGACACCGACAACCCCACCTACAACGGGAAGATGGTGATCCTGGAGCGCCACAAGGTGACGCGGATGGACGGGAAGACCGTGGGCTTCGGCGGTGAGTACGACATCAAGGACGTACCGCACGCGATGCGGCTCAGCTCGTCCGGCACCTTCCTGCACGGCAACTACTGGACGGAGCCGGACGTCTTCGGGGACGACAACACCAGCCACGGCTGTATCGGCCTGCCCGACACCAAGGGCGGCGGCCGGGACACCCCGGCCGGCCGGTTCTTCGGCCAGTCGCTGATCGGCGACATCGTGGAAGTACGCAACTCCGGGGAACGCACGGTCGCGCCGGACAACGGTCTCGGCGGCTGGAACATGCCGTGGCAGCAGTGGCGGGCCGGCACCGCCCTGGGCTGATCCCGGCGCGCCGGGCCCGATGCGCCGGACCGGGCGCGGGAACCGGTCGGTTCCGGTCGGCCCGCGGGCGATTCCGGCTGCCGACCGCACACGCGGGAGTCACTTCACGCGCCGGGGACTGAACGCCGCCCCCGGCGGGGAGTTGAGTGTCAGTGCGGTGTGGTTATCTAACGGCAAGCGCGCGGCCGCAGGTGTCCGCGCGCGGGGGAGTGCGGGCCGTGCGAGGGGAAAAGGGGCCAGGTGTGAACGTGCAGCCGATACCGGGGGAGCAGGCTCGCCGGCGGCGCAGACCGTGGCGGGGCGGGGGTCCGTTGGCGTTGGCGCTGGGCTCCGTGCTGCTGCTGGTGAGCGCGTGCGGCGGCGGTGACGGCGCCGCCGGGAAGCAGCCGGCCGGCAAGGCCGGGGACCGCGCCGCCTCGCAGGCCGCCGTGGTGATAGAGCCCAAGAACGGCGCGGACGGCGTCGCCACCAGCGGCGCGCTCAAGGTGACCGCCCGGCAGGGCCGGCTCACGTCCGTCAAGGTCAAGGACGCCAAGGGCACCGAGATCGAGGGGAAGACGGCCGGCGGCGGCACCCTGTGGCAGCCGAACGGCCACCTCGGCGCCTCGACCACCTACACCGTCGACGCCATAGCGGTGGACGGCCAGGGCCGCGAGGCCGCCGAGCACACCCGCTTCACCACCCTCGTCCCCAAGAACACCTTCATCGGCCAGTACACCCCCGAGAACGGCCAGCGGGTCGGCGTCGGGATGCCGGTCTCGATCCGCTTCACCCGCGGCATCACGGACCCCAAGGCGGTCGAGGACGCCGTCAAGGTCACGGCCGAGCCGCCGGTACCGGTCGAAGGCCACTGGTTCGGCAACGACCGGCTGGACTTCCGCCCCGAGAAGTACTGGGCGGCCGGCACCAAGGTCACGCTCAAGCTCGGCCTCAACGGTGTCGAGGGCCGCCCCGGTGTCTACGGCACCCAGACCAAGGAGGTCTCGTTCACCATCGGCCGCAGCCAGGTGAGCACCGTGGACGCCGCGTCGAAGATGATGACCGTGGTCCGCGACGGCAGGACGGTCAAGACCATCCCGGTCAGCGCGGGCGCGCCGGGCACCGAGACCTACAACGGCCAGATGGTGATCAGCGAGAAGCACGCGGTGACGCGGATGAACGGCGAGACCGTCGGCTTCGGCGGCGAGTACGACATCAAGGACGTACCGCACGCGATGCGGCTCAGCTCGTCCGGCACCTTCATCCACGGCAACTACTGGTCGGGCAAGCAGACGTTCGGCGAGCGGAACGCCAGCCACGGCTGTGTGGGCCTGTTCGACCAGCGCGGCGGCGGCGACAGTGCCACCCCGGCCGCCTGGTTCTACGACAACTCCCTGCTCGGCGACGTCGTCATCGTCAAGAACTCGCACGACAGGACGATCCGGCCGGACAACGGTTTCAGCGGCTGGAACCTCCCCTGGGCACAGTGGAAGGCGGGCCGCTAGGGGAAGGCGGCGGGGAGCGGCGCACTCCGGCCGGAGTGCGCCGCTCCCCGCCGCGTTAACGGGTACTAACCTTCCCTGTATGACTGTGAATTTCGAGGTCGCCGAGGGCGTCGGCACCATCCGCCTGGACCGCCCGCCGATGAACGCACTGGACACCGCCACCCAGGACCGGCTGCGCGAGCTGGCCGCGGAGGCCACCCGCCGCGACGATGTGCGCGCCGTCGTGATCTGGGGCGGCGAGAAGGTGTTCGCGGCCGGCGCGGACATCAAGGAAATGCAGGCCATGGACCATCCGGCCATGGTCCTGCGCTCCTCGGCATTGCAGGAGTCCTTCACCGCCGTCGCCCGGATCCCCAAGCCGGTGGTCGCCGCGATCAACGGCTACGCGCTGGGGGGCGGCTGCGAGTTGGCGCTCTGCGCCGACTTCCGGATCGCCGCCGACACCGCCAAAATCGGCCAACCTGAGATTCTGCTCGGTCTGATCCCGGGTGCCGGCGGCACCCAGCGGCTGGCCCGGCTGGTGGGTCCCGCCAAGGCCAAGGACCTGATCTTCACCGGCCGTCAGGTGAAGGCCGAGGAGGCGCTCGCCCTCGGTCTGGTCGACCGGGTGGTGCCGGCCGCCGAGGTCTACGCGCAGGCGCACGCCTGGGCGGCGCGGCTGGCGGCCGGTCCGGCGCTGGCGCTGCGGGCCGCCAAGGAATGCGTCGACGCGGGCCTGGAGACGGACCTCGACACCGGTCTGACCATCGAACGCACCTGGTTCGCGGGGCTGTTCGCGACCGAGGACCGGGAGACGGGTATGCGCAGCTTCGTCGAGGAAGGGCCCGGTAAGGCCAAGTTCCGCTGAGAAAGCCGGGGTTGACGGTGCGGACGCGGTTTTGGCCGGGATGCGATGCCTCGTGTGGGGGAATTGCGGAAAGCTTAATGGGGCCTTAAGGGAACCTTGTCCGCGCTCGCTGACGATCATTCGAACACGCGAGGTTGTCGCAGGTCAGCGGTCCGCACCGGAAGCCTGAAGCGCCGCTGGCATATGTCCCGAGCGGGTGCGGGTGCCCCTGCTCCGGGGCCGGGCATTCCGTCGGTTCCGCTCCCGTGGGGGCAGGTAGCAGCCATGATGGGGGGCATGGCGGGCCTCGAAGGAATGGAGCGGCCGCGGCCGCGGTGCGGCACGGCCGCTGCACACCGGGAACTCCCCGGAGCGGACAGGGATACGACGCCGACTCGGGGCGGCCCGGTGTCCGCGGCGCTCGATCTGGTCGGCGATCCGACCCTCGACGAGGTCCGGCTGCCCTCACGTCCGGAGTCGGCCGGTACCGCCCGCCGGCTGACCGCCTCCGTCCTCCTGGAACAGTGGTCCCTCTCGCCCCAGCTGGCCGAGCACGCCGTGCTGCTGGTCTCGGAGCTGGTGGGCAACGCCGTGCGGCACACCGGCGCCCGCACCTTCGGGCTGCGGATGCTCCGCCGCCGTGGCTGGATCCGTATCGAGGTGCGCGATCCGTCCCGCGGGCTGCCGTGCCTGATGCCGGTCCACGAGATGGACACGAGCGGGCGCGGCCTCTTCCTCGTCGACAAGCTCTCCGACCGCTGGGGCGTGGATCTGCTGCCGCGCGGCAAGACGACCTGGTTCGAGATGCGGGTCACGGACCGGTAGCGCCCCTCGCCCGTCCGGCGCGGTCCCGGAAACGGGTCCGGGGCCCTCCCGCGGGGTGGCGCGGACGGGGCCCCGGTGCCGACCTCCGGCGGGCGGAAGGGGTGTGCCCGCGGGGTCGTGTACGACTGGCCCGGGTCAAGGGGGTCGCTCGGATCGACTATCGCAGGTCGGCCGCGACCTGGCCAAAGGTGCGATTACGGACACATGTGGCGGTAATGCCAATAATGGGTGCGCGATCCAAGGTGAGCTACGCCACCAGCCTTTCAAATGCCGGTTAGGTAATCGATTCCTTTGATGGTTATGCGGAGGAAGCGCGGGAGGACGGGTCGGTGGGCGGCCGGTGCCCGGCACGTCCGGTGAACGCGGTGACCGCGCCCCTCGCGCAGCGCGCGCTGAATGGCCGGTCCGTGCTCCGGTCGCGCGGTGGCGGTCCGTAGGATGGGCTGTTCATGCTCGCGCGCCGCTTCGGGAGGGAGGAGGGCAGATGCGCCCGGTGTGCCGGTCGGCCGTGCTGACCCCGCTGCTCCTCCTCGCCGTCACCTTCGCACCGCTGCTCTGCCGGATCGGCGGTGACCAGCTGTGGTCGGCGGCGGGCCGGTCGGCCACGGCCGCGTGGACGCAGCCCCCGGCGGCCGGCGCCCCCTCCGGTACGGAGGCCGGCGGGCCGCGCCACGTGGCCGCACCCGTCGCCGTCGCCGAGGCGCCGAAGAAGTGCTCCGGCCGGCATGCGCCGGGGCCCGATGAATCCGTTCCGCTGCCCGCCCAGCACCGCGCCGAGCCGCTCGCCCCCGCCGCCGTCGGCTCGGTGCCGCTCGCCGCGGACGTACCCGCGCAGTTCGCGCTCGCCCGGCCGCCCACGGACGGCGCGCCCGCCACCGACCACCTCGCGCTCCTCCCCGTACTGCGGATATAGGCCGCCGCCCCGACGCACCCGGCTCTGTTTTCCCCTTTCCGTACGTCTGGAGCTTCCGCATGTCCGCTTCCGCCTCTCCCACCCGCAAAATCGCCGCCATCGGCGCGGTGCTCGCGCTCATCGTGGCGGTGATCGCCATCGGCGTCGCCGTCGGCAAGGCCGTCGAGGGAAACCGCGACGATGCCGCGCCGGCCGCCACCGGCACCGGCACACCCGAGGCCGCCGCCTCCGTACCGCCCGAGGAGGACGCCGGTCAGCAGCGGATGTACGAGGAGTACGCCAAGCTGACCAGCCGCCGGGTGGCCGGTGACCCGCTGGCGATCGGCAAGAAGGACGCCCCGGTGGTCCTGGTCGAATACGCCGACTACCAGTGCTCGTTCTGCGGGCGCTTCACCCGCGAGACCCAGCCGGAGCTGGTCAAGAAGTTCGTCGACGCGGGCACGTTGCGCATCGAGTTCCGCAACTTCACCATCTACGGTGCCGACTCCGAGCGGGCCGCCCGCGCCTCCTGGGCCGCCGGGCAGCAGGGCAAGTTCTGGCAGCTGCACGACGAGCTGTACGCCAAGACCCGCAAGGGCGACGCGCTGGCCGAGGACAAGCTCGTCGAGATGGCCCGCACGAGCGGCGTCCCGGACCTCGACAAGTTCCGCAGCGACCTCAAGAGCGCGGACGCCGAGCGCGCCCTGAAGAAGGACCAGGACGAGGGCTACCAGCTCGGTGTCCAGTCCACGCCGTCCTTCCTGGTCAACGGCCGGCCGATCGCCGGCGCCCAGCCCACCGGCACCTTCGAGCAGGTCGTCAAGGAGGCCGCGGCGACCGCGGCGAAGAAGACCGAGGGGGCCGCGAAGTGACCGATATCGGCTACCTCGCCGCCTTTCTCGGCGGCACCCTCGCGCTGCTCAGCCCGTGCAGTGCGCTGCTGCTGCCGGCGTTCTTCGCGTACTCCCTCTCGCACCCGGGCAAACTGCTCGCCCGCACCGGTGTGTTCTACCTGGGGCTGGCCACCACGCTGGTCCCGCTCGGCGCGGCCAGCACGGCGGCCAGCCGGCTGTTCAACGGCCACCGCGATCTGCTGATCGCCGTCGGCGGCTGGGTCGTCATCGCGATGGGCGTCGCCCAGATCCTGGGCCTGGGGTTCGCCTCCCGGCGCGCCCAGGCGGCCGCCGCCAAGATCACCCCGAGGTCGGCCGTCTCCACCTTCCTCCTCGGCTGCGTCTACGGCCTCGCGGGCTTCTGCGCAGGCCCGATCCTCGGCGCGGTGCTGACCGTGACGGCGGTCAGCGGCTCGCCGGTCTACGGCGCCTCGATGCTCGCCGTCTACGCGTTCGGCATGGCGCTGCCGCTGTTCGTGCTCGCGCTGCTGTGGGACCGCTTCAAGCTCGGCACCCGCGGCTGGCTGCGCGGCCGGGAGATCACCCTCGGGAAGCTGCGGCTGCACACCACGTCCACCCTGTCCGGCGTCTTCTTCATCGGTATCGGCGTGCTGTTCCTGCTCTTCAACGGGACCAGCGCCCTGCCCGGGATCCTGGACGCGGACGCCGAAGTCGGTGTCGAGGAGTGGGTACGGGACTTCGGCAACGGCGTACCGGACTTCGTGCTGATCGCGGTGGTCGCGCTCGTCGTCGCCGCGGTGCTCGGCCGTATCGCGCTGCGGCCGCAGAAGAAGCCGCGGGACTGACCGGCCGCGGACGGGGCGCCGTGGGCAGCCGGGCGGGCGCGCCGCCGGACCGGGACGGGGCCGGGGGACGGGACCCCGCCCCGGTGCCCGCGCCCCCGCTACGCGCTCTGCCGCCAGTGGCGCCGGAAGCGTGGATGGGGCTGCGGGCGCGGGCGGTGGGCGTCGGCCCGGCGGCGGCGGTCGTTGCACAGCAGACATCTGCCGTAGCCCGGCGGGAGGGGATCCTCCGGGTCGCCGTACAAGGGGTCCACCGCGCCGTGCGGATGCACGGCGCAGCCCGTCGGGCCGGTCTCGGCGCCCAGCGAACTGGCGGCGGTCAGGGCTCGCCGGAGGACGTCGACGAGCTGGTCGGCGTCGCGCCGGGTGGGCTCGGCTCGGAGGGCCGAGGCGATATCGGATGCGGTGGTCAGCGCGGTCTGGAGTTCGCGCAGGTGTGCGTAACCCATGCCTCGGAGCGTAGGCGGCCCCACTGACAGTTGATCTTCCGATCGCACTTCGCGGCTTCCCATGGCCTCATGCATGCCCGTTCCCACCCACGGTTTAGCACCGAAACGGTGACCGCCCCCTTACCGGCACATGACATGTGGGGATGGTGGCTTCGTTGCCGGCAGTGGCAGTGGCAGTGGCAGTGGCAGTGGCAGTGGCAGTGGCGTGCTCGTGCCTGGCTGCGGCGTCGGAAGTGCGACCAGCGGAGGCGGTGCTCGCCGGGATGGCAGCGGGGCGTGCTGCGAGGCGTACGGGCGCCGCCGCATGAGGGCGCCCCGTACGCCGTCGCCTCACGTCGCGTTCAGGGCCACCGTCGGGTGGCGCGGGAGGCACGGATCGCCGGACAGAGGCCCGCGGCCACGCCGATCGGGAGGGTGGCGGCCAGGCCGCCCGCCAGGGACCGGAGCGGGACGACCGCCGTCCACCCCTGGACGTGCGCGAAGCCGTATGTCGCCGCCGCGCCCGGCAGCGCGCCCGCCGCCCCGCCCAGGCCCGACAGCAGCAGCGACCCGGTCAGGAACTGGAGCCGGATCGCGTTGCGGGTCGCGCCCGGCGAGCGGCGCAGGCCGATCTCCTGGCGGCGCTCCAGGATGGAGATGACCACCGTGTTGGCGACGCCGACACCGCCGACCAGGAGGGCCACCGCGCCCAGGCCGAGCATCAGGGTCGTCAGGCCCTCGTCGGTGGCGGCCTTGGCGGCCGGCGCGCCCGAGGGACGGGAGACCTTGACGCCCGCCTCGTTGCCGGGGCTGATGGTGCGCGCCAGGACGGCCCGTACGTCCTCCACCGAGGCGTCCGTGGAGCGCTCGAAGACGGGTGGTGGGGTGGCCGTCGTACCCGGCGACCCGGACGGTGCCCGTGGTGGGCTTGTCGAGGGTGCCCAGGACGTGGAGCATCGTCGACTTCCCGGAGCCGGACGGGCCGACGACGGCGAGCAGTCCGCCCTCCTCGACGGTGAGGTTCACCCCGCGCAGGGCCTGGATGCCGCCGGGATAGGACTTGGTGGCGTCCCGCAGTTCGATCACCGGAGCCGGCGTCATGACTTCGCCACTCCGACCTGAGGCGGGCCGGCGAGTTCACGGCGGCACCCCACCGCCTCCCCCTCCTCGGCCTACGACCCCGCCGACCGTGCCCCGCAGGTCCGTCAGCACACCGCCAAGGCGGGCATCGAGCCGCAGCTGTTGACGGCCAGGTCAGGCACATGCGGGCCTGGCCGGAGGAGCGGCACGTCGCCCAGGTGCCGGCCACCAAGGTCAACGAGACCGTGACCACCACCGACGGCAGGGACGCCGAGGTCCGCGACCTGGCCG
Organism: Streptomyces sp. x-80; assembly: GCF_046549095.1. Lineage (NCBI taxonomy): Bacteria > Bacillati > Actinomycetota > Actinomycetes > Kitasatosporales > Streptomycetaceae > Streptomyces > Streptomyces sp. x-80. The sequence continues at coordinate 47,946 of NZ_JAJPWM010000011.1, forward strand.
ACAGCCTGCCGCGGCAGGCAGGGAAGCGGGTCTCCGCCGGTGCGGGCGCGCACGGCCAGCGGCTCTACGGCTGGGCCCGGACCGCGATCCGTCCGCTCCGGGAGGACGGCTTCGGGCACGGGGTCCCGGCCCGTCGCGGCATCGGCGACCCCACCGAGATCTCCTGCCATGTCTGCTGAGAGGGCGGACAGGGAGCAGGCGCGCGGTCCGGGGCGGCCACGGTGTGGCGGCCCCGGGGGAGCGGGCGGCACCCGGTCCCGGTGCGGTCAGGGCGCGACCGGGAGCGCGCGCTTGTGGTCGGTGAGGCGGTAGCGGCGGACTATCGTCCGGAAGGCGGTGTCGGTGACCGGCCCGCCCTCCAGGAAGTCGTCGATCTCGTCATAGCTCACGCCGAGCGCGTCCTCGTCGGGCTTGCCCGGGTCGAGCGTCTCCAGGTCGGCCGTCGGGACCTTCGTGACCAGCTCGGCCGGGGCGCCGAGGGCCGCCGCCACGGCCCGTACCCGGCGCTTGGTCAGCCCGCCCAGCGGCACCACGTCGGCCGCGCCGTCGCCGAACTTCGTGAAGAAGCCGGAGACCGCCTCGGCCGCGTGGTCGGTGCCCACGACCAGCCCTTCGTGGGCGCCCGCGACCGCGTACTGCGCGATCATGCGCTGGCGGGCCTTGATGTTCCCCTGGACGAAGTCCCGGTGATGGGCGTCGCGGAAGGCGACACCGCCGACCACCGCCGCCTCCAGCGCCGCGTCGCTCGCCGGGCGGATGTCCACGGTCAGCACCCGGTCGGCGCGGATGAAGTCCAGCGCCAGCTGGGCGTCCTTCTCGTCGGCCTGGACGCCGTACGGCAGCCGCATCGCGAAGAACGTGGCCGCGTGCCCGGTGGCGCGGGCCCGCTCCACCGCGAGCTGGCAGAGCCGGCCCGCGGTCGTGGAGTCGACGCCGCCGCTGATGCCCAGGACCAGGGAGCGCAGGCCCGTGGACGTCAGCCGGTCCGTGAGGAAGGCCACCCGGCGCTCGATCTCCCGCTCGGCGTCGAAGGACGCACTCACCTGGAGATCCCGGGCGATCTCCTGTTGCAGGGCCTTGGACGCCGGGTCGGTCACGGCCGCTCCTCCTGGTTCTCGGTCCGCGTGCCGGCGGACCGGGTGGTGCCGGTGGTTCCGTAAGACCTTATGCCGGGTGTGCCCACGACTTGAGGGCGGCCTTGCTCGTGAAGTCCGCCACATTCTTGTCCAGCGGCTGGTCGGTGTACTGGTGGATGCGCCAGTTCGCCTTGATCCGCGGCTTCCCGGCGGTGACGTAGTCGGCGATCCACAGGCCGTCGGCGGCATAGGAGGTGCTGTCGCGGTTGAGCCAGAAGTCGCGGTTGCAGTAGAGCAGGGCGCGGTGCGTGGGCCGCAGCCGCTTGACCTCCTTGAGGAACTGGTCCTTCTCCGCATTGCTCGCCGCCGTCCCCGAGCCGGTGGTCTCCCAGTCGGCGGCCAGGAGGTCGCCCTGGACGGAGGCGCACTTCTCGACGAAGTACGCGGCCTGCGCCGCGATGTTCCCGGGCCACAGGAAATGGTAGAAACCGACCACGCACCCCGCGTTACGGGCCTTCGCGGCCTGGGCGGACTGGTTCGGATTCACATAGGAACGGCCTTCGGTGGCCTTGACGAACACGAAGTCCAACCCCTCCGCGGAATATGAGGTGTTGTACGAGCTGACATCGACACCATGCAGCATGAGCGGCCTCCTGCCGATCGGACCTGCGATTTCGAAGCGTCATCTGCGTCGCAGCAGTTCAGCATGTTCAGGACCGGAGACGCCGGAAAGTGCTGCGGAAGTTCCTTGTATCAGAGGCGGGTTGGGGAATGCGGAGCGATTTTCGGGACTCCGGTGAGCCTCAGGGGACAGCAGTGGCCGCCGGGGCCACAGGGGCCGATGGGAGCTGTGGCCGCGGTGGGGTATGTGCCGTGCGTGGTTCCCGGTGAGGTGTGGTGGCCGCCGCCGCGGGGGCGAGGTAGGCGAGCCAGCCGCCCGTACGGGGGAGCGGGTGTGCGGTCCAGGCGCGGGCGTAGGCGGGTGGCGCGGGCGCGGTGCCGGGGCCCGCGCCCGCGGTGAGGACGGCCGTCGGCTCGTGCGCGGCCCGGCGCAGCAGCGCCCGCGGGGTGATCGACCGGTTGTTGCCCTCGGTGTCGGCGGAGGCGCAGCCCGCGTGGTAGCCGACCGGCTGCGCGTGCGGGCCCACGACCAGGCAGGGCGGGCGCAGCCCGAGCCGGCGGAGGGTGCGGGCGGCCTGCCGGTAGCGGTCGGCGACCACCGCGGCCTGCGCCGAGGTACCGGTCAACACCGCTGCCTGGCTGACCAGATGGAGCGCCAGGACGGCCCCGATCACGAGGCCGGCAGGGGTGAGCGCGCCGATACGTACCGTCCCGGTGGCGCGCCGGTTCCTCGTCCGGCGGCGACCGCGCGCGGCGGGCGCGGGATGCGTGGTGGCGGCGGACCGGCGGGCGTGGGAGTGACGGACCGCGCCCGCCGCCAGCGCTGCGACCGGCGGCGCCAGCAGCGCGTACGCGGGGAGCAGGAAACGCGGCGCCGAGTAGTCGAGGAGCAGCAGATACGGGACCGCGACGGAGGCCGCGCAGACCAGCGGCACGGCCGTGACCGCGAGCGGGCGGCCGCGGCGCACCGCGACCAGCAGCGCGGCCGCGGCGAGCGGCGGCAGCGCCAGCCACCACAGGGCCAGCGCGGGCTGGTGCAGCGTGTAGTGGTCACACGGGCGGCAGAGCAGCGGCCCGTTGAGGCTGCGCAGCGCCGCACCGGCACCCGCGCCGAAACCGTGGTGCAGCCCCATGCCGCCCTCGGTGGCGCTGGAGACGCGCAGCCGCCCGGCGATCCCGCCGAACCGGGCGTATGCCTCCGCCACCCACTGTGCCCCGCCGAGCGCCGGACCGCCGAGCAGCGCGGGCAGCGCCGGGCGCAGGCGCCGTACGCACACCGCCGTCACCAGCAGCGGCAGCGTGACCCAGCCGGTGTCGGGGGTACGCAGCAGGGCGCAGCAGGCGAGCGTGCCGGCCAGCCACCACCGGGCGCGCGGCTCGTCCGGCACCCGCAGGAACCAGCCGACCGCCGCCACCGCGCCCAGCGCCACCCAGAGGTTGGGCATCGCCTGGGAGCCGCTCAGCTCGGTGATCCACAGCCCGGCGAAGAGCAGTGCGGCGAGCGCGGCGGTACGGCGGCCGAGCAGCGGGGCCCAGCCGCGGAACGCGCCGTACAGCGCGGCGGCGGAGGCGACCGCGAGCACACCGCGCAGCAGCGGCACGGAGGGGGAGACGGCGGTGATCGGGGCCACCAGGTAGCTGATGCCGCGCGAACGGGGCGCGCTGAAGAACGCGGCCGGAGTGCGCGGGTCGCTCTGCGACACATACACCGACTCGTCCCAGCCGAGCGCCGGCTGCGTGGGGAGGACCACGAGGAACTGGACGAGGGCGTAGCCGAGCGCGATGAGCGCCGGCCAGGGGACGGTGGTGGGACGTGCGGCCGGCCGGGCGGGGCGTGGTGCGCGGACGGCACGCAGGGCGTGCGGGGCGCACAGCGTACGCAGCGCGTGCCAGGCGTGGACGACCGGTGAGGCGGAAGTGGCGGATCGGATGGATACGGAGGCGGATACGGAGGCGGATACGGCGGCGGATACGGCGGCGGCGGGTGGGATCCGTGCTGAGGTCACTGTCGTCCCTCTGGAGTTCCTGGGATTCCGGTGATTCCGGGAACGTCCGTTGTCCCAGGCATCGGCCGCCGCGTCACGTACCGCCTCGCGCCCTCCACGGGTGCGTACCGGCGGCGGGCCCGGTCCGGTCCTCCCGGCCGGAATGGGCCCGTCGGTCGCGGGGCCGCTCAGCGGGGCGTCGAGGCGGCCTCGGAGTCGTACCGGGGCACCGCGAGATGACGCCGTCCGCACCGCCGCAGCAGACCGCGGACGCGGGCGCGGGCCTGCCCGAGCGCACGCTGCCCGGCCCGGCGGTGGCGCGTCGTCCGCAGCTCCCGGAACAGGAGCCGGTAGCGCTCGACGATCGGTTCCGGGTCGTAGCGACCGGACCCCTCCAGTGCGGCGCGGGCCATCCGGCGGCGGCGTGCCGGGTCCTCGATCAGGTCGATCAGGCCGCCGGCCAGCGCCCGCCCGTCGCCGCGCGGCACCAGCAGCCCGTCCGTACCGTGCCGGATGATCTCGGCCGGACCGAGCGGACAGTCGGTGCTGACGACGGGCACACCGCAGCGCATCGCCTCGACGATCGTCATGCCGAACGATTCGGCGTCCGAGGCCGACGCGACGATGGACGCCTCGGCGAACTCCGTCTCGATCGGCGACCGCGGGCCGGTCAGCTCCGCCCGGCCGGCGAGTCCGAGTCCGTCGATCAGCCCCTGGAGCCGGGTGCGTTCGGCACCGCCGCCGTGGATGCGCAGCCGCCAGTCCGGGTGTTTGACGGTGACCGCGGAGAACGCCTCGATGAGCAGGTCGAAGCGTTTGCCGCGAGCCAGCCGGCCGGCCGCGGCGATCACCTTCGCGGTGCCGTCGGACGGCGGTCCGGCCGGCGCCGGCACGATGTTGGGCACGGCCAGTACGCGTACGCCGGGCAGCGGCATCCGCGCCCGGTAGACGGCGGCATCGGCCTCGGTGGTGGTGACCACGGCGTCCAGCGTCCGGTAGTGGCGGGCGAGTTCGGCCCGCAGCTGCTTGCTGTGCGCGTCGTGCCGCAGGTGCTCCTGGGCGATCCGCAGCGCCCGGCGCGGCCCGAAGCTGGCGAGGTAGACATTGATGCCCGGCCGGGTGCCGATCAGGACGTCCGCGTCGCTGGCCCGCAGATACCGCGCGGCCCGGACGTCGACCAGCCGGCTGTACTGGTGGTGCCGTTTCTCGGCCGCCGGGAAGTCCAGCGCGGGCTCGCTGAAGAGCGGATCCGCCATATCGTCGCTGCCGACCCGGATGTCCACCAGCGGCACCAGCCGCACCCGGGGATCCACGGTGAACCGCGGTACCTCGCGATGCCGCAGCATCGAGACGATCTCGACGTCGTGCCGTCCGGCGAGGGCGGCGGCGAGGTTGAGCGTGGTGCGGATGGTGCCGCCGATGGCATAGGCGTTGTGCAGCAGGAGGGCGATCTTGAGGCGCGGGGCGGTGGCGGGGGTGGTCGCCGTCGCGGGTGCGGGGACGGGGACGGGGACGGGGACAGGGACCGCTGAGTGTGCCGTGTCCGGTGAGTGCGTCGTGTGCGGTGTGCCGGGGGTGCCGGGCGTACCGGGGGTGCCGGGCGTGTGCGGTGTGTGCTGCGTGTGGTCCGTGCTCTTCATGCGGTGTCTTCCCGAGGCGCGCCGAGTCGTTCCGGCCGGCCGGTGCCCATGCCACGACAGGCCGCCGCGGCCGGCCCGGCCGGCACGGGGCAACCGTGACGTCACGGGGTAAGCCCACGGCGTGGCCCGGGTGAGAGCCCGGTAAGAAAGCCATGGCGGTACCGGCCGCCCGGCGCCGCCCGGTCCGGGCCTTGGCAGACTTGCCGGGTGACCTATGCCGTACTGCTCGCCGAGGACGACCGCCCCATCCGCACCGCGCTGGAGCGTGCCCTGACCCTGGAGGGGTACCGGGTCACCGCCGTCGCGGACGGGATCCAGGCGCTCGCCACCGCGCACCTTGAGCGCCCCGATGTGATCCTGCTGGACGTGATGATGCCCGGTATCGACGGGCTCCAGGTGTGCCAGGTGCTGCGGGCGGAACAGGACCGCACCCCGATCCTCATGCTGACCGCCCGCGTCGACACGGCGGACCGGATCGCCGGGCTGGACGCCGGCGCCGACGACTACGTCGTCAAACCGTTCGAGGTGGAGGAGGTGTTCGCCCGGTTGCGGGCGCTGCTGCGGCGTACGGCACCGGCGGGACGGGCGGGCGCCGACGGGCCGGCCGGTACGGCGGACTCGGGTACCGGTGCGGGCGACGGTGCCGGCGCTGGTGCCGGTGCCGGTGGGAAAGGCGGGAACGGCGGGAACGGCGAGGCGTACGACACCAGAGCGGTGGACAGCGGCGTCGTCGAGGCGGCCGATCTGCGGATCGACGGTCTGTCCCGGCGGGCCTGGCGCGGACCGCGCGAACTGGAGCTGACCAGGACCGAGTTCGAGCTGCTCGAACTGCTGGCGCGCAATGCCGGGATCGTCCTGGACCACTCGACGATCTACGACCGGATCTGGGGATACGACTTCGGCCCCGGCTCGAAGAACCTCGCGGTGTACGTGGGCTATCTGCGGCGCAAGGTCGATGTGCCGGGCCGCCGGCCGCTGATCCACACGGTGCGTGGCGTCGGCTACGTCCTGCGGGAGGACTGACGTGCCGGGGAGCGGGGGACGGCTCGCGCACCTCGTCCGCCGGCGGCGCGGCCGGCCGGGCGGCCGGCTGGGCACCTGGCTGCGGACCCGTAGACCCGCCAGCCTGCGGACCGCGTTCGCGGTGGCCTTCGCCTCGATGGCCGCCGCGGTGACCGTACTCGTCGGCTTCCTCAGCTACGACGCGGCGGCCCGGCTGGTGCGGGTGGACGAGCGGTCGGTGTTCTCCGAGGTGGTCGCGGAGCTGCGGACCCAGGTGCAGGAGCAGCCGCACCGGCCGGTGGACTACGTACGCTCCGACCCCGACCACGTCGGGCCGCGCGATGTCCTCGCCCGGCCGCACCGCACCGACGTCCAGGTCCTGGGCCCCGACGGGCGGACCGTGGACCGCGGGCGCCCGGCCCTCCCGGTCGGCGACGAGGACCGGGCGATCGCCGCGGCCGCGGCGGCGGGCCACTGTCTGGAGCGGGAGGCGGACATCGGCGACGAGGCGTACCACGTCGCGACCGTCGCGCTCGGCGGTGGCCGCGGGGCGGTGCAGGTCGCCCAGAAGTTCAGCGAGACCGAGGCCATGCTCTCCGACCTCCAGTGGCGCACCGCCCTGTGGGCGGCGGCCGTCACCGTGCTGGCCGGGACCGCCGGCTGGTGGCTGGCGCGCCGGATCACCCGTCGGCTGGTCCGGCTCACCGCGGTCGCCGAGAACGTGGCGGAGCACGGCCGGCTGGACGTACCGGTCCCGGTCGCGGGCCGGGACGAGGTCGCCCGGCTCGGGCGCGCCTTCGACGACATGCTCGGCCGGCTGGCGAGTTCGGTCCGGGACCAGCAGCGGCTCGTGCAGGACGCGGGGCACGAACTGCGCACCCCGCTGACCTCGCTGCGGACGAACATCTCGCTGCTGAAGCGGTTCGACGAACTGCCCCCGGACGCGCGCGCGGAACTCCTCGCCGACCTGACGGGCGAATCCCGCGCACTGACCGACCTGGTCAACGAACTGGTGGAGCTGGCGGCCGGACAGCGGGACGGCGGCCCGCTGACCGAGGTACGCCTGGCCGATGTGGCGCAGGCCGCGGCGGCACCGGCCCGCCGGCGCACCGGCCGCGAGATCACCGTGCGGACCGAGCGCCCGGCGGTGGTCGGCGGCCGGCCCGTCGCGCTGCACCGGGCGCTCGCCAACCTGCTGGAGAACGCCGCCAAGTTCGACCCGGGCGGGACGGAGCCGATCGAGGTCGTGGTCACCGGTGCCCGGATCGAGGTCCTCGACCGGGGACCGGGCATCGCGGAGTCCGACCGCACCCGCGTCTTCGACCGCTTCTACCGCGCCCCGGCCGCCCGCGGCCTGCCCGGCTCCGGCCTCGGCCTGGCGATCGTCCGCGATATCGCCACCGCCCACGGCGGCCACGCCTTCGCCACCCACCGGCCGGGCGGCGGTGCCACCTTCGGCTTCACGGTGGGGACGGAGACAGCGGCGAGGACGGAACCGGGGTGGGACACGGGACGGGGGAGCAGAACCGGGACGGGGCGGGACGTGGGGGCGGGGCCGAGGTAGCGCGCCGCCCCGTCTCCCTGCCTCCCGTTCTCTGCCCTATCTCCCGGTGTCCCCCTGGGCCGTCTCCACCGAGTTGTGCAGGTCGGCCGCGGCGTCCACGGCGGCGGCCGTGGAGCAGGCGACGCAGGCGAGCACGGCCGCGGCGACCAGGCGAAGGCCGCGGGAGCGGAGGCGTATCGGCGGGTGGCCGGGGGCCGCGGCGGGAGTCAGGAGCGCGGCCACCCGGCGGGGGACCGGACCGGCCGTCGCGGCGAGGGCGGTGCCGGGCCGGTGCCGCGCCGTCTCGTGCGGGCGGGCGGCCAGCGCGGCGCGGCCGATGGCGCGGGCGGTGAGCCGGCGGTCGCCGACCCGGGCGGCGGCCGATTCGTCCGCCCAGCGCTCCAGCGCGTAGGCCAGCGGCGCGCGCAGCCCGCGGAGCAGCGGATGGCAGGCCGAGGCCAGTGCGACGGTGAGCAGGAAGAGGTGGTGGCGGCCCGTGAGATGGGCGCGCTCATGGGCGAAGAGCGCCTCCCGCTCGGCCGGCGGCAGGGCCCGCAGCATCCCGGCGGTGACCACCACCCGGTCCGGGCGGCCCGGCAGGGCGTAGGCGTCGGGGGCGCTGTCCGGGAGCACGCACAGATCACCCGCGGCGGTGTGCGCGTCGGCGGCGCGGCGGGCGGCCCGCAGTTCGGTGCGGTGGCGGCGGGCGCGGCGGCCGACGGCGGCGGCGCAGCCGGCCAGTGCGGCGCCGGCGGCACAGGCCACGGGGACGGTCACGGCCGGTTCGCCGCCGAGCAGCGGCAGCGAGAGATGGCCGAGCGCGGCGACCGGGGGCAGCCGCAGCGCACCGGCGGCCAGCAGCAGGCCGAGCGCCGCGGTCGTGCACGCGGCCAGTGCGGCGGCGCAGCCCGTCAGCAGCCAGGCGGCGGCGCGCGGCGGCAGTGACTCCGCCAGCCGGCGGGCGGCCGGCACGGCGAGCAGCGGCATCAGCAGCGGAATCCAGGCGGCGAAGATCACGGGGCGGCGCCGGGGCCGGGCAGGGGCGCGGCGGCCGGTCCCGCCGCACGGGGCGGCGCCGCGGCGGGCGGTCCGTCCGGTGCGGGGCCGTCCGGTTCGTCCAGGAGGGAGCGGAGCAACTGCTCGTCCTCCGTGGTCAGTTGTGAGACGAAGCGGGCGAGCGCGGTGCCGCGGTCGTCCTGTTTGTCGAGCTCGCTGCGCATCCGGCGGGCGGTGAGCCCGGCGGAGTCGTGTATCGGCGAGTAGACATAGCCGCGGCCGGCCCGGGAGCGGGACACCGCGCCCTTGCCGTGCAGCCGGGTGAGGATCGTCGTGACGGTCGTACGGGCGAGCGGGGTGCCCAGTGCACTCTGCACCCCGGCGGGGCTCAGCGGGCCTTCGGCCGACCAGAGCGCCGCGAGCACGCTCGCCTCCAGCTCGCCGGCGGGGCGCCGCTGCGCGGGTGGTGTCTCCGACACGGAACGCCCGCCACCTTTCTTTCGTCTACAGTTCCGTAGACCGTCTACGCGACTGTAGTCGGCCGGGCCGGTCGTTCGGCAGGCCCGGAACCCATTATGGGAGGGCCCACTGACATGCCCGCAGCCGCAGCGGACCTATCGGTGACAGCCGTCACCCAGGCCGTCAATGTCCTGGACGCCGGCTCGTTGCTCGCGGCGTTCGGCGCGCTCGGCGTCGCCGTCGTGCTGTTCGCCGAGACCGGCCTGCTGGTCGGCTTCTTCCTGCCGGGCGACTCCCTGCTGTTCACCGCGGGACTGCTCTGCGCCCCGGGCGCGGGCGGCGCCGTGCACCTCTCGCTGCCGCAGGTCCTGACGGCCGCCGCCGTCGGCACGCTCGCCGGATCCCAGACCGGCTACTGGATCGGCAGGCGCGGTGGCCGCGCCCTCCTGGCCCGCGGCCGCGCCCACCGGCTGCGGGCGGGACTGACCCGGGCCGAGGAGTATCTGGCGCGCTACGGACATGCCAAGGCCATCGTGCTCGCCCGCTTCGTCCCCGTCGTGCGGACCGTGCTGAACCCGCTGGCGGGCGCCCTCGGCGTGCCCGCCCGCACCTTCGCCCTCTGGCAGACCGCCGGCGGCCTGATCTGGACCTTCGGCCTGACCCTCGCCGGATACGCGCTGGGTGCGTCCATCCCCAACGTCGACCGCTATCTGCTGCCGCTGGTCGCCCTCGTGGTGATCGCGTCGCTGACCCCGCTCGCCGTCGAGGTGCTGCGGTCCCGCCGGCGGCCGGCGGCGCAGCCCGACCCGTCGGCCCCGCCGCCCTCCTGAACCACCGATCCGCCCGTATCCGAAGTCCCCGGAACATCCGTAACACTGGTACCGGCATCAGCACCGACCCGGCACCGTATCCCCACCGATCCGCCAAGGAGACCCCCAGTGACCACCCTCGCCCTCGGCGGAGCCTCGATCGACGGCGGCCTGTACACCTGGATCACCGATCTCGCACAGCGCGCCCCGCACGTCCTGAACACCCTGGTCTCCTACTGGACCGACTACGGACTGGGGCTCTTCGCGGTCCTGATGCTGATCGGCTGGTGGCGGGCCCGGCACGCCGGATCCACCGCCATGGCGATGGCGCTGGCCGCCCCCGTCGCCGTCGTCGTCGCCTATGTCGCCAACGACGTGATCAAGAGCTTCTTCAACGAACAGCGGCCCTGCCAGACGCTCCACACGGTCACCGTCGAAGCGTGTCCGGCGCTCGGTGACTGGTCGTTCCCCAGCAACCACTCGGCCATCGCGGCCGCCGCCGCGGTCGCCATAGTCCTGTGCGGCCGCCGGCTCGGATGGATCGCGGTCCCGGCCGCGCTCCTGATGGCGGCCTCGCGGATCTGGGTCGGCGCGCACTACCCGCACGACGTCGTCGTGGGTCTGCTCATCGGCGCCCTCGTCGCGTGGCCGCTCACCCTGCTCGCCCGCCGTGCGGCGCCCGCCGTCGACCGCCTCTCGGCCACCCGGCTGCGTCCCCTGGTGGCGGCGCGGTGACACCGAAGGGGCGGGCACCGGGGGCGGCGGGCGGCCGGACGCACCGTACCGGCCCGCTCGTAGCCCTCGCGGTGGTCTGCGCGGCGCTGTTCGCCGCCGTGTCCGTCGTCGTCGCCGTACGCGACGGAGCCCCGCTGCCCGCCGAACAGGCCGCCCACGACTGGGCCACGGCGCACCGGGGGCAGCCGTGGCGCTCCCTGGCCCGGGTATTCACGGCGACCGGCACCGGCCTGGTGCCGTACCTGATGGCGGTGCTCGCCGGACTGCTGGCCGGCCGGGGCGCGCTCGGCCGCCTCCACGCGGTGATCTGCGCCGTCGGCGCGCTGGCCGTCGGCCAGGCGATCCGTTACGGCCTGATGGAACTGATCGCCCGCCCGCGCCCGTCGGCCGCCGACTGGGCCGGGCCCGCCTCCGGCTTCTCGTTCCCCTCCGGCCACTCCACCACCGCGGTACTGGCGGCCGGAATCCTGGCCTGGGGCGTCCGGCGGTACGCCCGCCGCGGCACCGCCCGCCTCTGGTGCGCGCTGCTCGCCCTCTGGGCCGTCGCCATCGGCGCCACCCGTGTCTATCTGGGCGTCCACTGGCCGGGCGACGTCCTGGCCGGCTGGCTGCTCGCCACCGCCGTCCTGGCCCTCGCCCTCCTCGCGGAACCCTTCGTGTACTCCCGCCGCGCCACCGCCCGGCACCCGGGCACCCCTTCCCCGTAAAGCGGGCGAGTTCCCCACAAGCCGGGTGCGTGGCGGCCGGCACCGCTCCCACAATTCGAACGCTGATAACACTTATGGCCATGAATCGATGAGGATCGGTCCAGTTCTTTCCCAATGCGGCATGGCAGTGGTCCCTGCCGAGTAGCACTGTCCTGTGTTCCGGCGACCGGCAGCAACGGCCGCCGGCACCCGCACCGACAGCGAGCACGTGAGGCAGCGCCATCTGGGGGACAGCAACGATGGACCATCAGCTCCACGGCCCGATGGACGGGCCCCGCGACCAGCTGGAGCGCCGCGGCCCGGACAGCCGTGACCCGGACCGCCGCGACCCGGACCGTCGTGACGCGGCCGTTTCACCTGGTCCGGCCGGGCCGCGGGTCCCGGCTGACCCGGCCGACCCGGCCGACCCGACTGACCCGACTGACCCGACTGACCCGGCCGAAGCGCCCGTAACGTCCGACCAATCCGTAACGTCCGACCGGCCCGCAACGTGGGACCGGCCCGCGCCACTCACCCCGTCCCTGCCACGAGCCCCGTCCGCGCCGCTCGCTCCGTCCGTGTCACTGGCCCCGGAAGGCCGCTGTGCCGCCGCGGCGGACAAGGACCCGACGCCGTGCGACGGCCCGCCTGACGCCGCCACCATCGTGGACCGGCACGGCCGGGAGGCGGCCGGCTGCGTCCACCACTGCGCCCGCCTCCTGGCCGGCCTCGACGGCGCCCGCGTCCACCCGTTCGTCGCGGCGGCCCGCGCCCTGGACATCTACTCCCGGGCCCGCGAACTCCCGCCGTTCGCCTGGGAGATCGGCCGGTAACCGGCCGCGCGGTACCCGCCCGCCCCCGTACCGCCGCCGCTCCGCGCCGGATTGTCAGTGGGGTCTTCTAGCCTTTCGGCATGACGAGATCCAGCAACGGCCGGAGCGGTGATCGGGACGGCGTCCGGAGCGGCGATCGGGGCGGCATCCGGAACGGCGAGCGGGACGACGGGCAGGGAGGTGTCCGGGCCGACGATCCGCGTGCGCCGGATCCACAGGAAGACGCCGTCTCCGGGGTCCAGAGGTTCTACGCCCGCTCCGCGGCGGTGCTGGCCGAGCGGTACGAGAGCGTGAGCTTCGAGACGGTCCATCGCGACGTCCTGCATCTGCTGCCCGGCGCACCGGCCAGGGCCGCGGACATCGGGGCCGGCACGGGTCGCGACGCCGCGGCGCTGGCCCGGCGCGGCTATGACGTGGTGGCCGTCGAGCCCGTCCGGGAGCTGCGCCAGGTGGCCCGGCGGCTGCACGACGACGTGCCCGTCGCATGGCTGCCGGGAGCACTCCCGGCGCTGACGCCGCTGACCGGGTCGTTCGACCTGATCCTCCTCTCCGCGGTGTGGATGCATCTGGACGAGGCCGAGCGTGAGCCGGCCATGCGCCGGCTGCACGACCTGCTGGCCCCGTCGGGGCGGCTGTTCGTCTCGCTGCGGCACGGGCCGCTGCCCGAGGACCGGCGGATGTTCGACGTGTCCGCCGAGGAAACCGCCGCGACGGCCGGGCGCTGCGGCCTGCGGGTGATCCACACCGGCGCCAACGGCGATGAGCTCGGCCGGGACGAGGTGCACTGGAGCCGGCTGGTCCTGGAGAAGGGGCGGATATGACGGGAAGCGAGTTCTACCGAGTGGAGCCGTCCGCCCGCTCGTCGTGGCGGCTGGCGGTGCTGATGGGCGCCAACTCCCGTACGTACAAGTTCGCGCTGGGCGCCGCCCTCCTGGACCTCGCCCGGCAGGGGCACGCCGAGGTGCCGTTGCGCGATCTCGCGGTCCCCTACGCCATGAGCCTGGTCGAGCACGCCGCGCGGGCCCCGCAGGCGTCCGAGAGGACACCGGTCGGCGCGGCGGATTTCCTGGCCGTCGTCGCCGCCGAGAGCGCGGAGTCACGGCGGCTCGGCACCCCCACCGACCGGCTGCTGGACGCGGCGGTGCGTTCCCTGCCCGGGATGGTGCTGCAGAAGTTCCACAACCTGCGGGGCATCCCCGAACCCCGGCACCGTTTCTACGAAGTGACGGGCAGTGCGGGGAGTGCGGGCGGCTCCCGCGGTCCGGGGCGCCGGATCGTGCGGCTCACCGACGACCTGCACCGGGTGGCGCGGTCGGAGCAGGCCGCGGGACTCCGGGCGGAACTGGGGGCGCGGTGGAGCATCGTCGAGAACTCCTTCGCCACGGGCATCGGCCGCAGCCTCATCGCCGACGGGTTCACCGTCGACCGGGCGGCCTCGGTGCTCACCGACACCCAGCGGCGGCGGTCCGTGGCCGGGGTGACCGAGGCCGTCATCGGCTTTCAGCACGGCCGCTGCCTGACCTGCGGAGATGACATCACGCCGGAGTGCAGGACCGTCGTCGACCATGTCTTTCCGTACGCCCTCATGAAGCGCTACGGCAGCGTTTCGGGCTGGTCCGGCCCCGATCTGGACCAACTGTGGAACCTCGCCCCCGCCCACGAGACGTGCAACAGCGTGAAGAGCGACCGACTGCCCACCGACGACGAACTCCGGCGGCTCGCCCGCCGCAATACGGCGATCATGGAGTCCCCGGTTCCGCTCAAACGGACGCTTCAGCTCAGCCTGGCGGCCCCGGGCAACGGCCGCGGCCCCGGCGGCTGGCCGGAGTTCCTGCGCGAGGTGCGCGGACTGGTCTCCTGACGGCGGGGGCACACACCGCCTCCTACGACGAACCGGACCGCGTCACCCGGCGCGGAGACACCGCCCTCACCCACGGCGGCGGCTCCGACAACCTGCCCGGCGACGGCGCCCTCGGGCCTGCCCCCGGTCAAGGTCACCGGGCTGGGGAGAAGGCGGTGATCAGACGGGCTCATGCGACGCGGCGGACCGGAATCCCCCCTGGCGGGGAGCGGCCCGGAGCGATCGATCCCCTCGGGGACATCCCCACAACCTCACAGGGACGTTTCAGGGACTTCCCCCGCCCATCCCAGGGAGGTTCCAGGGACTCTCCACCGCGTGGGCGGAGCAGGCCCCGACAGCGCTGAAAGAAGCGAAAGCACTGGTCAGGGCCTGTCCCCTCAGCACTCGATGATGTTCACCGCCAGCCCGCCCCGGGCGGTCTCCTTGTATTTGACGCTCATGTCGGCGCCGGTCTCCTTCATGGTCTTGATGACCTTGTCGAGGGAGACGTGATGGCGGCCGTCGCCGCGCAGGGCCATGCGGGCGGCGGTGATGGCCTTGACTGCGGCCATGCCGTTGCGTTCGATGCACGGGATCTGGACGAGGCCGCCGACCGGGTCGCAGGTCAGGCCCAGGTTGTGTTCCATGCCGATCTCGGCGGCGTTCTCGACCTGTTCGGGGGAGCCGCCGAGCACCTCGGCCAGGCCGCCGGCGGCCATCGAGCAGGCGGAGCCGACCTCGCCCTGGCAGCCGACCTCGGCGCCGGAGATGGAGGCGTTCTCCTTGAAGAGCATGCCGATCGCGCCCGCGGCGAGCAGGAAGCGGACGACACCGTCCTCGTCCGCGCCGGGCACGAAGTTGATGTAGTAGTGCAGGACGGCCGGGATGATGCCGGCCGCGCCGTTGGTGGGCGCGGTGACGACCCGGCCACCGGCCGCGTTCTCCTCGTTGACGGCCATGGCGTAGAGGGTGACCCACTCCATCGCGTGCGCCAGCGGGTCGCCCTCGGAGCGCAGCTGGCGGGCGGAGTGCGCGGCCCGCCGGCGGACCTTCAGACCGCCCGGCAGGATGCCCTCCTGGGACATGCCGCGGGCGACGCAGGACTGCATGACCTGCCAGATCTCCAGCAGCCCCGTGCGGATCTCCGCCTCGGTGCGCCACGCCTTCTCGTTCTCCAGCATCAGCGCGGCGATGGACAGACCGGATTCCCGGGAGAGCCGCAGCAGCTCGTCGCCGGTGCGGAAGGGGTGCGTCAGGACGGTGTCGTCGAGTTTGATGCGGTCCTCGCCGACCGCGTCCTCGTCGACGACGAAGCCGCCGCCCACCGAGTAGTACGTCTTCTCCAGCAGCGGGGCGCCGGTCGCGTCGTACGCGTAGAGCGTCATGCCGTTGGCGTGGTACGGCAGGAAGCGGCGGCGGTGCAGGATCAGCTCGGTCGACTCGTCGAAGTCGATCTCGTGGTCGGTGCCTATCTCCGCGCCCAGCAGCCGCAGCCGCTTGGTCGTGCGGATCCGCTCGACCTCCTCGTCGGCGCGCGTCACGTCGACGGTGCGCGGGGAGTGGCCCTCCAGGCCGAGGAGGACGGCCTTGGGGGTGCCGTGGCCGTGGCCGGTGGCGCCGAGCGAACCGAACAGCTCGGCGCGCACCGAGGCCGTCTGGGCGAGCAGACCGTCCTTCTTGAGGCGTCCGACGAACATCCGGGCGGCACGCATCGGGCCGACGGTGTGCGAGCTGGACGGCCCGATGCCGATGGAGAAGAGGTCGAACACGGAGATGGCCACGGTGGCGGACTCCCTTGTCTGCTCGTGGTGGACGGTGGAGCAATGGGGCAGGAAGGTACGTTTCTGCGCCGACTGTCGAGCGTAACCCGGAGACGGCACAGGCCGTCAGACGGAGGTCTTCGGGCGGCCGTCGCCGGGGGAAACGGAGGGTGCCGGCGCGGCCTCGCCGGTCACGGCCGGAGCGGTGGCCCTGCCGTCCGCGGCCGGTGCGGCGTCCGCGCCGTCGATGACCGGGTCCGGGCCCGGCAGACCCGCCTGGTGGGCCTTGACCCCGGCGCGGACCGCCCAGAAGTAGAAGGCCAGGGCCGAGAGGGCGACGAGGGCGATGTCCAGGCCGCCGGGGATGGTGCCCCGGCCGCCGAACTCGGTGCTGCCGAGCGCCGAGAGCAGCGCCATCCACAGCAGGAAGGCGACCATCCACCAGGCGGGGGCGAACTGCCGGCGCAGGTTCCGCTCGCCCTTGCGGCGCAGGACGATCGCGGCGATCGGTACGGAGACCAGCGTGAGCAGCGCGACCTTGCCGGTGTCGGGCCACTTGGACCAGTACAGGGCGCAGGCGGCGAAGGCGAAGGTGACCGGGCAGAGGATCTTGGCGGCGGGCAGCCGGAAGGGGCGCGGGAGCTCCGGTTTGGTCTGCCGGAAGACGCCGACCGCGATCGGGCCGATGAGGTACGAGATGACCATGGCGGCCGAGATCACGCTGGCCAGGGCCTGCCAGCTGTGGCCGACGGTGACCAGCAGAAGGAAGGAGAAGCCGAGGTTGAGCCACATCGCGGGGCGCGCGGTGCCGTACTTGGGGTGCACGGCGGCCAGCTTCTTGGGGAAGAAGCCGGTCTCGGAGAGGTTCTTGACCATGTACGCGGCGGACGCGACGTTGGCGATGTTGGAGCCGGCCGGCGAGATGAACGCGCCGAACTGGAGCATCGTGACGACCCAGTGCAGCATCAGCAGCTTGGCGAGGTCGGCGAAGGGCGAGCTGAAGTTCACGCCCTGCCAGCCGCCGGCCTGGGCGAGCTGCTCGGGCGGTACGGCGCCCAGGAAGGCGGTCTGCAACGCCAGGTAGATCACCAGGCCCAGCGAGAGCGCGCCGACCAGGGCGATCGGGATGGCCCGGCCGGGGTTTTTGGCGGCGCCGCCGAGATTGACCACGGCCTGGAAGCCGTTGAAGGCGAAGACGACACCGGAGGTGGTGACGGCGGTGAGCACCGCGGGCCAGCCGTACGGGGCGAAGCCGCCCTGCGAGGTGAAGTTGGAGGTGTGGAAGCCGGACGCGATCAGGGCGATCACGGCGAGTACCGGGATCGCGAACTTGATCAGGGTGAGGAAGGTGTTGGCGCGGGCCAGCAGCTGTACCGACCAGTAGCAGGTCAGCCAGAGCGCGACGGTCAGGAGCAGCGCGACGCCCACGCCGGCGGTGGTCAGCTGGTGGCCGGCCGGGTCGACCAGGCCCTGGGCCCAGCCGAAGTTCCAGGACGCCATGTACTGGGTGGCGGCGATCGACTCGATCGGGATCAGTGAGGCGACCGCGATCCACACCGCCCAGCCGGTGATGAAGCCGAGCACCGGACCGTGCGAGATATGGCCGTAGCGGGCCATGCCGCCGGGTATCGGATAGGCGGAGCCGACCTCCGCGTAGGACATGGCGATCATGCCGATGAAGACCGCGCCGATCACCCAGGCCGCCAGGGCCGCCGGGCCTGCCACCTGGGCAGCGGCGCCGGCGCCGAAGAGCCAGCCGGAGCCGAAGATCGAGCCGATGCCGATCATGATCAAGGCGAAGAGGCTGAGCCCCTTCCGGTTGCCCGCGCTCATGTCCATGGAGTGCGTGTCCGTCCTGATGTCGTGGAAAAGCCGCTCGTCATTGAGTGGCTACTGCCACCTTATTTGCTGAAAAATCGCAAAAAGCCAGGCAGACGGGCCGCGAGCCCGGGACCAACGGCCCCGGGCCCGCGGCCCGTTCGTCCCGCACCCGCCGGCTTTCCGGCGGGCTCCCGCGGTCACCTCGTGAAACGTGTCACAGTGACGGGTACAGCGGGTGCTTGTCGGCGAGGGCGGTGACCCGGGCCTTGAGCGACTCGGCGTCGTACGCCGGCTTCAGCGCCTCGGCGATGATGTCCGCCACCTCGCGGAAGTCCTCGTCCTGGAAGCCACGGGTGGCCAGCGCCGGGGTGCCGATCCGCAGACCCGAGGTGACCATCGGCGGCCGCGGGTCGTTCGGGATGGCGTTGCGGTTGACGGTGATGCCGACCTCGTGGAGCCGGTCCTCGGCCTGCCGGCCGTCCAGCTCGCTGTTGCGCAGGTCGACCAGGACGAGGTGGACGTCCGTACCGCCGGAGAGGACGGAGACACCGGCCTCCGTCACATCGGACCGCATCAGCCGCTCGGCGAGGATGCGGGCGCCGTCCAGGGTGCGCTGCTGGCGCTCCTTGAACTCCTCGGTCGCCGCGACCTTGAAGGACACCGCCTTCGCCGCGATGACGTGCTCCAGCGGACCGCCCTGCTGGCCCGGGAAGACCGCCGAGTTGATCTTCTTGGCGAGCTCCTGGGTGGAGAGGATCACGCCACCGCGCGGACCGCCGAGGGTCTTGTGCGTGGTGGTCGTGACGACATGCGCGTGCGGTACGGGGGAGGGGTGCAGCCCCGCCGCGACCAGACCGGCGAAGTGCGCCATGTCGACCATCAGGTACGCGCCGACCTCGTCCGCGATCCGGCGGAAGGCGGCGAAGTCCAGCTGGCGCGGGTACGCGGACCAGCCGGCCACGATCAGCTTCGGGCGGTGCTCCTTGGCGAGCCGCTCGACCTCGTCCATGTCGACCAGGTTCGACTTCTCGTCGACGTGGTAGGGCACCACGTTGTAGAGCTTGCCGGAGAAGTTGATCTTCATGCCGTGGGTGAGGTGCCCGCCGTGCGCGAGGTTCAGGCCCAGGATGGTGTCGCCCGGCTTGATCAGCGCGAACATCGCGGCCGCGTTGGCCTGCGCGCCCGAGTGCGGCTGGACATTGGCGGCCTCGGCGCCGAAGAGCGCCTTGATCCGGTCGATGGCGATCTGCTCGACGACGTCGACGTGCTCGCAGCCGCCGTAGTAGCGGCGGCCCGGGTAGCCCTCGGCGTACTTGTTGGTGAGGACGGAGCCCTGGGCCTCCATGACGGCGACCGGAGCGAAGTTCTCCGACGCGATCATTTCGAGGGTGGACTGCTGACGGTGGAGCTCGGCGTCGACGGCGGCGGCGACGTCGGGGTCGAGCTCATGGAGGGAGCTGTTGAGAAGCGACATGAGTCTTTCCTGGAGGGTCAGGGGGCGCGAAGCGCTTCCACGTGGGCGGTGGCGGATGGCCGGCGGAGCGGTCTCAGCCGGCGGTGAAGGCGGTGTACTCGTCGGCCGTGAGCAGATCGTCCGGCTCGCCGGTGAGCTTCACCTTGAACAGCCAGCCGCCCTCGAACGGAGCGGAGTTCACCAGCGAGGGGTCGCCGACGACCTCCTCGTTGACCTCGGTGACCTCGCCGTCGACGGGCGAGTAGAGATCGCTGACCGACTTGGTCGACTCCAGCTCACCGCAGGTCTCGCCCGCCGTGACCGTCGTACCGACCTCGGGAAGGTCCACGTAGACGACGTCGCCGAGCGCGTTGGAGGCGTGCTCGGTGATGCCGACCGTCGAGACGCCCTCCGCGGCGTCCGACAGCCACTCGTGCTCCTTGCTGTAGCGCAGCTGCTGGGGGTTGCTCATGTCTTGATTCTCCTGTACGCGGTGGTGTGATCGTGAAAGGGGTCTTGCCCAGTGAGACGCGTCGGGCGCGCCGGCGCCGCCGCGCACGCGCGCGGGGGTTCGGCGCCGGGCGCTACTTCTGCCGCTTGTAGAAGGGCAGCGCGACGACGTCGTACGCCTCATGGCTGCCGCGGATGTCCACGGCGACGCCCTCGGTGCCCGGTTCGGCGTACGCCGCGTCGACATACGCGATGGCGATCGGCTTCCCGAGGGTGGGGGAGGGGGCCCCGGAGGTGACCTCGCCGATGACGGTGCCGTCGGCCGCGACGACCTCGTAGCCGGCGCGCGGCACCCGGCGGCCCTCCGCGATCAGGCCGACGAGCTTGCGCGGCGGGCTGACCTCGGCGCGCGCGGCGGCCGCCGCCAGCGCGTCCCGGCCCACGAAGGCACCGCCGTTGGTGGTCTTCTCGAACTTCACGACCCGGCCGAGGCCCGCGTCGAACGGCGTGGTCGCGGTGGTCAGCTCGTGCCCGTACAGCGGCATGCCCGCCTCCAGGCGCAGCGTGTCCCGGCAGGACAGGCCGCACGGGACGAGACCGGCGTCCTTGCCCGCCACGGTCAGCGCCGCCCACAGCGCGGCCGCGTCGGCGGGCCGCACGAACAGCTCGAAACCGTCCTCGCCGGTGTATCCGGTACGGGCGATCAGCGCGTCCACCCCGGCGACCGTACCGGGCAGACCCGCGTAGTACTTGAGGCCGTCCAGATCGGCGTCCGTCAGCGACTTGAGGATGCCGGGGGACTCGGGGCCCTGCACCGCGAGCAGCGCGTACGCGTCCCGGTCGTCGCGGATCGCCGCGTCGAAGCCGCCGGCCCGCGCGGTCAGCGCGTCCAGCACCACCTGGGCGTTCGAGGCGTTGGCGACGACCATGAACTCCAGGTCGGCGAGGCGGTAGACGATCAGGTCGTCGAGGATGCCGCCCGCCGCGTCGCAGATCATCGTGTAGCGGGCGCGGCCGGGCCTGACGCCGCCGATGTTGCCCACCAGCGCGTAGTCGAGCAGGTCGGCGGCCTGCGGGCCGGTGACGGTGATCTCGCCCATGTGGGAGAGGTCGAAGAGGCCGGCGCGGGTGCGGACGGCGACATGCTCGTCGCGCTCACTGGCGTAGCGCAGCGGCATGTCCCAGCCCGCGAAGTCGGTCATGGTCGCGCCGAGCGCGCGGTGCGTGGCGTCCAGCGCGGTACGACGGGGGGCATCAGTCATGGTTCCGGGCTCCCAGGCAAGGGTGACAAGACGTTCTCCCCATCTGTCATCGGAACCTGAGAGGTTCACCGGGAGTCCGTGACCGGAACCTGGTTTGCACCTTGGGTGGAGCCGCCCCTTCAGCCGGGCAGTGACTCGCTTTTCAGATCTGCCTCGCCCGCGCGGTATAGGGGCCTGAGAGATTCAAGGGAGGACTTGCTCCTTCGGCGCCCCGCCGTGGCGGCCGGGGACTCTCCCGCGCGGATTCAAGCGGCCGGTATGCAGTTGGCCGTGCACGGATGAGCACTCGTGTGCACGTGGCGCCGACATCATTGCACGGGATCGCCGGATGCAGGAGACCTGGCCGCCACCCCGCCCGGGACGGCGGCGGATCGGTGAATCGCCGTACCGGACATTGCCTTTTCTTTACACTCAGCGGCAGGGGACGGATCCGCTCCGGACCCCACCGGACGGGGAGGGCGAACACGGTGCACCAGGAAGCCGCCTGCGCGACCACGGCGGGAGCCGCGCCACTGCCCCCGGCCCGGCGCGCCCCCGCACCCCCGGCCGCCGGCGGACCCGCGGACGGCGCCGGGGTCCTGGACCTGAGGGGACTGCGCGCGGCCCGGCGCGCGGCCGGACTGCGCTTCCCCGCGGGCGCCCTCGTGGTGTTCTCCGGTCTGCCCGGCAGCGGCAAGAGCACCCTGATGCGCCGCGCCGTACCGCCCCTGGACCGGCGCGGCAGGGCGGTGCACCGCATCGACTCGCAGGACGTCCGCGCCCGCTGGGCGCGCGGCCGGCTGCGCCCGCTGCCGTACGTCCTCTACCGGCCGCTGGTCCGGGCCGCCCACTACCTCGCGCTGCGCCGCGCGCTGCGCTCCGGCGGCAGCGTGGTGGTGCACGACTGCGGGACGCTGGTGTGGGTGCGGCGCTGGATCGCGCGGGCGGCCGGCCGCGGCGGCCGCGGGCTGCATCTGGTGCTGCTCGATGTGCCGCCCGAGGCGGCGCGGTCCGGCCAGCGGGCCCGGGGGCGCGGCGTCTCCCGGTACGCCTTCGCCCGGCACCGCAGGGCGGTGGGCAGGCTGCTCGGCGCGGCGGAGGCGGCCCGGCTGCCGGCCGGCTTCGCCTCGGCGGTGCTGCTGGACCGGCGGGCGGCCCGCGCGCTGGAGACGGTCACCTTCGAATAGCGGCGGCCGCGCGCCGCGGTGTCCGGCTCCGTGACCGCGCGCCCGGCGCGGCCGTCCGCGCCCGTCCGTCGTCGGCGCACCCCGCCACCAGCCGCTAGGGTCGTTGGCCAGACAGCGCGGCCGGGAACGGGTGGATGGACATGAACTTTCAGGAGCAGGGGATACCGCAACTGGCGTGGCCCGCGAACGAGCTCGAAGAGGTGCTCTCGGCATCGCTCGGGCACCCGGGCGCGGGCGGCCGGATCGTCGAGGTGCTGGGCCGCAGCCGGGTGTGGGTGCCGCTGCCCCATGGCGGCGGTCCGGACAGCGCGGGCCCCGGGGCCGCCGGCCTCGATCTGCCGACCCTCGGGATCGACGGCGTGGCGTACGTCCCGGTCTTCAGCTCCGAGCAGGAGTTCCGGCGGGTCGTCGGACCGCAGATGTCCTTCGCCGTCGCGCCCGCCCAGGAGTTCGCCCGCGGGCTGCCGCCGCAGCTCGGTATCGCGGTCAACCCCGACGGCACGGTCGGCGTCCCGCTGCCGCCGCCCGCGGTGGCGGAACTCTGCCGGACGGGGCGCACGGAAGCGGACGGCCCGGCGACCGGCGGGCGGGTGCGGCTCTTCGAACCGGACTGGCAGGACGAGCCGGTGGACTTCCTGGCCGCGGCGGGACTGGAGTTCTCCGCCGCCGGTTTTGTCCTGACTGCCCGGCGTGCCCTGGCCAGCGTCGAGGGCGACACGCCCGCGCTGTTCGTCGGCGTCGAGGTCGAGACGGCCCCTGAGGCGCTGCACGACGGCACCGCCCACCAGGCGGTCCTGACGGCGCTGGGCCGGGCGCTCGGAGCGGTGCCGGTGCCGTGGCCCGTGCAGCTGGTGATGCTGGACATCGCGCAGGGCGACCCGGTCGCCGACCGGATGCTGGAGCGGGTGCGGCCCTTCTACTCCCGGGACCACTCGTAAGCTGGTTGGATGACGGGCGGGCGCACCCCACGTGCCCTGCCGAAGAAGGGACGGACCACGTGAGCGCGGGTGCGCATCAGGGAGCCGCGGCGGCCGGGCAGGTCGAGCAGATGCTGCAACAGGTCGCGCCCGGCCGGTACGACGCCTACGAAGCGCTGCTGCACGCTCTCGCCGCCGGCCGGGTCTGGATGCTCCTGTGGCACGGCCGGGCCGGGATGCCCGACGCGCAGTACGGAAACATGGAGGTCGAAGGGCTCGGCTACGCGCCGTGCGTGACCTCCGAGCCCGAACTCGCCGCCTCCGGCTGGAACCGTGACCACGAACTCGTCACCGGCCCCGACATCGCCGCCGCGCTCTTCCCCGACCGCTGGGGGCTGTGGCTGAACCCGCACGCCCCCGGCGGCGGCGTCGGCATCCCGTGGCTGGATCTGCGCCGGATCGCCGGGGGTCTCGACCGGCTGCCCGCCGGACCGCTGCGGATCACCGAACCAGCCCTTGACATCCCGCAGTTCTATGCCCTCTTGGTCCAAAATGCCCACCGGACGCCCGCTGTGCGGTCGTTGCGCCGGGCTTGGGTGCAGCCTGCCCTCGGTGTCCCATATCTGGCGATCGGGCTGGATCTGTACGACACCGGTCAAGTCGCCGTGGATGCGGTGCGGTTGATGATCCAGCAGTCCATCGGGGCGGTTCCGGACGGTTTGCCCGTATCGACCGTCGCGATGAACGACGAGTACGACCCCGTCGGGATGTGGATGCGGGCCTCGGCGCGCCCGTTCTTCGACCGCGATGACTACGGCCGGCCCGCCGGCCAGGCCCCCGCCCCGTCCTACGGCTACGGATACCCGCGCCCCTACTGACGCGGGCCGCCGCCGCGGCGCGCCGCTTCGGGGTAATTCGCCCCGAGCGCCCAGTGGTTGAGTTTCCCTCCCATGGTCGATACGTCCGCTGAGCCGCCTCAGTTGTCCGGATATCGGAACCCCCGGACCACATCACAGTTGCGCATCCATTCACCGTCAGGTCTGGTGACTGATCGCGAATCCGATGAAGACTCCCGCAAGCACAGGGTTTAAACCCGGAGTGCGAACGCCATGCAGACAGGCGTTGCGGGTATCTGCGAACTTCCGTTGTGCGAACTTTCGTGGTGCCCCGGACGACTTGCCAGAGTGATGTGAACCAGGCCGCTACCGCGGCGGGCATGGGCCGGCCACCGTCGGCCGAGAGGGGTCAAAGGCACCGTGACCGCACCGATCGAGACCACCGGGGCGGCTGCCGAGGCGCAGCCGGAAGCGGTGCTTCAGGGCGTCGAGAAAAAGCGGATCGAGGGGCGCTCGCTCGGCCAGATCGCCTGGCTGCGCTTCCGACGCGACAAGATCGCCGTGGCCGGCGCCGTCGTCGTCGTCCTGCTCATCGCGATCGCCGCACTCTCCCGCCCCCTCCAGGCCCTGCTGGGCCTGGACCCGAACAGCCCGAACCAGGCGCTGATCGACCCCAACACCACACTGCCCAAGGGCGATTTCGGCGGCATGAGCGCCGACCACCCACTGGGCGTGGACCCCAAGTTCGGCCGTGACCTGCTGGCCCGTGTGCTGGAGGGCTCCTGGGTCTCGCTGATCGTCGCCTTCGGGGCGACCCTGCTGTCCGTGGCGATCGGCACCGTCCTCGGTGTGGTCGCGGGCTTCTACCGCGGGCGGGTCGACGCGGTCATCAGCCGGCTGATGGACGTCTTCCTGGCGTTCCCGCTGCTGCTGTTCGCCATTGCGATCTCCGCCTCGCTCCAGGGCGGTGCGTTCGGGCTGAGCGGTCTGCCGCTGCACCTCGGAGTGCTGATCTTCGTGATCGGCTTCTTCAACTGGCCCTATATGGGCCGCATCGTGCGGGCCCAGACGCTGTCGCTGCGCGAGCGGGAGTTCGTGGACGCGGCTCGCGGTATGGGTGCGCGCGGCCCCTTCATTCTCTTCCGGGAACTGCTGCCCAACCTGGTGGGCCCGATCGTCGTCTACTCGACGCTGCTGATCCCCTCCAACATCCTCTTCGAGGCGGCCCTCAGCTTCCTCGGCGTCGGTATCCAGCCGCCCCAGGCATCCTGGGGCGGCATGCTCAACCAGGCGGTCAAGTTCTACGAGGTCGACCCTCAGTACATGATCGTCCCCGGTCTCGCCATCTTTGTCACCGTGCTCGCGTTCAACCTGCTCGGTGACGGTCTGCGGGACGCGCTGGACCCGCGCAGCCGCTGACGCCTGCCGGGCATCTGCCCAGAAGCTTCCACCAGTTTTCAGCTTTTCCGGACTTTTGAACGGTTTCGACGGTTTCAACGGTTCTCGACGAACGAAGGGGACACAGACCATCATGCGAAGGTCAGCTCCGGTCGCGGCGATAGCGGCCATCACCAGTACCGGCCTCTTGCTGGCCGGTTGCAGCGGGGGCGGCGGCTCCAGCAGCGGCGGGTCCGCGAAGGCGAACGCCGCCACCCAGGGGATCGTCAACGTCTCGGACGAGAAGGGCGGCACGCTCAACTACGAGATGAGCGACGCGCCCGAGTCCTTCGACCCGGGCAACACGTACTACGCCTTCGTCTACAACTTCAGCCGCCTCTACGCGCGTTCGCTGACGACCTTCAAGCCGGGCCCCGGTCCGAAGGGCAACGAGCTGACCCCCGACCTCGCCGAGTCGATGGGCAAGCCGAGCGACGGCGGCAAGACCTGGACGTACAAGCTCCGCAAGGGCGTCAAGTACGAGGACGGCTCCGCCGTCACCTCCCAGGACGTCAAGTACGCGATCGAGCGCAGCAACTTCGCCCGCGACACCCTCTCCCTGGGCCCGAACTACTTCCAGCAGTTCCTTGAGGACAACGAGGGCGGCTACAAGGGCCCGTACAAGGACAAGAGCAAGGAGGGCCTGAAGTCCATCGAGACCCCGGACGAGCAGACCCTCATCTTCCACCTGAAGAAGCCGTTCGCGGAGTTCGACTACCTGGTCAGCGCGCCGCAGACCGCCCCCGTCCCGCAGGCCAAGGACAAGGGCGCCGACTACACCAAGTCGGTTGTCTCCTCCGGTTCGTACAAGTTCGAGAGCTACGAAGAGGGCAAGCAGCTCACCCTGGTGCGCAACCCGCAGTGGTCGGCCGCCACGGACCCGCTGCGCAAGCAGCTGCCGGAAAAGATCACCCTGAAGCTGAAGGTGGCCCAGTCCACCATCGACAAGGACCTCAAGTCCGGTGCCACGAACCTGGACCTGGCGGGCAAGGGTGTGGACGCGCAGACCCAGGCGCAGCTCCTGACGAACTCCAAGGACAAGGAAAACACCGACAACGCCCTCGGGCAGCGGCTGTCCTACACGGCGATCAACACCCAGGTGAAGCCGTTCGACAACGTCGAGTGCCGCAAGGCCGTCGAGTACGCCATCGACAAGAAGGCCGTGCAGACGGCGCTGGGCGGCCCGATCCGCGGTGACATCGCCTCCACCGTCCTGCCGACCGACATCGACGGCTACCAGAAGTTCGACCTGTACCCGCAGAAGTACTCCGGTGGCGCGCTGGACCTGACCGAGGCCAAGAAGCACTGGGACAAGTGCGGCGCCGGCAAGATCACCACCGCCATCCTGGCCCGCAGCGACCGCCAGGAAGAGGTGGACGCGGCGACCTCGGTCATCGACTCGCTGAAGAAGATCGGCATCACCGCCAAGATCCAGCAGTACCCCTCCAGCAAGTACTTCTCGGACTACGCCGGTGTGCCGGAGTTCACCAAGCAGAACAACGTCGGCCTGATGATGATGCAGTGGGGCGCGGACTTCCCGACCGGCTACGGCTACCTCCAGCAGATCCTCAACGGCAAGGCCATCGGCACCTCCGGCATCTCCAACCTGTCGCAGCTGGACAACCCGGAGATCAACAACCTCCTGGACACCGCGATCGCCAACACCGACAAGACCGCGCGGGAGAAGGCGTACGCCGAGGTCGACAAGAAGGCGATGGAGCAGGCCGCAATCGTTCCGCTCACCTACTTCAAGGTCCTGAACTACCGCTCTCCCAAGGCCACCAACCTGGTGTCGACCTCCGCGTACAGCGGGCAGTACGACTACCTCAACGTCGGCGTCAAGAAGTAAGCCCCGGAAGGCAGGTGAAGGCATTGGTGCCCGCGGGCCTCCGTGGCTCGCGGGCACCGACGCCGCATCCCCGTGTTCTCGTACATCATCCGCAGGTTGATCAGCGCGGTGATCCTGCTGCTGATCGTCAGCGCGGTCACCTTCGGCATCTTCTTCCTGCTGCCGAAGCTCGCCGGGCAGACCACTGACCAGCTTGCCCAGCAGTACATCGGAAAGGCCCCCACACCCGCGGACATCGCCGCGGTGAAGAAGAACCTCGGCTTGGACAAGCCCGTGTACGAGCAGTACTGGGACTTCCTCAAGGGCATCTTCGTCGGCGTCGACTACAAGTTCGGCCCGGAAGCGGCGCGTTGCAACGTGCCGTGCTTCGGATACTCCTTCAAGACCCATATCGAGGTCTGGCCCGAGATCCAGTCGCGCCTTCCGGTCACCATGTCGCTGGCCTTCGGTGCGGCGGTCGTCTGGCTGGTCTCCGGCATCACCACCGGCGTCATCTCCGCGCTCCGCCCCGGCTCGGTCTTCGACCGGCTCTCCATGGGTGTGGCCCTGGCCGGCGTCTCGCTCCCCATGTTCTTCACCGGCGCCCTGGCGCTGGCCCTGTTCACCTATCAATGGCCGATCTTCGAGCGAAGCGACTACATCCCGCTGTTCGAGAATCCGTTCCTCTGGGCGAGAACCCTGGTTCTGCCCTGGGTCACGCTGGCCTTCCTCTATTCGGCGCTCTACGCCCGCCTCACCAGAGCGGGCATGATGGAGACGCTGGGTGAGGACTACATCCGCACCGCGCGGGCCAAGGGTCTGCACGAGCGCAAGGTCGTCGTACGGCACGGTCTGCGGGCGGCGCTCACCCCGATCATCACGGTCTTCGGTATGGACCTGGGCCTGCTGCTGGGCGGTGCGCTCATCACCGAACAGGTCTTCTCCCTCCAGGGAGTCGGGGCCTTCGCGGTGCAGGCGATCACCGACAACGACCTGCCGAAGGTCCTCGGTGTCACGCTGCTCGCCGCGTTCTTCATCGTCCTTTGCAACCTGGTGGTGGACGTGCTGTACGCCGCCGTAGACCCGCGGGTGAGGCTCTCGTGACCGACTCCTCCGAGAACCAGACCGAGCCGGCCGCGAAGGCCGCGAACACCGAAAAGGCCGCGAAGACCGAGCAGGCCGAGAAGGCGGTAAAGGCCGCCAAGCCAGAAAAGGCTGAAAAGGCCGCGAAGGGGAGCAAGGCGGCGGAGCCGGTGGCGGCCGGGGCCGCCGCGCCGCCCACCGCCTTCCTCGAAGTGCGGGATCTGAAGGTGCACTTCCCGACCGACGACGGCATCGTCAAGTCCGTCGACGGGCTCACCTTCAGCCTGGAGAAGGGCAAGACGCTCGGCGTCGTCGGCGAGTCCGGGTCCGGCAAGTCCGTGACCTCGCTCGCCGTGATGGGCCTGCACCGCGCCTCGCGCCAGCAGCGCAGCAAGGTACGGATGTCCGGCGAGATCTGGCTGGACGGCAAGGAACTGGTCGGCGCGGATCCGGACGAGGTGCGCCGGCTGCGCGGCCGCGAGATGGCGATGATCTTCCAGGACCCGCTGTCCGCGCTGCACCCCTTCTACACGGTCGGCCAGCAGATCGTGGAGGCGTACCGCGTCCACCACGACGTCGACAAGAAGACCGCGCGCAAGCGGGCGATCGAGATGCTCGACCGGGTCGGCATCCCGCAGCCCGACAAGCGGGTGGACGACCATCCGCACCAGTTCTCCGGCGGTATGCGCCAGCGCGCCATGATCGCGATGGCGCTGGTCAACAACCCCGAGCTGCTGATCGCGGACGAGCCGACCACCGCGCTGGACGTCACCGTCCAGGCGCAGATCCTGGACCTGATCCGCGATCTCCAGAAGGAGTTCGGCTCGGCGGTCATCATCATCACCCACGACCTGGGGGTGGTCGCCGAGCTCGCGGACGACCTGCTGGTGATGTACGGCGGGCGGTGCGTCGAGCGCGGACCGGCGGCGGAGGTCTTCTCCGCGCCGCAGCACCCGTACACCTGGGGCCTGCTCGGCTCCATGCCGCGGATCGACCGCGATCAGACCGACCGGCTCATCCCCGTCAAGGGATCGCCGCCCAGCCTGATCAACGTGCCGTCCGGGTGTGCCTTCAACCCCCGTTGCCCGTACGCGGATGTCCCCAAGGACGATGTCACCCGCACGGTGCGCCCCGAACTGCGCCAGGTCGCGGGCGGGCATTTCTCCGCCTGCCACATGACGCAGGAGGAGCGGGAGCGTATCTGGACCGAAGAGATTGCGCCGAGGCTGTGACCGAGACGACTGACGACGAGAGCAAGAAGATCCCGCCGCAGCAGGCGGCCGGGAAGACGGCGGCCGGGGGGCGGAAGGACGGTCCGGACGGGTCCGGCACGCCGCGGCAGCCCGCCGAGGACGCCGAGCCGCTGCTGCGGGTGCGCGGTCTGGTCCGGCACTTCCCGATCACCAAGGGCCTGCTCAAGCGGCAGGTCGGGGCGGTGCAGGCGGTCGACGGCATCGACTTCGACGTCCGGCCCGGGGAGACGCTCGGCGTCGTCGGCGAGTCCGGCTGCGGCAAGTCGACGATGGGCCGGCTGATCACCCGTCTCGACGAGCCCACCGGCGGTGCCATCGAGTTCGAGGGCACGGACATCACCCATCTGTCCACGGGCAAGCTGCGGCCGATGCGCCGCGACATCCAGATGATCTTCCAGGACCCGTACGGTTCGCTGAACCCGCGGCACACCATCGGCGGGATCGTCAGCACCCCCTTCCGCCTCCAGGGCGTCGAGCCCGAGGGCGGGGTCAAGAAGGAGGTGCAGCGGCTGCTGGAGCTGGTGGGCCTGAGCCCGGAGCACTACAACCGCTATCCGCACGAGTTCTCCGGCGGTCAGCGGCAGCGCATCGGCATCGCACGGGCGCTGGCGCTCAAGCCGAAGCTGGTGGTCGCCGACGAGCCGGTCTCCGCGCTGGACGTCTCCATCCAGGCGCAGGTCGTCAACCTCATGGACGACCTCCAGGAGGAGCTGGGCCTGACCTACGTCATCATCGCGCACGACCTCTCGGTCATCCGGCACGTATCGGACCGGATCGCGGTCATGTACCTCGGAAAGATCGTGGAGTTGGGCGACCGGCAGTCGCTCTACGGCGCGCCGATGCACCCGTACACCAAGGCCCTGATGTCCGCGGTGCCGGTGCCCGACCCCAAGCGGCGGACCGACCGTGACCGCATTCTGCTCAAGGGCGATGTGCCGTCGCCGATCAACCCGCCCACCGGCTGCCGGTTCCGTACCCGCTGCTGGAAGGCGACGGAGGAGTGCGCCACGACCGAGCCGCCGCTGGTCGCGCTGCGGACCGGTCACCAGGTGGCCTGCCACCACCCGGAGCTGGAGCCCGGTGAGAGCGTGGCTCCGGCCGGTGCGAAGGCGGCGGGCCAGGCGGCAACTGACGGGTAACGCCTGAGGAATTGGCAAAGTCCCGGGCAGGACGGAGCGGGAGAGTGCAGAGTCGGCGCGGTTGTTCCACGACATCCGTGTGAGAAGGGACGGCTCATGGCACTCTCCCGTTCTGCGCGTCGCTCCACCCGCTGGCTCGCCCTCGTCACGGCGGCGGCCTCGGCCCTCACCATCGCGGCCGGACCGGGCGCCACGCCCGGCGCCCCCGGCATCGGTGACCCCTACTTCCCGAATCTGGGCAACGGCGGCTTCGACGCCCTCCACTACGACCTCGGCGTCAGCTACCACCCCGAGTCCGGCCGCCTCGACGGCCGGACGACCCTGACCGCCAGGGCCACCCAGGACCTCTCCTCCTTCGACCTCGACCTGCAACAGCTGACGGTCGATTCGATCCGGGTGAACGGCAGGCCCGCGGACTTCGGCAGAGCGGGCGACGAACTCATCGTCCGGCCCCGTTCCCCGCTGCGGCGCGGCCGCACCTTCACCGTCACCGTCGTCTACGGCGGCGTCCCCCAGCCGCTGACCGGCCCGATCATCTTCGGCTCCCCGTACGGCTGGATGAAGACCAAGGACGGCGTCTTCGTCGCCTGCGAGCCGAACGCCGCCTCGACGTGGTTCCCCTCCAGCGACCACCCCAGTGAGAAGGCGACGTACGACATCCGCATCGACGCCCCGGCGGGCCTGACCGGCGTCTCCAACGGCCGGCTCATCAGCTCCTGGACGAAGCACGGCCGTTCCTACGCCCACTGGCGCGAGAGCCGGCCGATGGCCACGTACCTCGCCACCGCCACCATCGGCAAGTTCGACGTCCGTACGGGCACCACCCCCGGCGGCACCCCGATCTACGTCGCCACCGACCCCACCCTCCCCGCCGGCAAGGTCGACGTCTACGGCATCACCGCCGAGGCCACCGACTACTGGTCCAAGCTCTTCGGCCCGTACCCCTTCGAGGAGACCGGCGCCATCGTCGACGACATGCCGCAGGCCGGCTTCTCCCTGGAGGTGCAGTCCAAGCCCGCCTACTCGGCCGTACGCAACGAGTCGACCATCGTCCACGAGCTGGCCCACCAGTGGTTCGGCGACTCGGTCTCGGTCGAGCAGTGGAAGGACATCTGGCTCAACGAGGGGTTCGCCACCTACGCGCAGTGGCTGTGGGGCGAGCACCGGGGCACCGCGACCGCGCACGAGGCGTTCCGCAAGGCGTACGACGCGACACCGGCCGACAACGCCTTCTGGAAGCTGCGGGTCGCCGATCCGCAGCGAGACACCATGTTCTCCGACGCGGTCTACGAGCGGGGCGCGATGACGCTCCAGGCGCTGCGTGAGCGGATCGGCGATCCGGCGTTCTTCCGGCTGCTGCCGGCCTGGACCGCCGCGCACCGCTACGGCAACGCGGACACCTCGCAGTTCATCGCGCTCGCCGAGCGGATCTCCGGGCAGCGGCTGGACGGTTTCTTCGACACCTGGCTGAACACCCCCGGCAAGCCGGCGCTGCCGGCGGAGGCGGGGAAGTAGGGGGACGGCCGGACCCGCACCCGCGGCGCGCCCGGCCCGGCGTCAGCCGGCCCCCGGCCCGCCCCGGCCGCCGGAGAGGCGCTGCGGCCGGGGCAGGTGCAGCCCGAGATAGACCGAGCCCATCCGCAGTGCGAAGACCACCCCCGCCGAGATCGCCGCGGCGGGGGTGGCCCCGGCGCCGAGATGGTAGATCCCCAGATAGCAGCAGGCACCGGCCAGCGCGGCGATCGCGTAGACGTCCTCGCGCAGCAGCAGCGGGGGGAACTCCCCGCACAGCACATCGCGGATGACCTCACCGGCCACCCCGGTCAGCACGGCGAGGATGAGCAC
The DNA here is from genome assembly GCF_046549095.1 of Streptomyces sp. x-80. Taxonomy (NCBI): domain Bacteria; kingdom Bacillati; phylum Actinomycetota; class Actinomycetes; order Kitasatosporales; family Streptomycetaceae; genus Streptomyces; species Streptomyces sp. x-80. The sequence goes on from NZ_JAJPWM010000011.1 coordinate 80,421, forward strand.
CGCGAGCGGGGTGACGCCCGCGTCGATGGCGGCGCGCGCCCCGATCACCGTGACGACGGAGAGCCCGATCGCGTCGACGACCAGCAGCGATCTGCGGGGCAGCGACCAGAACCGCAGATAGACGATGGTGCCGACGCCGACGCAGATGATCAGCGTCAGCAGCACCCAGTCGTGGGTCCAGTACAGCGGCCGCCGGTCGAGGATCAGATCACGCAGGGTGCCGCCGGAGATGGACGCGGCGAAGGCGAGGACCAGCCCGCCGAACGGGTCCATGTTGGCGCGGTAGGCGGCCAGCACCCCGCTCGCGGCGAAGGCCGCGATGCCGACCAGGTAGAGCACATGAAGCATGGCGCCATGGTCTCAGGCCCCGGTGCCGCGCCCGTCGCCCGCGGGACGCGCGCTCCGCGGGCGCATCGGCCGCCGGACCCGTAAAGAGCGCAGGGATCGCAGGGACCGCAGAGTTCGCAGGGACCGTGCGGATCGCAGAAATTAATACTACCGGTCGGTAACTGTTCGGTGTAGCGTGCTCGCCATGGCATTGGTGACCACCGGTAACAGTGAGTTCGACCGCGATACGGCGGTCGTCCGCCGCGCACCCGGCGTCTACGACGCGCACCTCTCCGCGGGCTGGACGATCGCCCAGGCGGTCAACGGCGGCTATCTGCTCGCCCTCGCGGGCCGCGCCCTGGGCGACGCGCTGCCGCACCCCGACCCCTTCTCGGTCACCGCGCACTACCTGACCGCCTCCGTCCCCGGCCCGGCCGTCATCCGCACCGAGGTGATCCGCACCGGCCGCACGATGTCGACCGGCACCGCCACGCTCGTCCAGTTCACCGAGGACGGCACCGAGACCGAGCGGCTGCGGGTGCTCGCGGCGTACGGCGATCTCGACGCGCTGCCCGACGACGTCCGGACGTCCGCCAAGCCGCCGGCCATCCCGCCGAGGGAGCACTGCCCGGGGACCGACAGCGCCCCCGGCGGCCGGGCGTCCGTCCCCGGCGGTACGTCCTTCGCCGAGCGGATCGCGGTCCGGCTGGACCCGGCGACCGCGGGCTGGGCGGTCGGCGCGCCGTCCGGCAAGGGCGAGATGCGCGGCTGGTTCGGCCTCGCCGACGGCCGCGAGCCCGATCCGCTCTCCCTCCTGCTGACCGTGGACGCGATGCCGCCGACCGCCTTCGAGCTCGGGCTGTCCGGCTGGGTGCCCACCGTCGAGCTGACCGCCCATGTCCGCCGCCGCCCGGCCCCCGGCTCGCTGCGTGTCGCCGTCACCACGCGCAATCTGGCCGGCGGCTTCCTGGAGGCGGACGCCGAGGTGTGGGACTCCACGGACCATCTCGTCGCCCAGTCCCGCCAACTGGCGCGGGTGCGGCTCACCGGGTGAGGCGGGGGCGCCCACCGGGGCGCCCTCCGGAGCGGGGTGCTCACCGCGGCGGAGTGGTCACCGCAGGAAGTCCGACAGCTCCGCCGTCAGCCGGTCCGGCGCGTCCTCCTGGACGAGATGCCCGGCCCCCTCGATGAGCCGCAGCCGCGCACCGGGAATGGCGGCGGCCAGCTCGTGCCCCTTCGCGGCCGGGATCCAGGCGTCCTGCGCGCCCCAGCAGACCAGCGTCGGCAGCGTCAGTTCGCCGTACCGCCCCTGGATCCCGTCCGTCATCCGCTGGTCGTTCTGCGCGATCTGGCGGTAGAACGCGGCCTGTCCCGCCGCGGTGCACCACGGCTCCACCACCCGGTCGAGGACGGCCGGGGGCAGACCGGGGTGGCTCCCGGAGGCGATGTACTCGCGCACCAGCGCCCGGTGCAGCGCCGGCGGCAGCTGTGCGAACACCTCGGGGTGCGCGCCCAGCAGGCGGTACGCCGGTGAGCCCCAGGGCGCCAGCGCCACCGGGTCCACCAGCGCCAGCCGGTCGTACCGCGCACCGTGCAGCAGATGTGCGCGCAGCGCGACGCAGCCGCCGAAGTCGTGTGCGACGACGGCCGGCGCCGGCAGCTCCCAGTGCGCCAGCAACTCGCCGAACACGACCGCCTGTGCGGCGAGCGAGACGTCCTGTCCGGCGTGCATCGCCGAAGCGCCGTAGCCCGGCATGTCCCAGACGAACACCTGGTGACGGGTGGCGAGGTCGCGGGCGGTACGGCGCCAGACGTAGGACGAGAACGGGGTGCCGTGCAGCAGGACGACCGGCGGGGCACCGGCTGCGCCCGTGCCGAACGACGCCCATCGCACCGCGCCGGAGGAGCTGTGGAATTCCTGGTCCAGAAGCCACTGTGTCATGACCGTAAGGCTAATTGCTCCTTACCATCGTGTCGATGGAGGTGACGGGGCGGTCCGATCCCGTTCCGTCTCCCGATCCGTCGCCGTCTCCCGATCCCGGACCTGTCCCGATCCCGGTCGCGGTGCCATAACGGGACGACGGTGACGGTTCCGGTACATCCCGCGCGCCGCGGCCCCGTGCGCCGGACATGCGCCCCCGGGGCCCGCGACGGCGCCTCGTAGAATCGTGCGCACCATGGTTTACCTCGACCACGCCGCGACCACTCCGATGCTCCCGGAGGCGGTGCAGGCGATGACCGCCCAGCTGACCGTCACCGGCAACGCGTCCTCCCTGCACGCCGCCGGCCGCCGGGCCCGGCGCGCCGTCGAGGAGGCGCGGGAATCCCTCGCCGCCTCGCTCGGCGCGCGCCCCAGCGAGGTCGTCTTCACGGCCGGCGGCACCGAGGCCGACAACCTCGCGGTCAAGGGCCTGTACTGGTCCCGCCGGGACGCCGACCCGGCCCGCACCCGCGTCCTCGCCAGCCCCGTCGAGCACCACGCCGTCCTGGACGCCGTGGAATGGCTCGCCGGACACGAGGGCGCGCGCGTCGAATGGCTGCCGGTCGACACCTACGGCCGGGTGCACCCCGACGCGCTGCGCGAGGCCATCGCCCGCGACCCCGCCGATGTCGCGCTCGTCACCGTCATGTGGGCCAACAACGAGATCGGCACGGTCCAGCCGGTCCATGAACTCGCCCGGGTGGCGGCGGAGTTCGCCATTCCGCTGCACGCGGACGCGGTCCAGGCGTTCGGACAGCTGGAGGTCGATTTTGCCGCCTCCGGACTGGCCGCGATGACGGTCTCCGGCCACAAGATCGGCGGCCCGTACGGCAGCGGCGCGCTGCTGCTGGGCCGCGAGTACGCCCCGGTGCCGGTGCTGCACGGCGGCGGCCAGGAGCGGCACGTACGCTCCGGCACCCTCGACACCCCCGCCGTCGTCGCCTTCGCCGCCGCCGGCCGGCACGCGGCCGCGCACCGCGAGGAATTCGCCCGCGACATCGGCGCCCTCCGCGACCAGCTGGTCAAGGCCGTACACGCGGCGGCCCCCGACGCCGTCCTCGGCGGCGACCCGGACCCCGCCGGCCGCCTCCCCGCCAACGCCCACTTCTCCTTCCCCGGCTGCGAGGGCGACTCCCTCCTGCTGCTGCTGGACGCCCAGGGCATCGCCTGCTCGACCGGTTCCGCCTGCACGGCCGGCGTCGCCCAGCCCAGCCACGTCCTGCTGGCCACCGGTATGGACCGCGATCTGGCCCGCGGCACGCTCCGGTTCTCGCTGGGCCACACCTCCACGGAGCAGGATGTGGCGGCCCTGGCGGCGGCCATCGGCCCGGTGGTGGCCCGCGCCCGCAGCGCGGGGCTCAGCTAGTGCCGTGACCGGCAAAGCCTGCCGGGAGGGGCACTAGCCACGGATCTCTCCGGGGCGCGAGGTACGGGGCGACGGCGCCGGCGCGCGCCGCAGCTCCGCCCGGACGAGCCTGAGGTACCGGTCCCAGTCCCAGTGCGGGCCCGGATCGGTGTGGTCGGTGCCCGGCACCTCCGCATGGCCGACGAGATGCTCACGGTCGGCCGGGAACCCGTAGCGCCGGCAGATCCCGGCCGTCAGCCGCGCCGATGCCGCGTACATGGCGGGGGTGAAGGACTCCGGGCGGTCCACATAGCCCTCGTGCTCGATGCCGATACTGCGCTCGTTGTAGCGGCGGTTTCCGGCGTGGTACGCCACGTCCAGCTCGCGCACCAGCTGCGCCACATGCCCGTCCTTGCGCACGACGTAGTGCGCCGCCGCGCCGTGCGACGGGTCCTGGAAGACCTTCAGCGCCACCGGGAAGCCACCCTGGACGACATGGATCACCACCCGGTCTATGGGGTAGTCGGACGGCCGGTGCGCGCGCCGCAGATTCGCCGGGGACGCCTCGACCCACTCGGCGCCCCGGTGGTCGACCTCGCCGTCCCGGCGGTCCCGTTCCGGTGCCCGGCGCGCGCCGTACGCCATGGCCCCGGCGGCCGCCACTCCGCCACCCAGCCACAGGGCGCGCCGTCTGCTGATCCCCGGCCGGCCGGGACCCTTCTTCCCCATGAGAGGCATAACGCTTACGGCCCGGCCGGCTGTTCCGTCTACTCTGGAGAAGTTATGACTGACGCTCCCCGCCGCCTGCGCGTACTCGCCGCCATGTCCGGCGGTGTCGACTCCGCCGTCGCCGCCGCCCGCGCCGCCGAGGCCGGCCACGATGTGACCGGCGTGCATCTCGCGCTCTCCGAGAACCCCACCTCGTTCCGCACCGGCGCCCGCGGCTGCTGCACGATCGAGGACTCGCACGACGCCCGCCGCGCCGCCGACGTCATCGGCATCCCCTTCTACGTCTGGGACCTCGCCGAACGCTTCCGCGAGGACGTCGTCGACGACTTCATCGCGGAGTACGAGGCCGGCCGCACCCCCAACCCCTGCCTGCGCTGCAACGAGAAGATCAAGTTCGCCGCGCTGCTGGACAAGGCCCTCGCCCTGGGCTTCGACGCCGTGTGCACCGGCCACTACGCCACGGTCGTCCGCAACGACGACGACAGCCGGGAGCTGCACCGCGCCTCCGACATGGCCAAGGACCAGTCCTACGTCCTCGGTGTCCTGGACGACCGGCAGCTGGCGCACGCCATGTTCCCGCTCGGCGACACCCGCACCACCAAGGCCGAGATCCGCGAAGAGGCCGCCCGCCGCGGCCTGTTCGTCGCCAAGAAGCCCGACAGCCACGACATCTGCTTCATCGCCGACGGCGACACCCAGGGCTTCCTCGCCAAGCGGCTGGGCACCGCCGAGGGCGACATCGTCGACGAGTCCGGCAACCGCCTCGGCACGCACGACGGCGCGTACGGCTTCACCATCGGCCAGCGCAAGGGCCTGCGCATCGGCCACCCCGCCGCCGACGGCAAGCCCCGCTACGTCCTGGACATCTCCCCGGTCGACAACACCGTCACCGTCGGCCCCGCCGAGTCCCTCGACGTCACCGCCCTCACCGCCATCCGGCCCCGCTGGTGCGGCCGCCCCCCGCAGGCCGGTCCCGCCGCCTACACCGCACAGCTCCGCGCGCACGGCGGCGAAACGGGCGTCACCGCCGAACTGGTCGACGGCTCCGCGCTCCACGTCACCTTCACCGACCCCGTACGCGGTGTCGCCCCCGGACAGGCCATCGTGCTCTACGACGGCACCCGGGTCGTCGGCTCGGCGACCATCGCCACGACGGAACGCCGCGCACGGACGGCGGTGTAGGCAGGCCGGGGCCGCGGACGCGGCGGGGCCGCGAACACGGCGGAGACGGGGCCGCGAAGGCCGTGCGGGCGCGGCCGTCGCGGCCCGAGGCGGGCGGGTCGGCCGGTCTCCCGTGTCAGTCGGTCTCCCGGTCTCCCGGGCAGTCTCTCGTCAGTCGGTCCGCCTGATCCGCGGAGGGCCGTCGCGGCGAGGTCCTTGCCCCGGATGAGCCGGTGGTCGATGACCTGCCGGGCCCCGTCGCGGGTGTGGACGACGTAGCGGCGCCTGGTGACCGGGCCCGTGGTGAGCATCCAGGGGCGCAGATCCACCCGCGCGACATGCTTCAGCTCCGGCCAACGGGCGGCCCACCGCCGGCTCTTGCGGTCTGGGTCCGGTCGCGGTCGTGGACGATCCCCCGCTCGAAGGCGAGCCCCGCGCAGCGCCGCCGCCCGGCCCCGTGCACCAGCGGGAAGCCGCAGAGGAGCGCGACGGGCACCCGCAGGATCAGCAGCAGCCGGATGTCGGCCCCGCCTCCGTTGCAGCCCCAGGTCACGCCCCTGGTCAGGGCGAGGAAGGCCGGCACGGCCACCGGTATCCCGACCACCGGCGCCACTCCCCACAGCCACACCTGCCGCCGGCAGGACGAGCTGAGCACCGGCCAGGTCGTCGGCCGCGGTACGTCGCCACGTACGCGCCGGGCGTCAGCTCCCGCGCCTTCTCGCGGATCCTCTGCGGTACGCGGCCGGTCCCGGCCCCGCTCTCGGCCCCCCGGCCCTCCATCGCCATCCCGTCCGACAGAGGCTTTCTGTGCGGGGCCGCCCTCGGCGCCACCCGGGAGTTGCCGCATCGCGATCGAGCGGGCACCGGTTCCGCGGGGCCGGTGCGGCGGCCGGCCGCGTGGCGCGTGGGGAGCTCTTCGAAACTGACAAATGTCATGGAGAAGGAAGGACAGACGTGACTGTCGCCGGGCGGGGGCGTGCGTGAAGCTGAATGTGCCGAAAGGGGCGGTAACGCCGCGGTACGGAGCGCGAGTTGGGGGATTCTCGTATGAGCCAGAGCCAGAGCCAGAGCCAGAGCCAGAGCCAGAGCCAGAGCCAGAGTTCAGGCCGGAGCCGGAGTGCAGGTGGGAGTCGTGGGCGGGGGCATGGGCGCGACGAGGACCGCGGTCCGCTGCTGGAGAGTTTCCTCTCGCCGATCGTGGACGCCGGGGTGCCCATGGCCTCGTACTACCTCCTCAGCGGCGGCTTCGGCCTGAGCGAGGTGGCCGCGCTGGGCTGGAGCAGTGTGGTGCCGGTGGTGCGTACGGTCTGGGGGCTCGTCCAGAGCCGCAGGATCAACGGCCTCGCGCTGCTGATACTCGTGGCCAATGCCGTGGGCCTGACGCTGAGTTCGGTCACCGGCGACCCGCGGCTGATGCTCGCCAAGGACAGCGGTGTGACCGGTGCCGTCGGGATGGTGGTCCTCCTCTCCGTGCGCGGGGGACGGCCCCTGATGACCGCCGGTCTCAGGCCATGGGCCACGAAGGGCAGCGCGGCGGGGAACGCGGCCTGGGACCGGCTGTGGGCCGCCTCCGCGCCGTTCCGGCGGGCCGAGCGGAGATTCTCGGTGATCTGGGGGAGTGCGCTGCTGGCCGAGTGCGTGCTGCGGGTGATCGGCGCGTACACCGTGCCGGTGCCCACGATGGTCTGGCTGAGCACGGTGCTGGCGGTGGTGGCCGTCGTGCTGGCGATGCTCGTCGCCGGGGGAGCCGCCGCCGTGCCCATGCGGAACATGGTCGAGGCCGAGCGGACGCGCACCGCCGGCGCCCGTCCGGACGAAGCGGGTGGTGGGGAGCGGGCGCCGGAGTACGCGGGCTCCCCGGAGTGACCTCCAGGAGCTGCGGGCGACGGCGGGCGCGGGTGCGCACCAGGGCCTGTCACGGTGCGGAGCGGGGGGCGGCCGGGGCCGCCCGGTGTGATGTCCGGCACAGATCACCACGGGGGTGGTGTGCGGTCAGGCTCCGGCGGCAGCCCCCCTGAACTGGGGGCACGGGCGCGCCGGGGCGGGGAATTGGGCGGGGCGGAGGAGAGCGGGCAGCCCGGGGGAATCGCGTGCGGCATTGACGTCCGGCGGCCCCCGCGGTCGATTGGCCTGTAGGGGGCCAATAGGGTCGGCGCAACGACGGAACGTCAGAGGCCGCTGCGCCGAGGATTTGCCATGATCCGGACCGCAGGCGGCCTTTCGTCGGCCACGAAGGGAACGGAAGTCATGTCGACTGTTCAATCTGAGGTGAAGCCCGGGGGCATTTCGGCCGGACCGGCAGCCCTGCACGCGGAGCTGGTCCGGCGGAATCCCGGGGAGCCGGAGTTTCATCAGGCCGCCCTCGAAGTGCTGGAGACGCTGGCCCCCGTACTGGCCGTCCGTCCGGAGTTCGGCGAGGCGAAGATCCTGGAGCGGCTCTGCGAGCCCGAGCGGCAGATCATGTTCCGGGTTCCCTGGCAGGACGATTCCGGGGCGATTCACGTCAACCGCGGCTTCCGGGTGGAATTCAACAGCGCGCTCGGTCCGTACAAGGGAGGTCTGCGATTCCACTCGTCCGTGAATCTGGGGATCGTGAAGTTCCTCGGCTTCGAGCAGATTTTCAAGAACTCCCTCACCGGCCTGAACATCGGCGGCGGCAAGGGCGGCAGCGACTTCGATCCGCACGGCAGGTCGGACGCCGAGGTGATGCGGTTCTGCCAGTCGTTCATGACCGAACTGCACCGCCATCTCGGCGAGCACACGGACGTGCCGGCGGGTGACATCGGCGTCGGCGGCCGTGAGATCGGCTATCTCTTCGGGCAGTACCGGCGGGTCACCAACCGCTGGGAGCCCGGTGTGCTCACCGGCAAGGGCCTCGAATGGGGCGGCTCCAAGGCCCGTACGGAAGCCACCGGTTACGGCAATGTGCTCTTCACCGAGGAGATGCTCAAGCGGCGCGGTGAGGAACTCGACGGGCAGCAGGTCGTGGTGTCCGGGTCGGGCAATGTCGCCATCTACACGATCGAGAAGGCCCAGGCGCTCGGCGCCCACGTCCTGACCTGCTCGGACTCCGGCGGCTATGTCGTCGACGAGAAGGGCATCGACCTGGCGCTGCTCAAGCAGATCAAGGAGGTCGAGCGCGGCCGGATCACCGAGTACGCCGAGCGGCGCGGGGCGTCGGCCAGGTATGTGCCGGGCGGGCGGGTGTGGGACGTCCCGTGCGAGGTGGCGCTGCCCTCGGCGACGCAGAACGAGCTGGACGGGGACGCCGCCCGCATCCTGATCCGCAACGGCGTCAAGGCGGTCTCCGAAGGCGCGAACATGCCGGCCACGCCGGAGGCGGTGACCCTCCTGACGTCGGCCGGGGTGGCCTTCGGCCCGGGGAAGGCCGCCAACGCGGGCGGGGTCGCGACCAGCGCGCTGGAGATGCGGCAGAACTCCGCGCGGGAGTCCTGGTCCTTCGACCGGGCGGAGGGCGAACTCGCGATGATCATGCGCGGGATCCACGACACCTGCTACGAGACCGCGGAGCGGTTCGGTCTGCCCGGTGACTATGTCGCGGGTGCGAACATCGCCGGCTTCGAGCGGGTCGCGGACGCGATGCTGGACCAGGGCCTGATCTGACCCGGCCGTCGGCCCGGAGGACCGGTCCGGGGGACTGATCCGGCCGGACGCCCCGGGACGCGTGCCGCGCGTTCCGGGGCCGTTCCCGTTCCGCTCCAGCCTCGCTTCCGGCCCGTTCCCCGCCCGCCCGTACCCGGCCCGCGGGCGGCTCGTAGGGTGAAGCGCATGAACATCTGTGTCTTTTGCTCCGCCGCCGACCTCGACGACCGTTATGTCACCCCCGCCCGGCAGTTCGCCGAGTTGATGGGCAAGGGCGGGCACGCGCTGGTCTGGGGCGGCTCCGACACCGGCCTGATGAAGGTCATGGCCGACGGGGTGCAGGGGGCGGGCGGGAAGCTGATCGGCGTCTCCGTGGAGTTCCTGGCCCACAAGGCGCGGGCCGGCGCGGACGAGATGCTCGTCACCAAGGACCTGGCCGAGCGGAAGGCGCAGCTGCTGGCGCGTGCCGATGCCGTCGTGGTGATGGTCGGCGGTACGGGCACGCTGGACGAGGCCACCGAGATCCTGGAGCTGCGCAAGCACGGGATGCACGCCAAGCCGGTCGTGCTGCTCAACACCGCCGGTTTCTACGACGGGTTGAAGGAGCAGTTCCAGCGGATGGAGACCGAGGGCTTCCTGCCGGTTCCGCTCAAGGACCTGGTCTTCTTCGCGGAGGACGGTGTCAGCGCCCTCACGTATCTGGAGGAGCAGGCCGGCGTCCAGCGCTGAGACGCTCCGCCACGTGCAACCGCGCGCCCCCTGGACGCTTCTGCTCCGCCAGGTTCGGACCGTCACGCTCGTTAGGATCGCCCCATGGGAACGCACTTGATCACGGGCGCAGGGTCGGGCATCGGAGCGGCGGTCGCGCGGCGGCTCGCGGAGCGCGGTGAGCAGCTGTGGCTGCTGGCACGGGACGCGGGCCGGGCGAAAGAGCTGGCAGAACGGTTCCCCGGCGCCCGCACGATCGTCGGCGAACTGGGCAATCCGGAAAAGCTCTCCTGGGCACTGGGACAGCAGCCGCTGCCGGAGCGGATCGATTCGCTCCAGCACATCGCGGGTGTCATCGAACTCGGCGCGGTCGGCGACCTGGGCGCCAAGGCGTGGCAGCGGCAGCTCGCCGTCAACCTCGTCGCGCCCGCCGAGCTCACCCGGCTGCTGCTGCCGCTGGTGCGCGTCGCGCAGGGACATGTCGTCTTCGTCAACTCCGGCGCCGGGCTCGCGGCGCACGCCGAGTGGGGGGCGTACGCCGCGAGCAAACACGGCCTGAGGGCACTGGCCGACTCGCTCCGCGCGGAGGAGCACGACAACGGCGTCCGCGTGACATCGGTCTACCCGGGCCGTACGGCCACGCCCATGCAGGAGAGCACCCACCGGCAGGAGGGCAAGGAGTACGACGCCTCCCGCTGGATCGACCCGGAGTCGGTCGCCACGGCCATCATCACCGCCATCGATCTGCCGCGGGACGCGGAGCTGAACGACGTATCGGTGCGGCCGGGCCGCTGACCCCGCCCCGGGACCGCCCCGGGCCGTCGAACCCCCTGGGACCGCCCCGGGCCGCTGGGCCTCCGGGGCGGTCCCGGCTGTGTACGCCCCCGGCTGCCCACGCTCCCGCTGGGCACGCTCCCGGCGACGCCCACCGCCCACCGCCCGACGCCCGCCGCCCGCCGCGCGCCCGAGCCCCGGAGCGGAGCCGGGCGCGGCGGCGGGGTACGGGGGCCGTGAGATCCGGGGCCCGTGCACGCACCGCCCCGCCAGCCGGGCGTACGCACCCGGCGCGACGTCCTCCGGTCCCGGTGCCCGCCGAGCCGCGCGCCCCTGCCGCCACGCCCCCGCCGCGCCGCCACATACCCTTCCGGGGTGAGCGAGAACAGTACGTACGCGTGGGCCGCGGGCGCGGCGACCGGGATCGGGTCGATGCCGGGCGGTGACGCGCGGGAAGCGGCGAAGACCGTGACCGGGTCGCTGGAGACCTTCCCCCACCTGCCGGAACTGCCGGCCAGAGGGCCGGGTGCCGACATGATCGGGCGGACGGCCGGGATGCTCGTCGAGGTCTACGCCCATGTGGAGCCCAGCGGCTGGCGGATCAGCGACCGCCCGGGGCGGGACACCCGGCGCGCCCGCGCCTGGCTCGGCGAAGACCTGGACGCCCTGGAGGAGTTCACCCAGGGCTATCAGGGGCCCCTGAAGGTCTCGGCCGTCGGCCCGTGGACGCTGGCCGCCGCGCTGGAACTGCGCAACGGCGAGGCCGCCCTCAGCGATCCCGGGGCCTGCCGGGATCTGGCGGAGTCCCTGGCGGAGGGGCTGCGCGGTCATCTCGCGGACGTACGGCGGCGGGTGCCCGGCGCGCAGCTCGTGCTCCAGCTCGACGAGCCCTCGCTGACGGCGGTGCTCCAGGGACGGGTGAAGTCCGCCAGCGGCTACCGCACCCACCGGGCCGTGGACCGGGCCGTCGTCGAGGGGGCGCTGCGCGAACTCGTCGGTGTCGCGGCGGGCGGGCCCGTGATCGTCCACTCGTGTGCGCCGGAGGTGCCGTTCGGGCTGCTGCGGCGGGCCGGGGCCGCGGGCATCTCGTTCGATATCGGTCTGCTCACCGAGCGTGAGGAGGAAGCGATCGGCGAGGCCGTCGAGGGCGGTACGGCGCTGTTCGCGGGCGTGGTGCCCGGCATGGACGGCCGATTGTCAGACCCTGCCGGTAGCGTCATGGGTGTCAGGACGCTGTGGCGCAGGCTGGGGCTGTCGCCGGGGACTCTCGCCGAGTCCGTGGTCGTCACTCCGTCGTGCGGACTCGCGGGCGCTTCGCCCGCATATGCCCGCTCGGTTCTCGCCCACTGCGTCCGGGCGGCGAGGTCGCTCGCAGACAACCCTGAGTGACGGCACTCAAGGATCACGGGAGGACAAGACGGTGGCTGGCGAACAGCACGCAGCGGTACCCGAGGTGCCCGCGGCGGCACGGGAGAAGCATGCGCAGCTCGCTGAGCAGATCGAGGAGCATCGCTTCCGGTACTACGTGAAGGACGCTCCGGTCGTCAGCGACGCGGAGTTCGACAGGCTGCTGCGTTCCCTGGAGGCCCTGGAGGCGGAGCATCCGCAGCTGCGCACCCCGGATTCGCCGACCCAGCAGGTCGCCGGGGCGTACGAGACGGAGTTCACCGAGGTCGAGCACCGCGAGCGGATGCTCTCCCTCGACAACGCCTTCGACAACGACGAGCTGGCGGCCTGGGCCGAGCGGCTGGCGGGAGAGCTGGGCGGCGATCCGCGGAGCGCCGGCTACCACTTCCTGTGCGAGCTGAAGGTGGACGGCCTGGCCGTCAACCTCACCTACGAGCAGGGCCGGCTGACCCGCGCCGCCACCCGCGGCGACGGCCGTACGGGCGAGGACATCACCCCCAACGTCCGGACGATCACCGAGATCCCGCACCGCCTGAAGGGCGAGCGGATCCCCGAGCTGGTCGAGGTCCGCGGGGAGGTCTACTTCCCCATGGAGAAGTTCCTGGAGCTGAACGAACGGCTGGTGGCCGAGGGCAAGCCGCCGTTCGCCAACCCCCGTAACGCCGCGGCCGGTTCGCTGCGCCAGAAGGACCCCCGGGTCACCGCCGGCCGGCCGCTGCACATGGTGGTGCACGGCATCGGCGCCCGCGAGGGCTTCGACATCGACCGCCAGTCGCAGGCGTACGACCTGCTCCGCGAGTGGGGCCTGCCGACGGCCACGCACAACGAGGTCGTCGACTCCCTGGCGGCCGTGCGCGCGTTCATCGACCACTACGGCGACGCGGAGACCCGCCGCACCGCGGTCGAGCACGAGATCGACGGTGTGGTCGTCAAGCTGGACGAGATCCCGCTCCAGGGGCGGCTGGGCTCCACCTCGCGGGCCCCGCGCTGGGCCATCGCCTGGAAGTACCCGCCGGAGGAGGTCAACACCAAGCTGGTGGACATCCGCGTCGGCGTCGGCCGCACGGGCCGGGTCACGCCGTACGCGGTCGTGGCGCCGGTCACGGTCGCCGGCTCCGAGGTGGAGTTCGCGACGCTGCACAACCAGGACGTCGTCAAGGCCAAGGGTGTGTACATCGGGGACACCGTCGTGCTGCGCAAGGCGGGCGATGTCATCCCGGAGATCCTGGGCCCGGTCGTCGATCTGCGGGACGGCAGCGAGCGGGAGTTCGTGATGCCGGCCGACTGCCCCGAGTGCGGTACACCGCTGCAACCCGGCAAAGAGGGCGATATCGACCTGCGGTGTCCCAACGCCCGGTCCTGCCCCGCGCAGATCCGTGAGCGGCTGTTCTATCTGGCCGGCCGCAAGTGCCTGGACATCGAGAACTTCGGCTATGTCGCGGCGACGGCGCTCAGCCAGCCGCTGGAGCCGGCCGAGCCGCCGCTGAAGGACGAGGGCGATCTCTTCAGCCTCTCCATCGAGCAGCTGCTGCCCATCAAGTCGTATGTCCTCGACCCCGATTCGGGACTGCCCAAGCACGACCCCAAGACCGGCGAGGAGAAGGTCGTCACCTTCTTCGCCAACCAGAAGGGCGAGCCGAAGAAGAACGCCCTCGCCATGCTGGAGAACATCCAGGCCGCCAAGGAGCGTCCGCTGGCGCGGATCATCACCGGCCTGTCGATCCGTCATGTGGGTCCGGTCGCGGCCGAGGCGCTGGCCCGGGAGTTCCGTTCGCTGGACCGGATCCGGGACGCGAGCGAGGAGGAGCTGGCCGCCGTGGACGGCGTCGGCGCGACCATCGCCGCCTCCCTGAAGAGCTGGTTCGCCGAGGAGTGGCACCAGCACATCATCGAGCGGTGGCGGGCCGCGGGCGTCCGGATGGAGGAAGAACAGTCGGGTGAGGAAGGCCCGCGTCCGCTGGAAGGCGTCACCGTCGTGGTAACGGGCACACTTCAGTCACACACCAGAGATGGCGCGAAAGAAGCGCTCCAAGGTCTCGGAGCGAAGGTGACCGGTTCTGTTTCGAAGAAGACCGGTTTCGTGGTGGTGGGAGACAACCCAGGTTCGAAGTATGACAAGGCCATGCAGCTGAAGGTCCCAGTGCTGGACGATGACGGCTTCACGGTGCTGCTGGAGCAGGGCCCCGACGCGGCACGAGCGGTAGCTGTCACTCCGCCTGAGGAGGAGTGAGGAGTCACCCCATCGGCGCATACCAGATTGATCCGGGCGGCCGGGTCGCATTCGGGCAACCGCTGCGGATCGCTGCCCGTGACGGCGTTCCGCGGCCTACTGTTGAGATGCGCCTGCCGTGGCGCGGGCTCAGCCGGCTGTGAGAGGTATCGGAATGAAACCGACCGACAGCGCCGCTCCGGCGTCGCGGCTCCGCCGGCTCGTCGTGCCCGCGCTGCCGGCGGCCATCGTCATCGCGGCGGGCGGCGCGCTCGCCATCGGAGTGATCCGCACGCTCGGCGACGGTGCGGCGCTGTTCCCCGCGGGGACCGTCGGCTGGTCGCTGGCGGTCCTCACCGGCGTCATCGTCGGCCATCTGGTCGCGCTCGGCCGCGACCGCTGGTGGGGCGGCACGGGCTCCGGCGCCGCCCTCGCCCTCGCCGTCCTCCTGCTCTACGGCTGGATGCCCGCGGTCCTGGTCAGCCTCGCCGTCGTCGTGTTGGTCGGTGCCGCCCGCCGGCACCGCTGGCGACAGGCCCTGGTGCACGGCGCCGTGGACATCCTCGGCATCGGCGCCGCGGCCCTCGGCCTCACCGCGTTCGGCGTCCGGTCCAGCGTGGGACACCCCTGGGTGCCGGCCGCCTGGGACCTCTCCGTCCTCCCGGAGGTCATCACCGCGGCCGTCGGCTACCTCGTCGTCAGCCGCGCCCTGCTGTGGCTGACCCTGACCCAGCGCAGCGGCGGACTCCCCACCATCGCCCGGACGGCCGTGGTGCGGCAGGCGCTCGTCGGCGTCGCGCTGCTCGGCATCTCCCCGCTGATCGCCATCTGCGCCGTGTACGCCCCCATCCTGCTGCCGCTCTTCGCGGTCCCGCTCATCGCGCTGGACTCCACCCTGTGGATCGCCCGCGCCCGTGCCGAGGAGCAGCTGCGCGACCCGCTCACCGGACTGCCCAACCGCCAGTGGCTGCTGGAGCGCACCTGGACCGCGCTGGACGAGGCGGAGCGGGTCGGCACCCGCTCGGCGCTGGTCCTCATCGACCTGGACCGCTTCCGCGCCGTCAACGACACCCTCGGCCACCTCGCCGGCGACCGGCTGCTGCTCCAGATCGCCGACCGGCTGCGGCACGCCCTGCCACGCGGCGCGGAGGCCGCCCGGCTCGGCGGCGACGAATTCGCCGTCCTGCTGCCGGCCACCGACTCCCTCACGAGTTCCCAGCGGGTGGCCCGCAACCTCGTGGCCGCCCTGGGATCCCCGCTGGATCTCGACGGACTGACCCTCGTGCTGGAAGCCAGCGCGGGGGTCGCAGTCTTTCCCGACCACGCCCTGGACGCCGAAGGACTGCTGCGGCGCGCCGATGTGGCGATGTACCAGGCCAAGCGGGACCGCAGCGGCGTCGACCTCTACGAGGCCAAGCGGGACGGCAACACCCCCGACCGGCTCGGCCTGCTGGGCGATCTGCGCCGCGCCCTGGACGCCGGCGACGTCGAACTGCACTACCAGCCCAAGGTCGGTTTCGACGGGCATGTCGCCGGGCTGGAGGCACTGGTCCGCTGGGTGCACCCGGACCGGGGGAGAGTGCCACCGGACGAGTTCATCGCCATCGCCGAGTCCTCGGGGCTGATGCCGCGGCTGACGGAGTACGTCCTGGAGACCGCCCTCGCCCAAGTGGCACGCTGGCGCGCGATGGGCCTGGAGGTACCGGTCGCCGTCAACGTCTCGCCGCGCGATGTGCACTCGCCGGGCTTCGCCGGAGCCGTCGCGGCCCGGCTCGCCCGGCACGGCGTCCCACCGGGCGCCCTCCAACTGGAGATAACCGAGCACGTCCTGCTGGAGGACCCGCAGCGGGCCGCCGACACACTCGCCGGGCTGACCGCCCACGGTGTGAAGATGTCCCTGGACGACTTCGGCACCGGGTACTCCTCCCTCGTCCATCTGCGGCGCCTCCCGGTCAGCGAGCTCAAGATCGACCGCTCCTTCGTGGCGCGGCTGGCGGTCGACAACGAGGACGCCGAGATCGTCCGCTGCACCCTCGACCTGGCCCACTCCCTCGGCCTCCTGGTCGTCGCCGAGGGCGTCGAGGACGACGAGACCTGGGAGCGGCTGCGCGACCTGGGCTGCGACGCCGTACAGGGCTGGCTGGTGGCCGCCGCGATGCCACCGGACGAAACCACGGCCTGGCTACGGGCCCGAGGTGAGCACGGCTGGCACCGCGCATCGGAGACGGCCGCCCTGGCGGCGGAGAAGGCAGCCAACAGCCCTTCGGGACAGGTCTTGAACTGACCCGGCCACCGGCCGTCCCATGTCCCCGCTCCGATCAGCCAGATCAGCCAGATCAGCCAGATCAGCCAGACCAGACTGATCAGACCGATCAGACCGATCAGCCCGAACGAGCCCCACAGCCCGACCGGGCCGCACCGCTCGACCCGGCCGCACTGCCCGGTCAGCCCGCACCGCCCGCACTGCCCGGTCAGCCCGCACCGCCCGGACGAGCCGTTCGGCCCGATCAGGTACCCGCGGCGCCGGCCGGCGCATCCGGTGCGCCCGCCCCGTCCGGCACGCCCGTCAACCGCGCCGTGCCCGTCCCGTCCGACGCGCCGGACGACGGCCCCGCTGTGTCGCCCGCTCCCCGCGCACCCGCCGCGCCGGCCCCGTCCGCGGCCCCGGAGGCCGTACCGCAGGACGCCGAGCCGCCGTCCGCCGGGCCGACACCGGCCGCTCCGGAGGCGTAGCCCCGGGCCCGGCGGCGCCCCCGTCCGCCGGTGCCCCGGCCGCCCGTCCGCACCGCCGGGCGGGGTGCCGGCCAACGGGTGCCGGCCGCCGGGGACAGGCGGCGGCCACCGAGGGCGGGGGCCGCCGGCCGCCCCGCGCCGGCGGACCCGGAGGCCGTTTCCGGGCCCGCCCCGAGGCGGCTTCCGGGCCCGGCCCCGTAACGGTTTCGCGGGAGCTCTCGCCTACGCCATAGGATTGGGCCGAAAAGTTCATCGGGAACCCATCCGATTCATCGAGAACCCACTCCGCCAAGAACACCAGAGGATCGCTGCATGCCTGGCATCACGCGCGAGGAGGTCGCTCACCTCGCCCGGCTGGCACGTCTGGAGCTGAAGGACGAAGAGCTCGACCACTTCGCCGGACAGCTCGACGACATCATCGGCGCGGTCGCCCGCGTCTCCGAGGTCGCCGACCAAGACGTACCGCCGACCTCCCACCCGCTGCCCCTGACCAATGTCATGCGGGCGGACGAGGTCCGTCCGTCGCTGACCCCCGAGCAGGCGCTCTCCGGCGCCCCGGCCCAGGAGCAGCAGCGTTTCAAGGTGCCGCAGATCCTGGGGGAGGAGTGACCGACATGGCTGACCTGATCAAGCTCACCGCCGCCGAGATCGCCGCGAAGATCGCCTCCGGCGAGGTCACGGCCGTCGAGGTGACCGAGGCCCACCTGGCCCGCATCGAGGCCGTCGACGAGAAGGTGCACGCCTTCCTGCACGTCGACCGCGAGGGCGCGCTCGCCCAGGCCCGCGCCGTGGACGAGAAGAAGGCCCGCGGCGAGAAGCTCGGCCCGCTGGCCGGCGTCCCGCTCGCGCTCAAGGACATCTTCACGACGGAGGGGATGCCCACCACCGTCGGCTCGAAGATCCTGGAGGGCTGGATTCCGCCCTACGACGCGACGCTGACCAAGCGGCTCAAGGCCGCCGACGTCGTCATTCTGGGCAAGACCAACATGGACGAGTTCGCCATGGGGTCCTCGACGGAGAACAGCGCCTACGGCCCGACCGGCAACCCCTGGGACCTCACCCGTATCCCCGGCGGCTCCGGCGGCGGCTCCTCGGCCGCCCTCGCGGCGTACGAGGCCCCGCTCGCCATCGGCACGGACACCGGCGGTTCCATCCGCCAGCCCGCCGCCGTCACCGGCACCGTCGGCGTCAAGCCGACCTACGGCGCGGTCTCCCGCTACGGCATGGTCGCCTTCTCGTCCTCGCTCGACCAGGGCGGGCCGTGCGCCCGTACGGTCCTGGACGCGGCGCTGCTGCACGAGGCCATCGCCGGCCACGACGAGCTGGACTCCACCTCCATCGACGCGCCGGTCCCGGCCGTCGTCGAGGCGGCCCGCAACGGCGATGTGCGCGGTATGCGCATCGGCGTCGTGAAGGAGTTCGCGGGCGAGGGCTACCAGGCCGGCGTCATGCAGCGGTTCAACGAGTCCGTCGAGGTGCTGCGCGAGCTGGGCGCCGAGATCGTCGAGATCTCCTGCCCGTCCTTCGACAAGGCGCTGGCGGCGTACTACCTGATCGCGCCGTCCGAGTGCTCCTCCAACCTGGCCCGCTTCGACGCCATGCGCTACGGCCTGCGGGTCGGCGACGACGGTACGAAGTCCGCCGAGGACGTCACGGCCCTGACCCGTGAGGCCGGTTTCGGCGACGAGGTCAAGCGCCGCATCATCCTCGGTACGTACGCGCTCAGCTCCGGCTACTACGACGCGTACTACGGCTCCGCGCAGAAGGTGCGGACGCTGATCACCCGCGACTTCGAGAAGGCGTTCGAGCAGGTCGAGGTGCTCATCTCGCCGACCACGCCGACCACCGCCTTCCCGATCGGCGAACGCGCCGACGACCCGATGGCGATGTACCTCGCCGACCTGTGCACGATCCCCACCAACCTGGCAGGCAACGCAGCCATGTCGCTGCCCTGTGGACTGGCCCCCGAGGACGGGCTGCCGGTGGGTCTGCAGATCATCGCCCCTGCCATGGCCGACGACCGGCTCTACAAGGTCGGTGCCGCGGTCGAGGCCGCGTTCACCGCCCGGTGGGGTCACCCGCTGCTCGAGGAGGCACCCGCACTATGAGTGGAAAGCTTGCCAAGGCCAAGAACTTCAAGAAGTCCAGGCCCGGCACGTATCTGTCCATCGGGACCACGCTGTTCGGCGCGGTGAGCGTCGTCAAGCAGGCGAAGAAGGCCAAGGGGGAGCACGACACGCTCCAGCTGGTCGACGCCATCGTCTCCGCCGCCGCCATCGCCACCGGCGTCGCCCTGCTCATCCGCGAACTGCGTCGTCTCAGCGACGACGACGTCCTCGCGGACTGATCGGCGCCGGACCTGAGAGGTTAGTTTTCCGTGACCGTCACTGAACTGGTGTCGTACGAGGACGCGTTGGCCACCTATGACCCCGTGATGGGTCTTGAGGTGCACGTCGAACTCGGCACCAAGACCAAGATGTTCTGCGGGTGTGCCACCACCCTGGGCGCAGACGCCAACTCGCAGACCTGCCCCACCTGCCTGGGCCTGCCCGGCTCGCTGCCGGTCGTCAACGCGATCGGCATCGAGTCCGCCATCAAGATCGGCCTGGCCCTGAACTGCTCGATCGCCGAGTGGTGCCGCTTCGCCCGGAAGAACTACTTCTATCCGGACATGCCGAAGAACTTCCAGACCTCCCAGTACGACGAGCCGATCGCCTTCGACGGCTACCTCGACGTACAGCTGGAGGACGGGGAGGTCTTCCGGGTGCACATCGAGCGCGCCCACATGGAGGAGGACACCGGCAAGTCCACGCACGTCGGCGGCGCGACGGGCCGTATCCACGGCGCCTCGCACTCGCTGCTGGACTACAACCGCGCCGGCATCCCGCTCATCGAGATCGTCACCAAGCCGATCGAGGGCGCGGGCGAGCGGGCCCCCGAGGTCGCCAAGGCGTACGTCGCCGAGCTGCGCGAGCTGATCAAGGCGCTGAACGTCTCCGAGGCCCGGATGGAGATGGGCCAGATGCGCTGCGACGTGAACCTGTCGCTGCGGCCCAAGGGCGTCGAGACGTTCGGTACCCGCTCGGAGACCAAGAACGTCAACTCGCTCCGTTCCGTGGAGCGCGCGGCCCGCTTCGAGATCCAGCGCCACGCGGCGGTGCTCTCCGCCGGCGGCACGATCATCCAGGAGACCCGGCACTTCCACGAGGAGGACGGCTCCACCACGGCCGGCCGCATCAAGGACAACGCCGAGGACTACCGCTACTTCCCCGAGCCGGACCTGGTGCCGGTGGCCCCCGCGCGCGAGTGGGTCGAGGAACTGCGGGCGGCCCTGCCCGAGCTGCCGCGCGTCCGCCGTAACCGGCTGCGCGAGGAGTGGGGCATCTCCGCGCACGACATGCAGTCGATCCTCAACGCGGGCGCGGTCGACCTGATCACCGCCACCGTCGACGCCGGCGCGGACTCCGCCTCAGCCCGTAAGTGGTGGATGGGCGAGCTGGCCCGCCGCGCCAACGAGGACGGCGTGGAGTTGGCCGCCCTGCCGATCACCCCCGAGCAGGTCGCCCGGATCACCGCGCTGGTCGCCGAGGGCTCCCTCAACGACAAGCTGGCCCGCCAGACCATCGAGGGCGTGCTCGCGGGCGAGGGCGACCCGGACACCGTCGTCGACAAGCGCGGTCTGAAGGTCGTCTCCGACGAGGGCGCGCTCGGCACGGCCGTCGACGAGGCCATCGCGGCCAACGCCGCCATCGCCGACAAGATCCGCGGCGGCAAGGTCGCGGCGGCCGGTGCGCTGGTCGGCGCGGTCATGAAGGCGACGCGCGGCCAGGCGGACGCGGCGCGGGTGCGTGAGCTGATCCTGGAGAAGCTGGGCGTCGAGGGCTGACGACCAGCCGGCGCAGGTATGCCGTGATGCGGTCCCCGGGATTTCGGGGGGCCGCATCACGGCTTTCCGGGGCTCGGGCCGGGGACTTTCCGGGGTCCGGGCCGGGGAAGGGAGACCGCCGGTACGGATGTGACCGGCACGGACGTGACCGGTACGGCTGTGCGCGTGGGGGAATGTTCCCGCGCCGGAGGTGACAGCGGCCGTCGCTGACCGGCTCGCCGGTGATGTGGCGGCAGGCCGTCGGCGCTCACCGGGTGTGGCAGGCGCATGCGACGGCTGCCCTGTCCGCCGCGGTCCCCGACGGCTGCCGCGACCGCTTGGCCGCCCTGACCGCGGCGCTCGGCGAACTCGCCGACGAGCGGCCCCGGGCCGCCCTCTCCGCCGCCCGCCAGCTGCGGGAGATCGCGGGGCTGATCGAGCCGCTGGCCGTGGCCGAGGCCCTCGCCCACAGCGTCCCGTGGGAGACCATCGGCACCGACCTGGGGCAGACGAAGCAGGCCGTCAACCGCCGCTGCACCAACCCTTCACGCACGCTGTCCGCCCGTGTGGAACAGCTTGTCGGCACCAACGTGGAGACGCTGCTCGCCACCGCCCGTAACCGGGTCCCCGGCACCCGGCCTCCGGGTGTCGATGGGCCTCCGCGGCCCGCCGCGTGGTGGACACCGATACCGACGCCGACGCCGGCCGGGCGAAGTGACGGCTGCGCGCTTCCTGGCCGGGCCGCGTACGAGCACCCGTCGCGGTGGACGCGCGAGGCGGTCCGGGCCCCGGTCGGTGACCGTCGGCGAGTATCCGGCCGCTCTCCCCTCCTGCTCACACTCCTGACCTGCCGTTCTCTCGTCCGGTGCCGCCCTTCCCCAGGGCCGTTCGGGGGCGTTCGGGGCCGTTTGTGGCCCGGTCAGGAATGCCGGGGCCCCGGCCGGTGCTGACGGAAGAAGATCAAGCACAGCGACACGACGCACCCGCCGGACACCGCACAGTGGAGGAACGATGCTGGATGACACTCTCGCCGCACGACTGGGCCGGGTCGGGGTGTGGCACGGCGGACTCGGCATGGTCCCGGCCGCCGTCGGCCGCGAGACGGCGCAGGAGATCGAGGAACTCGGCTACGGCGCCCTCTGGTTCGGCGAAGGCCACGCCTCCAAGGAGGCCCTGAGCCACGCCGGTCTCCTCCTGGCCGCGACCCGCCGCCTCCCCGTAGCCACCGGCATCGCCAACATCTGGGTACGGGACGCCACCGCCATGAACGCCGGGGCCAACACGCTGGCCGAGGCGTACCCGGGCCGTTTCGTTCTCGGCCTGGGCGCCAGCCACGCTCCCCTGGTCGACCACCGCGGCCACGTCTACGCGAAGCCGCTCGCCGCGATGCGTACCTATCTCGACGGGATGGACGCGGCGGGTTACGAGGCGCCGCTGCCGGACGGGCCGCCCGCCCGGGTGCTGGCCGCGCTCGGCCCCAAGATGCTGGAACTCTCCGGGACCCGGGCCGCCGGCGCGCACACGTACTTCGTGACGCCCGAGCACACCGCACAGGCCCGCGAGGTCCTCGGCGACGGCCCGCTCCTCGCCCCCGAACAGGCCGTCCTCCTGGAGACCGACCCCTCGGCGGCCCGCGCACTCGCCCGCGCATACATGGGTCTCTACCTCGCCCTGCCCAACTACGTGAACAACCTGCGCCGACTCGGGTTCGAGGACGGCGACTTCACGGGCGGCGGGAGTGACCGGCTGGTCGACGCGATCGTGGCGTGGGGCGACGCGGACGCGATCCGCGAACGGATCCGCGCCCACCACGACGCCGGTGCCGACCACGTGGCGATCCAGCCGCTCGCGCCGCACTGGGGTCTGGGCCTCGACCAACTGCGCGAACTGGCCCCCGCGTTGCTCGCCGGGTGACCCCCGGGCCGGGTACCGCGGGCGGCCCGGCCCGTGTGCCCACCCGCTGAACTGGTGAATCGCCGGCGAATGCGGCTACGTTGCCGCCATCTCACCCGATGTGCACGAGGGGCGGCAGGCGTGATCCGGCAGCAGAAGACGTTCCGCGCCATCGAGGTCGGCGACGGTGGCGACGGGCGATGGGCCGTCCAGGCGCCGGCGCTCGCGCGGGCCGCGGAGGGGTGGGTGAGCGAGGAGGGGCGGTCGCCGGAGGGCGCGGCCGGGGCGCGGGAGCTGTTCGAGAGGCATCTGCCGGAGCTGGTTCCGGTGCTCGACCGGCTCGCCGGGCAGCTGGACTCGCCCTGGGGCGACACGCTCCTCACCTTCGCGGCGCTGCGGCCGTTCTTCTCCAGCTGTACCCAGACCGGCGCCGCGGGCGCCCTGGTGCGGAACTACGACTTCCGTCCCGACGAGTGCGAAGGCACCCTCGTGTCCTCCTGTTTCCTGCGCCCCGTGATCGGGATGCAGGAGCTGGGGTGGGGGCTGCTGGACGGGATGAACGACGCGGGGCTCGCGGTCTCGCTCACCTTCGGCGGGCGGTTCGTCCACGGGCCGGGTTTCTCCGTCCTCATCGTGCTGCGCTATCTGCTGGAGACCTGCACCACCGTGGACGAGGCGCTCGGCAGGCTGCGGTCGATACCCGTCGCCATCCCGCAGAACGTCACCCTCGTCGATCCCGGCCGGGCCGTGACGGTGTTCGTGGGGCCCGACATCCCGCCGACCGTGGCACCGGACGCCTGCGCCGCCAACCACCAGCATCTGCCGGTGGCCGACGCGCACGAGCGGGCGACCCGGACCCAGGAACGGCTGGCCGCGGTCCGTACGGCGGGCCCGGATGTCGCGGCGATGCTGCGGCCGCCGCTGTATCAGCTCGCCTACGACGAGGGGCTGGGCACCGTCTACACGGCCGACTACCGGCCGGCGGAGGGCCGGGTGACCTGCCACTGGCCCGGCGAGAGGTGGGCGCAGTCCTTCGCCGACTTCGTTCCGGGGGTGCGCACCGTGACCCTCGGCCGGGTCGCGTAGGGGCGGGCCGCCGCCGCGACGACCGTCGGCCGGGGCCGGTTGCCGCCGGGGCCGGCGAACCGGAGTCCGCTGTTCCCATAGATGTCACCCCGATACCTATCGCCCGTCACGGCGCTCTACTAGCGTCCCCGTCGCACCATCTCAATGGGCTGCAAGATGACCATTGACTGACGACTGGGAGGTCGGACGTGGCACCGGAGGTATCTCGTAGGCGGGTACTGGCAGTTGGGGCGGCAGCGGCGGGAGTCGCGGCGACCGGATCGCTGCTGCCGCCGTCGTTGCAGCAGGCGATGGCTGCGGAGGCGGCGCGGCCCGCACAGGGGAGGGGCGGGCTCCGGGACATCAGACATGTCGTCGTGCTGATGCAGGAGAATCGTTCCTTCGATCACTACTTCGGGATGCTGCGCGGCGTCCGCGGCTACGCCGACCGGAACGCGGTGGAGCTGCCCGGCGGCAAGAGCGTCTACGAGCAGCCGGGACCGCTCGGCGTCGGGACCGTCCTGCCGTTCTCGGTCCGCGAGGCCGCCGCGACGCAGAAGAAGGACCTTCAGTACATCGGGGCGCTCGACCACGGGTGGGACGGCGGGTCCAAGGCGTGGAACGGCGGGTGGATGAACAACTGGGTCACCGCCAAGACCGCTGCCACGATGGCGCACTACGACCGGCAGGACGTCCCGCTGCACTACGAGCTGGCCGACACCTTCACCATCTGTGACGCCTACCACTCCTCCATCCACTCCTCCACCAGCCCCAACCGCAACCACCTCGTCAGCGGCTGGACCGGCTTCGAACCGGGCACCGGCAAGCGCGCGGTGGGCAATGACGCGTACGACGAGGACCGGCACACCGGCTACACCTGGACCACGTACCCCGAGCGGCTGGAGAAGGCCGGGCGCAGCTGGCGCGTCTACCAGGAGTGGGACAACTTCACCGACAACAACCTGGAGTTCTACGCGAGCTTCAAGGCGGTCGGGAAGAAGGCCCTGGCCAAGGTCGACGGCGTACAGAACATGACCGCCTTCTACGGGAAGGTGGCGAGCGCGAACGCCGCCGAGCGGAAGCGGTTGCAGGGGCTGCTGGACGAGGGGGTGAAGGGGCTGAGCCGCGCGGAGCGGAGCCTGTTCGAGCGGGCGCTGCGGCGCGGCGAACCGACCACGACGGCCACCGCCTTCGCCGCCGACGTGGCGAGCGGCAAGCTGCCCGAGGTCTCCTACATCGTCCCGTCGGCCGTGGACTCCGAGCACCCCGGCTCGTCCTCACCGGTCGCCAGCGCCACCATCGTCTACAAGGTGCTGGACGCGCTGGGCAAGAACCCGGACGTCTGGCGGCACACCGCGCTCTTCCTCACGTACGACGAGAACGACGGGTTCTTCGACCACGTACCGCCGCCGGTGCCGCCCACCGGGACGGACGGGGAGTTCTGGGACGGCCGGCCGACCGGCCTGGGCATGCGCGTCCCGATGATCGTCATCTCGCCGTGGACGGTCGGCGGCTACGCCTGCTCGCAGGTCTTCGACCACACCTCGATCACCCGCTTCCTGGAGAAGTGGACCGGGATCCGGGAGCCGAACATCAGCGCCTGGCGGCGGACCGTCTGCGGCGATCTGACCGGCGCCTTCGACTTCTCGCGCGGGCGCCGGCAGCCGTCGGTGGAGCGGCCGGGCGCGATACCGGAGTTCAGCGGGCGCTGGGCGCCGCGGCCGCCGGCCCGGCAGGCGCTGCCCCAGCAGGAGAGCGGCAGCCGGCCGGCCCGCCCGCTGCCGTACCAGCCGGACGCCGACGGCGGCTTCGACGCCAGGGCCTCGGTCTTCCGGCTGGCGGTGCGCAACGCGGGCAAGGCGGCGGCGCATCTGGCGCTGTATCCGTACGCCAAGGAGTACGACACCCCGCAGCACCGCGATGTGCTGGGGAAGTCGGAGTGGGACGTACCGGTCAAGGGCGGCGCGTACCGCTTCACGGTGACCGGGCCGAACGGGTTCCGGCGGGAGTTCGCGGGGACGGCGCAGGGCGCGGCGGCGGCCACCAAGGTGCGCACACACCTTGAGGCCGGGCGGCGGGAGCTCCACCTGACGGTCGTCAACGGCGGCCGCACCGACCTCACCATCACGCTCAAACCGCTGGCGTACGCGGACACCGCGCCGCGCACGGTGCGGGTGCGGGCGGGCAGCACCCGCACCCTCGCGCATCCGACGGCCGGTGCGCACGGCTGGTACGACCTCGATCTCACGGCCGCCGAGGACCCCTCCTTCCACCGCCGCCTGATGGGGCACGTGGAGAACGGGCGGGAGTCGGTCACCGGCTGACACCAGGGCGAGTTCCGCAGCAGGGCCCCTTTGCGGGGAAGTCCGCGAAGGGGCCCGTGGATCTTTTCGGGCTGCCATGCCGTACGGAGCCGCCACGCCGTACGAAGGGGGCCGCCGCTCCGTCGCCGGATGACGGGAGGCCCTCCTGATGGCGGGAGGTACTCCTGACGGCGGGCGGCTCACCGGACGGGGCCGGGGCTGGCCCGTCCCGTCCCGGTACGTCCGTGCTCGGTACCACCCGCCTCACCCGCGTGCCGTCCCGTCACCCGGCGGCTCTCATAGGTCTCTCAGACGCGGCCCCTACGGTCGCGGCCATGGGAACGAGCAGCACGAACAGGACCAGCGGCACGAGCACGACGACCGACGAACGGACCGGTGACGAGGCCGCGCCGGTCCGGGCGGCAACGGGGGACACGGGGGGCAAGGGAGACACGGGGCCGGAGACCGCGGCTGCGGCTGCGGATGCGACGGCCGAGGCCAAGGAGAGCGCTGAGCCCAAGGAGCGCGCCGAGGCGGAGGTGAGCGCCAAGGCCAAGGAGGGTGCTGAGTCCGAAGCGACCGGCGAGACCACCCCCGCGGTGGACAAGGAAGCCGCCGCCGCGGATGCCGACGTCGCCGCCGAGGACGGCTCCGACGACCCCGAGGACCTGGACGATCTCGACGAGGACGCCGCCCCGGTACGCGCGGCCACCGGTGTCGCCGCGGGGGCGGGCGCCGTCGTCGCGGCGGGGCTCGGTCTCGCCTCCGTCACCGGCACCTGGCTCGGCACACTGCTGGCCGAGCGGCAGACGCTGGTGGGCCAGATCAAGCTCCAGTCGGGCACGGCCACCGACCAGATCGCCACCGTGTACGGCGCCCCGTGGCACGCCACCGCACTCGTCAACGGCGTCTTCGCGGTGCTCGCCGTGCTCGTCGCCGCGGTGGCCCTGACCAGCCCGCGCGCCACCTGGGTGCGGGCGGTGGCCTGGGGCGGTCTGGCGCTCGGTGTGCTGGGGCTGCTCATTTCCGCGGGCATGTACTTCGATCTGTTCGCGACGCTGCCCAGCATCCCTAAGGGGGCCGGGGCCGGTTCCTGAGCACCCGGTGGGGGCCGGCGCCGGTGCCTAAGGAGCGCGGCGGCGCGGGCGCCGGTTTCTAAGGCCCGCGCGGGCAGGACGATCGGGCACTCTCCCGATGTGACGGACCCCCCTTGGCGAGGAGGCTGGGGTGCCTCGACGGACCGTCGAGGCACCAGTCACCCACACCAGGGGAGAGACCATGTTCGACGCCGAGTTCCCGATCCGGGCCCGCTACGAGCAGCTGCTCCGCGAGGCCGACCACCAGCGCCTGGTGCGCCAGGCGGCCGAGGGGGCGCGCACCGGTGGCCGGGCCGCGGTCCGTTCCGGTGCGGACGCATCCGGCGGTCGGGTGAGCGGACGGCGGGGCCGGCGGGTACGCGTACGCCGCGCCGCCGCCTGACCCCGGGGGATCCCGTGCCGCCCCACGCGCCGGTCTGGACACCGCCCCGGGCGCCCTCCCGGACGCCGGTCCGCAGCCCGGCCCACGGCCCGGCCCACGGCCCGGACGGTGGGCCGTCCGGGCCGCCGTCCGCCCGGCCGCAGGTGTGCTCCGTACCCGGCCGGGCATGTCACGTGCCGGAACTCGGTGCCGGACTGTCAGACCCCTGTGCGATGCTCGGCAGCGTGGAGACCAGGTCAGTGAGTCCCGTGTTCGTCGGCCGCGCGGCCGAGCTCGCCGCGCTGGGCGACGCGCTCGCGCGCATCGCCGTCTCCGGTGCGCCGCAGGCCCTGCTGATCGGGGGCGAGGCCGGTGTCGGCAAGACCCGGCTCATCGAGGAGTTCACCGGGACCGCCCGCGCCCGGGGCGCGTTCGTCTCGCTCGGCGGCTGCATAGAGATCGGCTCCGAGGGCCTGCCCTTCGCCCCCTTCTCCGCGATCCTGCACAGCCTCAACGGGCACCTGCGCGACGAACTCGCCGCCGCCGTCGCGGGTCAGGAAGGGGAGCTCGCCCGCATCCTGCCCGAACTCGGGGAGTCCGCCGGTGAGATGCACGACGAGGAGACCGGCCGCGCGCGCCTCTTCGAGCTGACCGCCCGCCTCCTGGAGCGGCTCGCCGCCCACCGCACCCTCGTCATCGTCATCGAGGACCTCCACTGGGCCGACCGCTCCACCCGCGAACTGCTCGCCTACCTCCTGCGGGCGCTGCACGACGCCGGCATCCTCCTCGTCGCCACCTACCGCTCCGACGACATCCACCGCCGCCACCCGCTGCGCCCCTTCCTCGCCGAGATCGACCGGATGCGCACCGTCCGGCGCGTCGAGCTGGCCCGCTTCAACCGCGCCGAGGTCCGCTCCCAGATCGCCGGGATCAACGGCGCCGACCCCGAGGAAACCACCGTCGACCGGGTCTTCGAGCGCTCCGAGGGCAACGCCTTCTTCGTCGAGGAACTGGCCCGCAGCATCGCCGACGGCTGTGTCCACGGCCTCAGCGACCCGCTGCGCGATCTGCTGCTGGTCCGCGTCGAAGCGCTGCCCGAGGACGCCCAGCGGGTGGTGCGCACGGCCGCCGAAGGCGGCTCCACCGTCGAACACGAACTCCTCGCCGCCGTCTGCCGGATGTCCGAGGACGACCTCATCGAGGCGCTGCGGGCCGCCGTCGGCAGCAACACCCTCGTCCCCACCGAGGACGGCACGGGCTACCGCTTCCGGCACGCCCTGGTCCGCGAGGCCGTCGTCGACGATCTGCTGCCCGGCGAGCGCACCCGCCTCAACCGCCGCTACGCCGAGGCCCTGGAGGCCGACCCGGCACTGGTCCGCTCCGATGTCTGCGCCGCCCGCCTGGCGAGCTACTGGTACAACGCCCACGACGCCGCCAAGGCGCTGCCCGCCGTCCTCGCCGCCTCCGTCCAGGCCCGCCGCCGCCACGCCTACGCCGAACAGCTGCGGCTGCTGGACCGCGCCCTGGAGCTGTGGGACGACGCGCCCAGGGAGGTCCGCCGGACCATCCGCGCGGTCGACTCCGCCGAGGCGTATCCGGCCTGCGGCTCCGAGGACGACGCGCTGCGCTTCATGGACCTGCTCGCCGAGATCGCGGTGGCCGCCCGGCTCTCCGGCGACGGCGAGCGGGCCTTCACGATCACCAAGCGCGCCCTGCGGTCGCTGCGCGACAGCAACGAACCGCTGCGCACCGCGTGGTTCCTGTTGCAGCGCTCCCGGATCGTCCAGGGCACCGGCCGCGGGGACGGCTGGGCGGATCTGGGCGCCGCGCAGGAGCTGATGCGCGGTCTGCCGCCGTCCTCCGTGCACGCCGCCGTGATGGCCGGCGTCGCCGGCTGGGAGGTGCTGCACCGTCCTGGCCCCGGCACGTTCGCGACGGCCGAACGGGCCGTGGAGCTCGCCCGGTTGGTGGGCGACGAAGAAGCCGAGCTGAACTCCCGGGTGACCCTGGCGGGCCTGCGGGTCGACGCCGGGGACGTCGACGACGGCCTCGCCGCGCTCCGCGCGGCGCTGGACCGCGCCGTCGACCGCGGCTACTACGCCGTCATCAGCCGCGGCCATGTCAACCTCCCGTCCGCCCTCGAAGGAGTCGGCCGCTCCCGCGAGGCCGTCGAGGTGACCGAGCAGGGCGTCGAACTGACCACCCACTACGGCCTCATGGACAGCACCAGCTGGGTGACCGGCAACCGCGCCGAATCGCTCCAGTCGCTCGGCCGCTGGGAGGAAGCCGCCCAGGCCGCCGCCGAGGCCCGCCGCCTCGCCCGCAGCCCCCGGTCGATCGTGCTGGCCGCCAGCCGCCTCACCGACCTCGCCCTGGACAAGGGCGAGGCCGCCACCGCCGAGCGGGAACTGGCCGTCGCCACGGAGCACTACGGTGCCCACGACCCGCAGCCGCAGCACGCCGTCCCCATGGCGCGGCACGCCCTGCGGATCGCCGCGGACCAGGGCCGCGTCCTCGACGCCCGCGGCATCCTCCAGCAGGCCCTGGACGCCGGGTTCCCGCCCGGCACCCAGCGCTACGCCTGGCCGCTGCTGTGGTCGGCCACCGCCGCCGAGTCGGACGCCCGCGGCCTGCCCGCCGCCGGGCCGGGCCGCGCCGCGATCCTCGACCGCGTCCGGGCCGCCGCCAAGAAACTGCCCCGCCTCACCCCGGTATGGGAGGCGTACGGCCGCGCGGTCGACGCCGAACTCCGGCGCGCCGAGGGCCATGGGGCACCGGACGCCTGGGCCGATGTGGTCGCGGCCTTCGAGCCGCTCGACCGCCCGCGCGAACTCGCCTGGGCCTGCTACCGCTGGGCCGAAGCGCTGCTGCACGGCAGCGAGCGGGCGAGCGCCGGGCTCGACGGCCGCACGCCCCGGGAGGCCGCCGTGCTGCTCCTGACCCAGGCGCACACCGCCGCCACCCGGATGGGAGCCCGCCCGCTCGCCGAAGAACTCGAACTCCTCGCCCAGCGCGCCCGCATACCGCTCCCGGGCCGGACCGCGGCCCCCGCACCGGACCCGGCCCGCGACGGCGGCCGGGACGCCGCGCCGACCGGCACGGTGCCCGCCGCATCGCTCGGCCTGACGCCCCGTGAACGCGACGTCCTGCGGCTGGTCGCGGACGGCCGCAGCAACCGCCAGATAGCCGACGCCCTGTTCATCTCACCGAAGACCGCCAGCGTCCATGTCTCCAACATCCTCGCCAAACTCGGTGTCTCGGGCCGCGGTGAGGCGGGGGCGCTCGCCCACCGGCTGCGGCTCTTCAGCGAGCCGGCGGCGAGCTGAGCCCCGCCGGTCCGGCGTCAGGGGGTGCTGCCCGGATCCTGCGGGCCCCGCCGGTCCGGGATCTTGACGACGACCTTGCCCGACGAGAGATCTATCGGCCCCTCGCCGGGATCGCCGTTACCCACCTCGTCCAGGACGAGCGCCATCTTCTGCCGCTCCTCCTCGGTGTGCTTGCTGCCAGGTGCGAACAGCTCTTCGACGACGTTGAACACCGTGCCCCCCTTCGACGTGCCCCGCTCCGTGACCCCCGAGTGTAGGCAGCCCGCCACAAAAGGGTCAGGTCACCTTCAGTCGCAGAATCCGGTCATCCCCCTTGCGCGGGGTGCCGCGCCCGTCGGTGTTGCTGGTGACCAGCCACAACCCGCCGTCATCGGTCGCCACGACGGTCCGCAGCCGCCCGTACTCGCCCTTCAGGAACTCCTGCGGGGCCGCCACCGGCTTCGTACCGTTCAGCGGGATCCGCCACAGCCGCTCGCCGCGCAGCGCGGCCATCCACAGGGAGCCCTTGGCGTACGCGAGACCGCTGGGGGAGGCGTCCGCGGGCTTCCACTGGACCACCGGATCGGTGAACCCGGAGCGGGCCGCGCCGCCGTCGCCCTTGCCCTCCACCTCGGGCCAGCCGTAGTTCCGGCCCGACTCGACGAGGTTGAGCTCGTCCCACGTGTCCTGCCCGAACTCCGAGGCCCACAGCCGCTTGTCGCCGTCCCAGGCCAGCCCCTCCACATTGCGGTGGCCGTAGTCGTACACCACCGAATCCGCCTCGGGGTTGCCGTACGCCGGGGCGCCGTCCGGCGTCATCCGCAGGATCTTGCCGGCGAGGGACTTCTTGTCCTGGGCGAGGCTCTTGTCGCCGGTCTCGCCCGTACCGGCGTAGAGCATCTTGTCCGGGCCGAACGCGATCCGCCCGCCGTTGTGGATCTGCCCCTTGGGAATGCCCCGGAGGATCGTGTCCGGCGCGCCCAGCTGATTGCGGGCCGGCCGCTTCTCGTTGTAGATCATGCGTGCGATGCGGTTGTCGGACTCGGTGGTGAAGTACGCGTACACCTGGTGGTCCGTGCCGAACTTCGAGGACACCGCGAGTCCCAGCAGACCGCCCTCGCCGGCCGCCGCCACGCCCGGCACCGAGCCCAGTTCGGTCCGCTTCCCGCCGTCGGCCGCGATACGGAAGATCTTTCCGGTGTCGCGGGAGCCGACCAGCAGATCGCCGCCCGGCAGCGGGGCGAGGCCCCACGGTGAGTTCAGTCCGGTGGCCAGGGTCCCGGTCACCTGGACGGACCCCTTGGCGGGCGGTGCGGACGCCGGGCTCGGATGCGCGGAGGCGGCGGCGCCGGACCCCGGGCGTGGGGCTGTCGCGGCGCCGGAGCCGCCGTCCGCGGCCGGTCCGCCGCCGGGTGAACAGCCCGCGGCCAGCAGCAGCGAGGCGGCGGCCAACACGGTCGGCAGGGAACGGCGTTGCACGGCAGGGTCCTCTCGTCGGCAGGCGTGCACCAGGACACCACATCACCTGCCCGTCCGCCGGGCCTTCCGCCTCCCGGGCGAGCCGGTACGGGGGAAGGGGAGCGGCCGGGCGCGCCGCACGGGGCGGCGGACCGGCCGGGGCCTTCAGTACCAGGACTCCCGGGCCGGCGGCAGCGCGGCGATCTCGGCCAGCTCCTCGCGGCTCAGCACCAGCTCCGCGGCGCGGGCGTTCTGCACGGCCCAGCCCTCCTTCTTCGTACCCGGCACCGGGACCACATGGCGGCCCTGCGCCAGTACCCACGCCAGCGCCACCTGCCCCGGCGTCGCGCCGTGCCGGGCGCCGATCCGCCGCAGCCCCGCCACCACCGGCTGGTTGGCCGCCATCATCTCGGCGGTGAACCGGGGGTGGCGGGCCCGGATGTCCTCCCGTTCGAAGCCCTGCCCCGGGGTGAGGGTGCCGGTCAGGAAGCCGCTGCCCAGCGGCATCGCCGCCAGGAAGCCGACACCGCGTGATTCACACCACGGGAGCAGTGCCTCCAGCGCCTGCACCGACCACACCGACAGCTCGGCCTGCACGCTGCTGACCGGGAACACCTGCTGAATACGCTCCAGTTGGCGCAGTGTGCCGTCGTGCAGCCGGGACCGGGGGACGGCGCGCGCGGCGCCGCCGGCCGCCTGCCGTTCCCGGCGGGCGGCCCGGGTCGGCCGTACCGCCCGCGCGTCCACCGCGCACAGCCCCAGCGACCGCACCTTCCCGGCCGCCACCAGCTCCGCCATCGCCCCCCAGGTCTCCTCGATGGGCACCTCGGGATCGGGCCGGTGCAGCTGGTAGAGGTCGATGCAGTCGGTCTGGAGGCGGCGCAGCGAGGCGTCGCAGGCCCGCTTCACATAGCCGGGCCGCCCGTTGGCGACGATGTGCTGGTCGCCGACGAGCAGTCCGCACTTGGTCGAGACGAAGGCGTCCGCACGCCGCTCCTTCAACGCCCGTCCCACCAGTAGTTCGTTGGTGAACGGTCCGTACATGTCGGCGGTGTCCAGCAGACTGCACCCCCGGTCGAGCGCGGCGTGCACGGTCCGCAGTGAACTCTCCCCGTTCCGCTGCGACGCGGTGTACCCCCAGTTCATCGGCATACAGCCGAGCCCGATAGCACCCACTTCGAGGGCCGCCGCACCGATTGTCCTGCGCTCCACCTGGTCGTGCCTCCGTCCCTCGCCCCCGGTCAAGGGCCAGACCAAACTAACGTCTGAACGGAATGCTGTTTCGCATAGCCTCTGGCCATGGCTACCGCAGACCAGCACACCGGCGCTCACGATGTATGGCTCCCGATTCCGCCCGACGAGATCGACGGCCTCCCCGACGGCCTCGACTACGTCCACTGGGACGCCGGCCCGGACTTTCCGGCCGACCCCGCCCGGTGTGTCTTCTACGCCGTCCCCTACATGAAGGGCGCGGCCGCCGTCCTGCGGCCGCTGCCCCTGATGAGCCGGGTGCGGGTCGTGCAGACGCTGACCGCCGGGATCGAGCACATGCTGCCCGCGCTGTCCGGTCTGCCGGCCGGTGCCCGGCTGTGCAACGCCCGTGGACTGCACGATGCCAGCACCGCTGAGCTCGCGCTCACCCTCACGCTGGCCGCACTGCGCGGCATCCCCGACTTCGTCCGGGGGCAGGACCAAGGGGAATGGCGGCCGAGCGTGCGTCCGGCGCTCGCCGACAAGTCGGTCCTCATCGTGGGTTACGGGTCGATCGGCAGTGCCGTCGAAGACCGGCTCACGCCCTTTGAGTGCGCGCGGGTGGCGCGCATCGCGCGCACCGCGCGTGAAACAGTGCGCGGTCCTGTGCATCCACTCTCCGCTCTGTCCGCCCTCCTGCCCGACGCGGACGTGGTCGTACTGGCCACTCCGCTCACCGAAGACACCCGTGGCCTGGTAGGACGCGATTTCCTGGCGGGCATGAAGGACGGCGCACTCCTCGTGAACGTCGCCCGCGGCGCGATCGTCGACACCGAGGCGCTGCTGGTCGAATTGACGTCCGGCCGGCTGCGCGCGGCGCTCGACGTCACCGATCCGGAGCCCCTGCCCGCCGCTCATCCGTTGTGGCACGCTCCCGGCGTGCTCATCACTCCACATGTCGGTGGCCCCAGCTCTGCCTTCCTGCCCCGCGCGAAGCGGCTTCTGCGGGACCAGTTGACGCTTTTCGCGGCCGGCGAACCCGTGCAGCACGTGGTCGCCACCGCCGGCTGACACCGTTGTGGATCGCTCTACGGGTCCGTACGAATGCACTGGGTATCCATAATCCCGGTGTCAGTCACGCTCCGTAGAGACACTATGTCGCTGAGTGACGGAACTGGTGTATCGTCCCGAGCGGGGACGGCACCGGGGTGAATGCGGCGCGGTGCGAAGGACCGGAACCGAGGGGGGCGACGGGCGATGTACAGCCGACGGACCATCCGCGAGAGGCGCGATCCACGAGCGTCCGCGGGGAAGCTGCTGAAGTCCCGGGTGCGCGGGCCGCGGCGATGTCGCGCACGGTTCAACGGGAGAGTGCGGTGAGCGCCCCGGGGGCGGTGCTCGCCAGGCCGCCGGTGCAGTCCGGCGGCCCGCCGAGCGTGGTGCCCCAGATCCTCCTGTCCGGTGTCTGCGGCGGCTACGCCATCGGCGCCGCCCTCGACTGGGGATCACCCGAAGTGGCCGTGTTCATGGGTGACTTCGGACTCAGCCTCGCCGCCCTGGTGGCGGCCGTCTCCTGCGGTCTGTACGCCCGCAGGTCCCAGAGCCGGTTCCGGCCCGCCTGGATCCTGTTCGCGGTCTCCTCTGCGATGGCCGGCCTCGGCAACGCCATATGGGGCTGGTACGAGGTCGTCGAGGGGGCCAGGGTGCCCAGCCCCTCGCTCGCCGACTTCTGCTTCCTGCTGTTCGCACCGCCCGCCATCATCGGCCTGCTGGTGCTCGCCAAGCGGCCGGTGACCCGGGCCGGGTGGGTCTGCCTGGGCCTGGACGCCTGGCTGATCGGCGGTTCGCTGCTCACCCTCTCCTGGAGCCTCGCACTCGCGCACACCACCCATTTCCAGGGCCGCACGGTGGCCCAGGGTGCGCTGTCGCTGGCCTATCCGCTGCTGGACATCGTGCTGGTGAGCATGGTGCTCGCGCTGCACTTCAAGCGCTCCTCGGTGCAGCGCTCCGCCGTCAACACCGCCGTCGTCGCACTCGCGCTGACGGTCCTGTGCGACGCGCTGTTCAGCTCGCCGCTGCTGCGCGAGCACTACCGCTCCGGGCAGATCCTGGACGCCGGCTGGTTCGCCGGGTCGATACTCCTCGCCTACGCACCGTGGGTCGCCCGGCGCTCGGCCGGTGACGCTGCCGGCGGGGAGCTCCCGCGCGCCGCGCGCTGCGCCCAGCCCCCGATCAGCCGCCCCATCGCGAGCTCGCTGGCCATGCTGACGCCGTATCTCGCCGCCGCCGTCTGCACCCTGGGCATCCTCACCAACGTCCTGGACGGGCGGCGGATCGACCGCGTGGTGCTCTTCACCGGCTGCACGGTCGTCCTCGCGCTGGTCGTCCGCCAGGGCATCATGCTGCTCGACAACATCAGCCTCACCCACGAGCTGGCCCAGAAGGAGAACCACTTCAGGTCCCTGGTCCAGGGATCCAGCGATGTCATCATGATCGCCGCCCCGACCGGTGTGCTCCGCTACGTGAGCCCCGCCGCCTCGGGCGTCTACGGCCGTGACGCGGAGGAGCTGGTCGGCTCCGAACTGGCCTCGCTGATCCATCCGGAAGACCTGGGACGGGTGATGCACGAGGTGCGCAGGTTCCTCGCCGCCGCGCCCGAGGCCGAACCGACCACCCGCATCGAATGCCGCTTCCGCGCCGGCAAGCAGCGGGCCGGCGGCGACGGCTGGCTGAACGTCGAGTCCACGGTCAACCGTCACCACGGCGGCCTGATCTTCAACTCCCGGGACGTCACCGAACGGGTCCGGCTCCAGGCCCAGCTCCAGCACAACGCCTCGCACGACGCACTCACCGACCTGCCCAACCGCGCCCTGTTCACCGAACGGGTCAGCAAGGCCGTCACCGGCCGCCGCGCCAGCGACCACGACACCGCCGTGCTCTACATCGACCTGGACGGCTTCAAGCAGGTCAACGACACCATCGGGCACCAGGCGGGGGACGAGCTGCTGGTGCAGGCCGCCCGTCGGCTCGGTGAATCGGTGCGCTCCGGGGACATAGCGGCGCGGCTGGGCGGCGACGAGTTCGCCGCGCTCATCACGGGCGACGGCACCCGCGACCCCGCCGCCCGCGAGTTCCGCGTCCACGAGATCGCCGACCGGCTGCGCATCAAGCTCTCCGAGCCGTACCGCATCGACGGCCGGGACGTCCGCGTCGCGGCCAGCATCGGGGTCGCCTTCGCCGATCCGGGCATCACCCCCGCGGGACTGCTGCGCAACGCCGACCTCGCGATGTACCGCGCCAAGAAGGCCGGCAAGGGCCGCGTGGAGATGTACGCCCCGCAGATGCAGGCCGAGGTCGTACACCGCGCCGAACTCGCCACGAAACTCCGTACGGCCCTGCACGACGGCGAGTTCACGCTGCTGCACCAGCCGGTGGTGGAGCTGGCCGGCGGCCGGGTCGCCGCCGTCGCCGCACAGGCCCGCTGGCGCTCCGCCCAGGGCATCCTCTTCACCCCCGCCGAGTTCCTGCGGGTCGGCGAGCGCGGCCGGCTCACCGAGGAGGGCGATCGCACCGCGGAGCTGGGCCGCTGGCAGCTGGAGGAGGCCGTCGCGCAGGCCGCGGCGCGGCACCGGGCCGGCCACCCGGTCCCGGTCGTCGTCCGGGTCTCCGCCCGCCGGCTGCTGGACCGCGGGCTGCCCGCCAAGAGCGTCGAGGCCCTGCTCGCCCGGCACGGTCTGCCCTCGGGCGGGCTCATCCTGGAGCTGACCGACGCCGATCCGCGGATGCCGCTGGAGGAGCTGGAGGGCCGGCTGGTCGCGCTGCGGCGGCTGGGTGTACGGATCGGACTGGACGGCTTCGGGGGCGGGCACGCCGCCATCGGCGCGCTGCGCCGGCTCCCCATCGACTTCCTGCGGCTGGACCGCGGCCTGGTCGACGGCGTCGCGGAGTCCGTCCGGCTGCACAAGATCACCGCCGGGATGCTGCGGATCGCCGCCGACCTCGGTCTGCAATGCGTCGCGGACGGCGTCGAGCTGCCCGAGCAGGTCCACGCGCTGCGCGCCATGGGCTGCACGCACGGCCAGGGGCCGGTCTTCTCCGGGCCGCTCGACGAACCGCGGCTGCGGTGCGCGCTGACGCTCGGCGGGTATCCGCTGCCGGACCGTGCGGACCTGCCGGGTGCGGGCCGCGAGGCCGTTCTCACCGGGGGTGGCCTGCCGGTGCGGCGCGGCGGGGCGGCCGGCCCGGACGCGTTCGTCCCTCCGCCATTGCGCTCAAATAGTGAGACGCCCGTCCCACCCACTTGACACTCCCGGCGCGCCGGGGGGAGGGTCTGTTTCATGCGCACCCGAATTCTCGTACTTGGAAAGCGCGTCGGCTGAAGCTGGGCCTCTGACACACCCCAGCGAACCGCACCGACGCGCTCCCCTCGCTTGCCTCACGGCACGAGGGGTTTTTTGTTGCACAGCTACCTCACAAATCCCGTCAAAACCCTCAGCTCCGAGAAGAGACGCAGATGACCGAGCAGGCCGGCGCCCACCATCCGCAGCCGCGGGCCCGTCACTCCGGCGGAACGCAGCAGCCCGCCACCGTCGAGCACGTCACGGGCGCGCAGTCCCTCATCCGTTCGCTGGAGGAGGTCGGGGCCGACACCGTGTTCGGCATTCCCGGCGGTGCGATCCTCCCTGCGTACGACCCGATGATGGACTCGTCGAGGGTCCGGCACGTCCTGGTGCGTCATGAGCAGGGCGCCGGGCATGCCGCCACGGGATACGCGCAGGCCACCGGCAAGGTCGGCGTGTGCATGGCGACCTCGGGCCCGGGGGCCACCAACCTCGTCACGCCGATCGCCGACGCCCATATGGACTCCGTCCCGCTGGTCGCGATCACCGGTCAGGTCGCCTCCCACACCATCGGCACGGACGCCTTCCAGGAGGCGGACATCTGCGGCATCACGATGCCGATCACCAAGCACAACTTCCTGATCACCGACGCGGCCGAGATCCCGCGCACGATCGCCGAGGCGTTCCACATCGCCTCCACCGGCCGCCCGGGGCCCGTCCTGGTGGACATCGCCAAGGACGCCCTCCAGGCGAAGACCACCTTCGCCTGGCCGCCGCACACCGAACTCCCCGGCTACCGCCCGGTGACCAAGCCGCACGCCAAGCAGATCCGCGAGGCCGCCCGGCTGATCGTCGAGTCGAAGCGCCCGGTGCTCTACGTCGGCGGCG
Source organism: Streptomyces sp. x-80 (assembly GCF_046549095.1). Lineage (NCBI taxonomy): Bacteria > Bacillati > Actinomycetota > Actinomycetes > Kitasatosporales > Streptomycetaceae > Streptomyces > Streptomyces sp. x-80. Next base: position 119,164 of record NZ_JAJPWM010000011.1, read on the forward strand.
GTGTGCTGAAGGCCGGCGCCACCGCCGAGCTGAAGGTGCTGGCGGAGCTGACCGGCGCCCCGGTCACCACGACCCTGATGGCCCTGGGCGCGTTCCCCGACAGCCACCCGCAGCACGTCGGTATGCCGGGTATGCACGGCGCGGTCACGGCTGTCACCGCCCTCCAGAAGTCGGACCTGCTGATCACCCTCGGCGCCCGCTTCGACGACCGCGTCACCGGCAAGCTGGACTCCTTCGCGCCGTACGCCAAGGTCGTGCACGCGGACATCGACCCGGCGGAGATCGGCAAGAACCGGATGGCGGATGTGCCGATCGTCGGCGACGCCCGCGAGGTCATCGCGGATCTGATCGTCGCCGTCCAGGCCGAGCACGCGGCGGGGCACAAGGGCGACCACAGCGCCTGGTGGCGGGACCTCGACCGCTGGCGCGAAACGTACCCGCTGGGCTACGACCTGCCCGACGACGGCAGCCTCTCCCCGCAGCAGGTCATCGAGCGGATCGGCCAGCTCGCCCCCGCCGACACCATCTACGCCGCGGGCGTCGGCCAGCACCAGATGTGGGCCGCCCACTTCATCCACTACGACCAGCCCGCGACCTGGCTGAACTCCGGCGGCGCCGGCACGATGGGCTACGCGGTGCCGGCCGCGATGGGCGCCAAGGCCGGCCGGCCGGACCGTACGGTCTGGGCGATCGACGGTGACGGCTGCTTCCAGATGACCAACCAGGAGCTGGTCACCTGCGCGCTGAACAACATCCCGATCAAGGTCGCGATCATCAACAACGGCGCGCTGGGCATGGTCCGCCAGTGGCAGACCCTCTTCTACAACCAGCGCTACTCCAACACCGTGCTGCACAGCGGCCCCGAGGACGGCGTCGCGGTGGACGGCAAGGGCAGCGGCGGCACCCGCGTCCCGGACTTCGTGAAGCTGGCCGAGGCGATGGGCTGTGTCGCGATGCGCTGCGAGGACCCGGCCGACCTGGACGCCGTCATCGCCCAGGCCAACGCCATCAACGACCGCCCGGTCGTGGTCGACTTCATCGTCCACGAGGACGCGCAGGTCTGGCCGATGGTCGCCGCCGGCACCTCCAACGACGAGGTCATGGCCGCCCGGGGCGTGCGTCCCGACTTCGGCGACAACGAAGACGACTGAGCCCAGGACGTCACGGACGCACGGAAGAAGAGAGAAGACCGACCATGTCCAAGCACACCCTCTCCGTCCTGGTGGAGAACACCCCCGGCATCCTGGCCCGGATCGCCGCCCTGTTCTCCCGCCGCGGCTTCAACATCGACTCCCTCGCGGTCGGCGTCACCGAGCACGCCGACATCTCCCGCATCACCATCGTGGTGAGCGTCGAGTCGCTCCCCCTCGAACAGGTCACCAAGCAGCTCAACAAGCTCGTCAACGTCCTGAAGATCGTCGAGCTGGAGCCCGGCTCCGCGATCCAGCGCGAACTGGTCCTCGTCAAGGTCCGCGCCGACAACGAGACCCGCTCGCAGGTCGTCGAGATCGTGCAGCTCTTCCGCGCCAAGACCGTGGACGTCTCCCCGGAGGCCGTCACCATCGAAGCCACCGGATCCAGCGACAAGCTGGAGGCGATGCTCAAGATGCTGGAGCCGTTCGGCATCAAGGAGTTGGTGCAGTCCGGCACCATCGCCATCGGCCGCGGCGCCCGGTCCATCACGGACCGCTCGCTGCGCGCACTGGACCGTACGGCCTGATCCCGCGCGGTCTCCCCGGACCGCGCGCCGTACCCGCCCGGTACGGCACCGCCCCCCGCCGCTCGCATCGCGAGACCCGCGGACCCGCCCCGCCCCGCCCGACGTACTGTGTGGGCAACCAGCTAGATCCAAGGAGATACCCGAAGTGGCCGAGCTGTTCTACGACGACGATGCCGACCTGTCCCTCATCCAGAACCGCAAGGTCGCGGTCATCGGCTACGGAAGCCAGGGCCACGCCCACGCGCTGTCCCTGCGCGACTCGGGCGTCGACGTGCGCGTCGGTCTGCACGAGGGCTCCACGTCCAAGGCCAAGGCCGAGGAGCAGGGCCTGCGCGTGGTGACCCCCGCCGAGGCGGCCGCCGAGGCCGACGTCATCATGATCCTGGTGCCGGACCCGATCCAGGCCAAGGTCTACGAGGAGTCCATCAAGGACAACCTCAAGGACGGCGACGCGCTGTTCTTCGGCCACGGCCTCAACATCCGCTACGGCTTCATCAAGGCCCCGGCCGGTGTGGACGTCTGCATGGTCGCCCCCAAGGGCCCCGGCCACCTCGTGCGCCGTCAGTACGAGGAAGGCCGCGGCGTGCCCTGTATCGCGGCCGTCGAGCAGGACGCCTCCGGCGCGGCGTTCGCGCTGACGCTCTCGTACGCCAAGGCCATCGGCGGCACCCGGGCCGGCGTCATCAAGACCACCTTCACCGAGGAGACCGAGACCGACCTGTTCGGTGAGCAGGCCGTCCTGTGCGGTGGCGCCTCGGCGCTGGTCAAGGCCGGTTTCGAGACCCTGGTCGAGGCGGGCTACCAGCCCGAGATCGCCTACTTCGAGTGCCTGCACGAGCTGAAGCTGATCGTGGACCTCATGTACGAGGGCGGCCTGGAGAAGATGCGCTGGTCGGTCTCCGAGACCGCCGAGTGGGGCGACTACATCACCGGCCCGCGGATCGTGAACGAGAACACCAAGGCCGAGATGAAGAAGGTGCTCGCCGAGATCCAGGACGGCACCTTCGCCAACAACTGGATGGCGGAGTACAACGCCGGTCTGCCGAAGTACAACGAGTACAAGAAGGCCGACGAGGACCACCTCCTGGAGACCACGGGCAAGAAGCTGCGCAAGCTGATGAGCTGGGTCGACGACGAGGCGTAAGCCCATGGGGCAAGGGGGTCGCGACGCCGGTCGCGGCCCCCTCGTCCGTGCGGCGCGGCCCGGCCGCCCAGCCGGCGGGACCGCTTTGGCCACCGCGTCGAAGTGCGCATAGGCGACCTTTCCGCTTTGGCTCCCGGCGCGCCGTAAACCGCCACTACACTGCCAACCACAAGCGCGTCAGGCTCACAACGTCGTGCGTCTTCCACGCGGCTGCCCCCTTCACCGCCTTCGGCCGTCGGGACGGCCGTCCGCGAAGGACTAGTGAGGATGAAGACCACGTGAGCCCGAAACCTGTCGTACTGATCGCCGAAGAACTGTCGCCCGCCACCGTCGACGCGCTGGGGCCGGACTTCGAGATCCGGCACTGCAACGGCGCGGACCGCGCCGAACTGCTCCCCGCCATCGCCGATGTCGACGCCGTCCTCGTGCGCAGCGCGACGAAGGTCGACGCCGAGGCCATCGCCGCCGCGAAGAAGCTGCGGGTCGTCGCCCGCGCGGGCGTGGGCCTGGACAACGTCGACGTCTCCGCCGCCACCAAGGCCGGCGTGATGGTCGTCAACGCGCCGACCTCCAACATCGTCACCGCCGCCGAGCTCGCCTGCGGTCTGCTGGTCGCCACCGCCCGCAACATCCCGCAGGCCAACACCGCGCTCAAGAACGGCGAGTGGAAGCGGAGCAAGTACACCGGCGTCGAGCTCAGCGAGAAGACCCTCGGCGTGGTCGGCCTCGGCCGGATCGGCGTGCTGGTCGCCCAGCGCATGTCGGCCTTCGGCATGAAGATCGTCGCCTACGACCCCTATGTGCAGCCGGCCCGCGCCGCGCAGATGGGCGTCAAGCTCCTCACCCTGGACGAACTGCTGGAGGTCGCGGACTTCATCACCGTCCACCTCCCCAAGACGCCCGAGACGGTCGGCCTGATCGGCGACGACGCGCTGCACAAGGTCAAGCCGACGGTCCGGATCGTGAACGCCGCGCGCGGCGGGATCGTGGACGAGGCGGCGCTGGCCACCGCGCTCCAGGAGGGCCGGGTGGCCGGTGCGGGCCTGGACGTCTACTCCTCCGAGCCGTGCACCGACTCCCCGCTCTTCGCGTACGACCAGGTCGTCGCCACTCCGCACCTCGGTGCCTCGACGGGCGAGGCGCAGGAGAAGGCCGGTATCTCGGTCGCCCGGTCGGTGCGGCTCGCGCTCGCCGGTGAGCTGGTGCCGGACGCGGTCAACGTCCAGGGCGGGGTGATCGCCGAGGACGTCAAGCCGGGGCTGCCGCTGGCCGAGCGGCTGGGCCGGATCTTCACCGCGCTGGCCGGCGAGGTCGCGCTGCGGCTCGATGTCGAGGTGTACGGCGAGATCACCCAGTACGACGTCAAGGTGCTCGAACTCTCCGCGCTCAAGGGCGTGTTCGAGGATGTCGTGGCCGAGACGGTGTCGTACGTCAACGCCCCGCTCTTCGCGCAGGAGCGCGGTGTCGAGGTGCGGCTGACGACCAGCAGCGAGTCGCCCGAGCACCGCAATGTGGTGACCGTGCGCGGCACCCTCGCGGGCGGCGCCGAGATCTCGATCTCCGGCACCCTGGCCGGCAACAAGAACACCCAGAAGATCGTCGCGGTCGGTGAGCACTCCATCGACCTCGCGCTCGCCGACCACATGGCGTTCCTGCGCTACGGCGACCGCCCCGGAGTCGTCGGCACCGTCGGCCGGATCCTGGGCGAGGCCGGTATCAACATCGGCAATATGCAGGTCTCGCGGGCCGACGTCGGTGGCGAGGCGCTGGTCGCGCTCACCGTCGACGACACGATCCCGCCGGGCGTGCTGGCCGAGATCGGCGAGGAGATCGGAGCGACGTCCGTGCGCGCGGTCGACCTCAGCGACTGAGCGGCGGACGGCCGGACCGTACGGCACACCGGGCCCGGACCCTCGCTTCGGCGGGGTCCGGGCCCGGTCGCGTCCGCAGCGCGTGCGTACGCGCGGTGTGCACGGACAGCCCGGGTGCGTACGGCCCGCCGAGCCGTCCGGCCATGCCCCGTCTGCGCCGACTACGCCTGATGCGTCAACCATTCACCCGAATGGCGTATCGGGTGGGGAAGGCGCGGGGCCGCTCACCACGGTCCCGGTGCCACCGCGGCCCGGTACGCCTGGTCTCCCCGACTCGCAGCGCGGGTGTTCGCGACGCGCAATGGGAAGTGCGCGTGCCCCTGCCGGCGCGTGCGGAAGGAGACGAGACGCCATGAATGCACCCCTGGGTGACAACCCTCAGGCTCTGACCGGGCTGACCGTGGTCGACGCGGCGGGCGCCAAGGTGGGCGTGGTCCAGCAGGTCTACCGGGACGATGCCACCAATGCCCCCGAGTGGATCACCGTACGTACCGGGCTGTTCGGAATGAAGGAGACGTTCGTGCCGCTCGCCGGGGCCCGGCAGCAGGGCGGCGAACTGCATGTGCCGCACACCAAGGAAACGATCAAGGATGCTCCGCGGATCGATGCCGACGGCCATCTCGAACCGCTGGAGGAGGACGAGCTCTACCGCCACTACGGACTGACCCGGCCGGGGGCCGCGACCCGGATGACGACCGGTACGGCGGGTTCCGGCAGGGCCGCGGGCGCGGCTGCGACCGGCACCGCCGCGGCCGCCGCGGCGGGCCGCCCGACGGGCGACACCGCGCGGGGGAACCGGATGCCGGACGCCGGCCGGGAGCAGGCGACGGGCGGCCGTCCGGAGCCCCGGACCCGCGCGGAGCGGCAGCCGGCCGGTGCGGGCGCCGGGGCCGGTGCGATGGCCATGTCCCGCGGCCGGGACGAGGGGGACACCGCGCGTACCAAGGAGCAGATCCCCGAGATCCTCCTCTCCGAGGAGCAGTTGCAGATCGCCACCGAGGAGCGTGTGAGCGGCCGGGCCCATCTGCGCAAGCACGTGGTCACCGAGGACGTGCACCGGACGGTCCCGGTGAGCCACGAGGAAGTGCGGCTGGTCCGGGAGAAGATCACCGACGACGAGCGCGCGCTGGGCCGGACCGCCCCGCGGATCGGCGACGGCCAGGTCGAGGTCATCCTGCACGAGGAGCGGGCGGTGGTCAGCAAGAAGACCGTGCCCGTCGAGCGGGTGCGGCTGGAGACCGAGCGGGTCACCGAGCAGCGGGAGGTCGACGCCGAAGTCCGCAAGGAGCAGCTGGAGTTCGACGACGGCCGGGGATTCAAGGGCGACCGGAAGGGACCCGGGCCGGAACGGCGCCGGTGACGGTGCGGGGGCCGGTGCAGAGAGGCGCAGGTGAGGCAGCCGAGGGACGTACGGCGTCCGGTGCGGCTGCCCCGGCTCACAGCCGCGCCGCCTTCAGCGCCATGTGCAGGAGCAGCCGGTCCTCGCCCTCGTCGAGGTCGAGGCCGGTCAGTTTCTCCACCCGGCCGAGCCGGTAGTAGAGCGTCTGGCGGTGGATGCCCAGGACCTGGGCGGTACGGCTCGCCTGGCCGGCGCAGTCGAGGAACGCCTCGGCGGTACGGACCAGTTCGGCGTGGGCGGGGGCCAGCAGGGGGCGGACGGCCGGGTCGGTGCCGGTGTCCGGCAGGGTGGTGAGCAGGCGGTAGGCGCCGATGGTGTCCCACTGGGCGATCCGGCCGAGGCGGGGTTCGGCGCGGGCCGCGCGGGCCGCGTCCAGCGCTTCGTGCCAGGCGGCCGGCAGCTCGGTCAACTCCCTTGTCCCGGTGGCTATTCCGGCGGCGGCGACCGGTCCGGTGCCGTGGGCCGGGCCGTGCGGCGCCCGCGGCGGCCGCCCCGCGCCGACCCCCGTGGCGGCCGGAACGGCGCCCGCCCGGGGGGAGCGCAGCAGGTGCTCGGCCGCCGTGTGCGCCGGGCCGAGCGAGCCGGCCGAGCGGAGTCGGACGAGGGCGGCCAGGGACGGGGGCGCGGACGGTGCGGGATACGGGCGGACGGTCGGCAGGCGTGCTCCGCGGTCCCGGGCGGCGGCGTCGTGGGCCGTGGCCGGGTGCGGCGCCGCGGCGGTGCCGGGCGGGCCGCCGCCACCGGGCAGCGCACAGGCCGCGAGGAGTCCGGGCAGGTTCGGCAGCGGCACCGCGTCGGTGTCCGTGGTGTCCCAGGGCAGCACCGCGACGAGGGTGAGCGGGCCGCCCGGTGTGAAGCGCAGGGTGTCCCGCAGCGCGACCCGCAGCACGGACGCCGCGGCCGGCCGGTCCGCGGGCCCGCAGAGCAGCAACTCCCGCAGCAGATCGCCCAGTTCGGACCCGGCGCGGGTCTCGTCCGCCAGCAGCGCGCCGATCCGGGCGGCGGTCTCCATGGCCTGCGCTATCCGGGGGTCGGGCGGCTCGCCGTGGCCGCCCAGTGCGAGGTCGGTCAGATGCCCGTCGTCCAGCAGCCAGACATAGCCGTGCGCGATACCGCGGTGGCGTACGGGCAGGCAGATCCGGCCTCGGAAGACGCCGGCCGCCGGGTCCGGGGGGATGCGCAGCGCCGCCTTGGCGCGGGCGATGCCGAACGCCTCGAACCAGGCCCGGACCGCCGCCGACGACCGGCGCTGGAGGATCGACCGGGTGCGGACCGGGTCCATGACCTCGTCGTCGTCGCCCTCGTGCGCACCGAACGCGATCAGCCCGAAATCGCGGTCCTCCAGGGTCGCCGGTGCCCCGAGCGCCGCCGAGATCTCGTCCACGAGCTGCTGGTAGTCGCCCCGCATCCGTCGCCCGGCCCCTCTTCCGTCGCCACTGCCACCACGGCCGTGGACCGTGGTCGCTCGCGTTACTTCCGTAACGCCTTCCTTCACCATTCTCATACAAGTGTCTGAGATCCCGGCCACGAAGGTGTGGCAGCTGTCGATGGCCGGAAGATGGCGCGATCCTTAAGTTTCAGGTGGCTCATCTTGCCGCCGCGCCCGCCTGTCCGGCGCCCGCCCGGCATTTGTCATCCTGAATCGTGGAGGTGCCCCCATGCTGGGTCCCGTGCTCCTCGCCGCAGCGCGCAGCGACAGCATCCGCCGTGTCGTCGCGTCCGCTCCGGTCACCCGTCCCGTGGTGGACCGTTTCATCGCCGGTGAACGGCTGGACGAGTCCATGGCGGCGGTGCGGTCGCTGGCCGCGCGCGGTATGGAGGTCACCCTCGACCACCTCGGCGAGGACATCACCGATCCGGCCGAGGCGCTGCGCAACCGCGACGCCTACCTCCAGCTTGCCGAGGCCCTCAAGGAGCAGCGGCTCGGCGCCAGGGCCGAGATGTCGGTCAAGCTCTCCGCCTTCGGGCAGGCGCTGTCCGGCGGCCACGAGCTGGCGCTGAAGAACGTCACCCCGGTGGTCGAGGCCGCCGCCGAGGCCGGTACGACGGTGACCCTCGACATGGAGGACCACACCACGGTCGACTCCACCCTCGCGATCCTCGCCGAGCTGCGCACGCGCTTTCCCCAGACGGGCGCGGTGGTGCAGTCCTATCTCTTCCGCACCGAGGACGACTGCCACACGCTCGCCGGTGAGGGCTCCCGGGTCCGGCTGGTCAAGGGCGCGTACAAGGAGCCCGCGACCGTCGCCTTCCAGGACAAGCGGGAGGTCGACAAGGCGTATGTCCGCTGCCTGAAGATCCTGATGGCCGGGAAGGGCTACCCCATGATCGGGTCGCACGACCCGCGGATGGTCGCCATCGGCCAGGAGCTCGCGCACCGCTACGGCCGCAAGCCGGCCGAGTTCGAGTTCCAGATGCTGTACGGCATCCGCGAGGCCGAGCAGGAGCGGCTGGTCACCGAGGGCCACCGGATGCGCGTGTACATCCCGTACGGCACCGACTGGTACGGATACTTCATGCGACGCCTCGCCGAGCGCCCCGCCAACCTGGGGTTCTTCCTGCGGTCGCTGGCCGGCCGGGGCTGACGGCCCCGGGGCGGACGGGTCGCCGGCCCCACGGCGGCCGGCGCGGGTGGATGCTGGAAGCCCGGGGTGATGCCCGGACGGCACCCTCCGCGCCCGCCCACCACCCGCGGCCGCGGCCGCCGCTTCACCACGTACGACAACCGACGATTGAAGGAGACACGGCCACCATGGACGCTGTGACCCAGGTCCCCGTGCCGGTTAACGAGCCGGTCCACACCTACGCACCGGGCTCCCCGGAGCGCACCCGCCTGGAGGCCAAGCTCAAGGAGCTGGCCGACAACCCGATCGACCTGCCGATGACCATCGGCGGCGAGCGGCGGCTGGGCGGCGGCGCGCGCTTCGACGTCGTGCAGCCCCACCGCCACGCCGCCAAGCTCGGCACCTACGCCAACGCCACGGTCCAGGACGCCCAGGACGCGGTGGACGCCGCGCTGGCCGCCGCCCCGGCCTGGCGCGCGATGTCCTTCGACGACCGCGCCGCGATCATCCTCAAGGCCGCCGACCTGCTCTCCGGCCCCTGGCGCGAGACCCTGGCCGCCGCCACCATGCTCGGCCAGTCCAAGACCGTGCAGCAGGCCGAGATCGACACCCCCTGCGAACTCGTCGACTTCTGGCGCTTCAACGTGCACTTCGCGCGCCAGATCCTGGCCGAGCAGCCCCCGGTGAACTCGCCCGGCGTGTGGAACCGCTCGGACCACCGGCCTCTCGAAGGCTTCGTCTACGCGATCACGCCCTTCAACTTCACCGCCATCGCCGGCAACCTGCCGACCGCGCCCGCGCTGATGGGCAATGTCGTCGTCTGGAAGCCGTCCCCGACCCAGACGCTGGCCGCCGTGCTGCTGATGCAGCTGCTGGAGGAGGCCGGGCTGCCCAAGGGCGTCATCAACCTCGTCACCGGCGACGGCAAGGACGTCTCCGAGGTGGCCCTGAACCACCCCGAGCTGGCGGGCATCCACTTCACCGGTTCGACCAAGACCTTCCAGTACCTGTGGAAGACCGTCGGCACCAACATCGAGAAGTACAAGACCTACCCGCGGCTGGTCGGCGAGACCGGCGGCAAGGACTTCATCGTCGCCCACCCCACGGCCGACCGCGCCGTGCTGAAGACCGCCATGACCCGTGGCGCCTTCGAGTTCCAGGGCCAGAAGTGTTCCGCCGCCTCGCGCGCCTACGTCCCGGCGTCGCTGTGGAACTCCGGCTTCAAGGAGGAGTTCGCGGCCGAGGTCGACGGGCTGACCATGGGCGACCCGGCCGACCTGACGCACTTCATGTCCGCCGTCATCGACGACCGCTCCTTCGCCAAGAACAAGGCGGCCATCGAGCGCGCCAAGGCCGACCCGACCGTCGAGGTGGTGGCCGGCGGCACGTGCGACGACAGCGAGGGCTTCTTCGTCCGCCCGACGGTCCTGGTCTCCACCGACCCGGAGAACGAGATCTTCAAGGACGAGTACTTCGGCCCGATCCTGGGCGTGTACGTCTACGAGGACGCCGAGTACGACGCGATGCTGGACCAGATGGAGTCGGCGTCGGCCTACGGTCTGACCGGCTGCGTCATCGCCCAGGACCGTGCCGCGGCCGCCGCGACGGCGGAGAAGCTGCGCTTCGCGGCGGGCAACTTCTACATCAACGACAAGCCCACCGGCGCCGTCGTCGGCCAGCAGCCCTTCGGCGGCGGCCGCGCCTCCGGCACCAACGACAAGGCCGGTGCCAAGCAGAACCTGATGCGCTGGACCTCCACCCGCTCCATCAAGGAGACGCTGGTCCCGCCGACGGACTACCGCTACCCGCACATGGGCTGACCACCCCCGCGGACGGGCCGCCGTCCGCCGCCGCACCACACGGACCGCCCCCGGCTCACCGGCCGGGGGCGGTCCGTCGTCCGCGCGGCAGGCGCCGCCGTCACCCGGGTACGCGGGCGGTCACCGCGTACAGCATGAAGCTCGCCGAGAAGTGCGGTCCGGCCAGTCCGGCCAGCCAGCTGCGGGCCGCTTCGGCGTCCAGCTCCCCGGCGTTCACCGCCCGCTCGGCGTTCCGGCGCAGCCCCAGAACCCGGTCGGCGGTGGCGAAGTCATGCAGCGTCGGCGCCTGCACCCGCGCCGCGACGACCTCCAGCCCCGCCTCGGCGGCCAGCCGTGCCAGCCGTCGGCCGATCGTCGCGTGCCGGACCATGGAGCCGCAGACGAACCGGTTGAAGGCCCGCCCGGTCTCCACCTCACCCGGGTCCACGGTCAGGGTGTCCCAGTCCGGTTCGGTGAGCGCCACCAGCCCGCCGGGCCGCACGACCCGCCGCAGCTCGGCCACCACCCGCGCCGGTTCGGCCACATGCATCAGGACCCGGTCCGCCCGCGCCCGGTCCGCCGCGTCGTCCGCGACCGGCAGCGCCTGCGCTTCCCCCGCCAGCACCTCGACGCCCGCCCGCCCGGCGGTCCGCCGCCGCGCCTCGCCCAGCATCACCGGATCGTGATCGACCCCGATCACCGACCCGGTCCTGGTCACCGCGTCCGCCAGCGCCCCCAGATCCGTCCCCGGCCCGCAGCCGGCATCCACCACCGTCAGCCCCGGCCGTAACTCCAGCGCCGCCAGCGCATACGCCTTGTAGGCCCGTCCGGGCCCGGTCGCCGCCACCTGGCCGAGATAGCCGATCGGATCGGGGCGGGGCACTCCATACATCGTCTGCACCATGCGGGCAGCCAAGCACAGGCGATGGTGCGGTGGGGAGGGGTCAGTCCCGTTGTGCGGCGGGACGCAGCGGGCCGGTGAGGGACTCGGTGATCGTGAAGCCCTTCGCGGGGCCCTCGGGGAGGGTGATCTCCGTGCCGTAGGGCACCCGGACCTCGGCGGCGTAGACCCCTTCGTCAGGATCCGGGGAGGTGAGCACGGTCACGGTGCCGTGGCCGTCGTGGTCGTCGACGAGGACGTAGACGGGGATACCGGCGCGGGCGTAGGCGCGGCGCTTGCGGACGCGGTCGCGGTGGGTGCTGTCGTGACCGGGGGAGACGACTTCTGCGATCAGCGCCACGGCGGACGCCTTGATGCCGATGCCGTCGTCGGTGACGTGGTCCTCGGCGTCCTCCGGTGCGAGGAAAACATCGGGAATCCAGACCTGGCGGCCGTCCACGATGTTGATGTCCTGATGGGCGGCGTACTCGCCGTCGGCCAGGAATGTGTCCAAGGCGCGGCGGAGCCGGTTGGCGGTCTGACCGTGCGCGTAGCGACCCGTGGGTGACACCTCGATGAACCCCTCGATGATCTCGGCGTGGAAGCCCTCGGGGAGTTCCATTGCTTTCCACGCCTGCCACAGGACCTCGTCCAGATGTGGTTCGGGCGAGGTCTCAGGCATCTCAGGCGTCTCGGTCATCTCGGGCGCCTCATGGGCGAGAGCGGTCATGGCGCAGCACCTCCTCCTCAAGTGTGGGCGGGCTCGGCCTGGTGGCACAAGCGACGTCGTCAAGCTATGGCCGGGTCACTCGTATGGCCTGCGGAACCGAGTGGGTTCACGAGGTCGTATGACTATCGGCTCCGGCTGTTGACGGGCGGGGCCGACCGGTCGGGAAGCCGCTGGTCGGTGGGGAGGGCGGGCCGGGGGAGGGGGGGACGTGGTGTCCGTCTCAGATAGTAGGAAGCCCAAGTAATTGTGCAGACAGCACGGCGAGGCTGACCTAGCGTTGGAGGAGCCGAACGTATCGCTCCATCGAGCGACGGCGGATGCGGTCCGGTGCGTGAGCGCAGGTGATCCCTGTCGCGCCAAGGCCCCCGCCCCTTCCGGCCGTTTCTGGATGCGCCGCGGAACGACGCATCTTCATCTCGGGGCTTTGGCATTGGAGACGTGAATCATGGCTGAGACCGCCACCGTCCGCAGGACCCGTCACTCCGCCGGCAAGGCCGGCGAAGCCGACCGCAGGAACGCCGCGGCCGCCCTCCAGCGGGCGCTCGACCGCCGCGACAACGGCGGCTCCACCGGGCACTGACCGGGGCGGCCGGCGCGGCCGCCGCACGCCCGGGAGCGCAGGGGGCGCCCCTGCGCCCGCGAGAACAACCCTCCACACCGCGTCCCGTCGAGGCGGCCGTCTCGACGGGACGCGATGGCTGTACCGTGCATGTATATACGGGGGTGGGCCGGGCGGGCCCCTGCGGTGAGCGCGGGGCGCGAGTGAGGGAAGTGCAGCGAGATGAAGGCAGTCCAGTACCGCGAAATCGGCGGCGCGCCGCAGGTCGTCACCGTCCCCGACCCCGAAGCGGGCCCCGGACAGGTGCTGTTGAAGGTGACCGCGGCCGGGGTGTGCCACTCCGATATCGCGGTGATGGACATGCCCGCCGAGGCGCTCCGCTTCCCGCTGCCGCTCACCCTCGGTCACGAGGGCGTCGGCACGGTCGCCGCGCTCGGCGCCGGGGTGACCGGTCTCGCGGTCGGCGACGCGGTCGCGGTCTACGGTCCGTGGGGCTGCGGCTCCTGCCCCAAGTGCGCCGAGGGCAAGGAGAACTACTGTCTGCGCGCCACCGAGCTGGGCATCTTCCCGCCCGGCCTCGGCGCCCCCGGCGCGATGGCCGAGTATCTGGTCGTCGACGACCCCCGGCATCTGGTGCCGCTCGGCGGACTCGACCCGGTCGCGGCGGTGCCGCTGACCGATGCCGGGCTGACGCCGTATCACGCCATCAAGCGCTCGCTGCCCAAGCTGGTGCCCGGCGCGACCGTGGTCGTCATCGGGACCGGCGGTCTCGGGCATGTGGCGATCCAGTTGCTGCGCGCCATGACCGCGGTCCGCGTCATCGCCCTGGACGTGACCGAGGAGAAGCTGGCGCTGGCCCGCGAGGTCGGCGCCCATGACGTGGTGCTCTCGGACGGGCGGGCGGCCGCCGCGGTCCGGGAGCTGACCGGCGGCACCGGCGCACAGCTGGTCCTGGACTTCGTGGGCGCCCCGCCGACCGTCGCCACGGCCGGTGCGGTGGCCGCCGTCGAGGCGGATGTCACCATCGTCGGCCTCGGTGGCGGCCGGCTGCCCGTCGGTTTCGGCTCGCCGGCGTACGAGGTCTCGGTCTCCGCGCCGTACTGGGGCAGCCGGTCCGAGCTCGCCGAGGTGCTGGCGCTGGCCCGGACCGGGGCGCTGGAGGTGCATGTCGAGACGTACGCCATCGATGACGCGCCGCTGGCGTACGAGCGGCTGCACGCCGGGAAGATCAACGGCCGGGCCGTGATCCTCCCCCACGGCTGACGCCGCGTCGGGCGGCGCCCTCAAGGCGGGTGGCCGGACCGGCAGGCGTCGGGGGCCGGGCCGTGGAAGCCGGTCTGTGACGTGTGGTGGTGTCCGGTGCCGGAGTGCCGGGTGAGCTCTGAGGGCTCGGAGGTGCAACCGGTGGACTGCCGGAAATCGTCGCGTGAAGGAAGTGTGACCGACACGAGGAGGCAGAAGGCCGTGACATCGATCAGGAGGGTGCGCCCATCGCGCCGTGGAGTGCTCGCCGGCGGTCTCGGAGTGGCGCTGGCCGCCGTGGCCATGACGTCCGACGCGTACGCCGTCGGGCCGAAGAGCGAGGCGGCGCAGCAACTGCGGGACCTGGAGCGGGAACACGGCGCCCGGCTGGGGGTGTTCGGCTGGAACACGGTGACGGGCGCGAGCGTCAGCCACCGGGGGGACGAGCGCTTCCCCCTGTGCTCGACGTCCAAGACACCCGCCGTCGGGGCCGTTCTGCGGGACCTCGACCATGACGGGACGTTCCTGTCGAAGATCATTCACTACACCGAGCGGGACATCGAGAGGGCCGGGGGCGCCCCCGTCACCGGCCGGCCCGAGAACCTCGCCCAGGGGATGAGCGTCGCGGATCTGTGCGGCGCGGCCATCTCGTACAGCGACAACACCGCGGTCAATCTGCTGCTGACGGAACTCGGCGGGCCGACGGCCGTCACCCGTTTCTGCCGGTCCATCAAGGACACCGTGACCCGGCTCGACCGGTGGGAGCCGGAGCTGAACTCGGCGGAACCGGGGCGGGTGACCGACACCACCAGCCCCCGCGCCATCGGCAGGACCTACGCACGCCTCGCCCTGGGGAACGCGCTGGCGTCGGCGGACCGGAAGCGGCTGACCGGGTGGCTGCTGGCCAACACGACCGGCGACAAACGGCTGCGCGCCGGCCTGCCCGACAACTGGCGCGTCGCCGACAAGACCGGCACCGGCCGCTACGGCACCGCCAACGACGTGGGCATCGCCTGGCCGCCCGGCCGGGGGCCGATCGTGCTGTCCGTCCTGACCACCCGGCCCGACGCCGACGCCGAGGCGGACGATCTGCTGATCGCCCGCACCGCCACCGTCCTGGCCGCCGCCCTCGCCTGACACCCGGCGGGCCCGGCCGCGCGCGCGTCCAGTGCCGTGACCGGCGATGTCTGCCCCGTGCGGAGCGTGCGTGCCGGGCGGCGCGACGGGGCAGAGCCTGCCGGGAGGGGCGCTAGTGACCGCGCCCGCGGGTCACCTCGAAGTGGTCGATGCGCTCGCCGGATTCGGCGAGCGCGGTGACCTTCATCCGCGGACGGTGCCCCGGCTCGACCTCGACGGCGAGGAACGAGTAGCCGGTGTAACGCACCCGGGACCACTCCACCGTCTCCTTCTCCTTCACCTTGCCCTTGGCCCAGTGATAGGTGTCGACATGGTCGAGGTCCTTGACATGGCCCTCGTAGCTGTCCGGCACCGGGAAGCTGTACAGCGACTTGCCCGCGCCGCCCGCGGTGACGTACACGATGCCCTCGCGCGAGGAGTCGACGCTCTCGCCGACCGGCATCCGCTTGGCGACCCGGCCGCCCTTGAGGGCGTCGGTCCGCTCGTAGACGTGGTTGTGGCCGTTGACGACCAGGTCCACCTGGTGCTTCTCGAACAGCGGCAGCCACGCGTCGCGCACCCCGCCCTCCGAGGCGTGCGAACTCGTGGTGGAGAACGCGCAGTGGTGGAAGAAGACCACGATGAAGTCGATGCCGCGGGTGGCCCGCAGCTCGGCCAGCCTGCGGTCCAGCCAGCGGGTCTGCTTGCCGCCGGTGTAGCCCTGGTTGGCGGGGATCTCGTACGAGACGTCGTTGGCGTCCAGGGCGACGACCGCGACATTGCCGTAGGTGAAGGAGTAGACGCCGGGGGCGTTGCGGGCGTCCGGGCCGTTGCCCGGCAGCGTCCAGCGGGCCGACTGGCCGCCGTAGCCGTGGGGGGAGTACCAGGCTTCCATGTCGTGGTTGCCGGTCGTCACCATCCACGGCACGGACTTGGCCACCGACTCGGTCTGGGCCAGGAACTGGTCCCACACCCGCGCGTCATAGGTGTCGTGCTCGGAGCCCTGGCCGTCCGGGTCCGCGTAGCAGATGTCGCCCGCGTGCAGGTGGAAGGAGGGGTTCTGGCCCAGGATCAGCTGGTCGTTGGCGAGCGCGTGGTAGCTGACGCCCTGGTCGCCGAAGGCGGTGAAGACGAACTTCTCGGCGCGCGCCGGAGCGGTACGGAAGGTGCCGACGGTCGAGAAGTGCCGGGGGTCGGCCGGGTCGAAGCCGTCGTGCCCGACGCCGTAGTAGTAGGTGGTGCCCGGCCGCAGCCCGTCCAGCGCGGCGTGCAGGTAGTACTGCTGCACCGCCGGCAGCTTCGCGGAGAGCGAGGGGGTGTGCAGATCGCGCACCTCCGCCTGGACCTTGCGCCCCAGGTCCCACGGCTTGAGGCCCACCCGCAGATACGGCCGCCGGACCGCGAGCGGCACCTGCCAGCCGACGCGCATCTGGGTCCTGGGGTCGGCGCCGAAGGCCAGGTGGCGGCCGAACGGTGCGACCAGCGAGCCGTCCACGGCGGTCGCGGCGTGCGAGGTCAGCAGCGTGGGCGAGGCGGCGGGGGCGGCGGCCTGGGCCGTACCGGTCAGCAGACCGGTGCCCGCGACGACTCCCGCGGTGGCGGCCGAGCTGCGCAGCAGACCGCGGCGGGTGAGCTTGGTGCGGAGGTACTCGTGCTGCTCGGGCATGGTCATCCGGGCGGCGAGCCGCTCCGGGATGCCGACGCGGGGGGTGTGCGAGGGCAGGGGGCCGTCCCCCCGGGGGGTTCCAGTCATGTTGCCGAATCTCGCAGGGTGAGGGGGCCGCGGTGGGGCGTGCGGGTGAACGGTAGTTGACCGAAGGGTCATCTGTCCGTATGCCGGACACGGCGTGTCAAAAAATGGGACGAAGCGTAGGGTCCCAGCATGTCTCGCAGCATTCGCCTCGCAGTGATCCCCGGTGACGGTATCGGCCAGGAAGTCGTGGCCCAGGGCCTCAAGGTCCTGACCGCGGTCCTCCCGCAGGACGTCAAGCTGGAAACCAAGGAATACGACCTCGGTGCCAAGCGCTGGCACGCGACCGGCGACACGCTGCCGGACGCGGAGCTGGCCGCGCTCAAGCAGCACGACGCCATCCTGCTCGGCGCCATCGGCGACCCCTCCGTACCGTCCGGTGTGCTGGAGCGCAATCTGCTGCTCAAGCTCCGCTTCGCCTTCGACCACTACGTCAACCTGCGCCCGTCGAAGCTCTTCCCGAACACGGCCACCCCGCTCGCCGGCCGCCCCGAGATCGACTTCATCGTCGTCCGCGAGGGCACCGAAGGCCCGTACACCGGCAACGGCGGCAGCCTGCGCACCGGCACCCCCGCCGAGGTCGCCACCGAGGTCAGCGTCAACACCGCCTACGGCGTGGAGCGGGTGGTCCGGGACGCGTACGAGCGGGCCGACGCCCGCCCCCGCAAGAAGCTGACGCTGGTCCACAAGAACAACGTCCTGGTGTACGCCGGCCACCTGTGGAAGAACATCTTCGACCGGGTCGGCCAGGAGTACCCCGAGGTCACCACCGACTATCTGCACGTCGACGCCGCGACGATCTTCTTCGTCACCCAGCCCGAGCGGTTCGACGTGATCGTCACCGACAACCTCTTCGGCGACATCCTCACCGACCTCGCCGCGGCCGTCACCGGCGGCATCGGCCTGGCCGCCTCCGGGAACATCAACCCGACCGGCGAGTTCCCCTCGATGTTCGAGCCGGTGCACGGCTCCGCGCCGGACATCGCGGGCACCGGCAAGGCCGACCCGACGGCGACGGTCCTCTCCGTCTCGCTGCTCCTGCGCCACCTCGGCTTCGAGGCGCAGGCCGTCCGCATCGAGGAGGCCGTCGCGGCCGACCTGACCGAGCGGGGCGACGCGGTCCGCAGCACGGACGAGATCGGCGACGCGCTCGCCGCCCGCGTGGCGGACTGAGCCCCGCGCCGCGACGCCTCCGGCGATCGGCGCGCACACCACGCACACGCAGCGCGCACCGCACACGCAGCACGTACCGCACACGCAGCACGTACCGCACACGCAGCACGTACCGCACACGCGGCACGTACCGCACACGCGACACACACAGCGCCGGGCCGGTCACGGTCCCGGCGCTGTGTCCGTCTGCCCGGCTGTGCCGCCGCCCGGCGGGGTGCGACCATCGGACCCGGGCCGCGCACACGGTTCCGGGCGCGAAGACCCACGAGCGATAATCGAACGTGGGGTCGCCGCCCGCGAGCCGACCTGGACGTCCCGGTAGCACCCGGTATGTCCGGGCGTCGTGAGCGCGGCCGCCATGACCGCACCGGTGCCGCATCTCCGGGGGACGAGCCCCGGACCCCCGGCCGGAGGGCTGGGCCGGTGACCCGCGGCACCGGAAGACGCAGTGAAGGACACGGATTCATGACGACGCCCACGATCGAGCTCAAGCCCTCCTCGCACCCGCTGTCCGACGCGGAGCGGGAGCAGATCCTGGCCCGCCCCGGCTTCGGCCGCCACTTCACCGACCACATGGTGACGGTCAAGTGGACCGAGGGCCGCGGCTGGCACGACGCCCAGCTCGTGCCGTACGCGCCGCTCTCCATCGACCCGGCGAACATGACGCTGCACTACGCGCAGACGATCTTCGAGGGGCTGAAGGCGTACCGCCGGCCCGACGGCACCGTCGCCACCTTCCGGCCGGACGCCAACGCCCGCCGTTTCCAGTACTCCGCGCAGCGCCTGGGGATGCCCGAGCTGCCCGTCGAGACCTTCATCGCGGCCTGCGACGCGCTGGTCACGCAGGACAAGGCGTGGGTGCCGGCCAGTGGTGAGGAGTCGCTGTACCTGCGCCCCTTCATGTTCGCCACCGAGGTCGGCCTGGGCGTCAAGCCGGCCAACGAGTACCTCTTCATCGTCATCGCCTCGCCGGCCGGCGCGTACTTCCCCGGCGGGGTGAAGCCGGTCTCGGTGTGGCTGTCGGAGGAGTACGTCCGGGCCACCCCCGGCGGCACCGGCGCGGCCAAGACCGGCGGCAACTACGCCGCGTCCCTGGTCGCCCAGGCCCAGGCCGCCGAGCGCGGCTGCGACCAGGTGGTCTGGCTGGACGCGATCGAGCGCCGCTGGATCGAGGAGATGGGCGGGATGAACCTGTACTTCGTGTACGGCAACCGCGTCGTCACCCCCGAGCTGACCGGTTCGCTGCTGCCCGGCATCACCCGTGCCTCGCTGCTGACCATCGCCGCCGACCTGGGCTACGAGGTCGCCGAGGGCCGGATCTCGGTCGAGGACTGGAAGGCGGCGGCCGAGGACGGCTCGCTGACCGAGGTGTTCGCCTGCGGCACCGCCGCGGTCATCACGCCGGTCGGCTCGGTGAAGTCCACCCGCGCCGACTGGACGATCGGCGACGGGCAGCCGGGCGAGGTCACCATGAGGCTCCGCAAGGCGCTGCTGGACATCCAGACCGGC
This sequence comes from Streptomyces sp. x-80, assembly GCF_046549095.1. Classification (NCBI taxonomy): domain Bacteria; kingdom Bacillati; phylum Actinomycetota; class Actinomycetes; order Kitasatosporales; family Streptomycetaceae; genus Streptomyces; species Streptomyces sp. x-80. Next base: position 138,620 of record NZ_JAJPWM010000011.1, read on the forward strand.
GCCGGCAACGACACCCACGGGTGGATGCACCCGCTGGGCTAGGACCCGGTCTCGCGGCATATCCCATATCCCATACTCCATACCCCGAGGTCCGCGACCTCCCCGAGGGCCGTCCGGCGCGCACACGGTGCGCAGCGGGCGGCCCTCGGCGTTGGCGGGGTGCGGCCGGGGCCGCCGGGGCAGTCATAGAGCGGCACTCAATCATTTCTTTCCCCACCGTTCCCGCGATTCCCTGTGGCGCAGATCAATGCCCGTTCCCCCTCGTGCGCGGTCGAATGTCGAGTTAGAGTGACGCTCAAATCGATCGTCGATCGTGGAGGTGTGGCGGATGCGGCTGACCCCGACGGAACGCGACCGGCTGCTGCTGTTCGGCGCCGCCGAGCTGGCGCGGGCGCGCCGGGCCCGCGGGCTGCGGCTCAACGTGCCCGAGGCGACCGCGCTGATCGCGGACACCGTCTGTGAGGCGGCGCGGGACGGCCGCCGGCTCGCCGAGGCCATCGCGGCGGCCCGCGGTGTGCTGGGCCCGGACGACGTACTGCCGGGCGTCGCCGACATCGTCACCGAGGTGCAGGTGGAGGCGGTCTTCGACGACGGCTCCCGGCTCGCGGTGGTCGCCGACCCGATCCGCCACGGCGCGGCGCCGGCCGACGGCGACGGCGCCGCGGCCGGGCGGCCCGCGCCCGGTGCCGTGCTCCCGGGGCCGGCCGGTCCCGAGGCCGAGCCCGCGCTCCTGCTGACCGTGCGCAACACCGCGACCGTCCCGGTCAGCGTCACCTCCCACTTCCACTTCTTCGAGGCCAACCCGCGGCTGGACTTCGACCGCGGCGCCGCGTACGGCATGCGGCTGTGCGTACCGGCCGGCTCCTCGGTGCGGTTCGATCCCGGCGGCACGGTGGAGGTCGGCCTGGTGCCGATCGGCGGCGCGCGGGTGGCGATCGGCTTCGCCGGTCTCGTCGACGGCCCGCTGGACGCGCCGGGCGCGCGGGCGGAAGCGCTGCGACGGGCGGCCGCCTGCGGCTATCTGGGAGCGGAGGAGCGGGCATGAGCGGCGGCGGTATCGATCCCCACGAGTACGCGTCGGTCCACGGCCCGCGCGCCGGCGACCGGGTCGTCCTCGGCGACTCGGGGCTGGTCGTCCGCGTCGAGTCCGACGCACAGCGGCCCGGCGACGAGTTCCTGGCCGGCTTCGGCAAGACCGCCCGCGACGGGCTGCACCTCAAGGCCGCCGCGGTCCGCGAGACCTGCGACATCGTGATCAGCAACGTCCTGGTCATCGACGCCGTCCAGGGCATCCGCAAGGTGTCCGTCGGCATCCGCGCGGGCCGGATCCACGCCATCGGCCGGGCCGGTAACCCCGACACCCTCGACGGCGTCGATGTCGTGGTCGGCACCGGGACGACGATCGTCTCCGGCGAGGGCCTGATCGCCACCGCGGGCGCCGTCGACACCCACGTCCACCTGCTCTCGCCGCGCGTCATGGAAGCGTCGCTCGCCTCCGGCGTGACCACCGTCATCGGGCAGGAGTTCGGCCCGGTGTGGGGTGTCGGCGTCAACTCGCCCTGGGCGCTCGGCCACGCCTTCAGCGCCTTCGACGCCTGGCCGGTCAACATCGGCTTCCTCGGCCGCGGCTCCTCCTCCGGGGACGCGCCGCTGGTCGAGGCGCTGGCCGAGGGCGGCGCCTGCGGCTTCAAGGTGCACGAGGACATGGGCGCGCACGCCCGCGCACTGGACACCGCCCTGCGCGTCGCCGAGGAACACGACGTCCAGGTCGCCCTGCACAGCGACGGGCTGAACGAATCCCTCTCCGTCGAGGACACCCTGCGGGTGCTGGACGGCCGGACCGTCCACGCCTTCCACATCGAGGGCTGCGGCGGCGGACACGTCCCCAACGTCCTCAAGATGGCCGGGGTCCGCAACGTCATCGGCTCCTCCACCAACCCCACCCTCCCCTTCGGGCGGGACGCGGTCGCCGAGCACTACGGCATGATCGTCTCCGTCCACGACCTGAAGACCGACCTGCCGGGCGACGCCGCGATGGCCCGCGACCGCATCCGGGCCGGGACGATGGGCGCCGAGGACGTACTGCACGACCTCGGGGCGATCGGCATCACCTCGTCCGACGCGCAGGGGATGGGCCGCGCGGGCGAGACGGTGCGGCGCACTTTCGCGATGGCCGGGAAGATGAAGGCGGAGCTGGGCCCGCTGGCGGGGGACGGCGCGCACGACGACAACGCGCGCGTACTGCGCTACGTCGCCAAACTCACCATCAACCCCGCCATCGCGCACGGCCTGTCCCACGAGATCGGTTCGATCGAGGTCGGCAAGATGGCCGACATCGTGCTGTGGCGGCCGGAGTTCTTCGGCGCCAAACCGCAGCTGGTGCTGAAGTCCGGCTTCCCGGCGTACGGCGTGACCGGCGACCCGAACGCCGCCACCGACACCTGCGAACCCCTGGTGCTCGGCCCGCAGTTCGGGGCGTACGGCGCGGCCCCCGCGGAGCTCTCCGTCGCCTTCGTCGCGCGCGCCGCGGCCGAACAGGGCGGCGACGGTCTGCCGACGCGCCGCCGCCGGGTCGCCGTCCGCGGCACCCGCGGCATCGGCCCCGCCGACCTCGTCCACAACTCCCGTATCGGGCAGGTCCAGGTCGACGGGCGCAGCGGTCTGGTCACCCTCGACGGCGACCCGATGCGCTCGGCACCCGCCGACACCGTCTCGCTCTCCCGGCTGTACTTCCTGTGACGCCGTGACGCTCCGTCCCGCCCCGCCGCCCGCTCGCCACGCCCGCCGTCCCCGCCACCGCGCAACCGTGAGGACCCCCGTATGAACACCCCCGCCGCCGACGGCTTCCGCATGCCCCCCGAGTGGGCCCGGCACGCGCGCACCTGGATGGCCTGGCCCGGCGCCAACCACACGTTCGGCGAGGAGGGCGGCGAGACGCTGGCCGCGGCCCGCCGCGCCTGGGCCGCGGTCGCCCGCGCGGTCCGCCGCTTCGAGCCGGTCACCGTCGTCGCCGGACCGGGGCAGACCGCGGCCGCCCGCGCGCTCCTCGGCGCGGACATCGACCTCGTCGAACGGCCGCTGGACGACGCCTGGATGCGCGATATCGGCCCCACCTTCCTCACCGACGCAACGGGCCGGCTCGCCGCCACGGACTGGGTGTTCAACGGCTGGGGCGCCCAGGACTGGGCCCGCTGGGAGCACGACGCCGGGATAGCCGCCCACGTCAGCGAGCTGGCCGGGGCCCGCCGCTACGCCTCCGGGCTGGTCAACGAGGGCGGTGGCATCCATGTCGACGGCGAGGGCACCGTGCTGCTCACCGAGACCGTGCAGCTCGACCCGGACCGCAACCCCGGCCGCACCGCCGCGGAGGCCGAGGCCGAGATCCACGCCCACCTGGGCACCACCAAGGCGATCTGGCTGCCGCGCGGACTCACCGCCGACTACGGGGAGTTCGGCACCCGCGGCCATGTCGACATCGTCGCCGCGTTCGCCCGCCCCGGCACCGTCCTCGTGCACACCCAGCCCGACCCCGGCCACCCCGACCACGCGGTCGGCGCCGAGACGGCGGCGCTGCTGCGCGCCGCCACGGACGCCCGCGGCCGGCGACTGGAGGTCGTGGAGGTCCCCGCGCCCACCGTCACCGAGGCGGACGGCGAACCGGTCGACTACTCCTACATCAACCACTACCTCTGCAACGACGGTGTGGTGCTCTGCGCCTTCGACGACCCGCGCGACGAGCACGCGGCCGGGATCTTCCGCCGGCTCTTCCCCGGCCGGACGGTGACCCTGGTCGACGCCCGTACGATCTTCGCTGCGGGTGGCGGTATCCACTGCATCACCCAGCAGCAGCCCGAGGTCTGATCCCGCAGGCCCCGCCGACCCCGGAGGTCACCGTGCCCGGTCCCGCCCGCAGCCCCCGGCGGCGGCTCACCCGGCCCCGCGAGCAGGTCCTCGCCGCGGCGATGGCCACCATCGCCGCGGCGGGACTGGACCGGCTGACCATGGCCGGACTGGGCCGCGAGGTCGGTATGAGCAGCGGCCACATCCTCTACTACTTCGGTACCAAGGACGAGCTGCTGCTCCAGACCCTCCAGTGGAGCGAGGAGCAGCTCGGCGCCGAGCGCCGGGCCGCCCTCGCCCGCCGCGTCCCGGCCCGCGAACGGATGGACGCGCTGGTCGGCCTCTACCTCCCCGACGGCCACCGCGATCCGCGCTGGACCCTGTGGCTGGAGGTCTGGAACCGCTCGCAGAGCGCCGACGACGCGGCCCGCGAGCGCCAGCTCGACCTGGAACTCGCCTGGCACCGCGATCTGGTGGCCCTCCTCGTCGAGGGCGTCTCCCGCGGCGAGTTCCGCCCCGTGGACGCCGAACGCCTCGCCACCCGCACCCGGGCCCTCCTCGACGGCTTCGGCACCCATCTCGTCGTCGGCCTGCCCGGCACGGACCGCGGGCAGGTCCTGGCGCATGTGCGGGAGTTCCTGGACGAGTCGCTGGCCGTACCGGGGAGCCGGCCGCCGGCCGCCCCGGAGCGCTGACCGCCGCCCGTCCCGGACGGCCGCCCCGCCCGCCCGTCGCGCTCCGCCCATGACCGCAAGGCACGCAAATACGCGCGATCGTTGCCACTGTGGCTCTTGCCGCGGGCCGCGCCGTCCGCGACCGTGAGCGGCTATGGGACGAGAGCAGTGGAAGAAGATATGGGTCGGCTCGGCCGGCAACATGGTCGAGTGGTTCGACTGGTTCGTGTACGCCAGTTTCGCGGTCTACTTCGCGGACTCGTTCTTCCCGAAGGGGAACGACACCGCGAACCTCATGAACACCATGGGGATCTTCGCCGTCGGGTTCTTCATGCGCCCGGTGGGCGGCTGGGTGCTCGGCCGGGTCGGCGACCGCCGGGGCCGTAAGGCCGCGCTCACCCTGACCGTCACCCTGATGTCCGCCTCGGCGATCCTGATCGCCGTCGCGCCCACCTACGGTGTCGCGGGCTACGGCGGTGTGGCCGTCCTGCTCCTCGCCCGGATGCTGCAAGGGCTCTCCGTCGGCGGGGAGTACGCGGCCAGCGCGACCTACCTCACCGAGGCGTCCGCGCCCGGCCGGCGCGGCTTCGCCTCCAGCTTCCAGTACGTGTCCATGACCGCGGGGCAGCTGCTCGGGCTCGGCCTCCAGATCGTGCTCCAGCGGACCATGTCCGAGGAGGCGCTGCACAGCTGGGCCTGGCGCATCCCGTTCATCATCGGCGCGCTCGGCGCCGCGGTCGTCTTCTACCTGCGCCGCAACATGCTGGAGACCGAGGTCTACGCCGAGGACGACGGCGCCCACGCCGACCCGGCCCGCGGCACGATCAAGGCGCTGCTGGCCCATAAGCGCGAGGCGTTCCTGGTCATGGCGCTGACCATGGGCGGCACCGTCGCGTACTACACCTACACGACCTACCTCACCAAGTACCTCTCCCAGAGCGCCGGCATGGACAAGCCGACCGCCTCGCTGGTCAGCTTCTGCGCGCTGTTCCTCTTCATGTGCCTCCAGCCGCTGGCCGGCCGGCTCTCCGACCGGATCGGCCGCCGCCCGCTGCTCATCACCTTCGCGGTCGGCTCGACGTTCCTGACCGTGCCGATCATGACGCTGCTCCAGCACGCCGGCAGCTTCTGGCCGGCCCTCGGACTCTCGGTGCTGGCGCTGGTCATCGTCACCGGCTACACCTCGATCAACGCCTGTGTGAAGGCCGAGCTCTTCCCGACCGGTATCCGCGCGCTGGGCGTCGCGCTGCCGTACGCCATCGCCAACGCGCTGTTCGGCGGCACGGCGGAGTACGTCGCGCTCTGGTTCAAACAGGGCGGCATCGAGTCCGGCTACTACTGGTACGTGGCCGGCTGCGCCGCCGTCTCGCTGCTCGTCTACATCACCATGCGCGAGACCCGCACCATCGACCTGCACCGGGTCGGCAAGGGGGACGGGGACCACGACGGCGGACGGGGCGCCACGGCCGGCGCCGCGGCGCCCGGCGGGGCGCGGGCCTGAGACGCCGGCGACCCGGTCCGGCGGCGGCTCCCGTGGGCCGTCGCCGGACCGCCGCGCCGGGAGGTCCGCCTTCGGACGCCGCCGCCCGCATCGTGAGACTCGCTGTCCCGCACCGCGCCGCCGTGCCAGACTGCCCCCGTGCTCTCGTTCGCCATGATTATTGGCAGCAGGCGCGCCGGTCCGCAGTGACCGCCCCGTACGAACCGAGTACGGCGCGGCCACCGTCGTCCCAGACCCGCGCGCAGACCTCTCGCACCCGCGAGAGGTTTTTTCGTTTCCGGCCCACCCGTCGCCGGCGGCGGAGCGCGGGGGATCATGGAGGGACGGTGGAGCCGGTCATTCCGGTAGACCGAGATCCCGACAGGAGCCAGACCAGCATGACGGACGCACTCCCCTCCGAACCCTCCCAGGCCCCGCCCAGCTCTGCCCAGGGCCGGGTGTCCGACGACTTCCATGTGTTCGACACGACGCTGCGCGACGGCGCGCAGCGCGAGGGCATCAACCTGACCGTCGCCGACAAGCTGACCATCGCCCGGCACCTGGACGACTTCGGGGTGGGCTTCATCGAGGGCGGCTGGCCCGGCGCCAACCCCCGGGACACCGAGTTCTTCGCGCGGGCCCGCACGGAGACGGACTTCCGCCACGCCCAGCTGGTCGCCTTCGGCGCCACCCGCAAGGCGGGCGTCCGGGTCGAGGACGATCCGCAGGTCGCCGCGCTCCTGGAGTCGCAGGCCCCGGTGGTCACGCTGGTCGCCAAGTCCCATGTCCGGCATGTGGAACTGGCGCTGCGCACCACACCGGAGGAGAACCTCGCGATGGTGCGGGACACCGTCGCGTATCTGCGCGCCCACGGCCGCCGGGTGTTCCTGGACTGCGAGCACTTCTTCGACGGCTATGTGCGGGACCCGGACTACGCCAAGCAGGTCGTACGGACCGCGAGCGAGGCCGGGGCCGATGTCGTGGTGCTCTGCGACACCAACGGCGGCATGCTTCCCGCGCAGGTCACCGCGGTGGTGCGGACCGTGCTCGCGGACACCGGGGCGCGGCTGGGCATCCACGCGCAGGACGACACGGGCTGCGCCGTCGCCAACACCCTGGCCGCGGTCGACGCGGGCGCCACCCACGTCCAGTGCACCGCGAACGGCTACGGCGAGCGGGTCGGCAACGCCAACCTCTTCCCGGTCGTCGCCGCCCTGGAGCTCAAGTACGACCGCCGGGTGCTGCCCGCCGGCAAGCTCGCCGAGACCACCCGGATCTCGCACGCCATCGCCGAGGTCGTCAACCTCACGCCCGCCACCCACCAGCCCTACGTCGGCGTCTCCGCCTTCGCGCACAAGGCGGGGCTGCACGCCTCCGCCATCAAGATCGACCCGGACCTCTACCAGCACATCGACCCGGCGCGGGTCGGCAACACCATGCGGATGCTGGTCTCCGACATGGCGGGCCGCGCCTCCATCGAGCTGAAGGGCAAGGAACTCGGCATCGACCTCGGCGGCGACCGCGAGCTGGTCGGCCGGGTCGTCGAGCGGGTCAAGGAGCGCGAGCTGGCGGGCTACACCTACGAGGCCGCGGACGCCTCGTTCGAGCTGCTGCTGCGCGCCGAGCTCCAGCGGGCCGCGGCGGGGGAGCCGCGCCGCTACTTCCGCGTCGAGTCCTGGCGGGCGATCGTCGAGGACCGGCCGGACGGTACGCACGCCAACGAGGCGACCGTGAAGCTGTGGGCCAAGGGCGAGCGGATCGTCACCACCGCCGAGGGCAACGGCCCGGTCAACGCGCTGGACCGGGCGCTGCGCATCGCCCTGGAGCGGATCTACCCGCAGCTCGCCAAGATCGAGCTGGTGGACTACAAGGTCCGCATCCTGGAGGGCCGCCAGGGCACCGGCTCCATCACCCGCGTCCTGGTCTCCACCACCGACGGCCACGGCGAATGGTCCACGGTCGGCGTCGCGGAGAACGTCATCGCCGCCTCCTGGCAGGCGCTGGACGACGCCTACGCGTACGGGCTGCTGCGGGCCGGGGTGGAGCCGCGGGAGTAACCCCGGGGCCGGCAGGCCCCACGGCGACAGCCGGCAGGCCCCATGACGACAGCCGGCAGGCCCTACGGCGACAGCCGGCAGGCCCCATGGCGACAGCCGGCAGGCCGCAGGCTTCACGGCGACAGGCACGGCTCCACGGCGACGGCCGCGGCCCCGCGTACGGCCCTCGGGGGAGGGGCCGGCGCGGGGCCGCGGGGATTTCGGGGGCGGTGCGCCCGTCGGGTCAGGCCGCCTGCGGGGCCGCCTTGACCGCGGAGATGTCGAAGGTGAGCTTGACCTTGTCGCTGACCATCACACCGCCGGTCTCCAGCGCGGCGTTCCAGGTCAGGCCCCACGCGGAGCGCAGGATCTCGGCGCTGCCCTCGAAGCCGACCCGCTCGGCGCCGTAGACGTCGGTGGCCGAGCCGTTGAACTCCAGGTCGATGGTGAGCGGCCGGGTGACGTCCTTGATGGTCAGGTCGCCGGTGATGCGGTAGCGGTCGCCGGCCACCTGCTCGGCGGCGGTGGAGCGGAAGGTCATCAGCGGGAAGGTCTCGGCGTCGAAGAAGTCGGCACCGCGCAGATGGGCGTCGCGGTCGGCGATGCCGGTGTCGACACTGGCGATCGTGATGTCGAGGGCGGCGGTGGAGCGGGCCGGGTCGGTGCCGTCCAGGTGGAGCGTGCCCTGGTGCTCGCCGAACGCGCCGCGGACGTTGGTGACCATCGCGTGCCGGACGGTGAAGCCGATGCTGCTGTGTGCCGGGTCGATGGTGTAGTCGCCGGTCAGCGCGGCCAGCGCGGGGTCCGCCGGGAGGGTGGCGGTGGCGGTGCGGGCGGCGGTCTCGGTGCGCTTGCGGGTGAACAGAGCCATGGCTCCTCCTCAAAGACGGTTTGTTTAACCTTCAACGAGATGAACCATAGCGAGATCTAGTTCAATGTTCAACCTTGCTGTCGCTCGTCGTCCCCTTGGGCGCTCCTTTCGCCGGTCATGCCTCGGATCGCCACAACATCACGGCGGCGTCGTTTGTCGGGCCCATACAGACGATGGACGTCCTGTCCACCCGTACGGAGGCCCCCGCGCAGGCCGCGTACAGGACGCTTCTGTGCTGCCTGCCCACCAAAACGCACCTGACGTTGTACGAAACCGACATCGGTACGAGGCGCCCCGCCCACGTACCGTCGATACATGACCACTGTCGAAGAGGTGCCCGCCGGCGCGACCGACGCCCGCGGGCGCGTTGCCGAGCTGCACGCCATCCGCGAGCAGGCCCGGCGAGGCCCCAGTGAGCGTGCCACCGAAGCTCAGCGCGCCAAGGGCAAGCTGACCGCGCGGGAGCGGATCGAGCTGCTGCTGGACGAGGGTTCGTTCAACGAGGTGGAGCCGCTGCGGCGGCACCGGGCGGTCGGCTTCGGCCTGGAGGCGAAGAAGCCCTATACCGACGGCGTGATCACCGGCTGGGGCACCGTCCACGGCCGGACCGTGTTCGTCTACGCGCACGACTTCCGGATCTTCGGCGGTGCGCTGGGCGAGGCGCACGCCACCAAGATCCACAAGATCATGGACATGGCCCTCCAGGCCGGTGCGCCGCTCGTCTCGCTCAACGACGGCGCGGGCGCCCGTATCCAGGAGGGCGTCTCGGCGCTCGCCGGCTACGGCGGCATCTTCCAGCGCAACACCAAGGCGTCCGGCGTCATCCCGCAGATCTCGGTGATGCTCGGTCCGTGCGCGGGCGGCGCCGCCTACAGCCCGGCGCTGACGGACTTCGTCTTCATGGTCCGCGAGACCTCGCAGATGTTCATCACCGGACCCGACGTGGTCCGCGCGGTGACCGGTGAGGAGATCACCCAGAACGGCCTGGGCGGCGCGGACGTGCACGCCGAGACCTCCGGCGTCGCGCACTTCGCCTACGACGACGAGACCACCTGCCTCGAAGAGGTCCGCTACCTCCTCTCCCTCCTGCCGGCCAACAACCGGGAGAACCCCCCGACGGTGGCCTGCGAGGACCCCGCCGACCGCTCCGGCGACGCGCTGCTCGACCTCGTCCCGGCCGACGGCAACCGCCCGTACGACATGCGCAAGGTCATCGAGGAGATCGTCGACGACGGCGAACACCTCGAAGTCCACGAGCGCTGGGCGACCAACATCATCTGCGCGCTGGCCCGCCTGGACGGCCGGGTGGTGGGCATCGTCGCCAACCAGCCGCAGTCGCTGGCCGGTGTGCTGGACATCGAGGCGTCCGAGAAGGCCGCCCGCTTCGTCCAGATGTGCGACGCCTTCAACATCCCGATCATCACCCTCCTGGACGTCCCCGGCTTCCTGCCCGGCGTCGACCAGGAGCACGGCGGCATCATCCGCCACGGCGCCAAGCTGCTGTACGCGTACTGCAACGCCACCGTGCCGCGCATCTCCGTCGTCCTGCGCAAGGCGTACGGCGGCGCGTACATCGTCATGGACTCGCAGTCCATCGGCGCCGACCTGACCTACGCCTGGCCCACCAACGAGATCGCCGTGATGGGCGCCGAGGGCGCGGCCAACGTCATCTTCCGCAAGCAGATCGCCGACGCGGACGACCCCGAGGCGATGCGGGTGCGCATGGTCAAGGAGTACAAGTCCGAGCTGATGCATCCGTACTACGCGGCCGAGCGCGGTCTGGTCGACGACGTCATCGACCCCGCCGAGACCCGCCAGACGCTGATCCGTTCCCTGGACATGCTGCGCACCAAGCACGCGGACCTGCCCGCCCGCAAGCACGGCAACCCCCCGCAGTAACCGAGCCCGCACCGGTACTGCGCCCACCACCGTGAACGACGGAGAAGAACTCACGTGAATCCTGCCGACCGCACCACCGCCCTCACCGACCCCATCCGCGTGGAGAAGGGCCGGGCCAGTGAGGAAGAGCTCGCCGCCCTGACCGCCGTCCTCCTGGCCCGCGCCGCCCACCGGCCGGCCACCGCCCAGGCCCACCCGCGCGCCACCGCCGCCCGCTGGCGCCGCCTGGAGCGTCAGATGGGCTTCCACGGCGCGACCAGCTGGCAGCGCTGAGCTTCTCCGCGGCCGCTTCCGTACCGGGTACCCCGACGGGGCCGGCCGCGGGCACGCACTCCACCCGAGTGCGCGCCCGCGGCCGGCCCCGTCCGTGGTTCTCCCGGGCCCCGTACCCGCTCCGGCGCAGCGGCCGAATCAAGGCGTAGGTTCGCCCCAACCCTGCGGGGGACAGCTGGTCAGCCGAAGATCCCCGTGCTGGCATTCGCTCGTCATTCCCTCCTTCCTGGCGCCGCCCCGGCGGACCCCAGGACGACCGGAAGGAAGAGCCCATGCTCAGCACCCTGAGTGCCGGTGCCGCGGTGGCATCGCTGCTGTTCGCCGGAGCGGTGTCCCCCACCGCGCCGGCGCGGGCCGGTACGGAACCGCCGGCCGGTCAGATCACCATCGACGTCGCGACCGTCAACGGTTCGGGCTGCCGGCCGGGCAGCGCCGCGGTGGCCATCGCACCGGACAACACGGCCTTCACGGTCACCTACAGCGAATACCTCGCCCAGGCCGGAAAGGACACCAAACCGACCGACTCCCGCAAGAACTGCCAGATCGCGCTGAACGTCCACGTCCCCCAGGGCTTCACCTACGCCGTCGCCAAGGCCGACTACCGCGGCTACGCCGCCCTCGCGCCCGGCGCCAACGGCCTGGAGCAGGCGAGCTACTACTTCCAGGGCGACTCCGACACGGGCCGCAAGAGCCACACCTTCACCGGTCCGGCCGACACCAACTGGCAGACGTCGGACGAGACCGACGTCAGCGCGCTGGTCTACGCCCCCTGCGGCGAGGAGCGCTACTTCAACATCAACACCGAACTACGGGTGAACGCCGGCACATCGGACCCCAAGACCACCAGCTACATGGCGATGGACTCCACCGACGGCAGCATCAACACGACCTACCACTTCGCGTGGAAGCAGTGCCCGGCCACGCGCTGACCGGCCCCCGGACGGTGCCTGCGGGCCCGGCCGGGCCGTAGGCGCCGTCCTCCCGGACCGCGATCCGCGGTGCCGGGGCGCGGTGGGCACGGTGGCACACCGCGCCCGACGGCGGCCCCGCGGGCCGAGCGTCCCCGGAGTGCCCTGAGGGGCCCGCGCGCGACGCGGGCCCCTCGGCCGTACCGGGACGTCCCCGTCGGCGGCGTACGACCCGAGCGCAGGCGAGGCGCTCCGCCGGACCCGGGCGGCGCGCCGGCCTGCCGGCCCCCCACCGGGCCCGGCCACGCCCGGACGTCCGTCGGCCGGGTGTCCCAACACGCCGCATAAGCAGGCGAGTTGGAGCCGAAACGCCGGCTGTCCTCGGCGCTGACCGCCGGCAGCGAGGCGGCCGCGTTTGACGGCGGCGGCGCGGGCCGGTGTGGCGCTGGGCGGGTGCCCCGCACCTCACGCGGCGCGGGCACCCGGCTGCCGGGCGCGTACGTCGCTGGGGCGCCGAGTGGGGGAGCGAAGCCGCGAGCCCAGGGCGGGCAGGCGGTCGCCAGGGGAGTGGCTCCGGCGGACGGCGCCCTCACGCGGCTCGGGGGAGCGCGCCGCCGTTGGAGCGATTGCGGCCGGAGGGGAGGGAGCAAAGCGCCGGGCGGCGGGGTCCGGGTGGTGGAATGCCGAGGCGGTCCGGTGACGGCAGCGGCGGTGGTGACGACAGCGGCGGCGGTTTCGTGAGGGATATGTGCGATCCCACAGGGATGAGACAAAGGAGTGCGCGCTGATGACCACCACCCCCGCCGGCCTCGGACACCACGCCGAGACCTTCCGTGAGGACTGGCTGGAAGGACTGGCCGACGCCTACGCGCGCACGGTCCGCCGGGTGCCGGACGCCTGTGGCGTCATCAGCCGCCACACACCCCGCCCCGGCAAGGTCGCGGTCGTCATCGGCGGCGGCTCCGGCCACTACCCGGCCTTCGCCGGTCTGGTCGGCCCCGGTCTCGCCGACGCCGCCGCGATCGGCGACGTCTTCGCCAGCCCCAGCGCCGAACAGGTCTACCGCACCGCACGGGCCGCGGACGGCGGCGCCGGCATCCTGCTGGCCTGCGGCAACTACGCGGGCGATGTCATGCACTTCGGCCTCGCCGCCCGCCGGCTGGCCGCCGCGGGCATCGACACCCGTACGGTGCTGATCACCGACGATGTCGCCAGCGGCCCGCCGCCGGTCGACGGCCGGCAGATCGACCCGTCCCGCGACCGCCGCGGCGTGGCCGGTGACTTCTTCGTCTTCAAGGCGGCCGGCGCGGCCGCCGAGCGCGGCGACGACCTCGCGGGCGTCACCCGGATCGCCGCCCACGCCAACGCCATGACCCGCACCTTCGGCGCCGCCTTCGCCGGCTGCACCCTCCCCGGTGCCACCGAACCGCTGTTCACCGTCAACGCCGGCACCACCGAGCTGGGCATGGGCATCCACGGTGAGCCGGGCCTGCGCACGACCCGGAACCTGACCGCCGCCGAACTGGCCGACGAACTGGTGGACAACCTGCTGCCGGAACTGCCGGACCTGCCCGCCGGCGGCGACGGCCGGGTCGCGGTCCTCCTCAACGGCCTGGGCCGGACCAAGTACGAGGAGATGTTCGTCGTCTACCGGCAGGTCAACCGGCGCCTGCGGGCGGCCGGACTGCGCCCCTACCGGCCCGAGGTCGGCGAGTTCGTCACCTCCTTCGACACGGCCGGCGTCTCGCTGTCGCTGATGGTCCTCGACGACGAACTGACCGGGCTGTACGACGCCCCGTGCGACACCCCGGCCTTCCGCAGCCTGCCGGGCACCCATCCGGCCGGGAGCGACGACCGGACGGACGCACCGGCGGCCGCGGCGGTGACGGCGGTCACGGTGGTGACGGCGGCGTCAGATACGCAGCGGGATACGGCGGTGGCCACGGCGGCGGCCACCGGGTCCACGGCCGATCGCGCCACCGCCGCCGACCTGCCCGCGACCGCCGCGCTCCAGGCCGCGTTCGACCTGGTCGCCGCGCACGAGGCGGAACTGGGACGGCTGGACGCGGTCGCCGGCGACGGCGACCACGGCATCGGCATCGTCCGCGGTCTGCGCGCCGCCGTCGCGGCCGCCCGCGCCGCCGAGCCGGGCCCGGCCGGCGATCCGCGCTCGGCTGGCGCCGCCCTGCTCACCGCGGGCCTCGCCCTCGCCGACGCGTCGGGCGGCGCCTCGGGCGCCCTGTACGGCGTCCTGCTGGCCGAGACCGGCGCCGTCCTGGCCCGCACCGCGAGGGGCGGCACCACCGCGGACGGCGCGGGCGCGGTCTGCGACACCGAACTGTTCGCGGACGCCGCGGACGCCGCCCAGCGGGCCATCGGCGAACTCGGCGGCGCGCGGGTGGGGGAGAAGACGATGCTGGACGCCCTCGACCCGTTCCGCCGCGAACTGCGCACCCGCGCGGGGGAGGAGCTGGCAAAGGCGTGGCGGGCCGCCGCCGAGGCCGCCACCCGGGCCGCCGCCGACACCGCGGAACTCACCCCGGCCCGCGGCCGGGCGGCCCGGATGGGCGCGCTGGGCCACGGCCATCCGGACGCCGGCGCCGTCTCCCTCGCCCTGATCCTCACCGCCGTCGGCGACACCCTGCGCTGAGCCCCGCGGGACGTACCGGAACCCCGCCCCGCACATGGCGAAGGCCCCCGCACCTGGCAGGTGTGCGGGGGCCTTCCGTCGTACGGCGCGCGCCGGGAACCGGAACCGTCCGGGGCCGGACCAAGTGCCTCTCCCGGCAAGCTCCGCCCCGTCGTGCGGGGCAGACATCGCCGGTCACGGCACTAGCGCAGCCGGGCCATCAGCGCGTGCTCCACGAGCGTGATGAGTGCGCTCTTGGCTTCGGAGCGGTGTCGCGCGTCGGTGATGATGATCGGCGCGTCCGGTCCGATCTGCAGTGCCTCGCGGACCTCGTCCGGTGTGTACGGCTGATGGCCGTCGAAGCCGTTGAGGGCGATGACGAAGGGCAGTCCGCTGTTCTCGAAGTAGTCGACGGCGGGGAAGCAGTCGGCGAGGCGGCGGGTGTCGACGAGGACGACGGCGCCGATGGCGCCGCGTACGAGGTCGTCCCACATGAACCAGAAGCGGTCCTGTCCGGGGGTACCGAAGAGGTACAGGATCAGGTCCTGGTCCAGGGTGATGCGGCCGAAGTCCATCGCGACCGTCGTGGTCGTCTTGTCCGGCGCGTGCGTGAGGTCGTCGATGCCCGCCGACGCGGAGGTCATCACGGCTTCGGTGCGCAGCGGGTTGATCTCTGAGACGGCCCCGACGAACGTGGTCTTACCCACGCCGAAGCCGCCCGCCACCACGATTTTCGCGGAGGTGGTGGAGCGGGCTGCACCGCTAGAGCTTGCGAAGTCCACTGAGCACCCTTTCGAGCAGTGTCACATCTGGCTGTCCGCCGGCGGTCTCGTCCCCGCCGGGCTGATGGATGGCGACGAGTCCGGCCTCCGCCAGGTCGGCGACGAGGATCCGGGCGACGCCGAGGGGAATGGAAAGAAGCGCGGAGATCTCGGCAACTGACTTGATCTCGCGGCAGAGGTGGCAGATGCGCTGGTGCTCCGGCAGCTGCCCCTGCAACTGGGCAGGGTCGGCGGTCGTACTGACCAGCGCCTCTATGGCGAGCTGGTAGCGCGGCCTGGTCCGGCCTCCGGTCATGGCGTACGGACGCACGAGCGGGTTGTGCATGCCCCCGGCGGGGGCGTAGGACTCGGGCTCGTGCCACGACGGCTGCGCCTGCTGGCTGCGGGCCGCCGATGGCTGGTCGTACGCCGAGGGCTCGTACGGCTGGGTGTCGTACGGCCAGGGCTGCTGCTGGTGCTGCTCGGGGCGCGGCGGCTGGTGCTGCTGCGCCCGGTGGCTCGGCGCGGACGGGAAGTTGAAGTGGTGGTGCGGGGTCTCGCCCTGGGAACCGGACTGCTGTCCGGACCCGTACGGGTATCCGCTCGGGGGCGTTGCCACGTCTCCTCCTCCAACTTGCCTGTCTGACGCCGGTCTCGCTCCGAACCTTATGGCGCGGTGGCGGGAAACGCACTGCCTCTCTGTCAGTTGAGCAGGCTGCCCTGCAACTCTGCGCGCAGGTCGGGCGTCAGGACGGTGCCTGCGCGGTCGACCAGCAGGGCCATTTCGTAACCGACGAGGCCGATGTCGCACTCGGGGTGTGCGAGGACGGCCAGGGATGATCCGTCGGAGACGGACATGATGAAGAGGAAGCCGCGTTCCATCTCCACCACGGTCTGGTTGACGCTTCCGCCTTCGAAGATGCGGGAGGCGCCGGAGGTCAGCGAGGTGAGGCCGGAGGCCACCGCCGCCAACTGATCGGCACGGTCGCGAGGGAAACCCTCGGACATGGCGAGGAGAAGACCGTCCGCGGAGACCACGACCGTGTGGGACACACCGGGGGTGTTGTCCACGAAGTTGGTGATCAACCAGTTCAGGTTCTGCGCCGCCTGGCTCATCGGGCTCACACTAACGCTCCTGATCGTAGGTGCTGCCGGGGCCGAAGCCCTGTTGGTCATTGTGGGGGACCCCCGGGTGGTCCGTGCCCGCATTGCGCCCCTGCTGGACACCGCGGCGCAGATTGCTCAGCCTGCCGCGGACATCCTCCGGGGCGCGGGAGACCTGTGGGCCACCCCGCGGGGTCTGCTCCGCCGTGCCCTCGACCAGGTTGGCCTTGGGCACCCGCCGGGGGAGGCCGGAGGGAGTGACCCCGCCCGCCTTCGGCTCACGCAGTCGCTCCGCGCGTTCCCAGCGCTCATCGTTGGACGTGCGCCACTCGGAGCCGTCCGGACCGCCCTCCGGCGCGCTCCGCTGCTGCGGGGGCGCCACCGGCTCCGCGAGCTGCTGCCACTGCTGCTGAGCCTGCGGCGAGCCGCCCTGGCGGCGCGGAAGGCCGGCATCGGTCAGCGAGCGGGAGTCGCTCGGGACAGCGCCCGGACGGTCGAATGCTACGCGCTCGGACGCGTCGGCGGGAGCGTCGGAACCATTCCGGTCAGATACCGATTCGGTCCCGAAGTGGCCGTCGTGCGCCGGGCGTTCGGGCCACTCCTCCGGCCGTGCGGGCTCGTGCGCGGGGAACGGCTGCGGGCCGGCGGGCTGCCCGGGGTCCGGCTGCCCGAACGCCCGGCCGCCGTAGGAGCGGTCGTCGTACAGCGGCTGTCCGGCCGCCTGCCCGGGGTGGCCCTGGTGGGCGGCACCGGGCGGCGCCTCGGCGGCGAACGGCGGAACACCGTCCTGCGGCACGGCGCCGGTCCGGGCCTCCCGTGCCGCCCGGCGCTCCTCGCGCAGCAGCGAACGGCCCACCGGGTCCGGCGCGGGCGACTCGCCGGACGGCTGGTAGCCGGTCTCGTCGAAGCCCAGCTCGGCGGCGGTGCGGTGGTCGCTCTCGTACGCGGCCTGCCGGTGCTCGGGCACGATCTTGGAGACCGTGAAGTCGTCGTCGAACTGCTCCTCGCCGCCACCGCCGTGGGTGATCGCCTCGGGCAGCATGACGAGCGAGGTGGTGCCGGCCTGCTCGCCGGAGGGGCGCAGCTGGACCCGGATACCGTGCCGGTCGGCCAGCCGGCCGACCACGAACAGGCCCATCCGCTGGGAGACCGCGGCGTCCACGCTCGGCGGGTTGGCCAGCTTGTGGTTGATGTCCGCGAAGTCCTCGGGGGTGAGCCCGATGCCCTTGTCGTGGATCTCGATCATCATCCGGCCGTCCGGCAGCCGGGTCGCGGCCACCCGCACCTTGGTCTGCGGCGAGGAGAACGTGGTGGCGTTCTCCAGCAGTTCGGACAGCAGGTGCACCAGGTCGGTCACGGCGGTGCCGTGGATCTCGCTCTCGGGGACGCCGGTGAGCTCCACCCGTTCGTAGGACTCGACCTCGGAGGCGGCCGCCCGCAGCACGTCGACCAGCGGCACCGGCTGGTTCCAGCGGCGGCCCGGCTCTTCACCCGCGAGGATGAGGAGATTCTCGCCGTTGCGCCGCATACGGGTGGCGAGATGGTCCATCCGGAAGAGGCTCTCCAGCTGGTCCGGGTCCGCCTCGTTGTTCTCCAGCCCGGTGATCAGCGCCAGCTGACGCTCGATGAGGCCCTGGTTGCGGCGCGAGAGGTTGGTGAAGATCGCGTTGACGTTCCCGCGCAGCAGCGCCTGCTCGGCGGCGAGCCGGACGGCCTCGCGGTGCACCTGGTCGAAGGCGCGGGCCACCTCGCCGATCTCGTCGGTGGTGGCGATCGGGATGGGCTGGACGCGGGTGTCGACCCGGCCCGGGTCCGTCCGCGAGAGCTGGTCGACCAGCATCGGCAGCCGCTGCTCGGCGATCCCGAAGGCGGCGGTGCGCAGCCGGCGCATGTTGTGGCTCATCCGACGGGCCATCAGACCCGCCACGAGGAACGCGGCCACCAGGGCGGCCAGCACGATCGCGGCGTCGACGAAGGCCGACCGCCGGGCATCGGCGGAGATCTGCGCCGCCTCGTCCACGGCCCGGTCCGACAGGTCCTTCTCGATGGCGCGGTACATGTCGAACTTGCCGGTCGCCGCGGTGAACCAGGCGTCGGGGGTGGTGCCCTTGGCGGCCGGCTCCCCGGGTGCGGTGCCGGAGGCGATGGCGGTGGCCATGGCGTCCATCGACGGCGGGGCGTGGAACTGCCGCCCGGCCGCCAGGTCCCGCTCCCTGGCCTGCGCGGTCTTCTCCTGTGCGGACTTCTTCAGCGCGGCGGCGTCCCGGGTCAGCCGCGCGACGTCCTCGGGCGTGCCGCCGGAGGTGTACTCGCCGATGGCGATGGTCTCCAGATAGCGGTACGACGCGAAGGCGGTCAGCTGGAGTGTGTGGTCCTTGCCGCCGTGCGGGGCGGCCGGTTCGACCAGGAGGTGGGTGCCGATCGAGCGCTGAAGCGATTCTGCGGCCTTGGCCAGCGACACCGCGTAGACGGTGCGGCCGTAGGAGGTGATGTTGCCGGTGCCCAGCCCGAGTTCGTTCGCGAACTCCATCAGCGGATGCTGGATCTCGACGTACTCCTCTTCGGTCCGCACGCCCGGCAGCCTGGCGGTGTAGGCGTCCGCACGCAGCTGCTCCAGCCGGGGCTCGACCTTCTCGAACGCGGCGAGCCGGCGCTTGAGCCCCGCCTTGTCCGGCATGTCGGCGGCGGCCCGGCGGAACTCCTGGCCCGCGGTGGTGGTGGCGTTCCGCGCCTCCTGGACGGCGGGGTCGTCCTTCTTGCCGGCCAGCAGGGGAACGGCGGTGCGGTCCCGCTCGTTGATGAGGGCGTTGCTGTAGGAGAGAGCGGCGCGCACGAGCTTCGCGGTCCGCTCCGCGTCCTGTGCGTCCCGCCAGGTGGCGAGCGAGCTGTTCACCCGCAGCCCGCCGAAGACCAGGGCGACCAGGACGGGGATCAGCATGATGGCGTTCAGCCGGACGGCCACCCGCCAGTTGCGCGGGGAGTATCTGCCGCCGCTGACCGGCGGTCGGGCGGCCGGGATGTCGGATGCGTCGGAAGCCGGTGCCGCACTGCGCGGCGGCGGCGTGAAGTTGCCCCGCCGCTGCTCCTGCGGCGCGGGGCTCGACTTTCTTCGCCTCACTCGACCAACAACCTCTCGCCGACGGCACGGATCCGTCGCGCCGCTTCTCCTGGGCGTTCGCACTCCGAAGTTGAAGGAATTTCAGCACGTCAGGGCAGTGCCTTCCAAACACCGGACGGAGCTGGGGCACAGGCGAGGGTGCGTCAGATAAAAGGGGCGTTAAGGACGAGCCCCGGCAAATGGCGGGAGAAGTGTGCGCACAGCGAAGTTGTGCGTACGCGAGGGGTGTTGCCCGCGGAGCAATTCACTGTCGAAACGTTATGAACACCACCGGTGGGCGTGGCAAAGGACACAGTTCCGATCGGCGGTCGCCGGGAACCGATCCGTGAGGTGCGGAACCTGTCGCCGTCCGGCCCGCCGCCGTACGTGGCGGGCCGGAAACCGCCCGGCTACTTCAGCCGCGCCATCAGCGCGTGCTCGACCAGCGTGATGAGTGCGCTCTTGGCTTCGGAGCGGTGTCGCGCGTCGGTCGTGATGATCGGGGTGCCCGGTCCGATCTGCAGTGCCTCGCGGACCTCGTCCGGTGTGTACGGCTGGTGCCCCTCGAAGCCGTTGAGGGCGATGACGAAGGGCAGTCCGCTGTTCTCGAAGTAGTCGACGGCGGGGAAGCAGTCGGCGAGGCGGCGGGTGTCGACGAGGACGACGGCGCCGATGGCGCCGCGTACGAGGTCGTCCCACATGAACCAGAAGCGGTCCTGTCCGGGTGTCCCGAAGAGGTACAGGATCAGGTCCTGGTCCAGGGTGATGCGGCCGAAGTCCATCGCGACCGTCGTGGTCGTCTTGTCCTGCACATGGCTCAGATCGTCGATCCCGGCCGACGCGGAGGTCATCACGGCTTCGGTGCGCAGCGGGTTGATCTCCGAGACGGCCCCGACGAACGTGGTCTTGCCCACGCCGAAGCCGCCCGCCACCACGATCTTGGCGGAGGTCGTCGAACGGCCCGGGGCCCCGCCGAAATCGCCGTCAGAGCTTGCGAAGTCCACTGAGCACCCTCTCCAGCAAGGTCACGTCGGGCGTGCCGCCGGCCTCGCCGCTGCCGCCCGGCTGGTGGATCGCCACCATCCCGGCCTCGGCCAGGTCCGCGACCAGAATCCGCGCCACACCCAGCGGTATGTGCAGCAGCGCCGAGATCTCCGCCACCGACTTCACCTCGCGGCAGAGGTGGCAGATGCGCTGGTGCTCGGGCAGCAGTCCGGGCAGCTGGGCGGGGTCGGCGGTCGTGCTGACCAGCGCCTCGATGGCGAGCTGGTAGCGCGGCCGGGTGCGGCCGCCGGTCATGGCGTACGGACGTACCAGCGGCTGGTCACCTTCACCCCCGTACGACGCCTGGCTGTAGGCGCCGTACGGGCCGGAAGTGGCAGGTGGCGGGGTCATGTGTCCTCCGGGCTGGACGACTGACAGTCGTCGGGTCGGGCCGGTGGGGGTGCGGCGCGGTGGGCGGTGGGCTACTCGGCGGTGTACGGGCGGTGCCTGGACGGCACCTCAGTGCAGCAGGCTGCCCTGCAACTCTGCGCGCAGGTCGGGCGTCAGGACGGTGCCTGCGCGGTCGACCAGCAGGGCCATTTCGTAACCGACGAGGCCGATGTCGCACTCGGGGTGTGCGAGGACGGCCAGGGATGATCCGTCGGAGACGGACATGATGAAGAGGAAGCCGCGTTCCATCTCCACCACGGTCTGGTTGACGCTTCCGCCTTCGAAGATGCGGGAGGCGCCGGAGGTCAGCGAGGTGAGGCCGGAGGCCACCGCCGCCAACTGATCGGCACGGTCGCGAGGGAATCCCTCGGACATGGCGAGGAGAAGACCGTCCGCGGAGACCACGACCGTGTGGGACACACCGGGGGTGTTGTCCACGAAGTTGGTGATCAACCAGTTCAGGTTCTGCGCCGCCTGGCTCATCGGACTCAACTAACGCTCCTGCTGGTGAGTGGGGTCAACAATGCCGTGGTTGCCGGTGGACGAGGTCCCTCCGGCCTGCCGGCCCTGCTGGATTCCCCGACGAAGATTGGTCAGCCGGCCGCGTACGTCACTGGGCGCACGCGAGACCTGCGGACCGGTCTGGGTGGACTGCTGCTGGGCGGTGCCCGCCACGAGATTCGCGCGGGGCACCCGGCGGGGCAGTCCGGACGTGGTCACACCCCCGGCGGCGGGCTGGCGGATCTGCTCCGCCTGCCGCCACTGCTCGTCGTTCGGCGAGGCACGCCACTTCGACGCGCTCTGGGCCGGCGTGCCGGGCTCCTCGGCGGCCGGGCGGGTGCGCGCGCCGTCGGCCGGTGCCCCGCCGTCCGGCGCGGATGCGCGGCGCGGCATCAGCGGGACGTCGGGTTCCTCGGCCGGCTGCTGCGGCGGCACGCCGGCAGCGGCGGCCGCCGGCGTGGTGAACCAGTCCGACTCGATGGTGTCGAAGATCGGCGTACGGCCGTCGCCGGGACCCGCGTCCGCACCGCCGAGCACATCGGCGGACGGCAGCCCGTCCTGCGGCTGCGGCGCCGGGAACTGACCGGTGCTCTGTGCCGCATCGCCGTACGCGGCGCGCTCGGCGTCCGGGTGCGGGAACTGGCCGGTGGTGTGGTCGAGTGCGGGGAACTGCCCGGTACCGCCGGCCTGGGGGAACTGTCCGGTGTCGTACTGCCCGGTGTTGCTGTCGGGCCGTGGGTACTGTCCGGTGTCGAACCGGCCGGTGTCGGTGTCGGGCTGGGGGAACTGTCCGGTGTCGTACTGGCCGGTGTTGCTGTCGGCCTGGGGGAACTGTCCGGTGTCGTACTGGCCGGTGTTGCTGTCGGCCTGGGGGAACTGCCCGGTGTCGAACTGACCCGTGCCGCCGTTCGGCCGCGCGAACTGTCCGGTGTCACCGGGCCCGTTGCCGATGCCCTGACCGGCCGCCTGCCCGTCGCCCGGCCGCGCGAACTCGCCGGTGTCGCCGGGACCGCCCGCGTATCCGCCCTGCGGAACACGGTGGCCCCCGGCGGGCCGGGCGAACTCGCCGGTGCCCTGGCCGCCGTGGCGCGGTGCGCCGCCGAAGGCGCCGCCCTCGAACGCGCCGCGCTCGCCGGCCGGCAGCGCGAAGCCGCCGGTGTCACCGGGGCCGCGGCCGTCCTGCCGCGCGCCGCGGCCGGTCTGCGAGCCGTCCGCGCCGGGCGGCGGGCCGTTGAAGTCCGGGCGGGCGAACGCCGCGGTGTCACCGGGGCCGCCACCGGGCGCCGGGCGCTCGAAGCTGCCCGTGGACTCCGGCTCCTCATGGCCACGCGGCCGGTCCTGGGTGTCACGGGAGGCCACCGGCCAGTCGTCCCCGGAGCCGCCGCGCTCGCGGCGCGCGCCCCAGCTCGTGGTGCCCGGCTGCTGACCCGCCGGACCGGCCTGACCCGCCTGATCACGCCGGCCGTCCAGGTCGCCCTGGGCACTCCGGCCGCCCTGCGTACCCTGACCGCCGAATCCGCTCCGGCCGCCGAACCCGTCCTGGCCGCCGAATCCGTCCTGGCCCGGCTGACCGGTCCGGCCGCTCTGGCTCTCCTGGCCGCCCTGGCCGCCGAACAGTCCGGCACCGCCGGCACCGCTGGTCCCCCCAGCACCGCCCGGCAGCTCGGCCGGGGCTCCCCGGGAGGGCAGCTGCGGACGCTCGTCGCGCCGGGGCGCGCCGGTGGGCGGCGCCACGGTTCCCGGGGCGGAGGTGTCGTTGTCGGCGCCACGGGTGGGCAGCGCGGGACGGCTGTCGTCGGGCCGCGGGGCGGCCGGGCGCGCGTCGCCCGGTGCGGGCGCGCCGGGCGGGGTCGTCCGGCCGGCCGGCGCCGGGGCACCGAACGTGTTCGCCGCACCGCCGCCACCGGGACCGCCGCGGCCGGGCAGCGCGGGGCGCGCGCCCGCCGCCGGGCCCGAGCCGACCTGGCCGCGCGGCTGGAGCCCCGCGAGCCGGCTGGTCTGTCCGCCGCCCATCTCACCGGGCGCCTTGACGCTCGGCGCGGGCTTCTTGCCGCCCTGTGCGAGATCGACCGGCAGCATGACCAGCGCGGTGGTGCCACCGGAGTCGGAGGGCCGCAGCTGGATACGGATGCCGTGGCGCAGCGACAGCCGGCCGACCACGAACAGACCCATCCGCCGGGACACCGACACGTCCACGGTCGGCGGGCTGGCGAGCCGCTCGTTGATCGCCGACAGATCCTCGGGGGACAGTCCGATACCGGTGTCGTGGATCTCGACCAGCACCCGCCCGTCGGGCAGCGCGTGACCGGTCACCTTGACCTTGGTCTGCGGTGAGGAGAACGAGGTGGCGTTCTCCAGCAGCTCCGCGAGGAGGTGGACGAGGTCGTTGACGACCCGGCCCGCGACCTCGGTCTGCGGCACGGAGCTGAGCTCGATCCGCTCGTACTGCTCCACCTCGGAGGCGGCCGCGCGCAACACGTCGACCAGCGGCACCGGCCGCGTCCACCGGCGGCCCGGCTCCTCGCCCGCGAGGACGAGGAGGTTCTCACCGTTACGGCGCATACGGGTGGCGAGGTGGTCGAGCTTGAAGAGGGAGGACAGCTGGTCCGGGTCGGCCTCGCGGGACTCCAGCTCGGAGATCAGCGACAGCTGCCGCTGGATCAGACCCTGGCTGCGGCGCGAGAGGTTGGTGAACATCGCGTTGACGTTGCCCCGCAGCAGCGCCTGCTCGGACGCCAGCCGGACGGCCTCGCGGTGCACGTCGTCGAAGGCCGCGGCCACCTTGCCGATCTCGTCCCGGCTGTGCACACCGACCGACTCGACGGAGGTGTCCACGTCCTGCGGGTCGGCCTCGGACAGCTGCTTGACCAGCTCGGGCAGCCGGTCCTGGGCGACCCGCTGCGCGGTGGTCTGGAGGCGGCGCAGCGAGAGCACCATGGAGCGGGCCACGACGAACGCGCCGACCAGCGAGACGCCGAGGACGAGCAGGACCACCGCACCGTTGATGATCGCGTCCTGCGTGGCGTCGTTGCGCAGCTCGCGGGAGGTCTGCTGCATCTCGCTGAGCAGCGACGTCTCGATACGCGACATCTCGTCGATCTTGACGGAGTCGGTGTCGTACCAGTCGAGGTACTTGTAGTCCTGGCTGCGGATGCCGCTGTCGGTCGCGAAGGCGCGGTGCGCGAAGGCGACCGCCGACTTGATCTGGTTGTCGGTGCCGTCCAGGCCGCGGGTCAGCGCGCTGGCGTTGTTGGCGTAGATCTGCGAGAAGCGTTCCCGGGCGGCCTTCTCGTCGTTCTCGGCGGTACGGCCGGCGAGCCGGTCGTTGGCGGAGAGCTCGGCGCCGCCCTTGTGCGCGAGACCGGCGCTGATCAGCGCGCGCTGCATCGACGCGTATTCCTTGGCGGAGGAGAACGCCGCCAGCGCACGGGTGCTCTGGATCATCTCCGGGTTGCTGGTCGCCTGCGCCATGTCCTGGGAGAGCGAGAGCAGCGAGGTGATCAGCTGGTTGTAGCCGTTGACCGTCTGCGAGAGGTTGCCGGCGTCCTGGTACGCGGTGCCGCGGATCTCGTTGAGGGTGTTGAGCTGGCGCCCGATCTCCAGGACGGTCGCCCGGACACCGACCATCGTGGCGTTGTCGCCCTGGATGTTCGTGGTGGCCTTGTTGAAGGAGTCACGGGCGTTGTCGGTGGCCTGGCGCGGGGCGACGACGTTGGTGTCGTCCTTGGTGTCACCGGAGCCGGCGAGCGGACCGGCCGACCGGTCCCGCTCCGCCTGGAGCGCGTCGGCGAGCGCGGTCGCCCGCTGCGTCATCTCGGTGAGCAGCTGCATCTTGTCGAGCTGGTCGATGTTGTCCAGCGAGTAGTTGATGCGCAGTGCGCCCAGTGAGGTCGCGGCGATGACGGGCAGCGCGAGCAGGGAGACCAGGCGGGTACTGATGCGCATGTTGCGCAGCGATATTCGCGATCCGGAGCCCTTGGGCGCCTCGGGCTCGCCGCCGTCCGGGGCGTCACCGCCCGGCGCCTGGCCGTCACGGTCGGACGGCGCGCTGCCGCCGCCCGCCGGGCCGTTGCCCTGGGCGTGCGGGGGCGGGGAGGCGTGGTCGGTCCCGCCACGCAGCTCCGGGTCCGCCGCAGCTTCCCCTCGACCTTTGCGGGCCTGGGCAGACCCCATGCCATCCCTCTTGAAACGTCCCTGCACTAGCGTCGCAACCTCTGGACCAGGCGTCCCGCCGCGCTAACGGTCGGGACGGTGTCGAGTCTTAGGGGACCGCAAGTCCCCCCTTGGCGGTCGTGAGTGACCGGCGGGCTGCCCTCTCCGGCCGAGAGAGCGGCACCACCGCGCGGCGCTGTCTGCGCCCTGCGCGCCGGCTGAAACGTGCGGCGGTCCGTGGAATTCCAGCACAGTGCCGGATCTCCAACAAGGGCGGACTCGCCCTCTGTGACATGGGTGACGCAATGTGCGGACGGTGTCACGACACGTAGAGGACGCCATTGCCGATAACGGACTTATGCCCGCGAGTCGCTCGGGTTCGGCCCTTGTCCCAGGTGCGGTGATCGGGAGCGGAACATGCGCTTCAATCCGCCAATGTCCGTTTCGCCCATGGATGTTGATCACGGGAAATGTGGCATTTGCCACACAGTTCGTGAGGAAACTCACAAGCAGATCGCCGACTTCCCCACCGCATCGGAGGGAATAGCGCGCTTAGCCTGACGCTTTACAGAGTCGCCCCGTACGACAAGGGCACCTCTTTTTTCCGGCACCCCGTCCACCCATTTCCCCATCACCTCGCGAGGCGTGAAGCAGTGAAGACCACGATGATGTTCCGCAACATAGCCAACCCGCGGCGCACCACGCTGGCGCACCTCAAG
Source organism: Streptomyces sp. x-80 (assembly GCF_046549095.1). NCBI lineage: Bacteria > Bacillati > Actinomycetota > Actinomycetes > Kitasatosporales > Streptomycetaceae > Streptomyces > Streptomyces sp. x-80. The sequence continues at coordinate 164,998 of NZ_JAJPWM010000011.1, forward strand.
GACGTCGACGAGCTCAGCACCGCGCCGGCCGAGGCGCCGGAGCACCCCGTCGAGCTGCCCACCCAGACCGCGAACCCCCGCCGCACGGTCCTGATGAAGGCCCCCCAGCAGGACATTCCGGCGTAATTCCGCAACGGATCCGCCGCGCCCCCGCGATAGCCTGGAGTGTCAACTCCGGCCAGTGATCAATGAGGGGCAGCGGCAACCCGTGCGCATCGCCAGATTCTCCATCGACGGCAACGTCGGCTTCGGTGTCCTCGAAGGCGACGAACTCGACGTCATCAAGGGACACCCCTTCGCGGAATTCGAGCGCTCGGGCCACAAGGTCCCCCTCGACAAGGTCCGCCTGCTGCCGCCGGTGCTGCCCAACAAGGTCGTGGCGATCGGCCGCAACTACGCCGAACACGCCGCCGAGCTGGGCAACGCCGTCCCGGACGTGCCGGTCACCTTCTTCAAGCCGTCCACCTCCGTGATCGGCCCCGGCGACCCCGTGGTGTACCCCTCCTTCTCCCAGGAGGTGCACCACGAAGCGGAGCTCGCCGTCGTCATCGGCCGGATGTGCCGCGAGGTGCCCCGCGACCGCGTCAAGGACGTCATCCTCGGCTACACCTGCGCCAACGACATCACCGCGCGCGACGTCCAGCAGCGCGAGAAGCAGTGGGCGCGGGCCAAGGGCTTCGACTCCTCCTGCCCGCTCGGACCCTGGGTCGAGACCGGGCTGGACCCGGCGGCGATCGCCGAGGGCCTCGCCATCCAGTGCACGGTCAACGGCGAACAGCGCCAGCTCGGGCGCACCAGCGAGATGATCCGCCCCGTCGAGGACCTCATCGTGCACATCACCGAGGCGATGACGCTGCTCCCCGGCGACGTCGTCCTCACGGGCACCCCGGCCGGGGTCGGCCCGCTCAACGTCGGCGACGAGGTCGCCGTCACCATCGAAGGCATCGGCACTCTCACCAACAAGGTGATCAAGCGTGACTAACGCGACCCCCGTCCGCGTCCGTTTCTGTCCCTCCCCGACCGGCAACCCCCATGTGGGCCTGGTCCGTACCGCCCTGTTCAACTGGGCCTTCGCCCGGCACCACAAGGGCACCCTGGTCTTCCGTATCGAGGACACCGACGCGGCCCGTGACTCCGAGGAGTCCTACCAGCAGCTGCTGGACTCCATGCGCTGGCTGGGCTTCGACTGGGACGAGGGACCCGAGGTCGGCGGCCCGCACGCCCCCTACCGCCAGTCCCAGCGGATGGACCTCTACCGGGACGTCGCCGAAAAGCTCCTCGCCGCCGGTCACGCGTACCGCTGCTACTGCACCACCGAAGAGCTGGACGCCCGCCGCGACGCCGCCCGCAAGGCCGGCAGGCCCTCCGGTTACGACGGCAAGTGCCGCACGGTGACCGCCGAGCAGAAGGCCGCGTACGAGGCCGAGGGCCGCACCTCCATCGTCCGCTTCCGGATGCCCGACGAGCCGGTCACCTTCACCGACCTGGTGCGCGGCGAGCTGACCTTCACCCCGGAGAACGTCCCGGACTACGGCATCGTCCGGGCCAACGGCGCGCCCCTCTACACCCTCGTCAACCCCGTAGACGACGCCCTGATGGAGATCACCCACGTCCTGCGCGGCGAGGACCTGCTCTCCTCCACCCCGCGCCAGGTCGCCCTCTACCGGGCGCTGGCCGACATCGGCGTCGGCAACGGCACCATCCCGTCCTTCGGCCACCTGCCGTACGTCATGGGGGAGGGCAACAAGAAGCTCTCCAAGCGCGACCCGCAGGCGTCCCTCAACCTCTACCGCGAGCGCGGCTTCCTCCCCGCGGGCCTGCTCAACTACCTCTCCCTGCTGGGCTGGTCGCTCGCCGAGGACCGCGACATCTTCTCCATGGACGAGATGGTCGCCGCCTTCGACATCGCGGACGTCAACGCCAACCCGGCGCGCTTCGACCTCAAGAAGTGCGAGGCCATCAACGCCACGCATCTGCGCCAGCTGGAGGTCAAGGACTTCATCGCCGCCTGCGAGCCGTGGCTGAACGCCCCGCACGCCCCCTGGGCGCCCGAGGCGTTCGACCGCGCCGCGTTCGAGGCCATCGCCCCGTACGCGCAGACCCGCGTCACGGTCCTCTCCGACATCACCGACAACGTCGACTTCCTCTTCCTCGACACCCCGGTGGCGGACGAGGCGTCCTGGAACAAGGCCATGAAGGAAGGCTCCGACGCCCTCCTCCGTACGGCCCGCGGCAAGCTCGCCGATGCCGACTGGTCCAGCCCCGAGGCCCTCAAGGAGGCCGTCCTGGCCGCCGGCGAGGAGCACGGCCTCAAGCTCGGCAAGGCCCAGGCCCCGGTCCGCGTGGCCGTCACCGGCCGCACGGTCGGCCTGCCGCTCTTCGAGTCCCTGGAGATCCTCGGCCGGGACCGCACCCTGGCCCGCATCGACGCGGCCCTGGCCAAGCTGGCCGGCTGACAGCCGCAAACGCGTAACGGGCCCGGAAGCCAGCCGATCGGCTTCCGGGCCCTTCGCGTACCGCCATCCGGACGGCGGCCGCCGCATACCGGCACGACGGCCTCAGCGGCCCTGACGAGACCATCGGGCGGCTGCCGGGCCTGCGCCGGGAGACCCGACCCGACCTGCGTCTGCACGCCGGGCGAGGGCTCCGGGCCCAGGGGTGCCGCGAGGGCCGTACGCGCCCCGGCGCCCCGCCCGGCTCCGTCGCTGGGCAGGGGCGGGCGGGGACGGCGCCACAACCGTCCTGACGGCCGCCGGAGTCGCCTCGTACGACGCCGGCACCGACGCCCGGCGCTGCCGGGATCCGGCCCTGGCCGGGGCGGCAATACCCGTTTTGGAGCCCCGTCCACGATCAGGTAATGTTCTTCCTGCGCCGCCCGAGAGGGCCGAGAGGTCCGGCCGGAAAGCGCAAGCCAAACAAACCCCCTACCGGGGGTTGAGTTTTGGTGGGCTATGGTGTAATTGGCAGCACGACGGTTTCTGGTTCCGTTAGTCTAGGTTCGAGTCCTGGTAGCCCAGCAAGAAGTCTTCTTCACTCATGGTGAAGGTTTCTTGATCGCAGTATCAGGCCCCCGTTGTGTAGCGGCCTAGCACGCCGCCCTCTCAAGGCGGTAGCGCCGGTTCGAATCCGGTCGGGGGTACAGATCCTTTCTCTCCGTTTCCTTCGGGTCGCTCCCGGATGCGACGATGCAAGGATCGCTAGGGCCCCCGTTGTGTAGCGGCCTAGCACGCCGCCCTCTCAAGGCGGTAGCGCCGGTTCGAATCCGGTCGGGGGTACTGGTCTAAACCACCATGGGCTATGGTGTAATTGGCAGCACGACGGTTTCTGGTTCCGTTAGTCTAGGTTCGAGTCCTGGTAGCCCAGCGCAGAGTGTCTTCACGGCACGGTTCAACTGCAAGAAAACAAGCCCCCGTTGTGTAGCGGCCTAGCACGCCGCCCTCTCAAGGCGGTAGCGCCGGTTCGAATCCGGTCGGGGGTACATCGATAAACAAAGGCTCCTGCTTCGGCAGGGGCCTTTGTCGTGCGGTGGGAAAAGTGGCCGTGTTGTGACGGGGAAAGCCGTCGCGTATGTCACCGGCCGATCGCCATCTGCCGTGCGTACGGGGCGAGTTCGGCCCTCCCCGGGTCCGCGGCAGGATGATCCGCCGTCCCCGTGACGGGAGTTGGCGCCGCGTGCGGCGGCCTGTCCGGCAGGTCCGGGTGGGACCGCAGGACAGGCCGCGGTGGTCTCAGCCGTTGCGACGCAGGCCCTCGGACAGGCGGGCGGCCGCGTCGATGACTGCCTGGGCGTGCATCCGGCCCGGGTGCCGGGTCAGCCGCTCGATCGGGCCGGAGACCGAGACGGAGGCCACGACGCGGTTCGAGGGGCCGCGTACGGGCGCGGAGACGGAGGCGACGCCGGGCTCCCGCTCACCGATCGACTGGGCCCAGCCGCGGCGCCGGACGCCGGACAGCGCGGTGGCCGTGAAGCGCGCGCCCTGGAGCCCGCGGTGCAGTCGCTCCGGCTCTTCCCAGGCCATCAGGATCTGCGCGGCGGAGCCCGCCTTCATGGGGAGCGTGGAGCCGACCGGGACGGTGTCCCGCAGGCCGGACAGCCGCTCCGCCGCGGCCACACAGATCCGCATATCGCCCTGCCGGCGATAGAGCTGGGCGCTCTCGCCCGTGACGTCGCGCAGATGCGCGAGCACCGGCCCCGCCGTCGCCAGCAGGCGGTCCTCACCGGCCGCGGCCGCGAGCTCGGAGAGCCGTGGGCCCAGGATGAACCGGCCCTGCATGTCCCTCGCCACCATCCGGTGGTGTTCCAGAGCCACGGCCAGCCGGTGGGCCGTGGGTCGTGCGAGCCCGGTCGCCGCGACCAGCCCGGCGAGGGTGGCCGGACCGGACTCCAGAGCGCTCAATACGAGAGCCGCCTTGTCGAGAACGCCGACGCCGCTAGAGTTGTCCATGCAACGATACTCGCGTCTCACAGTGTGAAACGCAAGTTCAATTTTCCAGGAAAGTCGTCAATCTGTAGGTGTGGCCCTCGACCAGGGCCCGGCGGGCGGTCCGGTGTGGGGGCACGGGCGGCGCGCGCACAGTCGAGTTGGGCCGGCAATGCGGCCGGCCGGAGGGAAAGCGATGGGACGGACACTCGCGGAGAAGGTCTGGGACGACCATGTCGTCCGGCGCGCGGAAGGCGAGCCCGACCTGCTCTTCATCGATCTGCACCTGCTGCACGAGGTGACCAGCCCACAGGCGTTCGACGGCCTCCGCAAGGCCGGCCGCCGGGTGCGCCGCACGGACCTGACCATCGCCACCGAGGACCACAACACCCCGACCCTCGACATCGACAAGCCGATCGCCGACCCGGTCTCGCGCACCCAGCTGGAGACGCTGCGCAAGAACTGCGCGGAGTTCGGCGTGCGGCTGCACCCGCTCGGCGACGTCGAGCAGGGCGTTGTCCACGTGGTGGGACCGCAGTTGGGACTGACCCAGCCCGGTATGACCGTGGTCTGCGGTGACAGCCACACCTCCACCCACGGCGCCTTCGGCGCGCTGGCGTTCGGCATCGGCACCAGCCAGGTCGAGCATGTGCTCGCCACCCAGACGCTGCCGCTCGCGCCCTTCAGGACCATGGCCATCACCGTCGACGGCGAACTGCCCGACGGTGTGACGGCCAAGGACCTGATCCTGGCGATCATCGCCAAGATCGGCACCGGCGGTGGTCAGGGCTACGTCCTGGAGTACCGCGGCTCCGCCATCGAGAAGCTGTCGATGGAGGCCCGGATGACCGTCTGCAACATGTCCATCGAGGCAGGCGCGCGGGCCGGCATGGTCGCACCCGACAAGACCACCTTCGACTACCTCCAGGGACGCGACCACGCTCCCCGGGGCGAGGACTGGGACGCCGCGGTCGCGTACTGGAAGACGCTGCGCACCGACGACGACGCGGTCTTCGACGCCGAGGTCGTCATCGACGCCGCCGCGCTGACGCCGTTCGTCACCTGGGGGACCAACCCGGGCCAGGGTGCGCCGCTTTCCTCGCAGGTCCCCGACCCCGCTTCGTACGACGACGCCTCGGAGCGCCTCGCCGCCGAAAAGGCCCTGGAATACATGGGGTTGACGGCAGGACAGCCGCTGCGCGAGATCGGCGTGGACACCGTCTTCGTAGGTTCGTGCACCAACGGCCGCATCGAGGACCTGCGCTCCGCGGCCTCGATCCTGGACGGCCGTTCGGTCGCCGACGGGGTGCGGATGCTGGTCGTTCCCGGCTCGGTCCGGGTCGCCCTCCAGGCCGTCGCGGAGGGGCTGGACAAGGTCTTCACCGCGGCGGGCGCCGAGTGGCGGCACGCCGGCTGCTCGATGTGCCTGGGCATGAACCCCGATCAGCTCGCGCCCGGTGAGCGCTCCGCGTCCACCTCCAACCGCAACTTCGAGGGGCGGCAGGGCAAGGGCGGCCGGACGCACCTGGTCTCGCCGCAGGTCGCCGCCGCGACGGCGGTTCTCGGCCATCTGGCCTCACCGGCCGACCTGTCCGATGCCGCCGTCGCCACGCCCGCAGGAGTCTGAACCATGGAAGCTTTCACCACCCACACCGGCCGGGCCGTCCCGCTGCGCCGCGGCAATGTCGACACCGACCAGATCATCCCGGCGCACTGGCTGAAGAAGGTCACCCGCGACGGTTTCGAGGACGGGCTGTTCGAGGCGTGGCGCAAGGACCCCGAGTTCGTCCTCAACCAGGAGCGCCACAAGGGTGCCACCGTGCTGGTGGCCGGCCCCGACTTCGGCACCGGCTCCTCGCGTGAGCACGCCGTCTGGGCGCTCCAGAACTACGGCTTCAAGGCCGTCATCTCCTCGCGGTTCGCCGACATCTTCCGCGGAAACTCCCTCAAGAACGGGCTGCTGACGGTGGTCCTGCCGCAGGAGACCGTCGAGGAGCTCCAGCGGCTCGCCGAGACCGACCCGACGGCCGAGGTGACCGTCGACCTGGTCGCCCGGCAGGTCCGCGCGGAAGGCGTCACGGCCGACTTCGAGTTGGACGAGAACGCTCGCTGGCGGCTGCTGGAGGGCCTGGACGACATCAGTCTCACCCTTCGGGAGGAGCCCGCCATCGCGGCGTTCGAGGCGAACAGGCCGTCCTTCACACCGCGTACTGTAGAGGTCTGACCTCGGGTTTTATGGCTCAAAGCCTTATTGCGTACGATGCGCCCCCTGTGCAGTTGGCAGGGGGCGCATCGGCTTGTCCGGGTGGCTGTTGAGGCCCCGTGAAGCGACAACTCGCCGCAGATGGCACAATTAGCGCATGGAACGCGACGGCCAACTTGAGCTCTACGGTTACGTCGCCGACCGGCTCAAGGTCGCACACGCAAGAGTGCGGTCACTGCAAGTCCCGGAGGGCGTACGGATGGCGCTGACCCGGAAGCTGCTCGTCATCACGGCCGCGGCAAAACACGATCTTGCGGACGCGGCAAGGCGTCTGGAGTGGTTCATGGACGACCTCGACGCAGGTCGCTTTCCCGAAGACGCGCGTGCCGATGGAAGTCCGTGAAGGTCGAGTTCGTTGCGGCACAAGGGTGATTAGCCCGTTTCGTGTTTGATTTGCGGTATATATCTGCCTAACGTGCGAAAAAGCTTGGACACTTTCGTTCCAGCAATGTCTCCGAAGGGGAAGACGTGAACAAGGCGCAGCTCGTAGAAGCCATTGCCGACAAGCTCGGCGGCCGTCAGAACGCCGCGGACGCGGTGGACGCGGTACTGGACGCAATCGTCCGTGCAGTTGTCTCCGGCGACCGCGTTTCGGTCACCGGATTCGGTTCGTTCGAGAAGGTCGACCGGCCGGCCCGATACGCCCGTAACCCGCAGACGGGTGAGCGGGTGCGGGTCAAGAAGACCTCGGTGCCGCGTTTCCGTGCGGGCCAGGGTTTCAAGGACCTGGTGAGCGGCTCGAAGAAGCTCCCCAAGAATGAGGTCGCGGTCAAGAAGGCCCCCAAGGGCAGCCTCTCGGGCGGCGCTTCCACCCGTACGACGGTGAAGAAGGCCGCCGCGAAGAAGGCCGTCACCGCCAAGAAGGCCGCCGCGAAGAAGGCGACGCCGGCGAAGAAGACCACTGCTGTGGCGAAGAAGACCACCGCCAAGAAGACCACGGCGGCGGCGAAGAAGGCCACCACGGCGAAGAAGGCCGCACCGGCGAAGAAGGCCGTCACCGCCAAGAAGGCGGCCCCGGCCAAGAAGGCCACCGCCACCGCGAAGAAGGCCGTGGCGAAGAAGACCGCTCCCGCCAAGAAGGCGGTGGCGAAGAAGGCCCCGGCCAAGAAGGCCACGGCGCGCAAGACCACCGCCAAGAAGACCACCGCCCGCAAGCGGTAATCCACCAGCAGCGGCGACGCCACACGTCGGGCCGGACTCCCTTCGGGGAGCCCGGCCCGCGGTGCGTGGTACCGGCGCCCCGCCGTCTAGGCTTCGGCCCATGCAGGCCACCGTCTACACCTTTGATCCCCGGACCCGCGCCGGCAGTGTGCTGCTGGACGACGGGACGCCGCTGCCCTTCGATGCGGCGGCCTTCGACGCGGGCGGTCTGCGGCTGCTGCGGTCCGGGCAGCGGGTCCGTATCGATATCGAAGGCGAGAGCGGGGACGAGGGAGACGGCCGACGGGTCGTTCTCGTCACACTCCATACGCTCTGAGCCCCGGGGGCGGCTGCCCGGCTGCCCCGGCTACCTCATCCGCCGCTGCCGCCCCGTCCGGGCGCCGCGGCGCCTGCCGTGCCGTGTGGGGGCCGACACCAAGGGCCAGGGCGGCGCGCAGATCCTCGCCGGTGTCCACGTCCCGGCGCACCGACGCCACCCGCGCCACCGTGATCTCCCGGGCTCCCGATGCCAGGTGACGGGCCCGCGAAGGGCCGCCGAATGCCGGGGCCAATTCCACTCCGGAAGCCGCGGTCAGAAGTGTTGTCCCGATATCCGCCGCATCCGCGAGAAATGCGCGCGGGAATTGCGCGGCGGAATGGAGCACCCGGCCCAGCTCGGCCGGGCGCAGCGCCGGCAGATCGGCGTTCAGCGCGGCGACGGCCGCACCGGGACGCCGCGCCCGCACCGCGTCCGCGCCGTGCGCCAGCGCCGCGTTCAGGCCGCGGGCCGGAATATCGGGCACGATGCGCGCCCCCAGGGCCGCCAACCGCTCACCGGCCAGCGGATCATCCGTGACAACCGCCACATCCCGTACGTCCGCGCAGGCCAGCGCCGCGGCCACGGTGTCCAGCGCGAACGCCAGCGCCAGCCGGGGCCGGAACTCCTCGCCGGTGGCCGCGGAGAGCCTGCTCTTGGCCCGCACCAGCGGCTTCAGCGGCACCACCAGGCTCCAGCCCACATCCGCTCCGTCTCTTCGCATCGGCATCATTCTCACCTGCTGCCGCCGCATTCCGGCAGCGGCGGGGTTACGGTGTTCTCGACATAGCGGGTACCTGGGGCGACACTTGTGCGGCTGCCGGCTCGCAGCAGCTCAGCAGGTCCCACAAGGAGGGTGTCCCAGTGTCCCGCCGCAGAATCGGCTTCTGGTACCGCTTGGCCGCGGTCATCTGCAAACCGCCGCTCTTGGTTCTGTTCAAGCGGGACTGGCAGGGAATGGAGCACATTCCGGCCGACGGCGGATTTATCACCGCGGTCAACCACAACTCGTATCTTGATCCGCTGTCCTATGCGCACTATCAGTACAACACCGGACGCGTTCCCCGATTCCTCGCGAAGGCCGGGCTCTTCAAGGGCGGCTTTGTCGGCCTGATGATGCGCGGCACCGGACAGATCCCCGTCTACCGGGAATCCACCGACGCCGCCGTCGCCTTCCGCGCCGCCGTGGACGCCATCGACAAGGGCGAATGCGTCGCCTTCTACCCCGAGGGCACCCTGACCCGCGACCCCGAGATGTGGCCCATGCAGGGCAAGACCGGTGCCGCGCGAGTGGCGTTGCTCACCAAGGCGCCGGTCATTCCCGTCGCGCAGTGGGGCGCCAACGACGTGATGCCGCCGTACGCCAAGGAGAAGAAGCTGCGGCTGTTCCCGCGCAGGACGCTGCGGGTGAAGGCGGGGCCGCCGGTCGACCTGAGCGCGTTCCACGACCAGGAGCCCACCGCCGAGGTGCTGCGCGCCGTCACGGACACCATCATGGCCGCCGTCACCGCCCAGCTGGCCGAGGTCCGCGGCGAGCCCGCGCCGGCCGAACCGTACGACCACCGCAAGGTCATCGCCCGGGAGCGGCGGGTGGCCCGGGAGGCCGCCAGGGCGGTCCGCGCCGCGGCCGGCCCGCAGCCCGCCGCCGGACCGGCCGCCGCTGCCGGCCCGGTCATCGGTACGCAGCAGGCCCGAAGCAACCGGCAGACACAGGAGGATGAAGGCAAGTGACGCGCTGCGCCGTCTACGGCACGGGGTCCTGGGGCACCGCATTCGCGATGGTGCTCGCCGACGCGGGATGCGAGGTGACCCTGTGGGGGCGCCGCGCCGACGTCGCCGAGGCCATCAACAACGGCCACACCAACCCCGACTACCTGCCGGGGGTCGAGCTCCCCGGGTCCGTACGGGCCACCACCGACCCGGCACAGGCGGCGCGCGGCGCGGAGTTCGCCTTTCTCGTCATCCCCTCGCAGACGCTGCGGGCCAACCTCGCCGAGTGGGCGCCGCTGCTGCCCGCCGACACGGTCCTGGTCTCCCTGATGAAGGGCGTCGAACTGGGCACCGCCAAGCGGATGAGCGAGGTCATCGGAGAGGTCGCCAAGGCCCCGGCGGAGCGCGTCGCGGTGCTGACCGGCCCCAACCTCGCCAAGGAGGTCGCCGCCCGGCAGCCCGCCGCGGCCGTCGTCGCCTGCGCCGACGAAGCGGTCGCCCGGCGCCTTCAGACCGCCTGCCACACCCCGTACTTCCGCCCGTACACCAACACCGACGTGGTCGGCTGCGAACTGGGCGGCGCGGTCAAGAACGTCATCGCGCTGGCCGTCGGCATCGCGGACGGCATGGGCCTGGGCGACAACGCCAAGGCGTCGCTGATCACCCGCGGTCTCGCCGAGACCACCCGCCTCGGCCTCGCCATGGGCGCCGACGCGCACACCTTCGCGGGCCTGGCCGGTATGGGCGACCTCGTCGCCACCTGCTCCTCGCCGCTGTCGCGCAACAACACCTTCGGCCACAACCTCGGCCGCGGGATGACGCTCGCGGAGACCATCGCGGTCACCAAGCAGACCGCCGAGGGCGTCAAGTCCTGCGAATCCGTGCTGGATCTGGCCCGCCTGCACGGCGTCGAGATGCCGCTGACCGAGACGGTCGTGGACATCGTCCACGGGGGCAAGCCGCCGCTGGTGGCCCTCAAGGACCTGATGTCGCGCAGCGCCAAGGCCGAACGGCACTGATCCGGCGGGACCCGTAGGGGCACCGCCGGGTGGTCCGTACGGCACCCGCACGGACCACCCGGCATCCCAACGGCCGCCGCAGCACTGACTCCGCGGCGGTCAGCAGGTACCCTCGACCCGATATGAGCAGCGAGACCTCCTCCCAGAAGCCCCGCGTCGCCGTCGTGTTCGGCGGCCGCAGCTCCGAGCACGCCATCTCCGTGGTCACCGCCGGAGCCGTGCTGAGCGCCATCGACCGCGAGAAGTACGACGTGCTGCCCATCGGCATCACGACCGACGGCCGCTGGGCGCTGACCGCCGACGACCCCGAGCGGATGGCCATCACGGAGCGCCGCCTGCCCAGCGTGGCCGAACTCGCCGAGTCCACCGACGGCACCGTCGTGCTCCCGGTCGACCCGGTCAACCGCGAGGTCGTCTACAGCGAACCGGGCTCGGTCCCCAAGGCGCTCGGCGAGGTCGACGTCGTCTTCCCCGTCCTGCACGGCCCCTACGGCGAGGACGGCACCCTCCAGGGCCTGCTGGAACTCTCCGGCGTCCCCTATGTCGGCTCGGGCGTGCTCGCCTCGGCCGTCGGCCAGGACAAGGACTACATGAAGCGGGTGTTCACCTCCTTCGGGCTGCCGGTCGGCCCGTACGAGGTCGTCCGGCCGCGCGAGTGGGAGCAGGACCCCGCGGCCGCCCGTAAGAAGATCGTGGACTTCGCCGGTGAACACGGCTGGCCGCTCTTCGTGAAGCCCGCACGGGCCGGCTCGTCCATGGGCATCACCAAGGTCGACGCCCTCGACGGCCTGGACGCGGCGATCGAGGAGGCCCGGCGGCACGACCCCAAGATCCTGGTGGAGTCGCTGCTGCGCGGCCGGGAGATCGAGTGCGGGGTGCTGGAGTTCGAGGACGGCCCGCGGGCCAGCCTGCCGGCCGAGATCCCGCCGGTCACCGCCCACGACTTCTACGACTTCGAGGCCAAGTACATCGACTCGGCCGACGGGATCGTCCCGGCGCCGCTGAGCCCCGAGCAGACGGCGAAGGTGCAGGAGCTGGCTGTCGCGGCCTTCGAGGCGGCGTCCTGCGAGGGCCTGGTCCGCGCGGACTTCTTCCTCCAGGACAACGGCGAGTTCGTGATCAACGAGATCAACACGCTCCCCGGTTTCACCCCCATCTCGATGTACCCGCGGATGTGGCGGGAGAGCGGTGTGAGCTATCCGGAGCTGATCGACCGGCTCATCCAGGCGGCGCTGCGCCGCTCCACCGGGCTGCGTTAGCCCGGGGGCTGTCCGAGGCGCCGGGTCCCGGCGCCTCAGACCCCGGCGGGGACGGCCTTGCGCACCGCGCCCGCGAGGCCGGTGAGCACATCGATCTCGGGGGCGTACCGCCCCGGAACGGTCACCTCGACATAGGACTTCCGCAGCACCGTGGTGAAGCGGTATCCGTCCCGCTGCTTCTCGAAGAGCCAGGTGACGCCGTTGACTTCCGCCGCGTCGGCGTAGGGGTTGTAATGTTCACTCCCGAACGTCAGCACCTCGGGTTTTGGCACCCCACAGCGCAGTTGCACGGCAGGATCGCCCCAGAGAGCAGTGAAGTCGGAGGCTGGTACGGTGGCACGCCGCTCCAGCCCTTTCACGGTCTGCGGCAGTGCCTTCTGGAGCGCCCGGCAGTGCCGCGCCGCCTCGCCCGTCGGGGCGGGAATCGCCGGCCCTGCCGCGCTGTCCGATGACGAACAGCTCACCGCGACGAGAAACGCGGCGAGCACGGGCAGGGCCAGGCGCAGCGGCCGGCGACGCGAAGAAATCACCCGGCCGAGGATACGGGGGTGCTAGAGATGGACGACCGGGCAGGTGAGGGTCCGCGTGATGCCGTCCACTTGCTGGACCTTGGCGACCACCATGCGACCCAGCTCATCGACCGTGTCGGCCTGCGCGCGCACGATGACGTCGTAGGGACCGGTCACATCCTCGGCTTGCAGCACACCGGGGATCTTCGCGATCACTTCCGCTACCGCCGAGGACTTGCCGACCTCGGTCTGGATCAGGATGTACGCCTGTACCACGGGACCTCCAGGGCGGCTACGAGGATCATGTGGGAAGAAGGGACGCCACGGTACCGCGTCACCGGGCGGCGCGGGGAGACCCGCGCGGTGAACGCGGCACGTGCGGCGCAGTCGCAGCGGAGTACGGACCGTCCGTACGCATCAGAAGGGCAACAGCATGAAGGGCACCGTGGGCGAGCTGGGGGAATTCGGGCTGATCAGGGAGCTCACCTCCCGGCTCACCTCCACCCCGGCCGTACGGATCGGGCCGGGTGACGACGCCGCGGTGGTCACCGCGCCCGACCGGAGGGTCGTGGCCAGTACGGACGTTCTCCTGGAGGGCCGGCACTTCCGCCGTGACTGGTCCACCGCCTATGACGTGGGCCGCAAGGCCGCCGCGCAGAACCTCGCCGACATCGCGGCGATGGGCGCGGTGCCGACCGCGATCCTGCTCGGCCTGGTCGTCCCCGCGGAACTCCCCGCGACCTGGGCGACCGAGCTGATGGACGGGCTGCGCGACGAGTGCCAGGTGGCCGGCGCCGCGGTGGTCGGCGGCGATGTCGTCCGCGGCGACGTCATCACCGTCGCCATCACCGCCCTCGGCGACCTGCGCAACCAGGAACCGGTCACCCGCGGGGGCGCGCAGCCCGGCGACGTCGTCGCGGTGACGGGCTGGCTCGGCTGGTCCGCCGCCGGTTACGCCGTCCTCACCCGCGGCTTCCGCTCGCCGCGCGCCTTCGTCGAGGCGCACCGCCGCCCCGAACCGCCGTACCACGCGGGCCCGGCGGCCGCCGGACTGGGCGCCACCGCGATGACGGACGTCAGCGACGGCCTCGTCGCCGACCTGCGGCACATCGCCGAGGCCAGCAAGGTCCGCATCGACCTGCGCTCCGCCGCGATCGACATCCCCTCGCAGATGGCCGACATCGGTACGGCCGTCGGCGTGGACCCGATGCAGTGGGTGCTCAACGGCGGTGAGGACCACGCGATCGTGGCCACCTTCCCGCCGGATGTGAAGCTGCCCGCCCGCTGGAAGGTGATCGGCGAGGTGCTCCACCCCTCCGCGCTGCCGCAGGTGACGGTGGACGGCGCCTCCTGGACCAAGACCGGCTGGGACCACTTCGGGGACAACGGGGACGCCGAGTAGATTCGGCGGTATGCGCACACCTCCACGCGTCCTGACCGTCGCCGGGTCCGACTCCGGCGGCGGCGCGGGTATCCAGGCCGATCTCAAGACGATGCTGGCGCTGGGCACTCACGGCATGAGCGTGCTCACCGCCGTCACCGCGCAGAACTCGCTCGGTGTGCACGGCGTGTGGGAACTGCCGGTCGAGGCCGTCCGGGCCCAGTTCCGCAGCGTCGTCGACGACATCGGCGTCCAGGCGGTGAAGACCGGGATGCTCTCCTCGCCCGCTCTCGTCACGACCGTCGCGGAACTGCTGGCCGAACTGCGGGTGCCGGTCGTCGTCGACCCGGTCGGGGTCTCCAAGCACGGCGACACCCTGCTGGCCGCCACCGCCCTGGACGCGGTCCGCACCAAGCTGCTGCCGACCGCGACGGTCGCCACCCCCAACCTGGACGAGGTCGCCCAGCTGACCGGGGTACGGGTCCGGGAAACGGCCGATATGCGGCGGGCCGCCGACGCGATCCTGGCCCTCGGGCCGCGCTGGGCGCTGATCAAGGGCGGTCATCTGCCGGCGGACCCGGGGCGCGCGATTCCTGTAGAGGCCGTCGACCTGCTCACCGACGGCACCGACGAACACTGGCTGCGCGCCCCCCGGCACGGCAACCGGCACACCCACGGCACCGGTTGCACCCTCGCCAGCGCCATCGCCGCACAGCTCGCCAAGGGCGACACCGTCCCGCGGGCCGTCGCGGCGGCGAAGGAGTACGTCACCGGCGCCCTCGCGGCCGGTTTCCGGCTGGGTGCGGGCATCGGCCCCGTGGACCACGGCTGGCGGCTGCGCCGGGACGGCTGAGGGCCGCCCGGAGAGGCGGCGCCGCACCGGGAGAGCCTCTCAGGGAGCGGCGGTCGTCCTGCGGACACGCGAAAGCCGGCCCACCTTTCGGTGGACCGGCTTCACAAAGCAACCGGCTGGGCTGCGCTACGGCTAAGACGTCAGCGCGAGACCTTGCCGGCCTTGATGCACGAGGTGCAGACGTTGAGCCGCTTCGGCGTGCGCCCGATCACTGCACGGACCGTCTGGATGTTGGGATTCCAACGACGGTTGGTGCGGCGATGCGAGTGCGAGACACTCTTGCCGAAGCCCGGCCCCTTGCCGCAGACGTCGCAGTTGGCAGCCACGGGTCACTCCAAAGACTTCAGATGCACTTACGGTGAATCCCAACGGGCCGAGTGCATTGACCGACCGGCGCCGCCAGGAGAGGAATGGCCCGATTCGCATCGGGCAACCGGAGCAGCATACAACGGCCGCTCCCGTAGAACGAAACTACCACGGGCGCCCCGGGCCCCCGCCCCGGCCTCCCCACCGGACCGCCGCTACTGTGCGGTGCATCCCGTGACCCAGGAGGACGACGTGCCGTACCCGCTCGACGCCGCAGCGGTACGTGCCTGGTGCGGGCTGGCCCTGGAGGCACTCGGCCGGGAGCGTGCGCGGATCGACGCGATCAACGTTTACCCGGTGGCCGACGGCGACACCGGCACCAACCTCTATCTGACCCTCGAATCCGCCGCCCGCGCCGTCGAAGCGGCTTTCGACGGGCACGCCGCAGCCGGCACCGCGCCCCGCCTCGCCGACGCCCTCGGCGCCATGGCGCACGGCGCCCTCATAGGGGCCCGCGGCAACTCCGGCACGATCCTCGCGCAGCTGCTCCGCGGCATGACCGAGGTGCTGGCGGCCACGGACCGGCCCGGCGGCGCGGTCGCCGACGCGCTGCGGCGGGCGCTGCGCCGGGCCGCCGAGTCGGCGTACGCGGCCGTCGAGCACCCGGTGGAAGGCACCGTCTTGACGGTGGCGACCGCCGCCGCGCAGGGCGCGGAGCGGGCCCGCGGCGAGGTCTTCGAGGTCGCGCGGGCCGCCCACGCGCAGGCGCGCACCGCTCTGCGGGCGACTCCCGGGCAGCTCGCGGTCCTCGGCCGGGCGGGCGTCGTGGATGCGGGCGGCTGCGGACTGGTCGCACTGCTCGGCGCGCTCGCCGACGTGCTGTCCGGCGAGGTCTCGGCGGCCCCCGTCGCCGTACGGGCCGACGCCCCGCTCCCCGTGGCGGCCGGCCCCGCGGCGGCGGCGCACGGGGCGGCGGCCGGCTGCGGCGCCGGGGACCCGCCGGACGACGAGGGGCCCGCCTTCGAAGTGATCTATCTCCTGGAGGCGGGCGACGCCGCCGTGGCGCGGCTGCGGACCCGGCTCGACGGGCTCGGTGACTCCCTGGTGGTGGTCGGCGGGGACGGCCTGTGGAACGTCCACGTCCATGTCGACGACGCGGGAGCCGCCGTCGAGGCCGGGATCGAGGCGGGCCGCCCGTACCGGATCCGCATCACCCACTTCGGCGGCACCGCCCGTACGAAGGAGCCCGAGATGGCGGCGCGGGCCGTCGTCGCGGTGGTGCCGGGCGACGGGCTGGCCGGGCTGTGCGCCGAGGCGGGCGCGACCGCGGTGACCACCCGCCCCGGGGAGCCGCCCGCCAGCGGCGAGCTGGTGCAGGCGATCCGGCAGGCGCACGCCCGCGAGGTGATGCTGCTGCCCAACGACCCCGGACTGCGGCACACCGCGGCGGCCGCCGCGGAAGAGGCCCGTACCGAAGGTGTCCGGGTCGCGCTCATCCCCACCCGGTCCGCCGTCCAGGGCCTCGCGGCGCTGGCCGTCCACGAACCGGCCCGCAGCTTCGACGAGGACGTGGTGGCGATGACCTCGGCCGCGGGCGCCACCCGCTACGCCGAGCTGGCCGTCGCCGAGCGGCAGTCCTGGACGATGGCCGGCATCTGTCAGGCCGGGGACGTACTCGGCCTGATCGACGGCGATGTCGCGGTGATCGGCGCCGACCTGGCGCGGACCGCGATGACGGTCCTGGACCGGATGCTCTCCGCGGGCGGGGAACTGGTCACCCTCGTACTGGGCGCGGACGCCCCCGGCGCCCTGGGCCGGCGGCTGGAGCGGTACGTACGCGAGCGCCATCTCGCCGTCGACACCGTGGTCTACGAGGGCGGGCAGCACGCCGCACCGCTGCTCATCGGCGTCGAATAGGGCGGAACAGAGCGGAACAGAGCGGTGCCCGGGGCGGAAAAGGAGGGCGGACCGGAAGTAGCGGCAGCCCGAAAGGCGGTGATTCTGGTCCGTTGTCAGTGGTGTGGTGTGCAATGGACCGCGTGGCCGCGCTCGACGAACCCCTGAAAAAAATCCTCGGTGGCACCACCGCGAAGGTGCTGGCCGAACATCTCGACCTGCATACGGTCGGCGATCTGTTGCATCACTATCCCCGGCGCTATGCCGAGCGCGGCGAACTCACCCGCCTCGCCGATCTGCCGCTGGACGAACATGTCACGGTCGTCGCGCAGGTCGCCGACGCCCGCGTCATGAAATTCAACGGCGGCCGCGGACAGCGGCTGGAAGTGACGCTCACCGACGGCAGCGGCCGGCTACAGCTGGTCTTTTTCGGTAAGGGCATCCACAAACCGCACAAAGACCTGCTGCCGGGGAGCCGCGCGATGTTCGCGGGAAAGGTCTCCGTCTTCAACCGCAAACTCCAGCTCGCGCACCCCGAATACCAACTTCTCGACCGCGATGACGACACCGGCGCGGTCGACGCCTTCGCCGGCCGGCTCCTGCCGATCTATCCGGCCTGCCAGCAGATGGCGTCGTGGAAACTCGCCAAGGCGGTCGACGCGGTGCTCCCCAGCGCCCAGGACGCCGTCGATCCGCTGCCCGAGGCGCTGCGCGCGGGCCGTGGGCTGGTGCCGCTGCCGGAGGCGCTGCTGAAGATCCACCGGCCGGCGACGAAGGCCGATATCGCCGATGCGCGGGCCCGGCTGAAGTGGGACGAGGCGTTCGTCCTCCAGGTCGCGCTCGCCAGACGGCGGCTGGCCGAAACCCAACTCCCGGCCGTACCGAGGACGTTGGTCGCGGACGGCATTCTCGACGCCTTCGACGCCAAGCTGCCGTTCACCCTCACCGAGGGACAGCAGAAGGTCAGCCGGGAGATCTTCGACGACCTGGCGACGGACCACCCCATGCACCGCCTCCTCCAGGGCGAGGTGGGTTCTGGCAAGGCGCAGCCGCTGGACGCGCTGGTGCTGACGCCCCGGGGGTTCCGTCCCATGGGGGAGCTGGCCGTGGGCGCCGAGGTGGTGGTGCCGACGGGCGGGACCGCCGTCGTGGACGGGGTCTTCCCGCAGGGCGAGCGGGAGGTCTGGCGGCTGGTGCTGTCCGACGGCAGCCGTGTCGAGTGCGACGACGAACACCTCTGGATCGTCACGGCCACCGGCACCGGGGAGCAGGAGCAGGGCGCGTCGCGGGTCCTCACGACCCGCGAGCTGCGGGCCGGGCTCCGGGACGCCGACGGCCGGCCCAGGTGGTCCATCGCGCCGGCGACCCCGGTGGATCTCGACGGCGGCGAGGACCGGTCGCTCGACCCGTACCGGCTGGGGCTGCTGCTGGGCGGTGGCGACCCGGACCCCGGGGCACGGCCGGACCCCGGCGCGCCGGTGGACGTACCGCACGAGCGGTACGTACCCGCCGCCTACCGGAACGCGCCGGTCAAGGACCGGCTGGCGGTGCTCCAGGGCCTGATGGACGCGGCGGGCACGGTCGGGCCGGGAGAGCCGGACGAGCACGACGAGCCGCTTGTGCCGGACGGCGTGGGCGAGCCGGCCGCGGGGTCCCGGTCCGGGGCGAGCGCGCGGTTCCGTACGGAGTCGGCACGGCTGGCCGACGACCTCGCCTGGCTCGTGCGGTCCCTGGGCGGCCGGGCGCAGGTGTGCCCCGCGCGGGAGCGGGACGCCCGCCCCGCACCCGGGGCGGGCGCCGCCCACGACGTCTCGGTGGCGCTGCCCGCGGAGTACCCGCCCTTCCGGCGGGCGGAGCCGGGCCGCCTCGTCCCGCGGCCCGCGGGCGACCCCGGCTTCCGGCGGGCCGTCCACGCCGTCGAGTACGTCGGCCGCAAGCCCGTCCAGTGCATCAGCGTCGCGCATCGGGACCACGCCTATGTGACCGACCACTTCACGGTCACGCACAACACCATGGTCGCGCTCCGCGCCATGCTCGGGGTGGTGGACAGCGGCGGCCAGGCGGCGATGCTCGCGCCGACCGAGGTCCTGGCGCAGCAGCACCACCGCTCGGTCACCGAGATGATGGGGGAGCTGGCCCAGGGCGGCATGCTGGGCGGCGCCGAACACGGCACGAAGGTGGTGCTGCTGACGGGCTCCATGGGCGCCGCGGCCCGGCGCCAGGCGCTGCTGGACCTGGTCACCGGCGAGGCCGGGATCGTCATCGGCACGCACGCCCTGATCGAGGACAAGGTGCAGTTCCACGACCTGGGCCTGGTCGTGGTCGACGAGCAGCACCGCTTCGGCGTCGAGCAGCGGGACGCGCTGCGCGGCAAGGGCAAACAGCCGCCGCACCTCCTGGTGATGACCGCGACCCCCATTCCGCGCACGGTCGCGATGACCGTCTTCGGCGATCTGGAGACCTCCGTACTGGACCAGCTCCCCGCCGGACGTTCCCCGATCGCCACCCATGTGGTGCCCGCCAAGGACAAACCGCACTTCCTCACGCGGGCCTGGGAGAGGGTCCGCGAAGAGGTCGGGGCCGGGCACCAGGGGTATGTGGTGTGCCCCCGGATCGGCGACGAGGAGGACGCCCCCAAGGGCGCCGGGAAGGGCGCCGGCAAGGGCGCGAAGGGCGCGGCGGCGGCGGAGGTCTCACCGGAGGACGCGGCGGAGAAGCGGCCGCCGCTGGCGGTGCTGGACATCGCCGAGCAGCTCACCAAGGGCCCCCTCGCGGGCCTGCGGGTGGCGGTGCTGCACGGCAGGATGGCCCCGGACGACAAGGACGACGTGATGCGCCGGTTCGCCGCCGGCGAGGTGGACGTCCTGGTCGCGACGACCGTCATCGAGGTCGGGGTGAACGTCCCGAACGCCACCGCCATGGTGATCATGGACGCGGACCGTTTCGGCGTCTCCCAGCTGCACCAGCTGCGCGGCCGGGTCGGCCGCGGCGCGGCGCCCGGCCTGTGCCTGCTGGTCAGCGAGATGCCCGAGGCCAGCCCGGCCCGCGCCCGGCTCGCCGCCGTCGCCGGCACCCTCGACGGCTTCGCGCTCTCGCGTATCGACCTGGAGCAGCGCCGCGAGGGCGATGTCCTCGGACAGGCGCAGTCCGGCGTCCGCTCCTCGCTGCGGGTGCTCACCGTCATCGACGACGAGGAGGTGATCGCGGCCGCCCGCGAGGAGGCCACCGCGGTGGTCGCCGCGGACCCGGGCCTGACCGGCCATCCGGAGCTGCGGACCGCGCTGTCCGCCCTGCTGGACGACACCCGCGAGCAGTATCTGGACAAGGGCTGACGGCCCCGGCGGGGCGAGGGGCGCACCGACCGCCGGGCGGCGCCGGTGATCCCCGGCCACCGGGCCACGTGAGATCCCTCACCGCACCGCCCGGCGGCCCGGCCGGGCGCTGCCCGGTACCCGACGGAATATCGTGGGGGAGTGGGGCCTGCCCGGCTCCCGCACCGCCACTGACCACGTACGACGTAAGGACGGGCCCATGACCCGCGTGATCGCCGGTACCGCCGGCGGCCGCCGCCTGGCCGTACCACCGGGAACGGGTACCCGCCCGACCTCCGACCGGGCGCGCGAGGGCCTCTTCTCCACCTGGGAGTCGCTCGACGGCCCGCTGGCCGGCGCCCGCGTCCTGGACCTGTACGGCGGCTCCGGCGCGGTCGGCCTGGAGGCGCTCTCCCGTGGCGCCGCCCATGTCCTGCTCGTCGAGGCCGACGCCCGCGCTGCCCGCACCATCCGCGAGAACGTCCGGGCCGTGGGCCTGCCGGGCGCCGAAGTGCGGGCCGGCAAGGCCGAGCAGACCGCGGCGTCCCCGGCCCCGGCCGACCCGTACGACATCGTGTTCCTGGACCCGCCGTACGCCGTCACCGACGAGGAACTCCGCGAGATCCTGCTCACACTCCGGGGGCAGGGGTGGCTTGCGGAAGAGGCACTCGTCACCGTGGAACGCAGCACCAGAGGCGGCACGTTCCCATGGCCGGACGGTTTCGAAGCGATCAGGGCCCGTCGTTACGGCGAGGGGACGCTTTGGTACGGTCGCGCCGCTTCGACGTCCGCCGAATCGACGTCAGCAAGCGTGTCATGACCGGATCGGAGAGCGAGGAACCCGAGTTGCGCCGCGCCGTCTGTCCGGGGTCGTTCGACCCCATCACCAACGGGCACCTGGACATCATCGCCCGTGCCTCCAAGCTGTACGACGTCGTCCACGTCGCCGTGATGATCAACAAGTCCAAGCAGGGGCTGTTCACGGTCGAGGAGCGGATCGAGCTGATCCGCAGGGCCACCGCCGAGTACGGCAACGTCGAGGTCGAGTCCTTCCACGGCCTCCTCGTCGACTTCTGCAAACAGCGCGACATCCCCGCCATCGTCAAGGGGCTGCGCGCGGTCAGCGACTTCGACTACGAACTCCAGATGGCCCAGATGAACAACGGGCTCTCCGGAGTGGAGACCCTCTTCGTCCCCACCAACCCCACCTACAGTTTTCTCTCCTCCAGCCTCGTCAAGGAGGTCGCGGCGTGGGGCGGCGATGTCGCCCACCTGGTGCCGCCGTTCGTCCTCGAAGCCCTCACCGAACGCCTGCGGAACAAGCACTGACGCGGTGCGCGGCCCGGCGCGCACAGTAGAGCTGACGACCCGTCAGCAGGTGTCGGGGCCGGGTCCGATGGCCGTAGAGTCGTCCCGTTCCCTCGTTCCAACCCTTCAGAGAGTGGCGAGTCCAAGGTGGACGTGCAGAAGAAGCTCGACGACATCGTCCAGGCCATCGGCAGCGCCCGGTCGGTACCCATGTCGGCCTCGTGCGTGGTCAACCGCGCCGAGCTGCTCGCCATGCTCGACGAGGTGCGCGCGGCACTGCCCGACTCCCTCGCCCAGGCGCAGGAGCTGCTCGGCGGACGCCAGCAGATGGTCGAGCAGGCGCAGGCCGAGGCGGAGCGGATCATCGAGTCCGCGCACGCCCACCGCGGTTCGCTGATCTCCGACACCGAGGTCGCCCGGCAGTCCCAGGACGAGGCGGACCGGATCCTCGGCGACGCCCGCCGGGAGGCGGAGGAGATCCGGGCCGAGGCGGACGACTACGTCGACAGCAAGCTCGCCAACTTCGAGGTGGTCCTCACCAAGACCATCGGATCGGTGGACCGCGGCCGCGAGAAGCTGCTCGGCCGCGGCCCCGGCCTCGACGAGCAGGGCTACGAGGACGCCGAGGCCCCCGAGCGCAGCGCCGACCCGGAGACCCTCAAGCAGCGCGCCGACGTCTATGTCGACGCCAAGTTCGGCGCGTTCCAGGCCGTGCTGACCAAGACCCTGGAAGCGGTCGGCCGCGGCCGCGACAAGCTCCAGGGCGCACGGCCCGTCGACGAGCTCGCCGCGCATCTGGCGGCACAGGACGAGCTCCAGGCCGGTGCGCCGCAGGCCGACGCCGACTATCTGGCCGGTCTCGCGGGCATCGGCGACGACCGGCCCCCGCAGACACCCCGGACGACCCAGGCGCCCCAGTCGCAGCCCCAGAACCACCAGCCGCACGAGCACCACCAGCAGCCTTACTACGCGGACCCGGCCTACCAGCAGCAGGACGCCTACGGCTATCAGCAGCCTCAGCAGGCCCAGCAGGACCAGTACGTCCAGCAGCAGGATCCGTACGGCTACGGCTGGCAGCAGCAGGCCCAGCAGCAGGGCTACGACCCGAACGCCGGCTACCTCCCGCAGCAGCAGGTGCCACAGCAGCCCCGGCACGCCCCGCAGGACCAGGCCGGTGCGCTCGACGAGACCAGTCTCTTCGACACCAGCATGATCAATCTGGACCAGCTCCGGCAGTACGAAGAGGGCCGTCCGTAGGCACCGGCCGGGGCCGCCGGTGAGCGGCCGGAAGCGGATTGGGCCTATCGGGGCCCGTCCAGTATCCTGGCTCTTCGGTCGCGTGTACGTCCGCGATCTCTGCTGCCCGACCGCCGATCCGGTGACGGGCGGCTCGTACCGCAGTACAGAAAGCAGGAAGCCATCAACGCCCGCCTCGACCATCGTTCCCCGCTCGTGTTCGACACACGCGAGCTGGGTCGTCGTCCCGGCACGCTCAAGCGGCTCTCCCGCACCGTCGAGGCCCCCCGGGACCTCGGCAACGAGGTCATCGGAGTGCCCGAGGGCGCGCCGGTCGGACTCGACCTCCGCCTGGAATCGGTCATGGACGGGGTGCTTGTCACAGGCACCGCCCGTGCAACCGTGAAGGGGGAGTGCGTAAGGTGTCTGGAGCCGCTGGAGCGAGAGTTCCACGCGGACTTCCAGGAGATGTTCTCCTACCCCGACGCCGACGCCCGGACCCGCCCCGCGGAATCCGGCGACGACGCCGAGGACGAGGAGGACACCCTCTTCGTCGAGGACGATTTGTTCGACCTCGAACCCGTGCTGCGGGACGCGGTGGTGCTCGCACTTCCGTTGCAGCCGGTGTGCCAGGACGACTGCCCCGGTCTGTGCTCCGAATGCGGAGTGCGGCTCGCGGACGACCCGGACCACCATCACGATGCCGTCGACGCTCGTTGGGCGGCTTTGCAGGAACTCGCCGGTGCCAACCAGGACGGCGAGATGGACAACGCCCCCCGCCTCGGCGGGGATGAACCTCAGGAGAAGTAGCCGTGGCTGTTCCGAAGCGGAAGATGTCGCGCAGCAACACGCGCCACCGCCGGTCGCAGTGGAAGGCTGCGGTCCCCACCCTGGTGGCGTGCGAGCGCTGCCATGAGCCGAAGCAGCAGCACATCGCGTGCCCGAGCTGCGGCACCTACAACAAGCGCCAGGTCCTCGAGGTCTGAGCGGCTGGTGACGGGCTCCATGTCAGAAGCCAATTCGGCTCCCCGCCAGCGCGGGGGTGAGCCGCGCGACGGTGAACCGGCGCCGGCAGACACAGCCTCGTCCCACACGCTTCTGGAAGGGCGGCTCGGGTACCAGCTCGAGTCCGCCCTTCTGGTGCGTGCGCTGACGCACCGCTCGTACGCATACGAGAACGGCGGTCTGCCCACCAACGAGCGGCTCGAATTCCTCGGGGATTCGGTGCTCGGCCTGGTGGTCACGGACACGCTGTACAAGATCCACCCCGATCTGCCGGAAGGCCAGCTGGCCAAACTGCGGGCCGCGGTGGTCAACTCGCGTGCACTCGCCGAGGTGGGGCGCGGCCTCGACCTCGGTGCCTTCATCCGCCTCGGCCGAGGCGAAGAGGGCACGGGCGGCCGGGACAAGGCATCCATCCTCGCCGACACCCTGGAAGCGGTGATCGGCGCGGTCTATCTCGACCAGGGCCTCGACGCGGCGGGCGAGCTGGTACACCGGCTCTTCGACCCGCTCATCGAGAAGTCCTCCCGTCTGGGCGCGGGCCTCGACTGGAAGACAAGCCTCCAGGAACTCACCGCGACCCAAGGTCTCGGTGTCCCGGAGTACCTGGTCAGCGAGACCGGTCCCGACCACGAGAAGACCTTCACTGCTGCTGCCCGCGTCGGTGGTGTCTCGTACGGCACCGGCACCGGCCGCAGCAAGAAGGAAGCCGAGCAGCAGGCGGCGGAGTCCGCGTGGCGTGCGATCAGCGCCGCGGCGGACTCGGCGGCCGAGGAAGCGGCTTCCGGCGACGACACGTCGCAGGCGGCCGAGGACGTGCCGTCGGCCGACGGCACCACGTCGCAGGCATCCTGAATTCCCTCTTCTGACCCTGTCCGGGCGGTCCCGCCGCCCGGACAGGGTCAGAAGTCTTTCCCGAGGAGTCCCTTTGCCCGAGCTGCCCGAGGTCGAGGTCGTCCGCCGCGGACTGGCGCGCTGGGTCAGCGGCCGTACGGTCGACACCGTCGAGGTCCTGCACCCGCGCGCGATCCGCCGGCACGCGGCGGGCGCGGCCGATTTCGCGGCCCGGCTCAAGGGACTGCGCATCGGCGAGGCACGCCGCCGCGGCAAATACCTCTGGCTCCCGGTGGCCGGCGGCGAGATACGGTCCTCCGTTCCGGAGGGGGCTCCGGCTGCCCTGGTGCCGTCCGAGGGCCACGGCCTCGCGGTCCTCGCGCACCTCGGCATGAGCGGTCAGCTGCTGGTCCAGCCGCAGGACGCCCCCGACGAGAAGCATCTGCGCGTCCGGATCCGCTTCGACGACGCCGAGGACACCGAGCTCCGCTTCGTCGACCAGCGCACCTTCGGCGGTCTCTCGCTGCACGACACCGTCCCGGGCGACGCCGACGACCTCCCCGACGTCATCGCGCACATCGCGCGCGACCCGCTCGACGCGGCCTTCGACGACGCCGCCTTCCACGACGCGCTGCGCCGCCGCCGGACCACCGTCAAACGCGCCTTGCTCGACCAGTCGCTGATCAGCGGCGTCGGCAACATCTACGCCGACGAGGCGCTGTGGCGCTCCCGGCTGCACTACGAGCGGCCGACCGCCGGCTTCACCCGGCCCCGCACCGCCGAGCTGCTCGGCCACGTCCGGGAGGTGATGAACGCCGCGCTCGCCGTCGGCGGCACCAGCTTCGACAGTCTCTACGTCAACGTGAACGGCGAATCCGGCTACTTCGCGCGGTCCCTGGACGCCTACGGCCGCGCGGACGAACCCTGCCGTCGCTGCGGAACCCCCATCCGCCGCCGGCCCTGGATGAACCGCTCCAGCTACTTCTGCCCCCGCTGCCAGCGCCCGCCCCGGCCCACCCACGGCGGCTGAGGCGCGGGCCGGGGACTGTCACCGGCCCGCGCGTGACGTACCGGGGGTCAGAAGCCGAATTCCTGGGTCCACCAGGGGCCGCCGGGGCCGAAGTGGGCTCCGACGCCGAGGGTCCGGTACTCGCAGTTCAGGATGTTGGCGCGGTGGCCGGGGCTGTTCATCCAGGTCTCCATCACCGACCGGGCATCGGCCTGGCCGCGGGCGATGTTCTCGCCGCCCAGGTCGCTGATGCCCCGGTGCCGGGCGCGGTCCCAGGGGCTCGCACCGTCCGGGTCGGTGTGGCCGAAGAACTGGCGCCGGGCCATATCGTCGCTGAACTGCTGGGCCAGACCGCCCAGTTCATGGTTCGCGGTCACCGGGGAACAGCCGGCCTGGGCGCGCTCCTGGTTCACGAGGGACAGCACCTGGGCCTCTGCGGACGACCCGCTGTCCGCGGCCTTCGGCGGAACCGAGGCGCGATGCGGCGCCGCAGGGGCCGCGGGGGCCGCGGGGGTGGTGGGGCGGTGCGCACTGGACGTTCCGGCGGGGGGCTGGGACGGCTGCCGGGGCGACGGGGTCGTCGAGGGCGCCGCGGCCGAGGAGGGCCGGCCGGTCTCCGGGGCCGCCGGGCGGCCGGCGCCGCGGTCCGCCGGGGCCGCGGTGGGCCCGGCCGACGGTGTGGCGCGGCCGTTCTGCGGTGCGGCGTCCGGCAGCGAGTCGGCGCGTACCCGCTCGCCGAGGCCGCCGCCCGGCTCGAACCGGTCCCCGCCGGGCAGCAGTCCGGAGGCGACCGCCACGGTGCCCATGGCCACGGCGGCGGAGGCGCCGAGCAGCCCCGTGCGCAGCGGCACCGTCCGGCGGCCGCGCGCCGTGCGCCGGCCGCGGGGCCGGGTGGTGGCCTCCGCGACGGGCGGCGCGGCCGGTCGTACGTCACCGGGCGGCGCGCCTATGGATTCCGGCGCCGGGGGAGCGGAGCGTCGATGGCGGCCCATCCGCTGTCTTCCTTCCGTCAGTGTGAACGTCCCTCACCCGTATGGGTGAGGGACGCTGTCGGCGGACTGTACGCCATGACGCAAGAGGCCGAAGTGCCCGTTTGTGCAATTGTCCGGTTAACGTGCACGCATGAATGAAGATGTCCGGGTGACCGCGTGGGTGCGCGGCCAGGTCCAAGGGGTCGGATTCCGCTGGTTCGCGCGGGCCAACGCGCTGCGCATCGGCGCGCTCGTCGGGTTCGCCCTCAACCTTGAGGACGGCCGCGTCCAGGTCGTCGCCGAGGGGCCGAAGGATCACTGCGAGCAGCTGCTGGAGTGGCTGCGCACCGGAGACACGCCCGGCCGGGTCGATGGCGTCACTGAGATCTGGGCCACTCCGCGCGGTGGTTACGACGGCTTCGCGATCCGCTGAGGGGGCTCCCGGAAACCGGCCGGACGGCCGGTCGAGGTGATCTTGGCGCTCCGCGCGTGTCGCCTGCTCACGGGAGATATCGGCTGGTGGTTGCCAACTCGGCCGACCCGTGCAAGGCTGCCGCTGTAGGCATGATCTCCACGCCCCCGCGGGGCCTTTCTGGAGAGTCCGCGCAGCGCCCGTACGGCCGCGCACTCTCAGGCACCCGAGGATACGGGGCGTGATCGTGTTGACCCTCAAACCGTTTGGTGAGACGCTGGAATCCCCGCGCACCTTAGCTGTTTGCCATTGAGCGCACCAGGTAATGACAAGCACCGCGGGTGCGAATCCCTCACGACCCACACCGCTTCGGTCGGTCACTCATTGTGGAGGACCATCCATCATGGCAAAGGCGCTTCTCGGTTACGTCGGCGGCTCCGACCCCCGAGTCCACTCCGAGATGCGACGGCTTCAGCAGCGTGTCCAGGACCTGGAGTCCGAACTGATTCGGATGCAGGCCGAGAACGACATGCTGTCCGCTGCCGCACGTCGCGACGGCTCGATGCTCGACATCGACGTACCCCAGGCGGAGCCTGCGCTCACCTGACCCCAACCCCCGGACGGTGGACTGCTCGCCAGTCGCTCGAGGCACCGTTCTTCTACAAGATCTGCAAGGGACGCTTCGGCGTCCCTTCGTCGTTTCCCCGTCATTTCCGCTTCGGCTTTTCGGCGCTTTCCTTACCGCATGGTGTGCCCTGCGCTTTCCTTGGTGAAACCGAAAACAACAGCGGTCCCGCTCCGCCGATACGCCCCGGAGCGCAGGCCACGGCCCGTGCCCGGACCGCCGCGGGCGACGGGAATGTTGCGGCCGGGCCGCCGCCGGACGGGCGGTAAAGTCCAAAGACGTGCATCTCAAGAGTCTGACCCTGCGAGGCTTCAAGTCCTTCGCCTCCGCCACGACGCTCCGATTCGAACCCGGCATCACCTGTGTCGTGGGCCCCAATGGTTCCGGCAAGTCCAATGTCGTGGACGCGCTGTCCTGGGTCATGGGCGAGCAGGGCGCCAAATCGCTGCGCGGCGGCAAGATGGAGGACGTCATCTTCGCCGGGACGACCGGCCGGCCGCCGCTGGGCCGCGCCGAGGTCGCGCTCACCATCGACAACTCCGACGGCGCGCTGCCCATCGAGTACGCCGAAGTCACCCTCACCCGGACCATGTTCCGCAACGGCGGCAGCGAATACCAGATCAACGGTGACGCCTGCCGGCTGCTGGACATCCAGGAGCTGCTCTCGGACTCCGGTATCGGCCGCGAGATGCACGTCATCGTCGGCCAGGGCCAGCTCGACTCCGTACTGCACGCCGACCCCATGGGGCGCCGGGCGTTCATCGAGGAGGCGGCCGGCGTCCTCAAGCACCGCAAGCGCAAGGAGAAGGCGCTGCGGAAGCTGGACGCGATGCGGGCCAATCTCGCCCGCGTCCAGGATCTGACCGATGAGCTGCGGCGGCAGCTCAAGCCGCTGGGGCGGCAGGCCGCCGTGGCCCGGCGGGCCGCCGTCATCCAGGCCGAGCTGCGCGACGCCCGGCTGCGGCTGCTCGCCGACGACCTCGTCACCCTGCGCCGGGCGCTGCGCGCCGAGATCGCCGATGAGGCGGCGCTGCGGGAACGCCGGGAGGCGGCCCAGGCGCGGCTGCGCACCGCCCAGCAGCGCGAGGCGGTGCTGGAGGAGGAGGTGCGCACGCTGACGCCACGGGTGCAGCGCGCGCAGCAGACCTGGTACGAGCTGTCGCAGCTCGCTGAGCGGGTGCGCGGTACGGTCTCGCTCGCCGAGGCGCGGGTCAGGAGCGCCGCGGCGGCCCCGCCGGACGAGGGGCGCGGGCGTGACCCCGAGGAGCTGGAGCGCGAGGCGGCCCGGATCCGCGAGCAGGAGGCGGAGCTGGCGGCCGCGCTGGAGGCGGCGAACCGGGCGCTGGAGGACACCGTCGAACACCGCGCCGGGCTGGAGCGGCAGTTGGCGGACGAGGAGCGGCGGCTGCGCGACCTGGCCCGTGCGATCGCCGACCGGCGCGAGGGGCTCGCGCGGCTGAGCGGACAGGTCACCGCCGCGCGCGGCCGGGCGGCCTCGGCCCAGGCGGAGATCGGCCGGCTCGCCGAGGCCCGGGACGGCGCCCGGCAGCGCGCGACGGCGGCCCAGGAGGCGTACGACCAGCTCAGGGCCGAGGTGGACGGGCTGGACGCGGATGACGAGGCGACCGCGGCCCGGCACGGCGCGGCCCGGCGGGAACTGGCTGCGGCGGAGGCCGCGCTGACCGTCGCCCGGGAGGCGCTGACCGCGGCCGAGCGCAAGCGCGCCGCGACCGCCGCCCGGCACGACGCGCTGGCGCTCGGGCTGCGCCGCAAGGACGGTACGGGGGCGCTGCTGGCCGCCGCGGACCAGCTCACCGGTCTGCTGGGCCCGGCGGCGGAGCTGCTGACCGTCACGCCCGGCTTCGAGATCCCGGTCGCGGCGGCGCTCGGTGCGGCCGCGGACGCCCTCGCGGTCACCGATCCGGCCACCGCCGCCGACGCCATCCGCCTGCTGCGCAAACAGGACGCGGGGCGGGCGGCGATGGTGCTGGGCGCCGTGAGCGGGGGCGGCGCAGGCCGGGCGGCCGGTGAGGTGACGGGTGGCGCGGGTGCGGTGCGGGTGCCGGGCCCCGCGCGGGCGGCCGGGGCGGCGGACCCGGGGGGTGCCGGCGGTGCGGGGCGGGCGGTGATCGGTCCTCAGGGGGCGGGTGTGCCCGATGCGGCTGAGGTGACGGAGGCTGTCTGTGCGAGCGGTGTGACGGGGCGGCCGCGTGCGGCGGTCGGCTCGGCGGACGCGTCCGGTGCGGAAGGTGTGGCCGGTGTGGCCGGTGTGGCGGTCGGTTCCGGCCGTCCTTCCGGTGTGGGGGACGCGACCGGAGTGCCGGACGGGGCCGGTTCCGCGGAGCGGGCCGGTCTGTCCGCCGGGGCGGCGGGCGGCGTAGGCATCCCCGCGCCCGCCGGACCCCGGGTGCCCGACAGCTCCGTCGAGCCGGTCAGGGCCGGCGAACTGGTGTGCGGGCCGCCGGGGTTGACGGCCGCGGTGGCGCGGCTGCTGCGGGACGTGGTGGTCGTCGGGACGCTGGAGGACGCCGAGGATCTGGTGGCCGCGCGACCGGAGCTGACGGCGGTGACCGGGGAGGGCGATCTGCTCGGGGCGTATTTCGCGCAGGGCGGGTCGGCCGGTGCGCCGAGTCTGCTGGAGGTGCAGGCGTCCGTCGACGAGGCGGCGGCGGAGCTGGTGGCGCTGGCGGCGCGCTGCCAGGAGCTGACGCAGGCACAGCGGGCCGCGGAGGAGCGGCGCGCCGCGTGTGCCGCGCTGGTCGAGGAGTGGGATGAGCGGCGGCGCGCGGCGGACCGGGAGAAGTCCAGGGTCGCGGGGGACCTGGGGCGGCTCGGCGGGCAGGCGCGGGCGGCCGCGGGCGAGGCGGAGCGGTCCGGCGCGGCGGCCGCCAGGGCCGAGGAGGCGCTGCTGCGGGCCACCGAGGAGGCCGAGGAGCTGGCCGAGCGGCTGGCGGCGGCCGAGGAGGACCCGGGCGCGGGCGAGGCGGAGCCCGATACGGCGGTACGGGACCGGCTGGCCGCCGACGGGGCCAACGCCCGGCAGACGGAGATGGAGGCCAGGCTCCAGGCGCGTACGCACGAGGAGCGGGTGAAGGCGCTCGCGGGGCGGGCGGACGCGCTGGACCGGGGGGCGCGGGCCGAGCGCGAGGCGCGGGCGCGGGCCGCCCGGCGACGGGCCCGGCTGCGCCACGAGGCGGCGGTGGCCGGGGCGGTCGCGGCCGGTGCGCGGCAGCTGCTGGCGCATATCGAGGTGTCGGTCGTACGGGCCGAGGAGGAGCGCGCGGCCGGCGAGCGGGCCAAGGCCGAGCGCGAACAGGCGCTGGCCGCCGAGCGGAACACGGGCCGGGAGCTGAAGTCGGAGCTGGACAAGCTGACGGACTCGGTGCACCGGGGCGAGGTGCTGGGCGCGGAGAAGCGGCTGCGGATCGAGCAGTTGGAGGCCAGGGCGCTGGAGGAGCTGGGGATGGAGCCGGCCGGGCTGGTGTCCGAGTACGGCCCCGATCAGCTCGTACCGCCGGCGCCGCCCGCCGAGGGCGAGGAGCTGCCGGCGGATCCGGAGCATCCGCGCCACCTGCCGGTGCCGTACGAGCGGGCCGGGCAGGAGAAGCGGCTCAAGGCGGCCGAGCGGGCGTACCAGCAGCTCGGGAAGGTGAACCCGCTGGCGCTGGAGGAGTTCGCGGCGCTGGAGGAGCGGCACAAGTTCCTCAGCGAACAGCTTGAAGACCTGAAGAAGACCAGGACCGACCTGATGCGGGTGGTCAAGGAGGTCGACGTACGGGTGGAGCAGGTCTTCACCGAGGCGTACCACGACACCGCGCGGGAGTTCGAGGGCGTCTTCGCGCGGCTCTTCCCGGGGGGCGAGGGGCGGCTGGTCCTGACGAACCCGGACGACATGCTGGCGACCGGGGTGGACGTGGAGGCGCGGCCGCCGGGGAAGAAGGTCAAGCGGCTGTCCCTGCTGTCGGGCGGCGAGCGGTCGCTGACGGCGGTGGCGCTGCTGGTGTCGATCTTCAAGGCGCGGCCCAGTCCGTTCTATGTGATGGACGAGGTCGAGGCGGCGCTGGACGACACCAATCTGCAACGGCTGATCGGGATCATGGAGGAACTCCAGGAGAGCTCCCAGCTGATCGTGATCACCCATCAGAAGCGGACGATGGAGGTCGCCGACGCCCTGTACGGGGTCTCCATGCAGGGCGACGGCGTCTCGAAGGTCATCAGCCAGCGGCTGCACTGATCCCGCAAGGGAAGTCCGTGAAGTCTGTTCAAGTTTTGAACAAAGGACCTTCTTGTTGATCCAATAAAGAAGTTCTCTCCGCCTATTGACTTCGAAACTTGAAGGCATAGTCTCGGCAGCGTTGTTTTTACCTTCAAGTGGTGGGTGTCCCCAACCTGTGCGCCACTGGAAGGGCCAGTCCACCTACGCCCGGCAGCGCAGCCGGGCCACTGGAGTACACGTTGACCAGCACCGCGCCGCCGACCGTTCCGGAGGGCCGCAAGGCCCAGCCGGATCACCTCGGCCATGTCATCTTCATCACGGCGGCCGCCGCCATGGGCGGTTTCCTCTTCGGCTATGACAGCTCCGTCATCAACGGCGCGGTGGAGGCGATCCGCAGCCGCTACGACGTCGGGTCGGCCGTTCTCGCCCAGGTGATCGCGATCGCGCTGATCGGCTGTGCCATCGGCGCCGCGACGGCCGGGCGGATCGCGGACCGTATCGGCCGTATCCGGGTGATGCAGATCGCCGCCGTGCTGTTCACCGTCAGCGCCGTCGGGTCGGCGCTGCCGTTCGCCCTCTGGGACCTGGCCATGTGGCGCGTCCTGGGCGGTATCGCCATCGGTATGGCCTCGGTGATCGGCCCGGCCTATATCGCCGAGGTCTCGCCCCCGGCCTACCGCGGCCGGCTCGGCTCCTTCCAGCAGGCCGCGATCGTCGTCGGTATCGCCATCTCCCAGCTCGTCAACTGGGGCATCCTCAACCTCGCCGGCGGCGACCAGCGCGGCACGCTCGGCGGTCTGGAAGCGTGGCAGTGGATGCTCGGCGTGATGGTCGTGCCGGCCATCCTCTACGGGCTGCTCTCCTTCGCGATTCCCGAGTCACCGCGGTTCCTGATCTCCGTCGGCAGGATCACCCGCGCCAAGGAGGTGCTCGCCGACGTCGAGGGCCGCACCGTCGATCTCGACGCCCGGGTCGTCGAGATCCAGGACGCCATGCGCCGTGAGCACAAGTCGACCTTCCGGGACCTGCTCGGCGGCAAGCGGGGCTTCCTGCCGATCGTCTGGGTCGGTATCGGGCTCTCCGTCTTCCAGCAGCTGGTAGGCATCAACGTCGCCTTCTACTACTCCTCGACGCTGTGGCAGTCCGTCGG
Organism: Streptomyces sp. x-80; assembly: GCF_046549095.1. NCBI lineage: Bacteria > Bacillati > Actinomycetota > Actinomycetes > Kitasatosporales > Streptomycetaceae > Streptomyces > Streptomyces sp. x-80. The sequence goes on from NZ_JAJPWM010000011.1 coordinate 198,145, forward strand.
CATCGACCCGAGCAGCTCGTTCCTCTACAGCTTCACGACCTCGATCATCAACATCATCGGCACCGTGATCGCGATGATCTTCGTCGACCGGATCGGCCGCCGACCGCTGGCCCTGATCGGCTCGGCCGGTATGGCCGTCGCCCTCGCCCTGGAAGCCTGGGCCTTCTCCGCCAAGACCGCGGCCGGCACGCTGCCGGCCACCGAAGGCGCCGTCGCCCTGATCGCCGCGCACGCCTTCGTCCTCTTCTTCGCCCTCTCGTGGGGTGTCGTGGTCTGGGTCTTCCTCGGCGAGATGTTCCCGAACCGGATCCGGGCCGCCGCCCTCGGCGTCGCCGCCTCCGCGCAGTGGATCGCCAACTGGGCCATCACGGCCAGCTTCCCGAGCCTGGCGGACTGGAACCTCTCGGGTACGTACCTCATCTACATGTTCTTCGCCCTGCTCTCGATCCCCTTCGTGCTGAAGTTCGTGAAGGAGACGAAGGGCAAGGCGTTGGAGGAGATGGGCTGACCCACCCCGCCCGCCTCTCTCCTCAGTGGGTACTGCCCCGGCTCATTCGGCGAGCCGGGGCAGTGCCTTGTCCGCGGTGGCGTCCGCGTTCTCGACCGCGTTCCCGACTGCGTTCCCGACTGCGTTCTCGTCCGTGCCCCGGCCCGTGTTTCCGCCCGCGCTCCGTGCCCCGGCGGTCCGCGCCGGTTCCTGCGAGGTGAGCCGGAACGCGCGGCGGTAGCGGGCGGGAGTGGTGTGCAGCGCCTGATGGAAGCGCCGGCGGAGGTTGGTGGCGGAGGACAGCCCGACGCGCAGAGCGACCGCCTCCACGGGCAGATCGGTCTCCTCCAGGAGCGTCCGGGCCGCGCCGATCCGGAGCCCGAGCAGCCACTGGCCGGGGCTGGTGCCCAGCTGGTCGGCGAACCGGCGGGCGAGGGTGCGTGACGAGATCCGCAGCCGCGCCGCCATGTCCTCGACCGTGACCGGCTCGGCCAGCCGCTCGCTCACCCAGCCCAGCAGCGGGGCGAGCGACTGCGCCATCCGCGCCCCGTCCGTACGGTCCGCCGAGAGCGGCGCCGCGTACTGGGCCTGGCCCCCTTCGCGATGCGGCGGCATCACCATGTGGCGGGCGATCCCCGCGGCATGGGCCGCGCCGTGGTCGCCGCGTACCAGGTGGAGACAGAGATCGACACCGGCCGCCGCCCCGGCGCTGGTCGCGAGGTCGCCGTGGTCGATGTACAGCACATCGGCGTCCACCTCGACGCGGGGGAACCGGGCCGCCAGGTCGGCGGCCCGGCTCCAGTGCGTGGTCGCCCGGCGGCCGTCCAGCAGCCCGGTCTGCGCCAGTGCGAACGCGCCGGAACAGATGCTGACCAGCCGGACGCCCCGCCGGTGCGCGTGCCGCAGCGCCCGGTGGACGGCGGGGTCCAGCGGCGCGTCGTCCGGGGTCCAGCCCGGGATGACGACGGTGTCCGCGGTGTCCAGGGCCGCCAGCCCCTCGGTGACCAGCATGTCGTAGCCCGCCGTCGTACGGACCGGCCCCGGACGCGGCGCGCAGACCCGGAAGTCGTAGTAGGCGGGCAGGGCGGGGCGGCGGGTGCCGAACACCTCGGCGGCCAGGCCGAGTTCGAAGGTGGACTGGGGCGCGTGCACCAGCGCGACGACCTGGTGCCGTCGGGGTGGTGGCGGGCCGGCCGCCGCGGGCCGGGCGGCGGGCCCGTGCGCGGACGCCGGGCCGGGGACGAGCGCGGATACGGCGGGGTCGGCAGGCATGGCAGAAAAGTACCCGAGGACGTCTTTTCTGACACTGGGGGAGCGCGGCACGCCGGGCCAGGGTGGAGACATGAGCGAGCAGACACAGCAGCGGAAGCAGACGCAGGCACCGGAGCGGGATCGGGGGACGGACGGGCGGAGCGCGCCCGGGGTGGGCGGGACGGCCGGGTACGTGTGGACCGCGGTGGGCGACGCCCCCGTGCGGGAAGTGTTTCCCGGGATCCGGGTCCGGCCGCTGTGGACCGGGGACAACGGCGCGTCGGCCCAGGTCCTGGAAATGGACCCGGGCAGCTGCTGGGAGGGCATCGATGTGCACGCGCCCGGTCCCGAGGAGGTCTTCGTGGTCGCGGGCACCTTCAACGACGGGGACCGGGACCACCCGGCGGGCACCTTCCTGCACGCGCCGGCCGGGTCCTGGCACGTCCCGCAGACGACCGAGGGCTGCACCCTGTTCGTCTTCTATCCGGAGGGCTGAGCCGGCCCGCCCCGCCGTCAGTCCGCGAGGCGGGGCAGCACCCGCTCGGCGAACAGGTGCAGCGAGCGCCAGCCCTCGTCGACGGGCATCCCGCCGCAGAGCGGATGCAGGATCAGCGAGCCCCGCGGCCCCGCCTCCGCCGCCAGCCGCAGGCACTCGTCCGGGGTGACGACGCGGTAGACGCCCTCCGTGCGCAGCGCCTCGGCGTCCTCGGCGGCGGAGTGCACCGCGGAGCGGCTGCCGGGGGTCTGCCAGGACGCGTAGGTGCGCGCCTCGTGCAGCAGATGTCCGCCGTACTCGGCCCAGGTGCGGTCCGGGTCCTCGGACAGATGCAGCAGACAGGTGCGCTCGGGCGGCAGCAGCACCCAGCCGTCGGTGCCGTGCGCGGCGCGCTGCGCGTCGTAGTACGCCGCCAGCTCCGGCAGATGGGCGCTGGGGAAGAGGGGCAGCCCCAGCCGCGCGGCGCGCCGGGCCGCGGCCCGTGAGCTGCCGCCGATCAGCAGCGGCGGATGCGGCCGGGTGTACGGGCGCGGGGTGACGCGGACCGTACGGCCCCGGTAGTCGAACGGTTCGCCCGTCCAGGCGGCCAGCAGGGTCCGGAGCACCTCGTCCTGGAGCGCGCCGCGGCCCTCCCAGTCCCGGCCGTGCGCCGCGTACTCCTGCGGCCGGTAGCCGAGGCCGGCGACGGTCACCAGGCGGCCGCCGCTGAGGAGATCGAGCACGGCGATGTCCTCGGCCAGCCGCAGCGGATCGTGCAGCGGGGTGATCAGCGCCGAGACGGTGACGCCGATGCGGCGGGTGGCGCCGAAGACGGCGCCCGCGAAGGCGAGCGGGGAGGGCAGCCAGCCGTTGGCGGTGGCGTGGTGCTCCTCGGTCTGGACCGTGGTCAGGCCGCGGTCGTCGGCGAAGGCCGCCATCTCGACGGCGGCCCGGTAGCGCGCGGAGAGGGTGTCGGGGGTGGGTGCGGGGTCGACGAGGTTGAGGCGCAGGACCGTGACGGGCATGGCGGACGTCCCCTTCGCCGGGGTGGTGGGCGAAGGGGACGTTAGCTGACGTTGCGTCAGATCTCTAGCGGGCGGCGGGATCCGTCGGCGCGGTCCGGTGGGGGACCGGTGCGGCGGTCAGCCGACCGGGGCCGGCTGCGGGGCCGCGGCCGGCCGGCCGGTGGCGGGATCGGTCTCCCGGGGTGTCGGCAGCACCGCGAAGATCACCGCGGCGATCAGGATCGTGGCCGCCCAGCCCAGGCCGTTCCGGCCGACCCAGGTGGTGGCCAGCGGGCCGGTGAACCACTGGACCTTGGTGAAGCACAGACCCGCGGCGAGCGCGACCGCCCACGCCGTCATGGCCTGCCAGCAGAAGCCGCCGGTGTACCAGTAGCGGCTGCCGCGGCCGGTGTTCATCAGGCTGTCCGCGTCATAGCGGACGGCCATCCGCCGCCGCCGGGCCATATCGACGCCGTAGACGCCGATCCAGGCGGAGAAGGAGACCGCGAGCAGCGTCAGGAAGGTGATGAACTGGCCGATGAAGTCCTTGGCCACCAGCATCATGAACAGCCCGCCGACGAGGCTGATGGCGGCGTTGATGCTGACCGCCAGGGCGCGCGGCAGCTTGACGCCCATCGTCTGGGCGGTGAAGCCCGCCGAGTACATCGAGAGGCTGTTGATCAGCACCATCCCGACCAGCGCGGTGATCAGGTACGGCACCGCCAGCCAGATCGGCAGGGCGCCGCCCAGGAACGACATCGGGTCGGTGTTCCCGGCCGCCAGCGCCGGCTCGGACACCGCCAGCACACCGCCCATCAGCACCATCGGCACCAGCACCAGGGCCGCGCCGGAGACGGTCGTGCCGACGATCTTGCGGCCGGACGCGGAGTGCGGAAGGTAGCGGGTGAAGTCGGGGCCGGTGGGCACCCAGCTGATGCCGCCGGCCGCGATCGTGCCGATGCCCGCGATCACCATCGCGGTGGTACCGGCCTTCTTGGCGAAGACCGCGTGCCAGTCCAAGGTGGCGACCAGGTAGACGAGCACCATGATGCTGAACAGGCCGAACAGATACGTCGAGTACTTGTTGCAGACGTTCAGCGCCTTGCGCCCCAGACCGCTCACCAGGAACGTGCAGGCCACGAAGGCGAGCAGGGTGACCACGACCAGGACGTTGTTGCTCTTGACGCCGAACAGCAGGTTCAGCACGGTCAGCACGGCGTACGCACCGGTGACCGCGTTGATCGTCTCCCAGCCGAAGCGGGCGACCCACAGGATCGCGCCGGGGAAGTAGTTGCCGCGGACCCCGAAGGCGGCCCGGGAGAGCAGCGCGCCGGGCGCACCGCCCCACTTCCCGGACACCGACAGCACGCCGACCATCCCGAAGGCGATGGTGGCGGCGATGGCCGCCACCAGCAGGACCTGCCAGAAGTTCAGCCCGTTGGTGACCACCAGCGCCGCACCCATGGTGAGCAACAACACGCTGATGTTGGCGGCGACCCAGGTGGGGAAGAGCTCGCGGACGCGGCCCTGACGTTCGTGGTCGGGAACCGGCTCGATGCCTCGGGTCTCGACGGCGCCGTCGGTTTCAGGAGCGGACGTGGTGCCCATGGTGCAGGTGTCTCCGTGCGCGGGGGTCTGGGAGGCACCCCCGGGAGGGAGGTGCAGGCAGCGGCTGTGGTGCCTGGCCAGAGTGGATGCCAGGACTCTACGCGCGTTGCGTGGCCGTCCACCATCGTACTTTGATCCAACTTCTTCCTGTACGTCCGGTTGGATCCCTCAACGAGGGTACGTCCCTTCCGTCCTCGTCGAAGGGTCCAGAGGAGGCCCCGTCCGGCGGTCCGCAGGGGGCCGGAGCCGCGGCAGGACGCCGTATCTCCGGGTTCGGCGCGTGCGGCCTGCCGCGGCGGTGCGTGACGGATACTGGACGGGTTATGGAATTCGTCATCCTTGCTGTAGTCATCGCCGTGGTCGTGCTCGGCGCGATCAGCGGGCTCGTCGTCAGCGGCCGCAAGAAGAAGCAGCTGCCGCCGTCCCCGCCGGCCACCCCGTCAGTTACCGCGCCCCCCGCCGAACCGCAGGTCGGTGAGGAGGCCGAGACCCCCCGCGACGAAGCCCGTCGCACCATCGAAGAAGTCGGGCTGCCGACCGCCGAGGCCCCCGAGGCCGCGGCACCGGTCGCCGAGCCCGAGGCGCCCGCGGCGCCCCCCGTGCCGGAGATCGAGGTCCCCGAGCCGGCCGCCGGCCGGCTGGTCCGGCTGCGCGCCCGGCTCTCCCGCTCGCAGAACTCCCTCGGCAAGGGCCTGCTGACCCTGCTCTCCCGCGAACACCTCGACGAGGACACCTGGGAGGAGATCGAGGACACTCTGCTGACCGCCGATGTCGGCGTCGCCCCCACCCAGGAACTGGTCGACCGGTTGCGCGAGCGCGTCAAGGTCCTCGGCACCCGTACGCCCGAGGGCCTGCGCGAGCTGCTGCGCGAGGAACTGCTCACCCTGATCGGCACCGACGCCGACCGCTCCGTGCACACCGGCAACGGCCTGGGCAAGGACGGCCAGGAGATCCCGGGCGTCGTCATGGTCGTCGGCGTCAACGGCACCGGCAAGACCACGACCACCGGCAAGCTCGCCCGGGTGCTGGTCGCCGACGGCAAGTCCGTCGTGCTGGGCGCGGCCGACACCTTCCGTGCCGCCGCCGCCGACCAGTTGCAGACCTGGGGCGAGCGGGTCGGCGCCCGGACGGTCCGCGGGCCCGAGGGCGGCGACCCCGCCTCCATCGCCTTCGACGCCGTGAAGGAAGGCATCGCCGAGACCGCTGATGTCGTCCTCATCGACACCGCGGGCCGGCTGCACACCAAGACCGGGCTGATGGACGAGCTCGGCAAGGTCAAGCGGGTCGTCGAGAAGCACGGCCCGGTCGGCGAGGTGCTGCTGGTCCTGGATGCCACCACCGGCCAGAACGGTCTGGTGCAGGCGCGGGTGTTCGCCGAGGTCGTGGACATCACCGGCGTGGTGCTGACCAAGCTGGACGGCACCGCCAAGGGCGGCATCATCGTCGCCGTCCAGCGCGAGCTGGGCGTGCCGGTCAAGCTGGTCGGCCTGGGCGAGGGCGCCGACGACCTGGCACCGTTCGAGCCCGAGGCGTTCGTCGACGCCCTGATCGGCGACTGACCCGCCGGGGCCACCGCGCCCCGCCCGTCACCGGCCCCCGGTACCCGCCGCCAGCGGGAGCCGGGGGCCGATGCTGTGCCACGCGGCGGGCGACGGGCCCAGCGGTGTCGGTCCGGGGGTGTCAGGCCGGCGACGGCCAGGCGATCAGCTCCTCGACCGGCGCGCGGTCACCGTCGACGCGTATGCCGTCCAGGGTGCGGCGGCCGTACAGCGTCAGCAGGAGATCGCTCGCCGGGCCGTACACGGCGGCGGTGGGCGCCGGCGCCGCGGTGGCGGGCCCGGACATGCCGGAGATGACGGCCCCCTCGGCGGTCAGGCCGACACTCCAGGACGGGCCCTCCGCCGTGTACCAGGCGACCCGGGCGGGCCGGTGCGGCCACCGGCCCGCGGTGCCGAACGACACGGCGAGGAACTCGGCGACGCCGTCCACGGCCACCGCCTCCGGGAGCGGCCGCGGCCGCCCGGCGGCCGCCTGGGCGTCGTACGCGTGCACCGCCGCCTCCTGCACCTGGTGACGGGCGACCGCCCCCGCGGTGAGCGGCACGCCGGACGCGCCCCACCAGGCCCAGCAGCCCCGCTCCGGCCCGGCCTCCCGCAGCGCGGTCAGCAGCCGGCCGGTTCCCTCGGCCGACCAGGCGAGGAGGGCGTCACGTGGGGCGGCGGAGCCGGCGGCCTCGTCTGCCGGGGGACGGGTGGCGGGGCCCGCGGCCACCACGGCGGCCCAGAAGCGCTGGACCTTGCCGACATGCGCGACGAGGTCGAAGAGCGACCAGCCGGGGCAGCCGGGCACCCGGGCGTCGAGCCCGGTGGCGCCCGCGACGGCGGTGCGCAGCGCGGCGGAGCGGCCCGCCACGAGGGCGAGGAGGCCGGAGAAGGGCGGCGTGGTGGTCATGAGCGCGTGGTGGTCGGGGACATGGCCGAGTTGTAGCAGTGGCCACTGACAACGCCGCCGGCGCTCGCCCCCGGCCGTCGCCGCGCCGTGCGCCGCCGTCAGGCCGCGGAGCGGTGGCAGGCGTACGCGAGGGTGCCCAGCAGCAGGCGGGCCTGCGGCGGGCGGCCCGCGGTGTCCAGCGTCGGGGGGCGCAGCCAGCGCATCGGGCCGTGGCCGCCGAGGTCGGACGGGGGTGCGGTGATGTGGTCGCCGGCGCCCAGCGGGCGCAGGTCGAGACGGGCGTCGTCCCAGCCTGTCCGGTAGAGCAGGCCGGGCAGGCCGGCGGCCGCGCCGGGGGCGACGAAGAACAGCGCGCGGCCGGTCGGGGTGGCGGCCACCGGGCCGAGCGGCAGCCCCATCCGCTCCAGGCGCGCCAGGGCGCCGCGGCCCGCGGGCCCCGGTACGTCGAGGATGTCGAACGACCGGCCCACCGGCAGCAGCACCGCCGCGCCCGGGGTCCGTGCCCACGCCGCGGCGGCCTCCTCCAGCGTCGCGCCGGCCGCCAGCTCCCGGCCGGCGGCCAGTGGGTGGGCGCCGGGGGCGGCGCAGCCGGCGGCGCCGCACGAGCAGTCCGGGCGGCCGCTGCCGCCGCGGACCGCGCGGGCGCCGGGGGCGACGTCCCAGCCCCACAGCCCGGTGTACTCCGCCACCGCCGTGCTCGCGGCCGGGCGGACACGGCGCCGCGAGCCGGTCCGGATCTCCCGCATACCGGCGATCGTGAAGCCCATGCCCCCTCCAACGGGTGATGCGTGCCTGTGATGACGGGCCGGTGCCGGTGGGCCGGCGAGGCGGGGTGACGCTCCGTCGCCGGACCACGGGGCCGATGGTGCGCGCGTGGTGCGCCGGGTGGTGCGGTGCGGAGCATGCGCCCTCACGCACTGCACTCCGCCCGGCCCTTCTCGACCCGTTTCGACCGGTGTCAAGTCAATCGCGTGGAGCGGCCCGGGAGTTCACGCGAAGGGGTGGCGAATGGTGGCGTTTGCGCGACCCGCCTCGCGACCGGCGTGATCGTACGATTACTTTCGGTGCGTGAACCCTCAAGGGGCAACGTTCGCACGGGTATGCCAGCGGCAACGCGCCCGTCGTGCGGCGCCCGGAGGTGTGGCCGGAACCCGTGCTCGGGTAGGGCTACCGCGCACAGGCGCCGCAACAGGCGGCATCCTGTGGGTGGTTCGCAACGAGGCGACGATCGGGATGGGGGTACTCCAGTGGGCGGCAACGGCACCGCGGACTCCGGTGGCGCGGGTGGCAGCGAGACCGCCAAGCGCCCCAACGCACAACTGGGTTCGTGGTTCGTGCGCAGCGGCTGGTCCAAGGGTGAGCTGGCGCGGCAGGTCAACCGCCGGGCCCGCCAGATGGGCGCCCACCACATCAGCACCGACACCTCGCGGGTACGCCGCTGGCTGGACGGCGAACAGCCGCGCGAGCCCATTCCGCGGATCCTGTCCGAGCTGTTCTCGGAGCGCTTCGGCTGCGTCGTCGGCGTCGAGGAGCTGGGACTGCGCAGCGCCCACCGCTCCCCGTCCGTCTCCGGGGTGGACCTGCCCTGGGCCGGGCCCCAAACGGTCAGCCTGATCAGCGAGTTCTCCCGCAGCGACCTGATGCTGGCACGCCGCGGCTTCCTCGGCACCTCGCTGACGCTGGCCGCCGGGCCCACCCTCATCGAGCCGATGCAGCGCTGGCTGGTGCCGGTGCCCGCCGCGCCGGGCGGCGGGGAGCCGCACCAGGACCGCGCCAAGCGGCCCTCCCGGCTCTCCGGGCCGGAGCTGGAACTGCTGGAGTCGACCACCGCGATGTTCCGGCAGTGGGACGCGCAGTGCGGCGGCGGACTGCGCCGCAAGGCAGTGGTCGGCCAATTGCACGAGGTCACCGACCTCCTCCAGGAGCCGCAGCCCGCGGACGCCGCCAGGCGGCTGTTCCGGGTCGCCGCCGAGCTCGCCGAACTGGCCGGCTGGATGAGCTACGACATCGGGCTCCAGCCCACCGCCCAGAAGTACTTCGTCCTCGCGCTGCACGCCGCCAAGGAGGCCGGCGACCGCCCCCTGGGCTCGTACGTCCTCTCCAGCATGAGCCGGCAGATGATCCACCTCGGCCGGCCGGACGACGCGCTGGAACTGATCCATCTCGCGCAGTACGGCAGCCGCGAGACGGCCACCGCCCGCACCCAGGCCATGCTGTATGCGATGGAGGCGCGCGCGTACGCCGGGATGGGCCAGCCGAGCAAGGTCAAGCGGGCGGTGCGGATGGCCGAGGACACCTTCTCCGACGTGCTGCCCGGCGAGCCCGAGCCGGACTGGATCCGGTTCTTCTCCGAGGCCGAACTGAACGCCGAGAACGCCCACTCCTACCGCGATCTCGCCTATGTCGCGGGCCGCAGCCCCACCTACGCCTCGCTCGCCGAACCCGTCATGGCGCGCGCGGTGGAGCTCTTCGGCGAGGACCCCGAACACCAGCGGTCCTACGCGCTCAACCTCATCGGGATGGCCACCGTGCATCTGCTGCAAAAGGAGCCGGAGCGCGGTGCGGCGCTGGTGCAGGAGGCGATCCCGTTCGCCCAGAAGGTCCGCTCGGAACGGGTCAACACCCGGCTGCGCAAGACCGTCGACACCGCGCTGCGCGAGTTCGAAGACGTCGCCGAGGTGGTCCGGCTGAGCGACGAACTCTGCCGTCAGCTGCCGGAGACCGCGGCGGAGGCCGTCTGACGGCACACCCCCGAACACCGGCCGCGGCCACCACCCCGGACAGCCCGACTCGGCTCCCCCATGCCAGGTCACCCGGGTGACGGCCGCGGCCGGGCTGTCGTCCCGCGCCGTGGTGGGGCCGCCCGCCGCGGGATTGCGCCGTTGGGGCTGTCAGGGGGCCGGACTCCGTGCGGCGCGCCGCACGCGGAGTTCACCGGGGCGTAACACTGGCGAAGGCTTCGTCACCGCGGTGAAACACCGGCGGGTTTCGGCCGAAATGGTGCTGGGACACCCTCATGGCGACAGCCGGCCCACCCGCGATCGCACCCGTACGGGCCGCATCGACGACGAGGAGACGCCGATGGCCCCAGGCAGCATGACGACCGCAGCGGACCTCGCGGCGCAGCGGATCTCCCTGAGCCCGGCCAACACCGGGTTCGTGCTGATCTGCTCCGCACTGGTGATGATCATGACCCCCGGGCTCGCCTTCTTCTACGGCGGCATGGTCCGGGTCAAGAGCGTGCTCAACATGCTGATGATGAGCTTCATCAGCCTGGGCATCGTCACGACCCTGTGGGTCCTGTACGGCTTCGGGCTCGCCTTCGGCACCGACCGCGGCGGTTTCATCGGCTGGCAGGGCCGCTTCGCCGGCCTCAGCGGTATCGGCCTGACCGAGCTGTGGGGCACCAGCACCGTCCCCGTCCACGTCTTCGCGGTCTTCCAGCTGATGTTCGCGGTCATCACGCCCGCGCTGATCAGCGGTGCGCTCGCGGACCGGGTGAAGTTCACCGCCTGGGCGCTGTTCATCGCGCTGTGGGTCACCCTTGTCTACTTCCCCGTCGCCCACTGGGTGTGGGCCGCGGGCGGCTGGCTCTCCGGCCTGGGCGTCATCGACTTCGCCGGCGGCACGGCCGTCCACATCAACGCCGGTGCCGCGGCGCTCGGCGTGCTCCTCGTCGTCGGCAGACGTATCGGCTTCACGAAGGACCCGATGCGGCCGCACAGCCTGCCCCTGGTGATGCTCGGCGCCGGTCTGCTGTGGTTCGGCTGGTTCGGCTTCAACGCCGGCTCCTGGCTCGGCAACGACGACGGTGTCGGCGCGGTCGCCTTCGTCAACACCCAGGCCGCCACCGCCGCCGCGATGCTCGGCTGGCTCGCGTACGAACGGATCCGGCACGGCTCGTTCACCACGCTCGGCGCCGCCTCCGGCGCGGTCGCCGGACTCGTCGCGATCACCCCGGCCTGCGGCGCGGTCAGCCCGCTGGGCGCCCTCGCGATCGGTGTGATCGCCGGGGTGCTGTGCGCGGCGGCCGTCGGCCTGAAGTACCGGTTCGGCTACGACGACTCGCTCGACGTCATCGGCGTCCACCTCGTCGGCGGGATCGCGGGCTCGTTGCTGGTCGGCCTGTTCGCCACCGGCGGCGTACAGAGCGACGCCAGGGGCCTCTTGTACGGCGGCGGTTTCGCGCAGCTCGGCAAGCAGACGGTCGGTGTGGTCTGCGTGCTGCTGTACTCCCTGGCCGCCTCCTTCGTCCTCGCCAAGGTCATCGACCTGGTGCTGGGCTTCCGGGTCGGCGAGGACGAGGAGCTCACCGGCGTCGACCAGAGCGCACACGCCGAGACGGCATACGACTTCACCGGGGCGGGCGGTGGCACGGTGGCCCGTACGGCCCCGGCACCGGGTGCGGCCGCCGCATCCCACGCGGCCACGGCGCCGGGCACGACGAGAAGGGTGAACGGGTGAAGCTCATCACGGCAGTGATCAAACCGCACCGGCTGGACGAGGTGAAGGAGGCATTGCAGGCGTTCGGCGTACACGGCCTGACCGTCACCGAGGCCAGCGGCTACGGCAGGCAGCACGGGCACACGGAGGTGTACCGGGGCGCCGAGTACACCGTGGACCTGGTGCCCAAGATCCGCATCGAGGTGCTGGTGTCGGACGTGGACGCCGCGCGGGTGGTGGAGGTCGTCGTCCAGGCGGCCCGCACCGGCAAGATCGGCGACGGGAAGGTGTGGAGCGTCCCCGTCGACGAAGCGGTGCGGGTGCGGACCGGCGAGCGGGGGCCCGACGCGCTGTGACGGCGGCGCGGTCCGCGGCGGCCGCGGCGGTCCCGGCGGTGCGGCGGGGCGCCGGGAAACCGCCCCGCCGCACCGGGCGCGCGGGACGCCCGTGCGGCGGACGGCCGCCCCCGCCGCCGCGGCCCAGACCGAAACCCGGGGGCGACAGTGCCGGGGACAACACGACCGAGGAGCACCCGAGTTGACCGACAGCGCCGAGGACATCAAGGAAACCGGGGACGCCGGGGACGCCGGGGACGCCGCGGACACGGCGGAACCGGACCGCCTGCCGGGTGAGCACACCACCCCGGGGACCGGCCCCGCGCCCGCCCCCGACGGCGGCTATGCCGCGGCCCGGCTGCGGCTCCTCCAGGACGCCGCACCGGCGGGCCCGGCCCGCCGCGCCGCCCTCGCCCGGCTGACCGACGACTGGCTCGCCGCCCTGCTGACCGGCGCCGCCGCCGAGACCGGCGTACCCGGCGTCGCCCTCGTCGCCGTCGGCGGCTACGGCCGCGGCGAACTCTCCCCGCGCAGCGACCTCGACCTCCTGCTGCTGCACGACGGCCGGGCCGCCGCCGGCGCCCTCGCCGCGCTCGCCGACCGCCTCTGGTACCCCGTCTGGGACCTCGGCCTGGACCTCGACCACGCCGTCCGCACCCCCGCCGAGGCCCGCAAGGTCGGCCGCGCGGACCTCAAGGTGCAACTGGGTCTGCTCGACGCCCGCCACCTGGCCGGCGACCCGGCGCTCACCGCCGCCCTGCGGACCACCGCCTACGCCGACTGGCGCGCGAGCGCCCCCGCCCGGCTGCCCGAACTCCACGACCTGTGCCGGGAACGCGCCGGCCGGCAGGGCGAGCTCCAGTACCTCCTCGAACCGGACCTCAAGGAGGCCAGGGGAGGGCTGCGGGACGCCACCGCGCTGCGCGCGGTCGCCGCCTCCTGGCTCGCCGACGCCCCGCGCGGCGGCCTGGAAACCGCCCGCGCCCGGCTGCTCGACACCCGGGACGCACTGCACCTCGTCACCGGCCGCGCCACCGACCGGCTCGCCCTCCAGGAACAGGACCAGGTCGCCCACGTCCTCGGCATGCTGGACGCCGACGTCCTGCTGCGGCAGACCTACGAATCCGCCCGCACCATCTCGTACGCCACCGACGTCACCTGGCGTGAGGTCGCCCGGGTGCTGCGGGCCCGCTCCGGCAGACCGGTGCTGCGCGGGCTGCTGCACGGCCGCGGTGCGGGCCGGCTGCCGCTCGCCGAGGGCGTCGTCGTGCACGACGACGAGGCGGTGCTGGCCCGCACCGCGCGCCCCGAACGGGACCCGGTACTGGTGCTGCGCGCCGCAGCCGCCGCCGCACGGGCCGGACTGCCGCTCGCGATGCACACGATCCGCCGGTGCGGCCGGGCCATGGCCGCCCACCCGCTGCCCGTGCCCTGGCCCGCCGAGGCCCGCGAACAGCTGGTGACCCTGCTCGGCGCGGGCCCGCACACCGTGCCCGTATGGGAGTCCCTGGAGGCCGAGGGCATCGTGACGCGGCTGCTGCCCGACTGGGAACGCGTCCGCTGCCGGCCGCAGCGCAACCCCGTACACACCTGGACCGTGGACCGCCACCTGGTCGAGACCGCCGTCCGGGCCGCCGCCCTGACCCGCCGGGTGCACCGCCCCGACCTGCTGCTGATCGCCGCCCTGCTGCACGACATCGGCAAGGGCTGGCCCGGCGACCACGCGGTGGCCGGCGAGACCATCGCCCGCGACGTGGCGGCCCGGCTCGGCCTCGACGCCCGCGACGCCACGGTGATCGCCACCCTCGTCCGGCACCACCTGCTGCTCACCGAGACCGCCACCCGCCGCGACCTGGACGACCCGGCGACGGTCGCCGCGGTCGCCGAGGCCGTCGGCACCACCGGCACCCTGGAACTGCTGCACGCCCTGACCGAGGCCGACGCCCTCGCCACCGGGCCCGCCGCCTGGAGCGCCTGGCGCGCCGGGCTCGTCGCCGATCTGGCCGACCGCGTCGCCGCCCACCTGGCGGGCCGGGACCGGCCCGCCCGCGCCGCGGCCGGGCCGACGCCGGAGCAGGAGCGGCTGGCCGTCGTGGCACGGCGCACCGGCGGGCCCGTACTGGCCCTGCACACCCCCGCCGGCTCCTCGGCCGCGACGGCACCCCGCACCCCCGGCGCCGCCCCGGAACCCGTCGGCGTCGAACTGCTCATCGCCGTCCCCGACCAGCCGGGCGTACTGCCCGCCGCGGCCGGCGTACTGGCCCTGCACCGCCTCACCGTGCACGCCGCCGACCTGCGCACCCTCGACCCGGCCGGTGACGGCCCGGTCCTGCTGCTGCGCTGGCGGGTGGCCGCCGAATACGGCGCGCTGCCGGAGGCCGACCGGCTGCGCGCGGATCTGGTGCGCGCCCTGGACGGCTCCCTCGACATCCCCGCCCGCCTCGCGGAGCGCGAGCGCGCCTACGCCCGGCACCAGCACGCGGCCCTCCTCGCCCCGCCGCCCACCGTCACCGTCGCCCCCGGCGGCTCCCGCGCCGCCACCGTGATCGAGGTCCGCGCCCAGGACGCCCACGGTCTGCTGCACCGCATCGGCCGCGCCCTGGAGGCGGCCAAGGTCACCGTCCGCAGCGCGCACATCAGCACCCTGGGGGCGAACGCGGTGGACGCCTTCTACGTGACCGACACCGCGGGCGCCCCGCTGACCGCCGAGCGGGCCGCGGCCGTCGCCCGCGACGTACAGGGCGCCCTGGAGTGACCCGCGCCACCTCGCCCGCGCCCGCCCGGCCGTCCCGGTACCGGCGGTCCGCGGTGGCTTGCCCGGCGGGCCGGATACCCTAGGAGGCGATTGCCTCTGCCCCCGACCCCGAGGATCGACGACCGCCGTGTTCGATACGCTTTCCGACCGCTTGGCGAGTACTTTCAAAAACCTCCGGGGCAAGGGCCGCCTGAGCGAGGCCGATATCGATGCCACGGCACGCGAGATCCGTATCGCCCTGCTGGAGGCCGACGTCGCGCTGCCCGTCGTACGGGCCTTCATCGCGGCGGTCAAGGAGCGGGCCCGCGGGGAAGAGGTCTCCCGGGCCCTCAACCCGGCACAGCAGATCGTCAAGATCGTCAACGAGGAGCTCGTCGGCATCCTCGGCGGCGAGACCCGCCGGCTGCGCTTCGCCAAGACCGCGCCGACCGTCATCATGCTGGCCGGCCTCCAGGGTGCCGGTAAGACCACCCTCGCCGGGAAGCTCGGCCGCTGGCTCACCTCCCAGGGCCACACCCCGCTGCTCGTCGCCTGTGACCTCCAGCGCCCCAACGCCGTCAACCAGCTCTCCGTCGTCGCCGAGCGCGCCGGGGTCGCCGTCTACGCGCCCGAGCCGGGCAACGGCGTCGGCGACCCGGTCCAGGTCGCCAAGGACTCCATCGAGTACGCCCGCAGCAAGCAGTACGACGTCGTCGTCGTCGACACCGCCGGCCGGCTGGGCATCGACCAGGAACTGATGCAGCAGGCCGCGGACATCCGCGACGCGGTCAGCCCCGACGAGGTCCTCTTCGTCGTCGACGCGATGATCGGCCAGGACGCCGTCAACACCGCCGAGGCGTTCCGCGACGGCGTCGGCTTCGACGGCGTGGTGCTCTCCAAGCTCGACGGTGACGCCCGCGGCGGTGCCGCGCTGTCCATCGCGCACGTCACCGGCAAGCAGATCATTTTCGCCTCCAACGGCGAGAAGCTGGACGAGTTCGACGCGTTCCACCCGGACCGCATGGCGTCCCGCATCCTCGGCATGGGCGACATGCTCTCGCTCATCGAGAAGGCCGAGCAGACCTTCAGCCAGGCCGAGGCCGAGAAGATGGCGGCCAAGCTCCAGAAGGGCCCCAAGGAGTTCACGCTCGACGACTTCCTGGCCCAGATGGAGCAGGTCCGCAAGATGGGCTCCATCTCCAAGCTGCTCGGCATGCTGCCCGGCATGGGGCAGATGAAGGAACAGATCAACAACCTCGACGAGCGCGAGGTGGACCGCACGGCCGCCATCATCAAGTCGATGACGCCGGCCGAGCGCCAGGAGCCGACGATCATCAACGGCTCGCGCCGCGCCCGGATCGCCAAGGGCTCCGGCGTCGACGTCAGCGCGGTGAAGAACCTCGTCGAGCGGTTCTTCGACGCCCGCAAGATGATGTCGAAGATGGCCCAGGGCGGCGGGATGCCGGGCATGCCGGGGATGCCGGGCATGGGCGGTGGCCCCGGCCGCCAGAAGAAGCAGCAGAAGCAGGCCAAGGGCAAGCGCAAGAGCGGTAACCCGATGAAGCGCAAGGCCGAGGAAGAGGCCGCGGTCGCCCGCCGCGAGGCCGCCCAGGCCGGCAACCCGCTGGGCCTGCCGCAGGGCGGCGACCAGCCGCAGAACTTCGAACTCCCCGAGGAGTTCAAGAAGTTCATGGGCTGACCCCGGGGTCACCGTGCTCCGTGAGCCCCCGGCCGCCGGACGGCCGGGGGCTCACGCGCGCTCCGGTCCCGCCGGTCGCATCGGCGTCCCGCGTGCGAACGCTGCCGGATCCGGACGGGGAGGCGACGGGGGCATGTCCGTGTGCGTCCGGCAGCCGTACCGGGCCGGGCGGTCCGGGGCAGGAGCGGCCGATGACAGGGCCGTCGCCGTGGCCGCCGGTGACGATCAGCCGGCCGCTGGGCGCGCCCAGCGGCTCCGTCGGCTTCCCCGCCGCCGCACCGGCCCGCTCCCGCGCGCACACGTCCCGCAGCCGCATCGACGAGCACTCCGCCCAGGTCCCCTCCGGGGGCCCGCGAGCACCGGTCCGCTCGGTCGGCCCGGCCCGGAAAGGTGCCCGGACAGCCACGGTCCACGGTCCCGCTCGCGCCGGGCTCCGCCGGCAGCGACAGCGCCGCCCGCACGGTCCCGCCGCCGGCCCTGAGCCGCTCGGCGACGTCACACGCCCGCGGCCGCCGGATGACTCCGCCCGCCGCGCCCCGCCCCCGGACCGGCAGCACCGCCAACTGCCGAGCGGCGTCTCCGCCACGGGTCAGGAACCGCTCGTCCACGGCGGTCACGGAGGGCGTTCACGGAGGGCGTTCACACAGACAACGGCCCGCAGGATCCCGGATGCTGACGAGATGTCAGGCGACCCGCCCCACCCGGCCCGCGGGGACACCTGCGCACCGCCCCACCCGGGCTCCGGTCCGCCGCCGAACCCGTCCCGCGTACGGTTCCCCGTCCCGCGTACGGTCCCGCCGGGTACGTCCCCACCGCGTCCGCCGTTCCGCCGCGTCCCCCTACCGCGTCCGCGCGATCAGATACCGGAACACATTCGGCATCCAGACCGTCCCGTCCGCCCGCAGATACGGATGCAGCGCCTCGCGGAGCTCCTTTTCCACCTGCGCCTGCCCGGCCGCCTCCAGCGCCGCGTCGAACGCACCCGTCGACAGCAGCCCGCGCACCGCGCTCGCCGCGTCCGCGTACCCGAACGGGCAGGCCACCCGGCCCGATCCGTCCGGCCGCAGCCCGGCCGTCTCCGCCAGTTCCTCCAGATCGTCCCGGCCGCCGGGCCGCCAGCCGCCCGCCGTCCGCAGCGGATCGGCCAGCCGCTGCGCCACCCGCAGCACCCCGGCCGTCGCACACCGCTCCACCGGGCCCCAGCCGCCCAGCACCACCGCGCTGCCGCGCTCCGCCAGGCCCGCCGCCGCCGTCAGGGCGGCCACCGGCCCCTCGGCGAAACCCGCGCCACCCACCGGAGGGAACGCGGTCACCACGGTGAACGGGCCGCCGCCGGCCACCTCGTCGAGCCGGCCGCCGACCGGCCGGGCGGCCCCGGTCCGGCCGTCCGGCGTGAGCCGCTCCCGCGCCAGCTCCAGCCGGTACTCGTCCGTGTCCACGCCGCCGACCCGCGCCCCGCGCCCCGCCGCGAGCAGCAGCGCCAGCCCGGAACCGCAGCCCAGCCCCAGCAGCCGGGTGCCGGGCCCGACGCCCAGCCGGGTGTACGCGGCTTCGTACAGCGGGACCAGCATCCGCTCCTGTATCTCGGCCCAGTCACGGGCGCGCGCCCGCGGGCCGGCGGGCGCGCACAGGCCGTCCGAAGCCGCCGCCGCGGGATCCGGACGATCCGTGGACCCGGAGTCCGGAAGCTGGTGCCGTACGAGCGTGGGTGACATCGCAAGCGCCCCTATTCGCCGAGAACCCGAAGCTGTTCAGTGCCGATCCGCCCCCGTGTCCGCGCGTTGTGCGCCCCCGCGAACCAGACAACTGCGCATCCGTCCAGGCGTCCAGAGGATGCGCCGGGGTTGTCTCCCGCGCGCCCCCGGATGCGCCGGGCACGCGCCGTGACGTGCCGTTCCAGAGTGCCCCGCCCCGCGCCGTTCCGCCACGGCAGCGCCCGCCGTCCGGCCCGCACGACGCTGCCCGCCGAGGCCGGTCGCCGGTGCTGGCCGATGCCGGACGGTCCGGCCGCGGGGCCGGTGTCGGGGACCTGCGATACCCGCAGTAACATCGCCGCGTCGGCGATCGTCGCCCCGGCGCCCGGCCCCGTCCGGCCGGTGTGCGTCCGGCCGGCTGCGCCATGCGGCGTACGCGTGGGTACGCGCCAACTTGATGGCTGATGGGCGCCTTCTTCGCAGATCAGCGCACCCGGCCCGCGGCATGACCCATGACCGGAAACTGACTGGTACGTGCAAATTATTTGGGATGCCCCGGAATCGGAACACTGGGCGACCCCGGCTCGTTGTCACGACGTGAGCACGACACCGCCTGTTCTCGCCGCCGAGCTGGCGCTCGCCTGGGCCGATATTCAACGGCACCACTCCGAGCTGCCGGACCTGGCCGCCCCCGAGTCCCTGATCGGAGAATCCTCGTCCGCCTGTGGCGCCGAGCTCTCCTTCGAACGGCTGCTCCACGAGGCCGTCCACGGCATCGCCGCCGCCCGCGGCATCCGCGACACCTCCCGCGCAGGCCGCTACCACAACCGACGTTTCCTGGCGATCGCCGAGGAGCTGGGCCTGGACCACGCCGACGAGCCGCATCCCAGCAGCGGCTTCTCCCTGGTCACACTCAACCCCGAGGCCAGGAGGCGCTACCGCCCCACCATCGAGCGACTGGCCAGAGCGCTCAAGGCGCACACCGCCGCGACGGCCACCGACACCACGCGCAGCTTCCGCGGCCCGGCCGCCCGGCACGGCTCCTCCGGGGGCGGTGTCCGCGTCAAGGCCGTCTGCGACTGCGGGCGCAACGTCCGGGTCGTCCCGTCGGTGCTGGCCCAGGCCCCGATCGTCTGCGGCGGCTGCGGTAAGCCGTTCCGGATCCCTGAGGTGGCCGCGGTCGGGTGATCCCGGGGCGTGTGGCACAATGGCTAGCTGTACTCGACAGTCGCATAGGACCCCTCTCTCCTCCGGCTGACGCGTCCATCGGGCACCCCGAGTACCGCAACCCCACGTGGCATCCCGTTGTGCCCCACCACGTCAAGACCAGGAGACACCACTTCCGTGGCAGTCAAGATCAAGCTGAAGCGTCTGGGCAAGATCCGCGCGCCTCACTACCGCATCGTCATCGCCGACTCCCGTACCCGCCGTGACGGCCGGGCCATCGAGGAGATCGGCCTGTACCACCCGGTGCAGAACCCGTCGCGCATCGAGGTCAACTCCGAGCGTGTCCAGTACTGGCTGGGTGTCGGCGCGCAGCCGACCGAGCCCGTCATGGCCATCCTCAAGGTGACCGGCGACTGGCAGAAGTTCAAGGGCCTGCCGGCCCCGGCGCCGATGAAGGTCGCCGAGCCGAAGGCCGACAAGCGCGATCTCTTCGAGGCCGCCGCCAAGGCGTCCGGCAACGAGCCCAAGGGTGAGGCCATCACCCCGAAGGCGAAGAAGGCTGACAAGAAGGCGGACGAGGCTGCTGAGGCCGAGTCCACCTCCGAGTCGACCGAGGCCTGAGCATGCTCGAGGAAGTCCTTGAGCACCTCGTCAAGGGCATCGTCGACAACCCCGACGACGTGCAGGTAGCCTCGCGCACCCTGCGCCGCGGGCGCGTGCTTGAGGTACGGGTGCACCCCGACGACCTCGGCAAGGTGATCGGCCGTAACGGCCGTACCGCCCGCGCGCTGCGGACCGTCGTGGGCGCTCTCGGCGGGCGGGGCATCCGCGTCGACCTCGTCGACGTGGACCAGGTCCGCTGAACAAAGAGAACACCGGCTCGGGCCGGGGAGGGCTTTCGAGCCGTCCCCGGCCTTTGTCGTCCGCGGCCACGGCGTCCGCCACCGGCGGCGTTTAGCCGCCCCTCCGCACCACCCATTCCGCACCATCGTTTGAGGAACCACGACGGTCCTCGGCCACCCGGCGAGAGCGGTGGCAGTTCAGTCGCAAAGAGGAGCACAGCGTGCAGCTGGTAGTCGCACGGATCGGCCGGGCCCACGGCATCAAGGGCGAGGTCACGGTAGAGGTGCGGACCGACGAGCCCGAGCTGCGGCTCGCGCCCGGCGCCGTGCTGGCCACGGAGCCGTCCGCCACCGGACCGCTGACCATCGCGACCGGCCGGGTACACAGCGGCCGGCTGCTGCTGCGCTTCGAAGGCGTCCAGGACCGTACGGGCGCCGAGGCGCTGCGCAACACCCTGCTGATCGCGGAGGTGGACCCCGAGGAGGTCCCCGAGGACCCCGAGGAGTTCTACGACCACCAGCTGATCGACCTCGACGTCGTCACCCGCGACGGCACCACCGTCGGCCGGATCGCCGAGATCTCCCACCTGCCCTACCAGGACCTGCTGGTCGTCAAGCGGCCCGACGGCAGCGAAGTCATGATCCCGTTCGTCGGCGAGATCGTCCCGGAGATCGACCTCCAGGAGCAGCGCGCGGTCATCGACCCGCCCCCCGGCCTCCTCGACGAGAGCCAGGCCGAGATCGCCGCCGAACGGGAGGACAGCTGATGCGCCTCGACGTCGTCACGATCTTCCCCGAATACCTCGAACCGCTGAATGTCTCCCTCGTCGGCAAGGCACGCGCCCGCGGACAGCTCGATGTGCGCATCCACGACCTGCGGGAATGGACCCACGACAAGCACCACACTGTCGACGACACCCCCTACGGCGGCGGCCCCGGCATGGTCATGAAGCCCGAGCCGTGGGGCGCGGCACTGGACGAGATCCTGGCCTCCGGCGACGGCGCCCCGGTCGTCGTCGTCCCCACCCCCAGTGGCGAACCCTTCACCCAGCAGCTCGCCGTCGAACTCTCCGCCAAGCCCTGGCTGGTGTTCACCCCCGCCCGCTACGAAGGCATCGACCGCCGTGTCATCGAGGAGTACGGCGACCGCCTGGACGTGCGCGAGGTCTCCATCGGGGATTACGTCCTGGCCGGCGGCGAGGCCCCCGTCCTGGTCATGGTCGAGGCCGTCGCCCGCCTGCTGCCCGGCGTCCTCGGCAACGCCGCCTCCCACCAGGACGACTCCTTCGCCCCCGGAGCGATGGCCGACCTCCTGGAGGGCCCCGTCTACACCAAGCCCCCCGAGTGGCGCGGCCGCGGCATCCCCGAGGTTCTGCTCAGCGGCCACCACGGCAAGATCGCCCGCTGGCGCCGCGACGAAGCCTTCCGCCGCACCGACCGCAACCGCCCCGATCTGATCGAGCGCGCCGACCCCGCCGCCTTCGACAAACACGACCGCGCGATCCTCGCCGCGCTGGGCTGGTCCCTGGGCGAGGACGGCCGATTTGGGCGTACGTGCGAGGCCGTGGAAGAATAGGCCGCTGCTGTGTGCGTCCGGCGCGCGCCCCTGCCACAGGGGGAACGACGCCCGTCCGACGGAACGGCTTCCGGAACATCATCCCGATATCCCGTTGATGACCTGTGGCATCAACGAAGAAAGCAGTAGGTCATGCACCTTCTCGACAACGTCGACGCCGCGTCGCTGCGCAGCGACATCCCGGCCTTCCGCCCGGGTGACACCGTCAACGTCCACGTCCGCGTCATCGAGGGCAGCCGCTCCCGTGTGCAGCAGTTCAAGGGCGTCGTCATCCGCCGTCAGGGCGCCGGCGTGCGCGAGACCTTCACGGTCCGCAAGGTCAGCTTCTCCGTCGGCGTCGAGCGCACCTTCCCGGTGCACACCCCGATCGTCGAGAAGATCGAGGTCGTGACCCGCGGTGACGTCCGTCGCGCCAAGCTGTACTTCCTCCGTGAGCTCCGCGGCAAGGCCGCGAAGATCAAGGAGAAGCGCGACAGGTGAGCCACGCCGCCCCGGACCGCGGATTCCCGCACCGAGGCACCGCGTAGCGACGCTCGCGTCAGGTGTCCGGACCCGGCCGGATAGGCTCAGGGCCCGATGGACACCGATGCACAGCTCTCGGAGCGCGACCGCTCTCCGGACCCCGACCAGGGGCCGGAGCAGCGGTCGCGCTCCGCGCGTTTTCTCACCCGGTTGGCCGGCCTGCGGTACCGGCCGGCCACCCTCCTCGCCCTCTGCCTGGCCTTCCTCCTGCTGCTCAGCACCTTCGTCGCGCAGCCCTTTCTGATCCCCAGCTCCTCCATGGAGAACACCCTGCGGATCGGGGACCGGGTGCTGGTCAACAAGCTGGCGTACCGGTTCGGCGGCGAACCGCGGCGGGGCGATGTCGTGGTGTTCGACGGGAGAGGGTCTTTCGTCCAGAGCGAACCGGAGGAGAATCCCGTCACGGGACTGCTGCGCGGAGCCGGCGCGGCGCTGGGCCTGGCCCGGCCCGCCGAGACCGACTACGTCAAACGCGTGATCGGGATCGGCGGTGACCGTGTGACCTGCTGCGACAAACGGGGGCGGATCGAAGTGAACGGCGAGCCCGTGACCGAGGACTATCTCTATCCGGGGGACGCGCCGTCCTCGGTGGAGTTCGACATCGTGGTGCCGGAGGGAAAGCTGTGGGTCATGGGGGACCACCGGTCGAAATCCCGGGATTCCCGTGACCACCTCGGGGAACCGGGCGGCGGGGTGGTCCCGGTCGGCAAGGTGATCGGCCGGGCGGACTGGATCAGCTGGCCGGTGAGCCGCTGGACCACCATCGACCGGCCGCCGTCCTTCGACGCCGTACCCGCCCCGGCGCGCCACCATGGGTAGTCGCGGGCGCGCCTCCCGCGGCCATCAGGACACCGCGGAGCCCGGCGGGCCCGGCCCGGAGGCGGGCAGTCACCAGGGGAGCGGCGAGGGAGCCGCCCCGGACTCCAGCCCGCCGGCCGCCGGCGGGCGGGCCGAGCGACGGCGTCAGGAGCGGCGCGTCACCCGCCGCAGACGCCGCTCCTACCTCAAGGAAATACCCCTCCTCATCGGCGTGGCGCTCGTCATCGCCCTCGTCCTGAAGACCTTCCTGGTGCAGGCGTTCGTGATTCCGTCCGGCTCCATGGAGCAGACGATCCGGATCGGCGACCGGGTGCTGGTGGACAAGCTCACCCCCTGGTTCGGCGCGAAGCCGGCGCGCGGTGACGTCGTCGTCTTCAAGGACCCCGGTGGCTGGCTCAAGGGCGAGCAGACCGCACCCGCCGACGACCCGGCGGGCGTCAGACAGGTCAAGCAGTTCCTGACCTTCATCGGGCTGCTCCCGTCGGCCGATGAACAAGACCTGATCAAGCGGGTCGTGGCGGTCGGCGGCGACACCGTCCGCTGCTGCGACACCCAGAACCGGATCACCGTCAACGGCACCCCGCTGACCGAGCCGTACGTCCACCCCGGAAACCCGCCCTCGCGGATCAGGTTCACGGTCAACGTCCCCACCGGACGGATCTTCGTCCTTGGCGACCACCGCTCGAACTCCGCGGATTCGAGGTTCCACTTGAACGAGCCGTACCGTGGCACGGTCTCGGAGGAGAACGTCGTGGGCCGGGCCGTGGTGATCGCCTGGCCGATCGGCCACTGGCGGCGTCTCGAAGAGCCCGGCACCTATGCGACCGTGCGCGACGCGCCGGGCGCGAAGGCCGCGGCCGCACGAACGCCGCATAGGGTGTCCTCCGAGACATTGGACGACCTCCCGACCCCTGCGGAACTCCCGCTCGTTATGGGAGTGGTGGGCCTGCACCGGTTGACGGGCGGGCGTGAGCGCGGAATAAGGAGCAGATGTGGGGGACTTGGCGGTCGGTGCGCGGTCCGGAACCGAAGAGCCCGAAGAGCCGGCGGGGCACGGTGAGTCCCCGCAGGCGGCGACGCGTTCCGTGCATCCGTCACAGCCGCGGTCACAGCGGTCAGCACAGTCAGAACAGCCGGCGGCCGAGGAGGAGAGCGGCAGAGTGACGAAGGGCAAGAAGCCGCGCGCCTTCTGGAAAGAGCTGCCGATCCTCATCGGCATCGCCCTGCTCCTCGCGCTGTTGATCAAGACCTTCCTGGTGCAGGCGTTCTCCATCCCGTCCGACTCCATGCAGAACACCTTGCAGCGTGGAGACCGGGTGCTGGTGGACAAGCTGACGCCGTGGTTCGGCTCGAAGCCCGAGCGCGGCGAGGTCGTCGTCTTCCACGACCCGGGCGGCTGGCTCAACGAAGCCCCGACACCCGAGCCCAACCCCGTCCAGAAGGTCCTCAGCTTCATCGGCCTGATGCCCTCGGCCGAGGAGAAGGACCTGATCAAGCGGGTCATCGCGGTCGGCGGCGACACCGTGGAGTGCCAGGGCACCGGACCGGTGAAGGTCAACGGCAAGGCCCTCAAGGAGGACTCGTACGTCTTCCCCAGCGCCACCCCGTGCGGCGACCGGCCGTTCGGCCCGATCCACGTCCCGAAGGACCGGATCTGGGTGATGGGCGACCACCGCGACGACTCGCTGGACTCCCGCTACCACCAGAACCTCAAGGGCAACGGCACGGTCTCGGTCAACGAGGTCGTCGGCCGCGCCTTCACCATCGCCTGGCCGATCAACCGCTGGTCCACGCTGCCGGTGCCCGACACCTTCGACCAGCCCGGCATCAACAAGGCGATGGCCGCGGCGCCGGCCGCGCTGGGCCTCGCGGGTGCGGTGCCGGTCGTGCTGTGGCGCCGCAGGAGGCTGACCAAGGAACGTACCCCCAGGTAGGGTGCCGTCCCAGATCTTCGACGCGGGCCGTGCCCGCGGGGTGGGAGCGCTGGGATGAGCGGCAGTACCGGACGCAGTACCGACGGCCGCGGCCGGACCAAGGGCAGTGTGCTGTCCGGTCTGGCCGTGGCCGTCGGCTGTGTGCTGTTCCTGGGCGGCTTCGTATGGGCGGCACTGCTCTACCGCCCGTACACGGTGCCGACCGATTCGATGTCACCGACGATCGCGGCCGGCGGCCGGGTGCTGGCCGAGCGGGTGCCGGACTCCGAGATACGCCGCGGCGACGTCGTCGTCTTCAAGGACTCGGTCTGGGGTGACCAGCCCATGCTCAAGCGCGTCGTCGGCATCGGCGGGGACAAGGTCTCCTGCTGCACCAAGGCCGGCCTGCTGACGGTCAACGGAACCCCCGTCGAGGAACCGTATCTGCACGGCAGCGGACCCGCCTCACCGGCCGTCTTCCAGGCCACCGTCCCCGCCGGCCACTTCTTCCTCCTCGGCGACCATCGCAGCGGCTCCCTCGACTCCCGCGTCCACCTCACCGACGGCGCCCAGGGCTCCGTTCCGCGCAGCGCGGTCCACGCCCGGGTGGACGCCCGCGCCTGGCCGCTGGACAGTATCGGCATGATGCAGCGTCCCACCGGCTTCGCGGGGCTCCCCGGCGGTATCTCGCAGCCCGGACCGATCCGGCCCCTCACCTTCGCCGTCGCCGTCGGCGCGGTCCTCATCCTCGGCGGCGCGGCCCACGGCCCGATCGCCCGGCGCCTGGCGCGCAGGCATGGCTGAGGACCGGGCGGTGACGGCCGCCGACCGGCCCGCCGAGGTGCGCCCGGTCTCCCGCGTCGTGCTGCTCGACCCCGACGACCGGATCCTGCTGCTGCACGGCTTCGAACCAGGCCGTCCCTCCGATACCTGGTGGTTCACGCCGGGCGGCGGCCTGGAGGGCACCGAGACCCGCGAGGCGGCGGCCCGCCGCGAACTGGCCGAGGAGACCGGGATCACGGACGTGGTCCTCGGCCCCCTCCTGTGGCGGCGCCGCTGCTCCTTCCCGTTCGACGGGCGACGCTGGGAGCAGGACGAGTGGTATTACCTGGGACGAACCGACCGGACCGCGACCGACACCGGCGGCCATACGGACCTGGAACGACGCAGCGTCTCGGGTCTGAGGTGGTGGACCGCGGAGGAACTGTCGGCGTCGCATGAGACGGTGTACCCGACCAGACTCGCCGGGCTGCTGCGCACGCTGCTCGACGAAGGCCCCCCGCGTGCGCCGGTGCTCCTGGAGACCGAAAGGGTCTGACGCACAATAGGGGAACGCACGGCTGAAGGGGATCTGCCATGAGCGCCGAGGACCTCGAGAAGTACGAGACCGAGATGGAGCTGAAGCTCTACCGGGAGTACCGCGACGTCGTCGGGCTGTTCAAGTACGTGATCGAGACCGAACGACGGTTCTACCTCACCAACGACTACGAAATGCAGGTGCACTCGGTTCAGGGAGAGGTTTTCTTCGAGGTCTCGATGGCCGACGCATGGGTGTGGGACATGTACCGCCCGGCCCGCTTCGTCAAGCAGGTGAGAGTGCTGACGTTCAAGGACGTGAACATCGAAGAGCTCAACAAGAGCGATCTCGACCTGCCGGGGAGCTGACGAGCGGGCGCGGCGGGGGAGGGGCGCCGGGGCGGGGCTTCGCCGTTCGGACGAGGGAGTGAGACCGGCCGATCGGCTCGGGCTCCGGGCGCCATGCGCGGACGGTGACGAGCGCGGCCGACCGGTTCTCCCCCAACGAGGGTGACCGGGTTGTCCCCAACCGGTCCGTTGTCCACCAAGATCCAACAGGTCTGGACGAGGGCGTCACAGTCGGTGCCGGAGGTGGTGCCGCATGAACGCCATGCAGACCGGCCGACAGGCCACGGACGACGTACGGAGCGAGGACCGCAAGAAGCGCCCCGGGGGCACAGCACCGGGGAACGGACTGCGGCGCGGCGAGCGCACCGGCCGCCGCCGGCAGCCGGACAGGACCACGGAGCGCCGTCCCGCCGATACGCCGGCGACCGACGCCCGGCGCGCGCTCGGACGCTACGGGGAGGACCTGGCGGCCCGGCGGCTCACCGAGGCCGGGATGCGGATCCTGGACCGTAACTGGCGCTGCCGCGACGGAGAGATCGACATCGTGGCTGCCGATGGCGACGCCCTGGTCATCTGCGAGGTCAAAACCCGCCGCGCGGGATGGTACGAACACCCCATGGCGGCGGTGCGGGCCGAGAAGACCGCACGGCTGCGCCTCCTGGCGGAACGCTGGCTGGAGCGACACGGCGGCCCGCCACCCGGCGGCGTACGGATCGACGTGATCGGCGTACTCCTGCCGGCCCGCGGCGCCCCGGTCGTCGAACACGCGCGGGGGGTGGCGTGATGGCCTTCGCCCGCACCTGCTCCGTCGCCCTGGTCGGCGTCGAAGGCGTGGTCGTCGAGGTCCAGGCCGACCTGGAACCCGGCGTCGCGGCCTTCACCCTGGTCGGACTGCCCGACAAGAGCCTGGTCGAATCGAAGGACCGGGTGCGCGCGGCGGTGGCGAACTCCGGCGCCGAATGGCCGCAGAAAAAGCTCACCGTCGGGCTCAGCCCCGCATCCGTCCCCAAAGGCGGCAGCGGCTTCGATCTCGCCGTGGCCTGCGCCGTCCTCGGCGCCGCCGAACGCCTCGACCCCCGCGAACTCACCGACCTCGTGATGATCGGCGAACTGGGCCTGGACGGCCGGGTACGGCCCGTACGCGGAGTGCTGCCCGCCGTCCTGGCCGCGGCCGAGGCCGGATACCGCCAGGTCGTCGTGCCGGAACGCACCGCCGCCGAGGCATCACTCGTACCCGGTGTCTCCGTCCTCGGCGTCCGCAGCCTGCGCCAGCTGATCGCCGTGCTCACGGATGAACCGGTGCCCGACGAGGACGACACCCTGGAAGAGGGCCGCCCCGACCCGCTGCTCGCCGGGCTGGTCGTGCCCGGCACCGGCATCGGCATCGGCGCGGGCCTGCCGCCCGGGGACCGCTCACCCGACCTGTCCGATGTCGCAGGCCAGCACGGTGCTCGCCGCGCCCTGGAGGTGGCCGCCGCAGGACGCCACCACATCTTCTTCAAAGGCCCGCCCGGAGCCGGCAAGACGATGCTCGCCGAACGCCTCCCCGGGCTGCTGCCGCCTCTGTCACCCAAGGAATCGCTGGAGGTCACCGCCGTCCACTCGGTGGCCGGCACCCTCCCGCCGGGACAGCCACTCGTCGACCGCCCGCCCTACTGCGCACCGCACCACTCCGCGACCATGGCGTCCCTCGTCGGCGGCGGCAGCGGACTGCCTCGCCCCGGAGCCGTATCGCTGGCTCACCACGGCGTACTTTTTCTGGACGAGGCGGCAGAGTGCAGCGCACGCGTCCTGGACGCACTGCGCCAGCCGCTCGAATCCGGACACGTGGTCGTCGCGCGGGCCGCCGGCATGATGCGGCTGCCCGCCCGCTTCCTCCTGGCCCTGGCCGCCAACCCCTGCCCATGTGGCAGGCACGGCACGACCGGCGGAGGCTGCGAATGCCGGCCCTCCTCCATCCGCCGCTACCGGGCCCGGCTCTCCGGCCCCCTGATGGACCGCGTCGACCTGCGGATCACTGTGGAACCCGTCGCCCGCTCCGAACTGGTCGCATTCGGCCGAGGCGCCGAGTCCACCGCGCAGGTCGCCGAACGCGTACGGGCCGCCCGCGAACGCGCCGCGGCACGCTTCGCCGGCACACCGTGGAGCACCAACAGCGAGGTGCCCGGCCACGAACTCAGGACCCGTTGGCAGGTCGGCCCTGGCGCCCTGGCCCTTGCTGAACGCGACTTGGAGTGTGGCCTGCTGACGGCTCGTGGACTGGACCGCGTACTGCGCGTCGCCTGGACCGCCGCCGACCTCGCGGGCCATGACCGTCCTACAAAGGAAGACGTCAACTGGGCTCTGGAGCTACGGACCGGGGTGCGACGGGGAGCGGTGGCGGTGACAGAGGGGAGTGCGGGGAATTCTGGGATTTCGTGACTTTAGTGGCTTCTGTAGCTTCAGTCGCTTGTGTGGCTTCTGTGGATTGAGTGGCTCTGGTGAGAATGAGCTGAGCTGAGCCGGGGTGGGGTGGGGTGGGTGGGGGAGCGTGAGGGGGAGGGAAAGAGCGGCGTCCGGGGGTGAGCGGGCATCTCTGAGCGGCTTGGGGTGCCGGGTGGCCCAGGCCCGGTGTTCGAGCCGGGTCCCCGCTGCTCGGTACCGGCCCGGGGCTGTGGCCAGGCGTAGGCCGCGGGCTCGATATCCGGCTCGCCCTGGTGGGGACTCGGTACGACCCCGCGCTCGGCTCACCCGGGTGCCGGGACGACCTGGAACGTACAGCGCGGCCGGGTGGAGTGGAGCGGGGTCGCCGGGCCCTGCAGTGGCCGCATCGATCAGGAGGCAGACCGCCATCGGGCGGTCGCCAGGCGAGCAACCACGAGCAAGGGGGAAGCGCAATGAACGGGACGGACGGATGGGAGCGGACGGCCGGAGCCGTGGGCCGGCCGGTCCGTACGCCGCAGCCGGCAATCGCGCCGGAGTCCGCGCCGCGCGACCCGGACGACCCGAGGCGCACGGCCTGCGCCGCGCTCACCCGCGTCATCGAACCGGGTGACGAAACCGCCGGCCGCTGGCTGCGTGAGATGGGCCCGGTGGCGCTGTGGCGCGCACTGTCGGGCGACGCGGACCCGCCCGAAGGCGCGGGCCGGGACAAGATCGCCGGCCTGCGGCAGCGCGCGGCGCGGGCGGACCCCGCAGCGGACCTCGCGGCCGTCGCCGCACTCGGCGGCCGGTTCATCTGTCCGGGGGAAGAAGAATGGCCCGGCCAACTCGACGACCTCGGCGACGGCCGTCCCATCGGCCTGTGGGTGCGCGGGACGGCGAACCTCCGGCTGTGGGCACTGCGCTCGGTCGCCATTGTCGGTGCACGAGCCTGCACCGAGTACGGCGCCCACCTCGCCGCCACCCTCGGCGCCGGCCTCGCCGACCGCGGCTGGACGGTCGTATCCGGGGCCGCCTACGGCGTGGACGGCGCGGCCCATCGTGGCGCGCTGGCCGCGGACGGCGCGACCGTCGCCGTACTCGCCTCCGGCGTCGATCACGCCTACCCGCGCGGACACACCGAGTTGATCGGAAGGATGGCGCAACAGGGCCTGGTGGTAGCCGAGTTACCGCCCGGCGACCACCCCACCCGCAGCCGGTTCATCCAGCGGAACCGCGTCATCGCGGCGCTCACCAGAGGCACCGTCGTCGTGGAGGCCGAACTCCGCAGCGGTTCGCTGGTCACGGCCCGGCGCGCACTGGACCTGGGGCGGTTCACGATGGGCGTGCCGGGACCTGTCACCAGCGGGCTTTCCGCGGGCGTGCACCAACTGCTGCGGGGCGAGGCCGCGGTGGTCACCGACGCCGACGAAGTCATCGAACTCGTCGGCAGCATCGGCGACCTCGCCCCCGAGCGCCGTGGACCGATACTCGCCCGCGATCTCCTGGACCCCGTCGCAGCCCGGGTGCTGGAAGCGCTGCCCGCGCGCGGCGGCACGGATACAGCCCACCTGGCGCGCGAATCGGGCACGTCCCGCGACGTCACGCAGGGCAAGCTCTTCGAGCTCCAGACCCTCGGATTCGCTCAAAGGTGCGGCGATCGCTGGGAGTTGGTGCGACGTGCCGAACCGACCCGCGGTTCCCGGCGAGGCGGTGCTTGACCTGGAGCGAACGGGTGAAAGGGTGAGGGGAATGACCGCAGAATCCAGGTTTGCCTTGCTTCGGCACGCAAAGCCGACCCGTTGGGAGACGGTGATGTGGCGCCATGGACGCACGGGATCCCGCCCGTCACGTCGCCACGTCCGGCCGCACGACCCTCCGGAGCCTCGCGTCCGGCACGGCGGTCACCTGCCGCCACGCCGTACGAGGTAACCCTGAGGTGCGGGCAGCGGAACGTATCTGCGCACACCCGGACCCCCCTTCCTCGCACAACGCGACGCTTTGATCACGCTACGCTCACAGGCAATTCAACCCTCACCCACCCATCCCCCCACCAGTGTCTCGGCAGAACGGCTCAAGGCGACGAATGCCCCAGCACACCTCCGGGTCTGACCGTGCGGCAGTACCACCCGCCGCGCGCGGCAGCGGGCATCCCGCCGCGCCCGCCTCACTCGACGAGCTGTGGCGCACCTACAAGGCGTCGGGCGACAGTCGACTGCGGGAGCAGCTGATCCTGCACTACTCGCCGCTGGTCAAGTACGTCGCCGGCCGGGTCAGCGTTGGCCTGCCGCCCAATGTCGAGCAGGCCGACTTCGTCTCCTCGGGGGTCTTCGGACTGATCGACGCCATCGAGAAGTTCGAGCCGGAACGCTCCATCAAATTCGAGACCTACGCGATCACCCGGATCCGCGGCGCGATGATCGACGAACTGCGTGCTCTGGACTGGATTCCCCGCTCAGTACGCCAGAAGGCCCGAGCCGTCGAGCGCGCCTACGCCACCCTTGAAGCGCAGCTGCGCCGCACCCCGTCCGAGGCGGAGGTCGCCGACGAGATGGGTATCGCGCTGGAGGAACTCCACGGCGTGTTCAGCCAGCTGTCCCTGGCGAACGTGGTGGCGCTCGAAGAACTCCTGCACGTCGGTGGCGAGGGCGGCGAGCGGCTCAGCCTGATGGACACCCTGGAGGACACGGCGGCCGACAACCCCGTCGAGATCGCCGAGGGCCGGGAAGTGCGCCGACTGCTCGCGCGCGCCATCAACACCCTCCCCGAGCGCGAGAAGACCGTGGTCACGCTCTACTACTACGAGGGCCTCACGCTCGCCGAGATCGGCAATGTCCTGGGTGTCACGGAGAGCCGGGTGAGCCAGATCCACACCAAGTCCGTACTCCAGCTCAGAGCGAAGCTCGCCGACGTCGGACGCTGACCCTCGTACCGACCGGTCGCCATGCGGAGTGCCGCAACGGGCACGGCATCCGTACAGTGGTGGTGTGCCCAGGATTCGAGCGGCCTCCGTGGCCGAGCACCGGACGATGCAGCGTGGCGCCCTCTTGGACGCCGCCCGCACCCTGCTGTCCGAAGGCGGAACGGAAGCGCTGACCTTCCCCGCCCTCGCCGAGCGCACGGGACTCGCGCGCTCCTCCGTATACGAGTACTTCCGCTCCCGCGCGGCCGTCGTCGAAGAGCTGTGCGTCGTCGACTTCCCGGTCTGGGCCGCGGAGGTCGAGGCGGCGATGGAGCGCGTCGATACGGCCGAGCAGAAGATCGAGGCGTATGTGCGCAGGCAACTGGCACTGGTCGGCGACCGGCGGCACCGCGCCGTCGTCGCCATCTCGGCCGGTGAACTGGATGCCGGAGCACGCGAGAAGATCCGGGCGGCGCACGGCGGACTCATCGCCATGATCGTGGAAGCACTCGCGGACCTCGGCCACGAACAGCCCCGGCTCGCGGCCATGCTCCTGCAAGGCGTCGTCGACGCCGCGGTCCGCCGCATCGAACTCGGGGCGGCCGAGAACCCCGACCAGATCACCGAGGCGGCGGTCGCGATGGTCCTCCGAGGCGTTCGCGGCTGACTCTGGGGGCTTCCCCCCCGCCCCACCCTCCCCCTCCGACGCTCGTTGGCTACGCAGCCCGCAGCCCGCAGCCCGCAGCCCGCAGCCCGCAGCCCGCAGCCCGCAGCCCGCAGCCCGCAGCCCGCAGCCCGCAGCCCGCAGCCCGCAGCCCGCAGCCCGCAGCCCGCAGCCCGCAGCCCGCAGCCTGCTAGTGCCCCGAGGCTCAGCCACCTCGTTGTGAGGGCACGTGCCACCTCCCACCCAGGGGACGGAATCGATGTGCGCGGAAGCCGTACGAGCGACAGCCGCGGCGAAGAGAGCGGACTTCTCGGAATCGGCCTGACCCACAGCGCCGTGCCGGCCGCACCGGAGAGAGACGGCCGAGAGCCCAGAGCGCAGCGGCGGCCAGAGCGGCCGCGCCCACGAGCGCTGTCGGCGTCGGGACCGTCGGGGACTGGCGGGCTGCGAGAGCCGGCCTGGCTGGACTCGTGGCTCCTGGGGGTTCCGGGATGTCGATGACCGGGAGGAGGCGGGACGGACCGCCTCGGAGCAGGGATGGGGGCAGCAGCGAGAGCGGGTCGAGGTAGGTCTCGCCCCGGAGCAGGCCCCAGTGGAGGCACGGCGCCCGGCAGTGGAACGGACCGCGTTGGAGGACGGCGACCTGCTGCCCCGCCAAGACGCGGTCCCCCTTCCGGGCAGAGGGACTCACCGGTTCGTACGTGGTGCGTAACGGAGGACGGCCCGAGCGGGACAACTCGATGGTGAGGACTCCCTGCCCGGCGACGGTCCCGGCGAAGGTCACCGTGCCGGGCGCGGCTGCGCGCACCGGGGCCCCGACGGAGGCTGCCACGTCTACGCCGCGGTGGCCCGCTGCGTAGGGGGAAGGAGGCGGTTCCCAGCCGCGCAGCACCGTGGGCGGCAGACCCGCCGGCCCGTCCACCGGCCAGGAACGGTCTGCTGCCGGTGTCTCGGTGCCTTCGGCGACGTGTCCCCGTACGTCTCCCGTGATGCGTTCTGTATCCCGTTCCGACGCGTGGCCCGGAAGGTGTGCCGAGGCGGCGGCGGGAGGTGCGGTGAGGGCGAGCGCTGTCGCGGCGCCCAGCATCGGTACCGGTCCCGTGAGGAAGGCCGCGGCGGCCATCGCGACCGTTGCCGGGGCGCGCACCGTGCGTGCCGGGAAGAAGCAGCTCGGGCTATACCAGGACGGTGTCCCGTCGGATGACGGGAGTGACGGTGGGGGCGGCCAGGCGGGAAAGGACGGGCGTGGCTTCGGCCGCCGTCGCCACCAGCCGCGCAGTCGTCCGCCGGCCGGGGACGGCGAACGGGACGAGGCGGCTGTCGCAGACGTGGCGGATGCGGCAGCCGCGGTCGACACGGCTCGTGAGGCAGATGAGGCTCGTGAGGTGGTCTCGCCGGGCGAGGCGCGCAGTGCCCGCGCCGCGCCCATGGCACGCACCAGGGCCGTCATGCCGTGTCGATCACGGATGGCACGCAGGGCACGGGGGTGAAGAGCCGGATCCATACCGGAGACTCGTCGCAGGTGCCGCAGGTGTCGTTGCAGATTTCGTCGCAGGTCTCGTCGCATGTCTCGACGGTGGCGCAGCCGGCCAGGGCGTGGGGATCTTGGTCTGAATCTGTGGGTGACCGGCCATTTGTGGATAACGGTGTCACCTGTCCCGGGCGCAAAAAGGCGCGTGTCGCCCACGGCATCGGCCGTCCCGTACACTTCTTTGTGGCGATCCGGGTCACCGGGTCGACTTCGCACGCCCCGCCATCAGTGCACCAGTCCCCTTCGGGCAGCACGATGGCCGCGCCCCTCGGTCCTCGGACGGTTCCGCAAGGTTCCTTCCCCGGCAGGCGCGTCGGGGCGTCAGGCACCGCGGCCGACCGGTCGCAGTGGAACCGAGAACACAAGGAGTACGGCCATGGCCGTCGTCACGATGCGGGAGCTGCTGGAGAGCGGCGTCCACTTCGGGCACCAGACCCGTCGCTGGAACCCGAAGATGAAGCGCTTCATCTTCACCGAGCGCAACGGCATCTACATCATCGACCTGCTCCAGTCGCTGTCGTACATCGACCGCGCCTACGAGTTCGTCAAGGAGACCGTTGCCCACGGCGGCTCCGTCATGTTCGTCGGTACGAAGAAGCAGGCCCAGGAGGCCATTGCCGAGCAGGCGACTCGCGTGGGCATGCCCTACGTGAACCAGCGCTGGCTCGGCGGCATGCTGACCAACTTCTCGACCGTCTACAAGCGCCTCCAGCGCCTGAAGGAGCTTGAGCAGATCGACTTCGAGGATGTGGCCGCCTCCGGCCTCACCAAGAAGGAGCTGCTCGTCCTCTCCCGCGAGAAGGCCAAGCTGGAGAAGACCCTCGGCGGTATCCGCGAGATGCAGAAGGTGCCCAGCGCCGTCTGGATCGTGGACACCAAGAAGGAGCACATCGCCGTCGGCGAGGCGCGCAAGCTCAACATCCCGGTCGTCGCGATCCTCGACACCAACTGCGACCCGGACGAGGTCGACTACAAGATCCCGGGCAACGACGACGCGATCCGCTCCGTCACCCTGCTCACCCGCGTGATCGCCGACGCCGTCGCCGAGGGCCTCATCGCCCGCTCCGGTGCCGCCACCGGCGACCAGAAGCCCGGCGACAAGGCTGCCGCCGAGCCGCTGGCCGAGTGGGAGCGCGACCTGCTCGAGGGCGAGAAGAAGGCCGACTCCGAGGACGCGGCCGAGAAGCCCGCCGAGGAGGCTGCTGCCCCCGAGGCTGCTGCCGCTGAGGCTGCTGCCCCC
The DNA here is from genome assembly GCF_046549095.1 of Streptomyces sp. x-80. NCBI lineage: Bacteria > Bacillati > Actinomycetota > Actinomycetes > Kitasatosporales > Streptomycetaceae > Streptomyces > Streptomyces sp. x-80. The sequence goes on from NZ_JAJPWM010000011.1 coordinate 233,546, forward strand.
GAGGCCGAGAAGCCGGCCACGGACGAGCAGGCCTGACCCTCAGAACCGGTTGACGACGGCGGGGGCGGGCGCCACAAGCGCCGCCCCCGCCGTCCACCCGTAGATCTTTCGACTTTCGAGAAGAGATTCACAGACCATGGCGAACTACACCGCCGCTGACGTCAAGAAGCTCCGCGAGCTCACCGGCGCCGGCATGATGGACTGCAAGAAGGCGATCGACGAGGCCGAGGGCAACGTCGACAAGGCCGTCGAGATCCTCCGCGTCAAGGGCCAGAAGGGCGTCGCCAAGCGCGAGAGCCGTTCGGCCGAGAACGGCGCCGTCGTCTCGCTCATCGCCGACGACAAGTCCTCCGGCGTCCTCCTTGAGCTCAAGTGCGAGACCGACTTCGTAGCCAAGGGTGACAAGTTCCTGGCCGTCGCCGACGCGCTCGCCGCGCACGTCGCCAAGACCTCCCCGGCCGACCTCGAAGCGCTGCTCGCCTCCGAGATCGAGGCCGGCAAGACCGTCCAGGCGTACGTCGACGAGGCCAACGCCACCCTGGGCGAGAAGATCGTCCTGGACCGCTTCGCGCAGTTCTCCGGCGGCTACGTCGCCGCTTACATGCACCGCACCATGCCCGACCTCCCGCCGCAGGTCGGCGTCCTGGTCGAGCTGGACAAGGAGAACGCCCAGGTCGCGAAGGACGTCGCGCAGCACATCGCCGCCTTCTCGCCGAAGTACGTCTCCCGCGAGGACGTCCCGGCCGACGTCGTCGAGAACGAGCGCCGCGTCGCCGAGGCCACCGCGAAGGAGGAGGGCAAGCCCGAGGCCGCCCTTCCGAAGATCGTCGAGGGTCGCGTCAACGGCTTCTTCAAGGAGCACGCGCTGCTGGACCAGGCGTTCGCCAAGGACAACAAGAAGACCGTCCAGAAGATCCTGGACGAGGCGGGTGTCTCGCTGAAGCGCTTCGCGCGCATCCGCGTCGGCGCCTGAGCCTGCCGCGAAGGCAGCGAATGACCTGCGACCCCGCTAGGGTCGTACGCAGTCGGCCGCTCACCGGCCGGCCGCAGATGTGACGAGGAGGCCATTGCCGCACAGGGATCTGACCCAGACCCACGGCAATGGCCTTCTTCGTATGTGCACGAGGAGAGCTCAATGAATCACGGTGCCGACGGCGCGGACACAGACAATGCCGGCCACGGCGGGAGGCGGCGCTTCCTGCTGAAGCTGTCGGGCGAGGCGTTCGCCGGCGGCGGTGGACTCGGCGTGGACCCCGATGTCGTGCACGCCATGGCCCGCGAGATCGCCGCCGTGGTACGCGACGGCTACGAGATCGCCATCGTGATCGGCGGCGGCAACTTCTTCCGCGGTGCCGAACTCCAGCAACGCGGTATGGACCGGGCCCGCTCCGACTACATGGGCATGCTCGGCACGGTCATGAACTGCCTCGCCCTCCAGGACTTCCTGGAGAAGGAAGGCATCGACTCCCGCGTCCAGACCGCCATCACCATGGGCCAGGTCGCGGAGCCGTACATTCCACTGCGCGCGGTGCGCCACCTGGAGAAGGGCCGGGTCGTCATCTTCGGCGCCGGCATGGGCATGCCGTACTTCTCCACCGACACCACCGCCGCCCAGCGCGCCCTGGAGATCGATGCCGAGGCGATGCTGATGGGCAAGAACGGCGTGGACGGGGTCTACGACTCCGACCCCAAGAAGAACCCCGACGCGGTCAAGTTCGACGCCCTCGAATACGGTGAGGTCATCACCCGCGACCTGAAGATCGCCGACGCCACGGCCATCACACTGTGCCGCGACAACAAGCTTCCGATCCTCGTCTTCGAACTGCTCGCCGAGGGCAACATCGCGCGCGCGGTGAAGGGTGAGAAGATCGGCACGCTCGTCAGCGATCAGGGCACCCGGGCCTGACGGCCCCAACTGCCGCGATGGCGTACGGGCATCGGCCTGTACGGGCGGCAGCTCCCGGCCGGGGGTGGACCTCGGCACGGGGATGGACAACCGCCTGCCGGTCGGACACCGTGCAGGAGTAGACGCGCGGCAGGGGCGAGGCTCTGCTTCTTACCGAAAAGACCAGGAGCAAGTGGTGATCGAAGAGATCCTCCTCGAAGCCGAGGAGAAGATGGAGAAGGCCGTCGTCGTCGCCAAGGAGGACTTCGCCGCGATCCGCACCGGGCGTGCGCACCCGGCGATGTTCAACAAGATCGTGGCGGACTACTACGGCGCATTGACGCCGATCAACCAGCTGGCGTCGTTCTCGGTGCCGGAACCGCGGATGGCCGTGGTGACCCCGTTCGACAAGAGCGCGCTGCGCAACATCGAGCAGGCGATCCGCGACTCCGACCTCGGCGTCAACCCGAGCAACGACGGCAACATCATCCGCGTGCACTTCCCGGAGCTCACCGAGGAGCGCCGCCGGGAATACATCAAGGTCGCCAAGACCAAGGCCGAGGACTCGAAGATCTCGATCCGGAGCATCCGCCGCAAGGCCAAGGAAACCCTCGACAAGCTCGTCAAGGACAAGGAGTCCGGCGAGGACGAGGTGCGCCGCGCGGAGAAGGAGCTCGACGACACCACCGCGAAGTACGTCGCGCAGGTGGACGAGCTCCTCAAGCACAAGGAATCCGAGCTCCTAGAGGTCTGATGAACCAGTCATCCTGGGGAGCCCCGCCCGGCGCCGGTCAATGGGGACCACCCGACCAGGGACCGGCCTCCGCGCTCCGCGGGGCGGCGCCCCCCGCCTCGGCAGGCCCCGTGCCCCACGAGGGCGACATGGCGCAGACCCGGCCCATGCCCATCGTGCCCGGCCCAGGCGGACACCAGGACGACCACCGGGACCACCGGGGGGCTGCTCGCCGGAGCGGCCCCCTGTTCCGCGACGAAAAGCCGCAGGAGCCCATGTCCACCTCTTTCCCCGGGCCCGACAGCTCGCAGGACTCAGAGAAGCCGAAGAAGAAGAGCGCGGGACGCAATCTGCGCGCCGCCATAGGGGTCGGCGTCGGCCTCGGCGTGATCATCATCGCCTCGCTCTTCGTCTACAAGCCCGTCTTCATCGGCGTGATAACGATCGCCGTCGTCGTGGGCCTGTGGGAGCTGACCTCGCGGCTGGCGGAGCGCAAGGACATCCAGGTACCCCTGGTGCCGCTCGCCGTCGGCGGCACCGCCATGGTGGTCGCCGGATATGTGCGCGGCACCGAAGGCGCATGGGTGGCGATGGCGCTCACGGCGCTCGCCGTCCTCGTCTGGCGGATGACCGAAGCGCCCGAGAACTATCTGCGGGACGTCACGGCTGGCGTCTTCGCCGCGTTCTACGTGCCGTTCCTCGCGACGTTCGTGGCGCTGATGCTCGCGGCCGAGGCCGACGGACCGCAGCGGGTACTGACATTCCTGCTGCTGACCGTCGTCAGCGACACCGGGGCGTACGCGGTCGGCTGGCGGTTCGGCAAGCACAAGCTCGCGCCACGGATCAGCCCCGGCAAGACCCGTGAGGGCCTGGTCGGCGCGGTGCTGTTCGCGATGGTCGCCGGAGCGCTGTGCATGGAGTTCCTGATCAAGAACGGCGCCTGGTGGCAGGGGCTGCTGCTCGGCCTTGCGGTCGCGGCCAGCGCCACCCTCGGCGACCTGGGCGAATCCATGATCAAGCGTGACCTCGGCATCAAGGACATGGGCACCCTGCTCCCCGGCCACGGCGGCATCATGGACCGGCTCGACTCGCTGCTGCCGACCGCTCCCGTGGTCTGGCTGCTGTTCGTGATCTTCGTGGGCTCGGGCTGAGCCACTGGCCCGCTCGCACGACGGCTCCGCCGCCCCGGGACTCCGCGCGAATTCCCTGCGTACAAGGGGTGCACGACGGCCCAGAGGGGTCTGCCGCATGACGTGGCAGGCCCCTCTTCGCGCGTCTGCGACACTGGTATGACCATGCCTGCACCCGGAGAACTCACTTTTGTCGCGCCGCGCGGGGCCAAGAAGCCCCCGCGGCACCTTGCCGATCTCACCCCCGTAGAGCGCCGCGAAGCGGTGGCCGCGATCGGCGAGAAGCCGTTCCGCGCCAAGCAGCTCTCGCAGCACTACTTCGCCCGTTACGCGCACGACCCGGCGCAATGGACCGACATCCCGGCGGCGGCGCGCGAGAAGCTGGCGGCGGAGCTGCTGCCGGACCTGATGAACGTGGTGCGGCACATCTCCTGTGACAACGACACCACCCGCAAGACTCTGTGGAAGCTGCACGACGGCACGCTCGTCGAGTCGGTGCTGATGCGCTACCCGGACCGGGTCACCATGTGCATCTCCTCGCAGGCCGGCTGCGGAATGAACTGTCCGTTCTGCGCCACCGGACAGGCGGGCCTGGACCGCAACCTCTCCACCGCCGAGATCGTGCACCAGATCGTCGACGGGATGCGCGCGCTGCGCGACGGCGAGGTCCCGGGCGGCCCGGCGCGGCTCTCCAACATCGTCTTCATGGGTATGGGCGAGCCGCTCGCCAACTACAAGCGGGTGGTCGGCGCCATCCGGCGGCTCACCGACCCGGAGCCGGACGGAATCGGCCTGTCGCAGCGCGGTATCACCGTCTCCACGGTCGGCCTGGTGCCCGCGATGCTCCGTTTCGCGGACGAGGGGTTCAAGTGCCGGCTCGCCGTGTCGCTGCACGCGCCCGACGACGAGCTGCGTGACACCCTCGTCCCCGTCAACACCCGCTGGAAGGTCCGCGAGGTCCTGGACGCGGCGTGGGAGTACGCCGAGAAATCCGGCCGTCGCATCTCCATCGAGTACGCCCTGATCCGCGACATCAACGATCAGGCATGGCGCGGTGACCTGCTGGGACGGCTGCTGAAGGGCAGGCGCGTCCATGTGAACCTGATCCCGCTGAACCCGACGCCCGGCTCGAAGTGGACTGCCTCGCGGCCCGAGGACGAGCAGGCGTTCGTACGGGCCATCGAGGCGCACGGCGTGCCGGTGACCGTCCGGGACACTCGTGGTCAGGAGATCGACGGCGCCTGCGGGCAGCTCGCAGCCGCGGAACGCTGACCGTTCGCTGGTACCGTGTGATCGAACAAATGCACATTCCGACAGGGGAGCGCCACAGCGCTGAGAGTGCGGAAGCGTCGTAACGATACGGTGCCCGCAGACCCTTGAACCTCGCCCGGGTCATTCCGGGTAGGAAGTTCGGTCATCACTCATGCTGTTGCGCCCCGCCCGGAATCCGCTCGATGGACGTCGACCGACGTCGACAGCAGCGGCACCGGGCGGGGCCGCGTCTCTTCCTGGCCAGCCAGGAGGAACCAGTGAGCACCACCAGCAGGATCACCGCGACCGCGGTCGCCGCCGCGGTCGGCATGACGGCACTCGCCGCGTGCGGCAGCTCGGACGGTGGGAGCACGGACGCCAAGACCGTCACGCTCGTCAGCCATGATTCGTTCGCCGTCTCCAAGTCGGTGCTCGCCGGCTTCGAGAAGGAGAGCGGTTACCAGGTCAAGGTGGTCCAGAGCGGGGACGCCGGAAAGGCCGTCAACCAGGCGATTCTCTCCAAGGGCAATCCGCAGGGCGACGTCTTCTTCGGCATCGACAACACGCTGCTCTCGCGTGGCCTGAAGGAAGACCTCTTCAGCCCGTACAAGGCCCAGGGGCTGGACAACGTCCCGGCCGAGCTCCAGCTCGACAAGGACCGGCACCGCGTCACACCGCTCGACTACGGAGACACCTGCGTCAACTACGACCGGGCCTACTTCGCGCAGCACAAGATCACGCCGCCGGAGACCTTCGACGACCTGATCAAACCCGAGTACAAGAACCTGCTCGTCACGGAGAATTCCGCGACCTCCTCCCCGGGGCTCGCCTTTCAGCTCGGCACCATCGCGAAATACGGTGAGAGCGGCTGGCGGGACTACTGGAAGAAGCTCAAGGCCAATGGCGTCGAGGTCGTCAACGGCTGGGAGCAGGCATATAACGAGCGGTTCTCCGGCTCGGCGGCAGGCAAGGGCAAGGGGGACAAACCGCTGGTGGTCTCCTACGCGTCCAGTCCGCCCGTCGAGGTGCTGGGCAAGAAGCCGGAGCCCAAGGAGGCACCGACCGGAGTCGCGACCGGGACCTGTTTCCGGCAGATCGAATTCGGCGGTCTGCTCAAGGGCGCGAAGAACGAGAAGGGCGGTAAGGCACTGCTGGACTTCCTGCTGAGCAAGAAGTTCCAGGAGGACGTGCCGCTACAGATGTTCGTCAACCCGGCGCGTACGGATGCCAAGGTGCCGACGCTGTTCACGAAGTACGGCGCGACGATCGACAAGCCGGCGACGGTCGCCCCGGAGACGATCACCAAGAACCGCGAACAGTGGATCAAGCAGTGGTCCTCGCTCGTTCTGAAGTAACCCGCGCCCGGCGCCGACGGTCCCTGCGCGCAACGGCGGTACGGCTCGGCCTGATGGCCCTGCCGTTCGCCTTCTTCGCGCTCTTCTTCGCCTATCCGGTCGCCTCGATCGTCGGACATGGCCTGAAGGACGGCGGACAGTGGCAGCTCGGGCGGATCGGGGCGGTGCTGGCCGATCCGGATGTGCTCCATGTGCTGTGGTTCACCTTCTGGCAGGCGGTGGCCTCGACCGGGCTGACACTGCTGATCGCGTTGCCCGGCGCGTACGTCTTCGCGCGCTTCGACTTTCCCGGTAAACAGCTGCTGCGGGCGCTGGTCGCGGTGCCGTTCGTACTGCCGACGGTCGTCGTCGGCTCGGCCTTCCTGGCACTCGTCGGGCGGGGCGGGTTGCTGGACGACCTGTGGGGTGTACGCCTGGACACCTCGGTGTGGGCGATCCTGCTGGCACACGTCTTCTTCAACTACGCGGTGGTCGTACGGACCGTCGGCGGACTGTGGGGGCAACTCGACCCACGCCAGGAAGAGGCGGCGCGGGTGCTCGGCGCCGGACGGTTCGCCGCCTGGCGGCGGGTGACGCTGCCCGCGCTCGGTCCGGCTGTCGCGGCCGCCGCACTGATGGTCTTCCTCTTCACTTTCACCTCCTTCGGGGTGGTGCAGATCCTGGGCGGGCCGACCTTCTCGACGCTGGAAGTGGAGATCTACCGGCAGACCGCAGACTTCCTGGATCTGCCGACGGCCGCCGTCCTCACCCTCATCCAGTTCACGGCGGTGCTCGGACTGCTGGCGCTGCACGCCTGGACCGTACGCCGACGCGAATCCGCCCTGAAACTGGTGGACCCGGCGCAGACCGCCCGGCGGCCACGCGGACGTGGTCAGTGGGCGCTCTTGTGGACAACGCTCGTCGTCATCGCGCTCCTGCTCGTCCTTCCGCTGGCCGTGCTCGTCGAGCGGTCCTTCGCGGGACCGGACGGCTACGGGCCGGTCTTCTACGAGACTTTGCAGTCCGCCGCCACGGCCGACAGCACCTTCGCCGTCGCACCTCTCGACGCCCTGTGGAACTCGCTCGCCTTCGGGGCCGTGGCGACGGTGATCGCGCTGGTGGTGGGCGGGCTGGCGGCAGCCGCCCTGACCCGCAGGGGCGGCCGTCTGGTCCGTGGCTTCGACGCGCTGTTGATGCTTCCCCTCGGAGTCTCCGCCGTGACCGTCGGCTTCGGTTTCCTGATCACCCTCGACAGACCACCACTCGATCTGCGCTCCTCGTGGTGGCTGGTCCCGCTCGCCCAGGCACTGGTGGGTGTGCCGTTCGTCGTCCGGACGATGCTGCCCGTCCTGCGCGCGGTCGACGGCCGGCTGCGGGAGGCGGCCGCGGTGCTGGGCGCCTCGCCGTGGCGGGTCTGGCGCGAGGTGGACCTGCCGTTGGTGCGACGGGCGCTGCTGATCGCGGCCGGTTTCGCGTTCGCCGTATCGCTCGGTGAGTTCGGGGCGACGGTCTTCATCGCGCGGCCGGACCATCCGACCCTGCCGGTGGCCGTGGCCCGGCTGCTGGGGCGCGCGGGGGAGCTCAACTACGGGCAGGCGATGGCCCTGTCGACCATCTTGATGGTGGTGTGCGCCGGCGCCCTGCTGGTCCTGGAGCGCATCCGTACCGACCACTCCGGGGAGTTCTAGATGACGGCATATGTCGGGACGACGGCGCCGGAGCTGCTGCGGCTGGGCGGGGTCACCGTCCGCTTCGGCAATGCGGAAGGGCGCCCCGCGCTCGACGCGGTGGATCTGACGGTCGCCGCGCACGAGATCGTCTGTGTGCTGGGACCCAGCGGCAGCGGCAAGTCGACGCTGCTGCGGGTGGTGGCCGGACTCCAGCAGACCGACACGGGGCGGGTGCTGCTGGAAGGACGGGACCAGTCGGGGGTGCCCACGCACCGGCGCGGAGTAGGGCTGATGTTCCAGGACCACCAGCTCTTCCCGCAGCGCGATGTCGCGGGAAACGTTGCCTTCGGACTGCGGATGCGAGGCACCTCGCGCGCCGACCAGGAGCATATGGTCGCCCGCCTGCTGGACCTCGTCGGGCTGCCGGACGCACAGGGGCGCGCCGTGGCGTCGCTCTCCGGCGGTGAGCAGCAGCGTGTCGCACTGGCCCGCGCGCTCGCCCCCCGTCCCCGGCTGCTGATGCTCGACGAGCCGTTCGGCCAGCTCGACCGCGGACTGCGTGAACGTCTGGTCGTCGAACTTCGGGAACTCTTCGGCGAGTTGGGCACGACCGTGCTCGCGGTCACGCACGACCAGGGCGAGGCGTTCGCGCTCGCGGACCGGGTTGTGGTGATGCAGGACGGACGGATCGCGCAGACCGGCACCCCGCTGGAGGTCTGGCAACGGCCCGCCACCGAATTCGTCGCCCGTTTTCTCGGCTTCGACAATGTGGTGGAGGCGACTGTGCAAGGGGATGCCGCCGTCACCCCCTGGGGCAAGCTGCCGGTGCCGGACGGCACTCCGGACGGGCCGTGCCGCCTGCTTGTACGTCCGGCCGGCGTCCGCCTGCTGCCCACGCCCGAGGGGCTGCCCTGTACGGTCACGGCCCGGACGTTCCGTGGCACCCATGTCGCCCTGCTGCTCCAGCCGGCCGGCGGACCACAGGTGGAGGCGGCCTGCGCACTGCCGGACGCGCCGGAGACCGGAGAGAAGGTGGGCATTGCCTTCGCGGCGCAGGATGTCGTGGTGCTGGAGGCTGCGGCGGGATGATCGCAGGAAGTGTCGCATCGGTGGCATGAGCCGCTCCTGACTGGTCGGTCACTCCGGTAAGCGGGGGAGGGAAGTCGGCCGTCGGCCTTGCGGGATGACCAGACCCAGCTCATAGGCGAGGATCACCGCCTGGGCGCGGTCGCGGAGGCCCATCTTCGTGAAGAGCCGGTTGATATGTGTCTTGACAGTGTGGTCGGTGATCGTCAGGCGAGCGGCGATCTCGGCGTTGGACAGTCCCTGGGCGATCAGGACGAGCACTTCCACCTCGCGACCGGTGAGCTCCTCGACCGTACGGACCGGAGCTGGCGCCGAGCGTTCCTCGACGTACGCCGCGATCAGCCGCTTGGTCAGCTCGGGGGCGAGCAGGGCATTGCCCTCGGCCACGACCCTTACGGCATGGAGGAGTTCGGGAAACGTCGCGTCCTTGAGGAGGAACCCGCTGGCCCCTGCCGCCAGCGCGTCGTACACATACTCGTCGAGGCCGAACGTCGTCAGCATCAGCGCCTTGGTGGCGCCGTCGGACGCTCTGGTGATCTCGCGGGCGGCCTCGATGCCGTTCTTGTGCGGCATGCGGATGTCCAGCAGCGCCAGGTCGGGGCGCTGAGCTGCGGCGATACGGACCGCCTGGACGCCGTCCGCCGCCTCGCCCACCACCTCGATGTCGTCCTGAGTGCCCAGGAGGTTGACGAATCCGGTGCGGACGACCGCCTGGTCGTCGGCGACGATTGCTCTGATCACCAAGGGATTTCCGCTTCTATGAGAAAGCCGCCGTCGGGGCCGGGGCCGGCGGTCAGTTGCCCGCCGAGCAGCACCGCCCGCTCCTGCATGCCGACCAGGCCATGGCCGGGGTGGACCACGCCCAGCGGGCCCGGTCCGTCGTCCGCGATCCGCACCGCCAGCCGGTCGGACCGGTAGCCGATCTCCACCACCGTACGAGCCCCTGAGGCGTGCCGACGCACGTTGGTCAGCCCCTCCTGCACGATGCGATACGCGGACAGCTCCCAGGCGGTGGGCAGCGCGACCCGTTCACCGCTGAAGCGCAGCTCGACCTCACCGCCCGCCGAGCGGTGCTGCGTTATGAGGTCGTCCAGCGCGTCGAGGGTCGGCTGCGGAGCCGTACCGGCCTTGTCGTCGGCGTCGGCCCGCGGCACGCTCAGCAGCCGCCGCAGCTCCGCCATCGTGGAGCGGGCGGAGGCGGCGATCCGCTGAAAGCCCTCGCGGGCCTGCGGTGAGAGACCCGGTGTGGTGTAGGTGGCGCTCTCCGCCTGGACCGCGATCACCGAAACGGAGTGCGCCACGATGTCGTGCAATTCGCTTACGATTGCCGCCCGTTCGGCCTCGGCGGCCTGCCGCCGCTCCATCGCGATCAGCCGGACCTGGGCGTCCGCCCGCTCGCGCCGAGTCTCCTCGCGGGTGCGTACGGCATCACCCATCGACACCCCGGCCAGGGTCGCCAGGCTCAGCACGAACCACTCGGCGAACAGGCCGGGGGAGCAGGTGTTCTGTCCCCACGTCGAGATGTGCCACAGGTTGACGGCGAGGGCGAGGGCGGAGCCACCGGCGACGAGGACACCGGGATGCAGCACACGATGGCGCCCGAGCGTGTAGCAACTGATCAGTCCGCTCGCGGCCGCCGCGATGTACAGATCGGCTCCGGCCGCGAAGCTCACGAGGACCGCCACTGCTGACACGATCGCGACGGCCGGATGCGCGCGGCGCCACAGCAGCGCAACCGCGGACACGAGCACGCCGAGCGCGATCACCGGTGGATGCCGCGGCATGACCGCCAGCTCCACGGCCGCGAACGCGGTCAGCGCGCCGCCGGTGACCCAGGGATACGCGGGTGCCGCGACCCACGCGCGCAGCCGCGGCTGGAGAGATGTGCTCATGCCGTCATTCTTCGGCTCCGTGGCTACAGCAGCGTCGCCGCACGGGTTGATCCTTCCGGCGAGCGTCATGCCACGGGTTGACACCGAGGTTCGGTTGCTCGGTTGACGCTCTGCGGCGGCGCCTTTCATAGCCTCGTGATCAAGGCGAGGGCGGGAGTCTCATGAACAATCAACAGACGGTCCACGAAGTGGAGTTGAGCAGATCCGAAGTCGCCGCGCTCGAATCGCGTGGTGTGCGCCGCGCGAGTCCGGTGCGGCGGCACGAGGTGCCGGGGCGGGGTGGGTATGCGAGCGTCGCGCTCGGCCTGGGACTCGTATCGGCGCTCGCCCCGCACCGGATATGGGGACTGATCGCAGTGGTCGGATACAGCTGCGCGGCGGTGGCGGTGGCGGCTTTGCGCCGCCGGGGCCCGGGGCGGGGCCATGAACGAAGGCTGTGGCGAGGCGGGTGGCGGGACCGGCGCCGGCTTCGTGCCACAGGGTGGCCACACCTGGCCCGTGCGGTGGCCGTAGCGGGTGCGGTAGTGCTGCCGTTGCTCGTCCTCGCGCTGGCCGACAGGGCGCAGCTGGAGATCGCGGTGGTCGAACGCTCGGCCGACCTGTTGTTGCACGAGGACAGCGCGTACGTTCCCAGTCCCTCCGCGGTGGTGGACTACGACCCCTATCTGCCGGGCATCGCGGCGTTCGGACTGCCGCACGCGCTCTTGGGCGACGGACCGCTGACGGACACCCGTTGGCGGATGGTCGGCGTCTTCCTCCTCAACTTGGCCGGGGCGGCGGCCGCCCTCACGCGCCGCCCACTGTGGGAGAAGGGCCGGGGGAGCGATATCGCGGTATTCGGGCGCGGCAGCGCAGTGCCCTGGCTTGCCGGGGCGACGCTTACGGGCTCGGCTGCCACACTTCCCTTCGCGCTCAATGCCCCTGCTTCCTTCGTTGAGAACGTCCTGGCCCACCCGCTCGGTCCGGGCGCGGCGGCCTCGTCGACACCGAACCCACTGCCGAGGCACCTCCTGGCCGCCTACACAGATGCCGGTGAAGACGGGACGGGACAAGGCCGCACGGGACCGCCTCTTGGTCACCCTCGAAGAACCTGTGCGGCCCCGTCCCCGTCATGGTCTGTGGCTGCGCCCTCAACGTCACAGGGCAGGGCGGCTGTCCTCCCTCGCCAGCAGGAACGCCGAAACCGCCTCCGTGAACGTCTCCGGCGCTGCGCGGTGGATCAGGTGTCCGACGGGGACGGTGGCCACTCGACCGCCGGGGATGCGACGGGCCATTTCGGCGACACCGTCCTGGGGCACGTGGCTGCGTGGGCCGCCGGCCAACACGAGGGTCTCTGCCGTGATCTTGCTGAGCCGCTCCAGCCACCTGGGATCGGGCACGTCGATCTGCCTCCTGATGGCCAGCACCATCGCCCAGTCGAAGGTCAGGTCGCCGTCCGGCCTGGTCGGGGTAGTCCCCTCCCGGGGATGCGGGATGGGAACGTCCTCCAGGATGAGCCGGCGCACCCGCTGCGGATGGTCCTCCGAAAGCAGGTAGGCCACGACCCCGCCCATGGAATGCCCGATCACGTCCACCTGGTCAAGTCCCAGCACGTCCAGAAATCGGAGCACGTCGCCCCGCATGAGTTCGAGCGAGTAGTCCCCCGGCCAGTCGCTTCGGCCGTGACCGCGAAGATCGAGGGCGTAGACCCGTCGGCTACGGGCCAGGACGGGCGCCACCGTCTCCCAGTCGGTGGCGTCTTCGCCCAGCGCGTGCAACAGGACAAGTGGCGGAGCATCCGACGGACCCGACACCTCATAGGCCAGCCGGACCCCTCCCACGTCGACCGAGCGATGTTCAACCATGCCCGGAAGATATGCGGGAAAGTCCTGCCGGAGGATCAACGTTCACCAGCGGCCGAATCCATCATCCCCAGTCAGCAAGCACACCGGGTCCTCGGCCGTACGGCCTCACCCCGATTTCCAAGCGCCGATCACGTCGTTGCTCCCCGTCCCGTCCCGTCTCCCGCACCGGGGCCTGTGGTGTGGCCGTAGCCCGGCGATACGACTGCGACAACGTGTGGTTCGGCGCTACGCCGCAGCTCGGCCTGATGGCAGGGTGCTTGCGCCGGTGAACAGGCATGGAAGGGGTGGTGGCGACAGGCCATGGCAAAGTCACGGCAGGTACGAGGTCTGGTCGGCACGCGTTCTTGCGGCTCGCTCGCTACCGTGCCGGATCGGTGCGTGGACGGATGTGGTGACCCACCTGGGCGTGAGCACAGTGCCCCCATCACGGCTGGGCTCGGTCCCATAGCCGCGCACCGCACAGTCCCGGCTCGCTCCCCGGGGCCGACGCCACCCTGTTCGAGCCGGGGCTTGATCCGTGTCCCGTATGCGGGTCTGATGATCTGGCCGGACGGCGATGATGCCTTGCGCGGCTCCGGCTGGTGCAGCGCAAGGGGCCTGATACGCCGATACGCGCAATGCCGCGGATACGCCGCGGCGTGCTGGATGCCGTGCTGCGGCTCGTCGGCGCTGGCCCCTGCGAACGGAGGGTGAGGCAGCTCGCCTCAGCGGGAAGGAGGGGCCGGAGGTGGTCTTTGCGGGGTCAGCCGCAAGGCGGCCTGCCGTCGATCCGTTCCCCAGCCGACGTCTTCGCCATGCCCTGCCGAACCCGGCGACGCGGCGTGGAGACCGACGGGCTGGGCATCGTCTTCCGGGATGCCGAGGCCGCCGCATCGCCGGTGCTCGTCGACGACTCCGGCGGCGCGCCCGGCGCGGTACGCAACGGCGAGACCGGCCATCCGGTCGATGGGCACAGCCCGCGTGCGGTCGCGGACCGGCTCATCGACATGCTCCAGGACCCGGGTGCCGTCCGCGCGATGGGGGAGAAGGGACGAGCCCGGGACAGAGCGGAAGGGGACTGCGACCGCTCCTGCGAGGAACCGGCTCCTACAAAGAACCGGCTCCTACGAGGAACTGGCGCGGTTGCTGGACAGAGAACGAGCGGGTGACTCGGCAGCCCCGTCCCGGTCCGTCGGCGGATGTGCCGATCCGTTGCCCGGCGCCGGGCCGTCTTCCGCTGCCGTGGCGGCGTCCCGCTCCGCATCGCCCGCGGTGACCGAGCCGTACTCCGGCTCGGGGGCGCCGAACCAGGCGACCGCGACGGCCCCGGCCACGGCCACCAAAAAACCGAGGATGGCGACCCAGGCGAAGCCCGGACGGGAGGCATCGCCCAGCCAGAGCACCCCGAGAATGCCCGGGACCACGGTCTCACCCACCACCAGCGCCGCCGTGGCGCCGTTCACCGAACCGATCTGGAGAGCGACGGTGTGCAGGTACATCCCGCCGATGCCGGCGACGAGGATCGCGTACAGCGCAGGGTCGCCGAGGAAGGAGGAGAGATGGAACGGATCCACACCGTTCAGCACCCGTACGCCGACGCCGAGCGCACCGAAGCCCAGACCGGAGAGGAGACCGGCGAGAATCGCGGCCCGGCCGCCGAGCAGCCGCACGATCAGGATGCCGCCGCCGATGAGCAGGACGGAAGCGGCCAGCAGCCACCAGTGCGTGGTGATCGGCGTGTTACCGCCGCCCTCCGGTCCCGCTGCCGTGGCCAGCAGCACCAGCGCCGAACAGACCACGGCGATGGAGGTCCACTCGGGCCGGGTGAGCCGGATGCCGAGGAGCTTGATGCTCAGCACGGCCGTGATCACGAGGTTGGCGCTGATCACCGTCTGGGAGAGGAACAGCGGCAGCAGCCTGGCAGCCAGCGCGCCGAGCCCGAAGCCTATGAAGTCCAGTATGGTGCCGACCATGAACTCCCAGGTCACGGCCGCCTTGGCGGTGGACGAGAGGCTGGGACCACCGTGCTGGGTGACCTCGGTGGTGGAGGCGGCGGCCGCCTCCCGGCGGGCGGATTTGCGCGATCCCACCGCCTGGAGGACCGAACCCGTGCCGTAGCAGACGGATGCCGCCACGGCTGTCAGAAGGCCGATGATCACCAAGAACTCCGTTCACGCACTGCCTGGATTTACCTGTGCATTACCTGAACTGGCAGACGCGCATTTCGGGACGGGAGTTGCCTCGGGTGGGCAAATGGGTAACCGGATCTTTCGGCCGGGCGCCGGATCGGGGCGGCGGAGCCACGGGCGGGCACCGGACCGGTCAGGGTTCGGCGGTGAGACGGGCCAGTGCCTCCGGTACGTCCGTCACCGAGTCGACCAGGGCGATCCGGTCCGCCATGGGACGGCCCGCCGCGAGCGACCGGAGCAGCGGCCAGGTGGGCAGCCTCTCGGTCCAGTGCTCTCGGTTGACCAGCACCATCGGGGCCGGCTCGCCCGACGACCGGTAGTAGTTCGCAGTCGCGTTGTCGAAGATCTCCTGCACGGTCCCGGCGGCGCCCGGCAGGAACACCACGCCGGCATGGGAGCGGGCCAGCAGGCCGTCCTCGCGCACCGCGTTGACGAAGTACTTCGCGATTTGGGTCGCGAAGGCGTTCGGCGGTTCATGGCCGTAGAACCAGGTGGGGATGCCGACCGACGCGCCACCGCCCGGCCAGCTGCGGCGCACGTCGAAGGCGGCACGTGACCAGTCCGTGACGGAGGGGGTGAAGTGCGATGCCTTGGCGAGGAGTTCGAGCGCCGAGTCGAGCATGGTGTCCTCGAAGGGTGCCGCGTACGCCCCGAGGTTCGCTGCTTCCATCGCTCCGGGCCCGCCGCCGGTGGCGACGGTCAGGCCGGTGCGTGCGAGGCTGCGGCCGAGCCGTGCCGCGCCTGCATAGGCCGCCGAGCCACGCTCCAGTGCGTGCCCGCCCATGATGCCCACCACCTGGGCGCCGGCGAGATGCTCGTCCAGGGCGTCCGAGACGGCGTCGTCATGGATGCTCCGCAGCATCGAGGCGAAGACCTCGCCGTTCGCCCGCGTCTCCTGGTACCAGTGGAACGCGCGGGCGTCCGGCGTCGCTTCGTAACCGGCGTCGGCCAGGCCCTCGAAGAGTTCGTCGGGTCGGTACAGGCTGCTGCGGTACGGGTCGAACGGCAGGCCCGGTATGGGAGGGAAGACCAAGGCGCCCCCGGCGCGCACCTTCGCGGCGGCGTCGGCCTCCATCGCGCAGCCGAGAAAGACGGAATCGGCGGTGTCCGTGCCGAGCAGTGCGAAGGTCCGGTCCGTCAGATCGACCGACCGGATGCGGCGTCCGGCGAGACCGCCCGAGACGGCTGCCCGGTCGAATTCCTCCAGGGAGTCGATCTCGCGGTCGTGGTCCCGGCGGGGCGCTGAGGGCTCTGAAGTCGGCTGCACGCCCGCCATGTTAGGCGCGCAGCGACTCCACCAGTGGCCCGAGATGCCCGTCCTCGGCCGCGGCGTCCAGTGCGGCGCGCAGGGCGCCGTCGTAGGTCGGGCGCGCCTTGCTCTGCACCTCCCGGCCCTCGTCGGTGATCACGCTGTAGACGCCGCGTCGGTCTTTCGGGCACAGGTCCCGGCGCGTGAGGCCGGACGATTCCAGGCGGGAGGCCAGGCGGCTCACGGAGCTCTGGTTCAGGCCGACGAGATCGGCGAGCTCCTGCATACGCAGCTCACCGTCGTCCGCCTCGGCCAGCCGGGCCAGCGCGCGGTACTCCGACAGTCCGATGCTGTGGTGCTGCTGGAGGGCCTTCGCCAGCTCCTGTTCGACGCGTGTGTGCAGCGTTCCGAACCGGTCCCAGTGCTCCGCGTCCATCGCCTTCTGCTCTCTTCCGCCTTTTCCGGCTGGGCTCTTGACAGCAGCGTACATGCACTGGCAACTTATGTATGTGCATGCAAGTGACTGTGTGCAGCAGAGGAACGGGGGAGTCATGCTGATGAGCGGCGTTATGGGGGAACGGGGTGCGCGGGCGATCCAGCGGATCGCGACCACACCGGACTGGTACGAGCCGTACAAGATCTCTCAGGCGATCAGGGCGGGCGGACTGATCCATGTCTCGGGGCAGGCGGGGATCGACGATCGGGGGCGGACCGTCTCGGACGATTTTCTGACGCAGGGGCGGCAGGCGTTCGCGAATGTCCAGCGGGTCCTCGCCGCAGCGGGTGCCTCGTTCGTCGATGTGGTGAAGGTGGGCATCTTCGTCACGGACATGGCCGCCGACCTCGGCCATGTCATCACGCTGCGCGGGGAGTTCCTGTCCGAGCCCTATCCCGCAGACACCCTGCTGGAAGTGTCCTCGCTGGCCCGGCCGGACTGGCGAATAGAGGTGGAAGTCACCGCTCTGGCCCGCTGAGCGGTGAAACACCGCAAGGCGCGTCACGCAAGCCCGTGGGGCGGCGATGCGCTGCCCTGTAGGTCCGTGCCGTCGCCGACGCACCCGTCGCGATGGTGGTCCGCTGCGGCATCACCGCCGGCCAGCGCGCCGGCTCCCTGGTCCCTCTCAGGGCACCAGAGGGAGGGTGGCCATTTCCGCGACGACCCAGGTCAGGGGAGCCAGCACGATCAGCAGTGCCATGGCGCGAAGGGCCGCGGTGTGACGGAGGGCGGAGGCGCGGGCGCCGAGCCGTCGCAGAGCGGCCGTGGTGTGGGTGCGAGCCGATCGGGACTCCAGTACGGCGGCCAGCGCGCTGGCGGTGACACAGGCGAGGACGATCGCCGCGCCGATGGCGGTGAGCGGCCCGAAGTGGCGAGTGGGCGAGGCTTCGTACACGTTCACCGCCGCGTAGGAGCCGGAGACGACCGCGCACAGGACGCCGAGCGGGCGGCCGAGGCGGTGCGCGTCCCGCTGGAGCAGCCGGCCGGACAGCAGCCGCAGAGCTCCCGGCCGGCCCGCGCAGAGGAGCCAACCGCACAGATGAACCAGGCCGGGGCCGGCCAGGACGAGGCCGAAGGCCGACAGCGACCAGCCGGCCAGCACACCAGGAGGGCTCTCGGTCAGCCGGCCGGCCAGGGGGAGCAGTCCGCCGGGGGTGCCGGCGCCGCGGCTGGTGTACGCCTCGATCGCGAGGCCCGCCGCCGTCATGGCGATGCCCCACGGCAGGCCGGACGGCACGGCCGGCTTCGCGTGGGCCTCGGCCTCGGGGGTGGCGGCGGCCTCGGGGCGCGGGCGCAGGGACACGGCGGTCGCGGTGGCGGCGGTCAGCGGTACGGCGGACAGGAGCAGCAGAGCGCCGAGCAGTGGCACCGGATGGCCGGCGCCGAGCAGGTCGGAGGAGGCACCGCCGGAGGAGACGCCGCCGAGGTCACCGCGGAGCCGGAGGAAGACGAGCAGGGAGAGGAGGACGCCCAGTGCACAGGACAGCGCGGTGGAGGCCGCGGCGAGCACGGTGAGCCGGACGGGGCCCAACCCGGCGGCGGCCATGCCCTGTTGGAGGCGGGCGGCGGGATCGGTGCGGGCCACGGACACCGCCAACTGCGCGGTGGCGGCTAGCGGGGCGGTGCACCACAGCAGGCGCACCAGCGAATCGCCGGCCGGCGACGGGTGGCCGACGGCGTGGCCGAGGGTGGACAGCAGGAGGAACCCGGTACCGGCCGAGGCGGCGGCGACGAAGAGGCGGCGCAGCAGAACGAGGGGGTGAGAGCCGCGGGCTAGACGGAGAGCGAGCACGCTGCCCTGCTTTCCGTGTCGGGGGCGCCGCTGGCGGGGGTGGCGTCCGAGTGACGGCCGTCGAGCAGCTCGATGGTCCGGTCGGCGAGCGCGGCGATGTCGGGGTCGTGGGTCGCCAGGACGACGGTGATCTGGTGGGAGCGGGCCGCGGTGGTGAGGGTGCGCAGCACCTGCGTGCCGTCGGCGCGGTGCAGTGGGGCGGTCGGTTCGTCGGCGAAGAGCACCTGGGGGGTGGTCGCGAGGGCGCGGGCGATGGCGGTGCGCTGCCGCTGCGACTGGTCGAGCCGCGCGGGGCGGCGGCGGGCGCACATGCCGACGTCGAGGCGGTCCAGCCATTCGATGGCGGTGTGCTTGGCGGAGCGGTGGCCGACGCCACGCAGCAGGAGCGGGAGGGCGGCGTTCTCCCAGGCGGTGAGTTCGGGGACCAGATGCGGTTCGGTGTCGATCCAGCCGAACCGGTCAAGACGCAGCCGCTCGCGGCTGGGGGAGGAGAGGGTGTGGACGGGGGCGCTGTTGAACCAGACTTCGCCCTCGGTCGGGACGAGTTGACCGGAGAGACACCGGAGGAGGGTGGTCTTGCCACTGCCGCGAGGACCGGTGACGGCAAGGATCTCGCCCTCGCGGACGCCGACGGAGACTCCGGCGAGGGCGGCGGTGCCGCCGTGCATGTGGTGCAGGCCGCGGGCCCAGAGAACGTCGTTGTCAGGCGGGGCCACCATCTGCGCACCTCGTGCTTGTTCGCGTCCGTTCCCCCGACCGGGTGAACGACCATGGAGGGTATCGGTCACTGGCACGGTAAGGACTGGCAGCCCCCGGCATTCGCTGCCCGGCACGCACAACGGCCCAGATTCACCCGTACGGCTGTAACTGGGTGAATCTGAGCCGTTGGATATTCAGTTGTGTACTACCGGAGCGGGAGGTGATGCGAAGGATGCTCCGGCAGGTGTCCTGGGCGTCGCGGACGTCCTGGAGGTCAGAGCTTGGTCCACGCCTCGGTGAGGACGGAGCGCAGGATCTGCTCGATCTCGTCGAAGACCGGCTGGTCGGCGATCAGCGGCGGGGCGAGCTGGATCACCGGGTCGCCACGGTCGTCGGCGCGGCAGTAGAGACCGTTGTCGTACAGGGCCTTGGAGAGGAAGCCGTACAGGACGCGCTCGGTTTCCTCGTCGTTGAAGGACTCCTTGGTGGCCTTGTCCTTCACGAGCTCGATGCCGTAGAAGAAGCCGTTGCCGCGGACGTCGCCGACGATCGGCAGGTCGTGCAGCTTCTGGAGGGTGCCGAGGAACGCGCCCTCGTTGTCGAGGACGTGCTTGTTCAGGCCCTCGCGCTCGAAGATGTCGAGGTTGGCGATACCGACGGCCGCGGAGACCGGGTGGCCGCCGAAGGTGTAGCCGTGCAGGAAGGTGTTGTCGCCCTTGTAGAACGGCTCGGCGAGGCGGTCGGAAATGATGCAGGCACCGATGGGGGAGTAGCCCGAGGTCATGCCCTTGGCGCAGGTGATCATGTCCGGGACGTAGTCGAACTTGTCGCAGGCGAACATCGTGCCGAGGCGGCCGAAGGCGCAGATGACCTCGTCGGAGACGAGCAGCACGTCGTACTGGTCGCAGATCTCGCGAACCCGCTGGAAGTAGCCAGGCGGCGGCGGGAAGCAGCCGCCGGCGTTCTGTACCGGCTCCAGGAAGACCGCGGCGACGGTCTCCGGGCCCTCGAAGAGGATCTGCTGCTCGATCTGGTCGGCGCACCAGCGGCCGAACGCCTCCGGGTCGTCACCGAAGATCGGGGCGCGGTAGATGTTGGTGTTCGGCACCTTGTGCGCGCCGGGGACCAGCGGCTCGAACGGGGCCTTGAGGGCCGGCAGGCCGGTGATGGACAGGGCGCCCTGGGGGGTGCCGTGGTAGGCCACCGCGCGGGATATCACCTTGTGCTTGGTGGGCTTGCCGGTGAGCTTGAAGTACTGCTTGGCCAGCTTCCAGGCGGTCTCGACGGCTTCACCGCCGCCGGTGGTGAAGAAGACCTTGTTGAGGTCGCCGGGGGCGTAGTCGGCCAGGCGCTCGGCGAGCTCGACCGCCTTGGGGTGGGCGTAGGACCACACGGGGAAGAAGGCCAGCTCCTGGGCCTGCTTGAAGGCGGTCTCGGCGAGCTCCACCCGGCCGTGGCCGGCGTTGACCACGAAGAGGCCGGCCAGGCCGTCGATGTAGCGCTTGCCCTTGTCGTCGTAGATGTTGGTGCCCTCGCCGCGCACGATGGTCGGCACGGGGGCGTTCTCGTACGACGACATGCGGGTGAAGTGCATCCACAGGTGGTCGTACGCCGTCTTGGAGAGGTCGGCGCTCATTGCTATCTCGTTCCCCAGGTGTAGGTCTGCTTCCGGAGCTTGAGGTAAACGAAGCTCTCGGTGGTCCGGACGCCGGGCAGCGTGCGGATCCGCTTGTTGATCATTTCCAGCAGGTGGTCGTCGTCCTCGCAGACGATCTCGATGAGGAGATCGAAGGAGCCCGCGGTCATGACGACGTACTCGACCTCTTCCATGGTCGTCAGGGCGTCGGCCACGGGGTCGAGGTCGCCCTCGACGTTGATGCCGACCATCGCCTGCCGTCGGAAGCCGACCGTGAGGGGGTCGGTGACCGCGACGATCTGCATCACGCCTTGGTCGAGCAGTTTCTGTACGCGTTGGCGTACTGCCGCCTCGGACAGGCCGACGGCCTTGCCGATCGCGGCGTACGGACGGCGCCCGTCCTCCTGGAGCTGCTCGATGATCGCCAGGGAGACGGAGTCGATCGACGGAGTGCCGTTTCTGTCACGAGTGGCCACAGCCCTCACTCTGCATGAGCCTCGTCCGTCTCGCAAGGCCAAATCGATGAAATCAGTTGTGTCAAGATGAAAATTTAACTGATTCCGTTGTTCATGGGTGGCGGGTATGTCGAAAGCGTGGCCTCCATGGCTAGGGTGGGCGTTTCCACCACACGACATCTGAATGAAGGGGGCGCACAGTGACCACCGCACTGCGTCGTCTGCGCAACTACATCGACGGGGAGTTCCGGGACGCCGCCGACGGACGGACCACGGAGGTGGTCAACCCGGCGACGGGTGACGCGTACGCCACCGCCCCCCTTTCGGCCGCCGCGGACGTGGACGCGGCGATGGCCGCCGCCGAGGCAGCCTTTCCCGCCTGGCGCGACCTGATCCCGGCCGAGCGCCAGAAGGTCCTGCTCAAGATCGCCGACCGTTTCGAGGAGCGCGCCGAGGAGCTGATCGCGGCCGAGTCCGAGAACTGCGGCAAGCCGCTCGCGCTCGTCCGTTCCGAGGAAATCCCGCCGATGGTGGACCAGATCCGCTTCTTCGCGGGTGCCGCCCGGATGCTGGAGGGCCGCGCGGCCGGCGAGTACATGGACGGCTTCACCTCCATCATCCGCCGCGAGCCGATCGGCGTCTGCGCGCAAGTCGCGCCGTGGAACTACCCGATGATGATGGCCGTGTGGAAGTTCGCGCCGGCGCTGGCCGCGGGCAACACCGTCGTCATCAAGCCGTCCGACACCACCCCCGCCTCGACGGTGCTGATCGGCGAGATCATCGGCGGCGTGCTGGACGAACTGGGCCACTCCCGCGGCGTGTTCAACGTCATCTGCGGTGACCGCGAGACCGGCCGCCTGATGGTCGAGCACAAGGTCCCGGCGATGGCCTCGATCACCGGCTCGGTGCGCGCGGGCATGCAGGTCGCCGAGTCCGCGGCCAAGGACCTCAAGCGGGTCCACCTGGAGCTGGGCGGCAAGGCGCCGGTCGTGGTCTTCGAGGACACCGACATCGCCAAGGCCGTCGAGGAGATCTCGGTCGCCGGTTACTTCAACGCAGGTCAGGACTGCACGGCCGCCACCCGGGTGCTCGTCCACGAGTCCATCCACGACGAGTTCGTCACCGCGCTGGCCAAGGCCGCCGCGGACACCAAGACCGGTGCGGCCGACGACGAGGACGTGCTGTTCGGGCCGCTCAACAACGCCAACCAGCTGGCGCAGGTCAAGGGCTTCATCGAGCGGCTGCCCGCGCACGCCAAGATCGAGGCCGGCGGCCAGCAGGTCGGCGACAAGGGGTACTTCTTCGCCCCGACCGTCGTCTCGGGCCTCAAGCAGGACGACGAGATCATCCAGCAGGAGGTCTTCGGCCCGGTCATCACCGTCCAGTCGTTCCGGGACGAGGAGCAGGCGCTGGAGTGGGCCAACGGCGTCGAGTACGCCCTGGCGTCCTCGGTGTGGACCAAGGACCACGCGCGCGCGATGCGGATGTCCAAGAGCCTCGACTTCGGCTGCGTGTGGATCAACACCCACATCCCGCTGGTCGCCGAGATGCCGCACGGCGGATTCAAGAAGTCCGGTTACGGCAAGGACCTTTCGGCCTACGGCTTCGACGACTACACGCGCATCAAGCACGTGATGACCTCGCTGGGCGGCTGAGCCGCGGACCCACACCGTCGCGCGGCACGGGCCGCTCGACACACCGTCGCGGGCGGAGGCCCGGCAGTTGACGATCTGTCTCTTGCCGCCTCCGCCCGCGGGCGTGAGAGTGCTCGCCATGGCTGATCTTTCGCGGCGTTCGCTGCTAAGAGGCATGGGTGGAATCGGTGCGACCGGGACGCTGGCCGCCCTGACCGGATGCGGGGTGCCGCCGGCGTACGTGAAGGCGGCGGACCGCGGAACGCGCGACCGCTCGGCGCAGGACCGGAGCCTCGTCTTCGCCAACTGGCCCCTCTACATCGACGTCGACGACCACGACAAGCAGCGCCGGCCCACCCTGGACACGTTCCGGCGGCGCACCGGGATCTCCGTCACCTACACCGAGGAGATCAACGACAACGACGAGTTCTTCGGGAAGATCAGCCCCGCGCTGATGAACCACACACGCACCGGCCGCGATCTGATCGTCATCAGCGACTGGATGTGCGCCAGGTTCGTCCGGCTCGGCTGGGTCCAGGAGATGGACCGCGCGGCCCAGCCGCACGTCGCCCGGCACCTGGATCCGCTGCTGCGGTCCCCGCACTTCGACCCGGGTCGCACCCACTCCGTCCCCTGGCAGTCGGGGATCACCGGTATCGCCTACAACCGCAGGAAGCTCGGCAGGGAGATCCGGCACACCGCCGACCTGTGGAAGGACGATCTGCGCGGCCGGGTCACCCTGCTGTCCGGCCTCGACGAATCGTTCGCGATGCTCTTGCAGGGCGACGGTGTGGACATCACCCGCTGGACGGCCGACGACTTCCACCGGATGACCGACCGGATACGCGGACTCGTCCGCAAGGGCCACATCCGGCGGTTCACCGGCAACGACTACATCAAGGACCTGGACTCGGGCGATGTGCTCGCCGCGCAGGCGTACTCCGGCGATGTGATCCAGCTTCAGGCGGACAACCCGGACATCGAGTTCGTGGTGCCGCAGGAGGGCGCCGAGCTGTGGGCGGAGAGCCTGATGATCCCGAACCTCGCGGACCACAAGCGCGATGCCGAGCGACTGATCGACTACTACTACCAGCCGGAGGTCGCCGCCGCTCTGGCGGCCTGGGTCAACTACGTCTGCCCCGTTCCGGCCGCCCGCGAGATCCTGGCCTCCGCCAAGGACAAGGAACGCGCCGCGCTCGCCGAGGATCCGCTGATCTTCCCCGACGGCGCGATGCGCGAGCGCCTGGCCATCGCCCGGGACATCACCGCCAAGGAGCGGGTCGCCTTCGCGAAGGAGTGGAACGCGATCGTGGGGCTGTAGGGGTGCCGGGGCCGGGGCCGAGGGGCTGCCCCGTGTGGCACGAGGCGGCGGACGCGGTCTTGACGACGTGCCGGGTACGGCGGTGTACGTGCCGGTCCTGAGGGGACTTCGGCCACGGGAGCCGGAGCGGGTCCGGCGGGCCGTGGCGGACACCGACGAGCGGGAGGTCGCGGACCCGGTCGCGGTGCGGGCGGCCGTCGGGGCCGCGGCGGCCGCCCACGGGGCCGTACGGGCGGCAGGTCCGCGCTCTTCCGGAGCGCCCGGGACGGCTCCGGCCGGGTGCCCTGGACGGTTGTTCCGGGCCGCACGGCTTCCTCCAGCGCTGGCGGCCGCCGCCCGTGGCTCCACCCCGGGCTCCGCCACCTCGCTGGTCATCGTCATCCCCTTCCTTCGGTGGGCACTTCACTCTGTGGGTGCGTGGACGGCTGCGCCGGGCGGACTGCGGAACCCCGGCGACCGTACGGGGGGCGGCGCACGGCGCGGCCGTCGCCGGGGCGGCCACGGTGGACTCATCTGCGGGGGCCCCGGCGGGCGCGGGGAGGGCCGGGGAGCCGATGGGCAGTGGCGAGCGCTGACCAGCACTGCCGGGTGCTGAGGGGATGCCGGTGGGCTAGGGGGCCGGGCGGCGGTACGGCGGATGACCGGCGACGGCTCCGGGGAGTCGGTCGGGTCGATGTCGTCGTGGGCGAGCGCATCCCCGGTGACGGCCGGAGGAGCGCACTGTGGCGGAATCGGACGTCAACTTCCCTGGTGGGTATGGGTGTTGGGGTTCCAAGGGGCGTGCTTCCGGTGCCCTGGGGTCGCGACGCGCGGGCTTGCGGCGGCCTGGACGAGGGTGGCGGTCGCTGTCGGGAGGCGGGGATCCGCCGGCCGGGACGATCCGGGAACCGGACGCGCGCCTGGGCCGGAAGCGGCCCTGGCGGAGCCGTACAACGAGGCGCGTACGGAAATCTCGTCGCGCGTACGGAAACCTCGTCGCGCATGCGGAAATCTCGTCGCGCGTACGGAGCGCCCGTGGGCCCGGTGGGACGAGGGTGAAGGCCGTCGGGCCCACGGCGGCGGGTCCGGACGCTGTCCGGCGGGCGGGGAGTGTGGCGGCGGTGTGCTGTTCCCGTGGCGCCGGGCGGCGGAGGGCGCGCCGGAGCGGTCTCGGACAGCGGCCCGGACCACCCCCAGGAGGTGGCAGACCGGCCGGTGTGCGGTGGTCAGGGTGCGTACCGCCTCGCGGACGCGCGCCGGTCGAGGCCGCGGGCCGCGCGACCGGCCCCGGCGGTTCGGCGGAGTTTTCCCGGCGGGCCGGGCGAACCCCGACCCGCCGGGCGAGCCCCGGTGGGTCGCCCGGCGGCCGGACGGCCCCGGGCGACACGCATCCGACGCCGACGCATCCGACGCCGACGCATCCGACGCCGACGCATCCGACGCCGACGCATCCGACGCCGACGCATCCGACGCCGCAGAAGTCAGAGGCCACCGAGGCCACAGAAGTCAGAGGCCACAGAGGCCACAGCGGACAACGGGGCGACCGGGGCCGACAGAGAACGGCCGGGTGGGCGTCGTGCCGCCCACCCGGCCGCCCTCCTGCCGTCCTCGCCCGGCCTCAGCGCGTTCTGCCGGTGACCAAGGGGCGTAGTGCTGCGACGCGGTTGGTGGTGATCGCGTCGACCCCGGCGCGCAGCAGGCGGCGCGCCGTGCGCGGGGTGTCGACGGTCCAGGCGGCGCAGGCGTAACCGCCGTCGTGCGCACGGCGGACCCGGTCCTCGGTCACCAGGCCGAAGTGGTAGTTGAGCCACTGCGGTCTGATCCGGTCGAGCAGCACCGGGCGGGGCGGCGCCGCGCGCGCCCAGGAGAAGGCGATCTCGGCGTCCGGGTCCGCGGCCCGTACGGCGAGCATCGCCAGGCCGCCGCCGCAGTAGTACGCGCGGCCGGCGGCGTCCGACTCGTGGACCTCGGTGACGGCGCTGTCCGCGGCCGCCGGATCGGGCAGATCGATCAGTGCACGGGCCCGGGGATAGCCGGCGGTCAGCGCGAGCGCCTCGCGCAGGGTGGGCACGCCGCCTGCCGTCACCTCGCGGACCTCGGCGAACGTCAGCGACGACAGCGGGCGGTCGTGCCCCCACAGCCGGGCGAGGGTCGCGTCGTGGAGCAGCACCGGGATGCCGTCGCGGGTATGGCGGACGTCGATCTCGACGGCGTCCGCCCCTGCCTCCAGCGCTCCGCGCAGCGCGGCGAGAGTGTTCTCACGGTGGGCGTACGGGGCTCCGCGGTGGCCGATGACGGCCACCTTGCGGGTGCCCGCCGGGCTCCGGCCCTCCGCCGTCCCCCGGGCCGGCGCGCCGCCCGCCGCCGCTACCCGCGCCATGACGCCGCGTAGGTGTCGATCTCGGCCGCCAGCCGCGCCTTGGCCGGTGTGTCCATGAAGGAGGCCGTGACGGCGTTCTTGGCGAGGCCGGCCACACCGGTGGCGTCGAGGCCCAACAGCCGGGCGGCGACGCCGTATTCGGTGTTGAGGTCGGTGCCGAACATCGGCGGATCGTCGCTGTTGACGGTGACCAGTACGCCCGCGTCGACCATCTGCCTGATGGGGTGCTCCTCCAGGGTGCGCACCGCCCGGGTGGCGATGTTGGAGGTGGGGCAGACCTCCAACGGGATGCGGTGCTCGGCGAGATGGGCCAGCAGCTCGGGGTCCCTGACGGAGCTGGTGCCGTGACCGATGCGCTCGGCCCGCAGGTGGGTGAGGGCGTCCCAGACGGTCTCCGGGCCGGTGGTCTCACCGGCGTGCGGTACGGAGTGCAGACCGAGCGCGATGGCACGGTCGAAGTACGGCTTGAACTGCGGCCGCGGCACACCGATCTCCGGGCCGCCGAGACCGAAGGAGACAAGGCCCTCGGGCTGGAGTTCGCAGGCGATCCGGGCGGTCTCCTCGGCGGACTCCAGACCGGCCTCACCGGGGATGTCGAAGCACCAGCGCAGCACCACACCCAGTTCGGACTCCGCGGATTTGCGGGCGTCCTCGATGGCCTCGACGAACGCGGCGTCGGGGATGCCGCGGCGGGTCGAGCTGAAGGGGGTGACGGTCAGTTCGGCGTAGCGGATGTTCTGCCGCGCCATGTCGCGGGCGACCTCGTACGTCAGCAGCCGGACGTCCTCGGCGTCGCGGATGAGGTCCACGACGGAGAGGTAGACGTCGATGAAGTGCGCGAAGTCGCGGAAGGTGAAGTAGTCGGCGAGCGCCTCGGGGTCGGTGGGGACGGAGGAATCCGGGTGCCGGGCGGCCAGTTCGGAGACGATCCGCGGCGAGGCCGATCCGACGTGGTGGACGTGCAGCTCCGCCTTCGGCAGGCCCGCGATGAAGGCATCGAGATCGGACAACGGTTCCTCCTGGTCAAGGGGTTGTGCGTCGGTGTGCGGAACGGTGTGGTCATCGTATGCGGGGGCCGGGCGGGCGCCCGGCGCAGGTCTTAACATGACAGGACAGTCGGAGCGGGCGAGAGGGAAGACGAGCCATGGCCGAGGGGCCGGAGCCCGAGCCGGGGAATCCGTGGGCGAGCCCCGCGGGGCCGTCCGGGACCTCGGCGGGCGGCGCACCAGGGCGGTACGCCGTTCCGCCGCCACCGCCCGCGCCGGCTCTACCGGGCGTACCGTGCGCCGGGACGTACGGGCACTCGTACGCTTCGCAGCCCACGCAGCCCACGCAGCCCACGCAGCCCACGCAGCCCACGCAGCCCACGCAGCCCACGCAGCCCACGCAGCCCACGCAGCCCACGCAGCCCCTACAGCCCCCACAGCCCCCGCAGCCGAGCGCCGTGGCACCGTACGCTCCGCCGTCGTACGCGCGGCAGCCGTGCCCCGCGCCGCCGTATCCGCCGCCCCTGTATCCCGGTCCGTGGCGGCCGGACCGGCTCGGCCACCCCGGCTCTCCCCCGTACGGCCCTCGCTCC
Source organism: Streptomyces sp. x-80 (assembly GCF_046549095.1). Classification (NCBI taxonomy): domain Bacteria; kingdom Bacillati; phylum Actinomycetota; class Actinomycetes; order Kitasatosporales; family Streptomycetaceae; genus Streptomyces; species Streptomyces sp. x-80. Next base: position 261,759 of record NZ_JAJPWM010000011.1, read on the forward strand.
CCGCACCCCCTGTACACCGGCTGTCCCGACACCGGCTGTCCCGGCGATCTCGGCCGGTATCCGGCGATGGGGCACCCGTTCTGGCTGCCGGTACGGCCGGGCAACGGCTTCGGGACCGCCGCGCTGATCGTCGGTATCACCGGGGCGCTCCTCGGCGTCAGCATCGTTTTCGGCATCCTCCTCGGTGCGCTGGCGGTCGTCCTCGGAGCCGTCGGCCGGGCCAGGGTGACCCGGGGCGAGGCGGACAACGGCGGCACGGCGCTGGCCGGGATCGTCCTGGGCGGGGTGGCACTGCTGATCAGCGCGCTGATGATCGTCCTCATCGCGGTCAACGGCCTCGGCCCCAAGGGCCGTGGACCGGGCGACGGCGGTGACCGCGGCCGGGACGGCGGCTACTCCGACACCTACCAAGCCGCGCCGCCGCACCCTGCGCCGCCGCACCCCGAGGCGTGCACCGCCCGCCCGGCCGGTCGCCCGCCGGCCGCCGGATCCGCTTAGCCTCGCCTGGCCCGTGGCACCTCCACCCCGGCGGACCTCCTCAGGGCCTCCCCGGAGCTTCCCCCGGACTTCCGCGGGGGCTGCCCAGGACAGCCCCGGACTGCCCCAGGGCTATCCCTCCGTGTCGTCCCCGCTGTCCCCGTCGGTTCCCTCCCCCTCGGCCAGCCGCTGCCGGGCCTCCATCAGGGCGAAGCCCAGCAGATTCAGACCCCGCCAGCGCGCCGGGTCCGCCGCGCGCTCGTCGTCGGCGGCCAGTCCGATGCCCCAGACGCGGTCCCGCGGGCTGGCCTCCGCCAGTACCCGGGAGCCCGTGCCGAGCAGGTACTCCCGCAGGGCGGCGTCCCGGCCGAACTTGTGCAGGCTGCCCTCGACCACCAGGCCGAAGCGGTGCCGCTGCCAGACCTCCTCGTCGAAGCCGCGGACCGCCCGGCCGGCGTCCTTGGCCTGCTTGGGGTGGCTTGCGGCTATCGCGCGCCGCTCGGCCGCCGCGTCGTCGAACAGCCGGGCCTTGCCCGCCATCATCCAGTGCTCGGCGGTGGCGTACTCGACCCCGTCGACCGTGAAGGGGGAGGGCCACCACTGGCTGAAACGGCTCGCCCCGAGAGTGCCGTCGCGGCGCGGGGTGTGACCCCAGAAATGGACGTACGTGATCCGCTGCCCTACGGCGGTCGCCGCACGCAGTTCCTCGACCGAGCGCGGTCCGTCCGCGGTGCGCCGGTCCGTGATCCCCGTGGTGTCGTGCATCATGCCGGGATTCTGTCAGCGGGCACTGACAACGTGTCGGGGCGGCGGACCGCGGAAACCGCAGAATTCGTCGCGTGACCAAAAGGCAACAACGGAATCACTTGTTGGGGTCCGGCACCTCTGTCAGTATCAGCCATCGTTTCCGGAAATAGCTACGCCTGGCAGTGCCGCTGCGCGGCTTTGGCGCCCGGCGGAGGAGAGCACCATGGATCAGCGATTCGATGTCACCGAGCGATTCGCCGAGGGCGCGCAGTTCATCGCGGGCGGTCTCCGCAGCGGCAGTTCCGGCCGCACCCAGACCCTTGTCAACCCGGCGACGGGCGAGCCGGTCCACACCTACGAACTGGCGGGCACGGCGGATGTGGACGCCGCCGTCGAGGCCGCGCGCCAAGCCCTCCCCGCATGGGGCGGGGCGACGCCCGGTGAGCGTTCCGACACGCTGCACCGCTTCGCCGCCGCACTCGCCGAGGACGCCGCCGACCTCGCCTACGCCGAGTCGCTGAACTGCGGAAAGCCGATCAAGCTCAGCAGCGAGTTCGACGTGCCCGGTTCGATCGACAACGCCGCGTTCTTCGCGGGTGCCGCCCGCCACCTGGAGGGCAAGGCGACCGGCGAGTACAGCGCCGACCACACCTCGTCCGTCCGCCGCGAGCCCATCGGCGTCATCGGCTCCATCGCGCCCTGGAACTACCCGCTCCAGATGGCCGCGTGGAAGGTGCTGCCGGCCATCGCCGCGGGCAACACCATCGTCCTCAAGCCCGCCGAGATCACCCCGCTGACCTCGCTCATGTTCGCCCAGGCCGCACAGCGCGCGGGCCTGCCCGACGGCGTGCTCAACATCGTCTCCGGGGCCGGCCGGGACGCCGGGGAACACCTCGTCGGCCACCCCGCCGTCGCCATGACGTCCTTCACCGGCTCGACCGGCGTCGGCAGGCGCGTCGCCGAGATCGCCACCGGCACCGTCAAGCGGCTGCACCTCGAACTCGGCGGCAAGGCCCCGTTCGTGGTCTTCGACGACGCGGACCTGGAGGCCGCCGTCCACGGAGCGGTGGCCGGTTCGCTGATCAACACCGGCCAGGACTGCACCGCCGCCACCCGCGCCTATGTGCAGCGACCGCTCTACGACGCCTTCGTCAGCGGCGTCGCCGACCTGATGGCGACCGTACGGCTCGGCGACCCGTTCGATCCGGCCACCGACCTCGGCCCGCTGATCTCGCACGCCCAGCGCGACCGGGTGGCCGGTTTCGTCGACCGGGCGCGGAGCTACGCGACGGTGGTGACCGGCGGTGCGGCACCCTCCGCCGACCGGGACGGCGCGCTCGCCAAGGGCGCCTACTACCGCCCCACCCTGATCGCCGGCGCGGCCCAGGACAGCGAGATCGTGCAGTCCGAGATCTTCGGCCCGGTACTGGTCGTGCTGCCCTTCGACAGCGACGACGAGGGCCTCGCGCTCGCCAACGACACCCCCTACGGGCTCGCCGCCTCCGCCTGGAGCCGGGACGTCTACCGCACCGGCCGCGCCACCCGGGAGATCAAGGCGGGCTGCGTCTGGGTCAACGACCACATCCCGATCATCAGCGAGATGCCGCACGGCGGCGCTCGGGCGTCCGGTTTCGGCAAGGACATGTCGGCCTACTCCTTCGAGGAGTACACCCAGATCAAGCACGTCATGTACGACAACACCGCGGTCGCCAGGAAGGACTGGCACCGTACGGTCTTCGGGGACCGCCCGTAAGGGACCTCGGCAACGGGACGGTCCGTGACGGGACGGCCGGCGGCCGGCACCGTCCACCAGGGACCGACCTCAGGGGCGCCGCCCGGCCACGCCGGGACACCCCCACCCTCTGCGGCCAGCGCCGCGCGGCACCGTCACCACCGGCCGAGCGCCGGGTTCACCCTGAAAGGGCACCGCGCATGGAGCACCACCAGCAGCCCGAACCTCTGTCCCCGGCCGAACTCGCCGCGCTGCGCCGCAGCATGACCGACGGCCGGCTCGCCATGACCCGGCGGTCGCTGCTGCGCGCCGGCGGCGCCGCGGCGGCCGTCATCGGCGGCACCGGCGCCCTGTCGGCCTGCGGTATCCCGCCCGCGGGCCGTACCGACGCCGCCGGTTCGGCCGATCACTCCGCGGCGGAGAAGCGTGTCACCTTCTCCAACTGGACCGAGTACATGGACGTCAGCGACGACGGCAAACACCGGCCGACGCTGGAGACCTTCACCCGGCGCACCGGCATCGAGGTCAAGTACACCGAGGACATCAACGACAACGACGAGTTCTTCGGCAAGGTCCAGGCCCAGCTCGCGGCCGGCCAGGACACCGGGCGCGATCTGATCGTGCTCACCGACTGGATGTGCGCGCGGATGATCTCCTTCGGCTGGATCCAGCCCCTGGACCAGGCCAACCTGCCGCACGCCTACGCCCAGCTCTCGGCGCAGTTCCGCAGCCCCGCCTGGGACCCGGGCCGCGCGCACTCCTACCCCTGGCAGGGCATCCCCGCGATCATCGCCTACAACAAGAAGGCGACCGGCGGCCGGAAGGTCGAGTCGATCACCCAGCTGCTGGAGGATCCGCAGCTCAAGGGCCGGGTCGGCTTTCTCTCCGAAATGCGCGACAGCGTCGGGCTGACCCTCCTGGACATGGGCAAACGCCCCGAGGACGTCACCGCGGACGAGTACGACGCGGCCATCGCCCGGATCCAGAAGGGCGTGGACACCAAGCAGATCCGCCGCTTCACCGGCAACGACTACACCAACGACCTGGACAAGGGCGATATCGCCGCCTGCGTCGCCTGGGCCGGCGACATCGTCCAGCTCCAGCACGACAACCCGGCCATCGCCTACACCATCCCCAAGGCCGGATACATGACGTCCACCGACAACCTGATGGTGCCGAACAGAGCGCGCCACAAGAAGAACGCCGAACGGCTCATCGACTTCTTCTACGAGCCGAAGAACGCGGCCCGGCTCGCGGCGTACATCAACTACACCTGCCCCGTCGACGGCGTACGCGAGGAACTCGCCAAGATCGACAAGGCGTTGGCGGACAACCCGCTGATCCTTCCCGACGAGGAGATGGCCGCCAGGTCCCACTCCTTCCGTGCGCTCTCCGGCAAGGAGAGCAAGGAGTTCACCCAGAAGTACTCCGACCTCACCGGCGCCTGAGCACCACCCCCGCCCCGGGCCCGTATGAGCTGTTCCGACCTCCGACACACGGGACGAGAGACATGACCCAGACCGCGACCCCGCAGAGCGGCGGCGGCGACGTCCGCCTCCAGGGGATCAGCAAGACCTACGGCTCCTTCACCGCCGTCCACCCGCTCGACCTCACCATCCCCGCGGCCTCCTTCTTCGCGCTGCTGGGCGCCTCGGGCTGCGGTAAGACCACCACCCTGCGGATGATCGCCGGGCTGGAGGACCCCACCACCGGGACCGTCGCCCTGGGCGGCCAGGACGTCACCGCCCTGCCGCCCTACAAACGCCACGTCAACACCGTCTTCCAGAGCTATGCGCTCTTCCCGCACCTGGACATCTTCGAGAACGTCGCCTTCGGGCTGCGCCGCCGCGGCGTCAAATCCGTCAAGAAGCAGGTCGAGGAGATGCTCGACCTCGTCCAGCTCGGCCCGATGGCGCGCCGCAGACCGCAGCAGCTCTCCGGCGGCCAGCAGCAGCGCGTCGCGCTCGCCCGCGCCCTGATCAACAAGCCGCAGGTGCTGCTGCTGGACGAGCCGCTGGGCGCCCTCGACCTCAAACTCCGCCGCCAGATGCAGCTGGAGCTCAAACGCATCCAGACCGAGGTCGGCATCACCTTCGTGCACGTCACCCACGACCAGGAGGAGGCCATGACGATGGCCGACACCGTGGCCGTGATGAACGGCGGCCGGGTCGAACAGCTCGGTGCCCCCGCCGACCTCTACGAGAACCCCGCCACCACCTTCGTCGCCAACTTCCTGGGCACCTCCAACCTCATCGAGGCCGAGATCACCGAGGCGGGCGGCGAACACCTGCTGCTCACGGCGGGCGGCACCACCCTGCGGCTGCCGTCGCGCCGGTGCCGCGCCGCCCCGGCCGCCCGTACCGGGGGGAAGGTGCTGGCCGGCGTACGGCCCGAGAAGATGGCCCTGATCCACGCCGATCGCGCCGACGCCGTCCCCGAGGGCCACAACCGCCTGCCGGGACGCATCAAGGACGCCAGTTTCATCGGTGTCTCCACGCAGTACGTCATCGACGCCCACGGCCTGGGCGAACTCGCCGTCTACGAGCAGAACATCGAGCGCGACGGCCGCCTCGTCCCCGGCGCCGAGGTCGTCCTGCACTGGAACCCGGCGCACACCTTCGGACTCGACGCGGCCCAGTCCCCGCTCGCCGGTACGGACCTCGACGAGGAGGCCGCGTGAGCACCACCGAGGCGCCCGCGCCCGTACCGGAGGAGGCCGCGCCGCTCCCGGTCCGCAGGCCCCCCGCGCGCAAACGGCTCGTCCCCTACTGGCTGCTGCTGCCCGGCATCCTGTGGCTGGTCGTCTTCTTCGCCGCCCCGCTCGTCTACCAGGCGTCCACCTCCCTCCAGACCGGATCCCTCGAAGAGGGCTTCAAGGTCACCTGGCACTTCGCCACCTACTGGGACGCGTTCGGCACGTACTGGCCGCAGTTCGTCCGGTCCGTGCTGTACGCGGCCACCGCGACGGTGCTCTGCCTGCTGCTCGGCTACCCGCTGGCCTATCTCATCGCCTTCAAGGCCGGCCGCTGGCGCAACCTCGTGATGATCCTCGTCATCGCCCCGTTCTTCACCAGCTTCCTGATCCGCACGCTGGCCTGGAAGACGATCCTGGCGGACGGCGGCGCGGTCGTCGGCCTGCTCAATTCGCTGCACGTCCTGGACGTCACCAGCTGGCTGGGCCTCACCGAGGGCCATCGGGTGCTGGCCACCCCGCTCGCGGTGGTCTGCGGGCTGACCTACAACTTCCTGCCGTTCATGGTGCTGCCGCTCTACACCTCGCTGGAGCGCATCGACCCCCGGCTGCACGAGGCCGCCGGCGACCTCTACGCCCGCCCGGCCACCACCTTCCGCCGGGTGACCTTCCCGCTGTCCATGCCCGGTGTCGTCGCCGGCACCCTGCTGACCTTCATCCCCGCCGCCGGCGACTACATCAACGCCGAACTGCTCGGCTCCACGGACCAGAAGATGATCGGCAACGTCATCCAGTCCCAGTTCCTGCGGGTCCTGGACTACCCGACCGCCGCCGCCCTCTCCTTCATCCTCATGGCGGCCATCCTCGCGATGGTCACCGTCTACATCCGCAAATCCGGGACGGAGGACCTGGTCTGATGGCCGTCAGCGAGACCCGCCCACCCGTGGGGGAGACGCGCCCCGCGGCGGACGCGAGCCGCCCGCCCGCCCGCGCGTCCGCACCGCGCAGGGCCCTGCGCCTGCTCCGCCGCCACCTCGTCACGATCGCCGGCCTGGGCACACTGGGCTATCTGATCCTGCCCAACATCGTCGTGCTGGTCTTCTCCTTCAACAAGCCCAACGGCCGCTTCAACTACCAGTGGCAGCGCTTCTCGACGGACGCCTGGAGCGATCCGTGCGGCGTCGCCGACCTGTGCGGTTCGCTGGGCCTGAGCCTCCAGATAGCCGTCTGGGCCACCCTCGGCGCCACCGCCCTGGGCACGATGATCGCCTTCGCGCTGGCCCGCTACCGCTTCCGCGCCCGGTCCTCCGTCAACACCCTGATCTTCCTGCCGATGGCGATGCCCGAGGTCGTGATGGCCGCCTCGCTGGCGACGCTCTTCCTCAACATGGGCATCCAGTTCGGCTTCTGGACGATCCTCATCGCGCACATCATGTTCTGCCTGAGCTTCGTCGTCACCGCCGTCAAGGCGCGCGTGATGAGCATGGACCCGCGCCTGGAACAGGCCGCCCAGGACCTCTACGCCTCGCCGGTGCAGACCTTCCTGCGGGTGACGCTGCCGATCGCCGCCCCCGGTATCGCGGCCGGCGCGCTGCTCTCCTTCGCGCTGTCCTTCGACGACTTCATCATCACCAACTTCAACGCCGGCTCCACCGTGACCTTTCCCATGTTCGTCTGGGGATCGGCACAGCGGGGCACACCCGTTCAGATCAATGTCATCGGAACGGCGATGTTCCTGATCGCCGTGTTGTGCGTACTCGTCGGCCAGCTGGCCGGCAAACGCCGCAAGAGGAGCTGAGATCCATGGCACGAGCTGCCATGCCGCACCGGACCGGGGCGACGTCCCCGGCCGTCCGCGCGCTCGCGGACGCCATCCCCACCCCCTTCTGGCTGGACGACCCGGACCGCCCGGACGCACAGTCCGCCCTCGTCGGCGACGAGACCTGCGATCTGCTGGTCGTCGGCGGCGGCTACTCCGGGCTGTGGACCGCGCTGCTCGCCAAGGAACGCGACCCGCGGCGCGATGTCGTGCTCATCGAGGGCGCCGAGATCGGCTGGGCCGCCTCCGGACGCAACGGCGGCTTCTGCGCCGCCTCCCTCACCCATGGCCTCGGCAACGGCCTGGCCCGCTGGCCGGACGAGCTCGCCCGGCTCGAAGAGCTCGGCATCCGCAACCTCGACGCCATCGAGGACGCCGTCGCCCGCTACGGGATCGACTGCGCCTTCGAGCGCACCGGCGAGATCGACATCGCCACCGAACCGCACCAGGTCGCCGAACTGGAGGAGGCCGCCCGGGACGCCGCCCGGCTCGGCCTGGACCGCCACCGCTTCCTCGACCGGGACGCGCTGCGCGCCGAGGTCGACTCACCGACCTTCCGCGCCGGACTGTGGGACCGCGACGGCGTCGCCATGCTCAACCCGGCCCGCCTCGCCTGGGGCCTGAAGCGGGCCTGCCTCGGGCTCGGCGTCCGCGTCTACGAACGCACCCGCGCCACCGCGCTGGCCTCCCGGGGCGCCGGTATGGCCGTCCGCACCCCCTACGGCCGGGTCTTCGCCCGCCGGGTCGCGCTCGGCACCAACGCCTTCCCGTCCCTGGTGCGCCGCGTACGCCCGTACATCGTCCCGGTCTACGACCACGCCCTGATGACCGAACCGCTGACCGACGACCAGCTCGCCGCCATCGGCTGGCGCAACCGCCAGGGCCTGTCCGACAGCAACAACCACTTCCACTACTTCCGTATCACCGCCGACCAACGCATCCTGTGGGGCGGCTACGACATCGTCTACCGCTACGGCGGCGGGGTGCGCGCCGAGTTCGACCACCACCCGGCCACCTACGAGAAGCTCGCCCGGCACTTCTTCCGCTGCTTCCCGCAGCTGGAGGGCCTGCGTTTCAGCCACTCCTGGGGCGGCGCCATCGACACCTGCGCCCGCTTCTCCGCCTTCTTCGGCACCGCGCACACCCGCCGGGTCGCGTACGCCGCGGGCTACACGGGGCTGGGCGTGGGCGCCACCCGCTTCGGCGCGGAGGTGATGCTCGACCTGCTCGACGGCGAGCGCACCGAGCGCACGGAGCTGGAGATGGTGCGCAGCAAACCGCTGCCGTTCCCGCCCGAGCCCCTGCGCTGGGCGGGCATCGGCATCACCCAGTGGTCGATGACCCGCGCCGATACGCATGCCGGGCGCCGCAATCTGTGGCTGAAGGGCATGGACCGGATCGGCCTCGGCTTCGACAGCTGACGGCCGACGGCTGACGGGGGCGGGCGGCGGGCGGTCCGGCCACCGCCGCACCCGGCAGTCCCGGCCTCGCCCCGCCTCCCCGCATGTGGGGAAAATCCCTCGCCAATCCGTGTAAGGATGCGGCCCCCGTCGTCTCTCCCCGGGGAGACCACGGCCCGTCCGGGCCGGGAGAGCGAGGGTGACATGAGCGCCGCGGGGGCGAGCAAGGCAGTGGACTGGCTGGTATCGGTGGCTTCCGACCCGGAAGCGTGCCGGTGGGAATGGGAGCGCAACCCGCTCGGGGTGGCGCTCCTGCCGGCCGGCCGGCGCTGGGACGTACTGATCGTCGAGGGCCGGCTCGGTGCCCCGACCCTCGATGTACTGGCCGAGGTCGCCGTCCGGCCGGGCCCGGTCCTGGCCGACTTCGGCGACACCCGGACGGGCTTCTTCGTCCCGCCGGGCACGGCCGGCCGCTGGCTGGGCACCGGCGTACGGGGCGCCGGGCGCGGCACCTGGATCGTGGTGCCCTATCCGGGCCGGTACACCGGCGGTGTCCGCTGGCTCGTCCCGCCGGACGGCACCGGCCACCTCACCGACCCGGGCCTGCTGGAACTCGCGATGCACGAGGCGGCGGCGCTGGCCGGCAGACGCGAGCGGTGAACGGCGCGCGGCGGGGGTGCGAGAAGGGGGCGCGGCGAGGAGGGGCCGGGGGAGAGCTGTGCGGCGGCGGCCCGCGCGGCCGCGTACGGTCCGCCGCGCGTCACGGCGCCGGGGTGCCGGGCTCCTGACCCGGGCCCACGTCGCGGCCCGGCCCCGAGGGGTCCGGGTCCGGCCGTGAGTCCCGGCCTGGCTGTGGGTCCGGGCCTGGCCGTGGGTCCGGGCCCGCATCAGGTCCCGGAGCCGGACCCGGGCCGGGGGCCGGCCGCGCGGTCCGGCCGCCGGTCGCACACCGCGCACCACACAGCCAGCAGCACCCCGGCCAGACACCAGCTGCCGAGCACGTCCAGTGGCCAGTGATAGCCCTGGCGCACCAGGCCGATGCCGACACCGGCGTTGAGCAGGGCGATACCGGCCGCGAGCAGGAGGCGGCCGGTGCGTCGGCGGCCGTGCGTCAGCAGCAGGGCGGCCACCCCGTAGGCGACGGCGGCCGTGGCGCCATGGCCCGACGGATAGAAGCCGTCGTGCGCGCCGCCCGCCATCCGGGGCGGGCCCGGCCGGGCGAGCCACAGCTTGAGCGGGACGACCAGCGCGGGCACCGTGGCCAGGGCGAGCGCGGCGGCCAGCGGCGGCAGCCACCGGCGCGCCGGGCCGGTGACGGGGGCGCCACGGCTGCCGCGGTAGCTCCGCCACACGGCCCACCCGATGGCCACCAGCAGTACCGGCAGGGCGACGGAGGTGTTGCCGAGGTCGGCGAAGAACTGGGCGAGCCCGGAGGGGACGGCGCTCGCGGAGACGGCGCGGCCGAGCCGCTCGTCGAGGGTGCGGAGCGGGCCGTGGTCCGCCACCTGCCAGGTGATCAGGGCGAAGAGCAGCGCGCTGACCGCTCCGGCCACGGCGGCCGGGGTGCGGAGCCGGCGCCGGCCGGGACGACCTGGGGGACTGGACGGACCAGACGGACCGGACCTACTGGAGGGGCCGGAAAAGCCCGAGGAACCCGAGGAACCTGAGGAACCCGAGAGACGGGAGAAACGCGAGAGACCGCGAAGGCGGGAAAAAGAGGTCGGCCGCCTCGGAACAGGGGGGGTGGTTCCGAGGCGGCCGGGCTGATCGGTGTACCGCGCGCCCCGGGGGGTGTGGGGCGGGCGGCCATCCGATCGGTGAGGATTCCCGGAGCCCAGGGCTCCGGTGGTGTGCGCGAGGGCACGGCCTGGCCGGTGCCGGGGAAGCGCCGACCTGGCGTCGCCCGCAGTCCCCTGCGGGCGGGGTGTTTCTCTCATCTGCCGAAACCGTACGGCACGGCGAGCGGACCCGACAGCCGGATCACCCGGCCGCCATCGCCCCCGCACATCTTCTTCACGCCGTGCCTCCAGCTACGCGCGTCGCGGCGTGCCGGGGCCCCGCGACCACGTGTGGGGACCGGGAGCGCGCCGGGACAGGAAGCACCACGCGGGTTCACCTGCCGCCGGCTGCGCACCGTTCGCCGTTCGCCGTTCGCCGTTCGCCGTTCGCCGCTCAGAGCGTGGCGAACGCCGCCTCGATGATGTCCAGACCCTCGTTGAGCAGGTCCTCGCCGATGACCAGCGGCGGCAGGAAGCGCAGCACATTGCCGTACGTCCCGGTGGTCAGCACCAGCAGACCCTCCTGGTGGCACGCCTTGGCGAGCGCCCCGGTGGCCTGCGCGTTGGGCTCCTTGGTGCCGGACTGCACCAGCTCGATCGCGATCATCGCGCCGCGGCCGCGGACCTCGCCGATGATGTCGTACTTCTCCGCCATCGCCGCCAGACGCGGCTTCATGATCTCGCCGATCCGCCGGGCCTTGGCGTTCAGGTCCAGCTCGCGCATGGTCTCGATCGAGCCCAGGGCCGCGGCGCAGGCGACGGGGTTGCCGCCGTAGGTGCCGCCCAGGCCGCCCGCGTGCGCGGCGTCCATGATCTCGGCGCGGCCGGTGACCGCGGCCAGCGGCAGCCCGCCCGCGATGCCCTTGGCCGTCGTGATCACGTCCGGGACGATGTTCTCGTCCTCGCACGCGAACCACTGGCCGGTGCGGCAGAAGCCGGACTGGATCTCGTCCGCGACGAAGACGATGCCGTTCTCCTTCGCGAAGTTCGCGATGGCGGGCAGGAAGCCCTTGGCGGGCTCGATGAAGCCGCCCTCGCCGAGCACCGGCTCGATGATGATCGCCGCGACGTTGTCCGCGCCGATCTGCTTGGTGATCTGCTCGATCGCCTGGTCGGCGGCCTCCTGCGCGCAGTTCTCCGGACCGGTCAGCCAGCGGTAGGGGTAGGCGACCGGCACCCGGTAGACCTCGGGCGCGAACGGGCCGAAGCCGTTCTTGTACGGCATGTTCTTCGAGGTGAGCGCCATCGTCAGGTTCGTCCGGCCGTGGTAGCCGTGGTCGAAGACGACGACCGCCGGGCGCTTGGTGTACGCGCGGGCCACCTTGACGGCGTTCTCCACGGCCTCCGCGCCGGAGTTGAAGAGCGCGGACTTCTTGGCGTGGTCACCCGGGGTCAGCTCGGCGAGCAGCTCACAGACCTCGACATACGGCTCGTACGGCGTGACCATCGCACAGGTGTGGGTGAAGTCGGCGAGCTGCGCGGTGGCGCGGCGCACCACGGCCTCGGCACTGTTGCCGACCGAGGCCACCGCGATGCCGGAACCGAAGTCGATGAACGAGTTGCCGTCCACGTCCTCCAGGACACCGCCGCCCGCGCGCTTGGCGAAGACGGGCAGCACGGCGCCGACGCCGTTGGCGACGGTGGCCTGCTTACGGGCCCACAGTTCCTGGGACTTGGGGCCGGGGATCGCGGTGACGACGCGACGCTCCTGGGGGAGGGCGGGGCCGCCGGTCAGTTCGGTCATGGCAGTCTCCTGGGGGTGGCACGGGACCTGACAAGGGTTTGTTCTCGCAGGCTAGGGGCGGGCGGCGGGGTCTGGCATGTTCCGTTCGGGAGAAGTGCGCGTGTTGCGTTGTCCGCGCCGGACATAGCACCCGTGTACGGCCAGTAGATTGTGCGGCGGCGCGCCCGGCCGTGGCCGGTACGGGGCGCGCGCAGGCGGCAACGACCCAGCGGGTCTTGGCTCAAGGGGGACAAGGGGCACCGGATGGACACCGAGGGCAGGCACGACGCACCGCACACCGCTTCCCGGCCGCCGGCCGGCGCGGACCGACCCGACCCCGCCGCACCGGACCCCGCGGCACCGCCCGCGCCGCCGCCCGTCCCGGCGCCCGCCGCGCCGGTGGCCGTCCCGCCGCCGCCCGCCGCCCCGCCCGCCATGCCTGTGCCGCCGCCCGCCAAACCCGCGACGCCGCCCGGCGCGCCGGAGCCGCCGCTGCTGGGCTGGCTGCGCGCCCCGCGCCCGGCCGCCCCGCCCGGCGTCTGGACGTACGGGCACCGCCCCCGGGCCGCCGAGCAGCCCGACCGGGTGCCCGCACGGCAGCTGATCAGCGGTGCGGTGATCAGCTTCCTCTGCGGCTGGCTGCTGTGGTCACTGCTGTGGAACGGCTATCTGGGCCCCTACTGGACCTGGCCGGTCAGCGTCCTCGCCCCCGACGCGTGGGTGGCCGGGGAGACCCCCGGCGACCGGATCGCCTTCGCCATCACCTCCCAGCTCTACTACGCCCTGTGGATCGGCGGCATCGCCGTCGTCTTCGGCCGTATCGGCCGCTGGCCCGAGCTGGGCCGCCGCTTCCTGATGCCGCTCGTCCGGCGCGCCCGCGACCGCGTACCGGCCCCGGAACCCGCGTCGGCCGTGGACCCGGCACAGTGGCCCGAGCTGCGCGCCCACGGTGCGCCGGACGCCGCCGACCGGCTCGCCGCGGAGGCCCGCACGGGCCGGATGAACGATGTGGACGTGGCCCGGATCGGGCGCGCCTGGCAGTCGGTGCGGTCCGGCCGGCACTCCCTCGCCTCCTTCACCGACACCGTGCTGCGCAACGGCGCGGCGGCCTGCGCGCACCCCTCGGGGCGGCGCGATCTGGTCCGCCGGACTGCCCACCACGACCTGCTCGCCCACCAGGTCCGGATCGGCACCGCCGCCGACCACCCGCGCAACCCGTACCAGCACCGCGGCGCCGGCTGCGCCCTGGAGCCGGGCCTGCTGGGCACCTCCCTGCTGGCCGTCGGCCCCTCCGGGAGCGGCAAGACGACCCGGCTGGTGCGGCCGGTCGTGGAGTCGATGTGCCTCCAGTCGCTCGCCGGCCGGTGCGCGGTCGTCGCCGTCGGACCGGCCGGTGCCGACCTCGGCCCGGACGACGCCTTCGACCGGGTGGTCAGGATCGGCCGCCCCGGCCCGGAGTACGACCTCGACCTGTACGGCGGCACCACCGACCCGGACGAGGCGGCCGGCATCCTGGCCGAGGCCCTGGTCGGCGACCTCGCCGAGCAGCTGCCCGGCGGCGACAGCCGGCGCGCGGCGACCGCCCTCGCCCAGCTCCTGGGCCCCTTCCGGGGGGCGCACGACCGCTTCCCCTCGGTGCCGGAGCTGCGTGAACTGCTGGACGGCGCGCCGGAGGCGGTGGCCGCGCTGCGTACCGCCCTGGAGAGTGCCGGCGCACTCACCCTGGTGCGCGAACTCGACGCCCGCACCCGGCAGTCGGCGCGGGCCGGTGATGTCGGTGTGCTGCTCGCCGACCGCATCGCCCTGCTGGACCGGCCCGCCTTTGCCGCCTTCTTCGATCCCGAGGGGGGCACTCGGCAGGTCTCGCTGCGCGATCTGGACCGCCCGCTGCGGATCCGTATCGAGCTGCCCGAGCGCGGCCACGCCGAAGCCTCGCGGATGCTCGCGCGGCTGGTCCTCGCGCAGTTCACCGAGAGCGTGGTGGCCCGCGGCGACCGCTCGCTCTTCGCCTGTCTGGTCCTCGACGAGGCCGCGCACACCATCACCGCCGAGGCGCTGCGCGGCCTCCAGCGGCTGCGCTCGGCGAACGCCGGAGCGGTGCTGACGCTGCGTTCCCTGGACGACGTCCCCGACGCGCTGCGCAGTGCGCTGCTCGGCGCGGTCGGCTGCCGGATGGCGTTCGCGGGCGTGACGACCTGGGACGGCGCGCGGTTCGCCGAGGTGTGGGGCAAGGAGTGGGTGGAGACCCGCGATGTGACGGACCGGCAGATCATCGCGGTGGGCGCCGGGATGAAGGCGTTCCACCTCTTCCGCCACCTGGTCACCGGCAAGGCGGCCACCGCCAAGGCCGTCACCGTCCGCACCGTCGAACGCGAACGCTGGTCCGCCTCCGACCTCGCCAACTCCGTACCGGCCGGGCACGCGGTGCTGTCGGTGACCTCGGTCCGGGGTGAGCACGCACCGCCGGTGCTGGTGGACCTGCGGCCGTGAGCGGGACCGGCCCCCTCGGGGGCCGCCCCGCCCCGCGAAGCGCCCGGCCACCCCGTCCGTACCCCTCCCGTTCCCCCGGATTCCCCGGTGCCGTACCCCGGATTCCTCCGTTGAGGCAGAATCGACAGCAGTCGTTCATACGGGACGGCGCAATCATCCCGGCAGTGCCGCCGCCCGCCCCACCGGGCGGCGCCCGCCGCCCTGACGTCGTCATCGAAGGTCCCATGCCGCACACGCTCGCTTCCCTGGTCAACCACACCGCGCTCAAGCTGACGGTGCTCGCGGGCGAGGACCGGCTGGACGTCCCGGTGCGCTGGGCACATGCCAGCGAGCTGATCGATCCGGTGCCCTACATGGAGGGGGGCGAGCTGCTGCTCATCACCGCGCTCAAGCTGGACGCCGAGGACCCGGACGTGACCCGCAGATATGTCCGGCGGGTCGCGGAGGCCGGTGTCGTCGGGCTCGGCTTCGCGATCGGCGTGAACTACGAGGACGCGCCGGACGCGCTGGTCACGGCCGCCCGGGAAGCGGGCCTGCCGCTGCTCGGGGTGCCCCGCCGGACCCCGTTCATCGCGATCAGCAAGGCCGTCTCGGCCGCCGTCGCCGCCGATCAGTACCGCGCGGTGACCGCCGGATTCGAGGCGCAGCGGGAGCTGACCCGGGCGGCGCTGAGCGCCGAGGGCCCGGCCGAGCTGCTGGCCCGGCTCGCCGCCCACCTCGACGGCTGGGCCGCCCTCTACGACGCCTCGGGCGCCGTACTCGCCGCCGCCCCCGACTGGGCGGCCCGCCGCGCCGCCCGGTTCGCCGACGACGTCGGCCGGCTGCGCGAGCGGCCCGCCCCGGCCAGCTCCGTCGTCAGTGACGTGGCCGGCGACGACCGCGTCGAACTCCAGGCGCTGGGCACCGGCCGCCGGGCGCGCGGTGTCCTCGCGGTCGGTACCGGCGCCCCGCTCGGCACCGCGGAGCGCTACGCCGTGCACTCCGCCGTCGCGCTGCTCACCCTCACCACCGAGCGCTCCAAGGCGTTGCAGGACGCCGAGCAGCGGCTCGGCGCGGCGGTGCTGACGATGCTGCTGGCGGGGCAGCCGGACCATGCGCGGGCGGTGGCCGGCCAGCTGTACGGCGGGCTGCTCGACGCCCCGTTCCGGATGGTGGTGGCCGAATCGACCACCGCCGAGGACGCGGCCGCCCCGGCCCCGGCCGCCGCCCCGCCGGCCGTGCTGGACGCGCTCGGCGACGCGATGGACTCCGCGGCGGCGCGGACCGGCGAGGCGGTGCTCGCCGTCCCGGACGGCACCCGGCTGATCGCGCTGGTCGCGGACGGCGGGGCCGCCGCGCACGCCTGCGCCGAGTACGCGGCCGCCGCCGAGGCCCGCTTCGAGGCGCCGTCGCGGGCCCGCGGGCGCGCGACGCGGGCCGGGGCGGGGCGCGGCGGCCCGCCGATCGCCGTCGGCCTGTCCGCGCCGACCGGCCCGGCCGCCGCCGCGCACGCCTACCGCCAGGCCGAACAGGCGCTGTCGGTCGCCCGCCGCCGGGGCCGCGCACTGGTCGAGCACGAGGACGTGGCGGCCGGTTCCGTGCTGCCGCTGCTCGCCGACGACGCGGTACGCGCCTTCGCCGACGGGCTGCTGCGGGCGCTGCGCGAGCACGACGCGACCGGCCGCGGCGATCTCGTCGCCTCGCTGCGCGCCTGGCTGTCCCGGCACGGCCAGTGGGACGCGGCCGCCGCCGACCTGGGCGTGCACCGCCACACCCTGCGCTACCGGATGCGGCGGGTCGAGGAGATCCTCGGCCGCTCGCTGGACGACGCGGACGTCCGGATGGAGCTGTGGCTGGCGCTCAAGGCGACGTCGGTGCCACCGGGGGAGTGAGGCGCGGACCGGCCCCGAGGCGCCCGGCACCCTGCGCGCAGGCCGTCCCCGCGCCCGCGTCCCGCGCGCGCGGCGGGCCCCTCCACCGCGGAGAGACCCGCGGTCCGATTACTACGCTTCGGACAAACGCCAGGGCGCCGCCGCACCCCTACGGTGGGGGCAGCAGAGCTGCCGCCGCAGTGCCATGCGTACCACCCCACCACTTCTGAAGGGCCGGGATCCACTGTGCCGATCCACGATGATGCAGCCCCCACCGCCTTCTGGCTGGCCGGCCGCCAGGCCACCGGCGAGGCCACCTTCGATGTCACCTCTCCCTGGGACGGACGTCTCGTCGGCACGGTGAGCGTTCCCACCGAGGCCCAGGTCGAGGATGCCGTCGCCGCCTCCGTCGCGGTCCAGGACGAGTTCGCCGCGACCCCCGCGCACGTCCGCGCCGCGGCCCTGGACCACGTACAGCGCCGCCTGGTGGAGCGCACCGAGGAGATCGCCCAGCTGATCTCCGCCGAGAACGGCAAGCCCATCAAGTGGGCGCGCGGCGAGGTCGGCCGGGCCGTCTCCGTCTTCCGCTTCGCGGCCGAGGAGGCCCGCCGCTTCAACGGCGGTGAGGCGCAGCGCCTGGACACCGACGCGGGCGGCGCCGGCCGGCTCGCGCTGACCCGCCGCTTCCCGCGCGGCACGGTCCTGGGCATCGCCCCGTTCAACTTCCCGCTCAACCTCTGCGCCCACAAGATCGCCCCGGCCATCGCGGCCGGCGCCCCGATCCTCCTCAAGCCGGCCCCGGCCACACCGCTGTCCGGCCTGATCCTGGGCGAGCTGCTGGCCGAGACCGAGCTGCCGGCCGGTTCCTGGTCGATCCTGCCGGTGCCCAACGACCGGATGGCGGCGCTGGTCCAGGACGAGCGGCTGCCGGTGGTCTCCTTCACCGGCTCCGAGCAGGTCGGCTACGCGATCCTGGACTCGGTGCCACGCAAGCACTGCACCCTGGAGCTGGGCGGCAACGGCGCGGCCGTCGTCCTGCCGGACTTCTCCTCCGAGGCCGATCTGGACTGGGCGGCACAGCGCATCGCCACCTTCTCCAACTACCAGGGCGGCCAGTCCTGCATCTCGGTGCAGCGGGTGATCGCCGACGCCGCCGTCTACGACCGGCTGCTGCCGAAGATCGTGGCCGCCGTCGAGGCGCAGGTCACCGGCGACCCGTCGGACGACGCGACCGAGGTCGGCCCGCTGGTCAGCGAGGCCGCCGCGCAGCGCGTCGAGAGCTGGGTGGACGAGGCCGTGCAGCGCGGCGCGAAGCTGCTCGCGGGCGGTGAGCGGGACGGCGCCTCGTACGCGCCGACCGTGCTCGCGGACGTGCCCGCCGACGCGACGCTCGCCTGCGAGGAGATCTTCGGCCCGGTGCTCACCGTCCGGAAGGTCGAGGGCGAGGCGGCCGCGTTCGAGGCCGTCAACGACTCCAAGTACGGCCTCCAGGCAGGGGTGTTCACCCACGACGTGCAGGCCGCCTTCCGCGCCCACCGCGCACTGGAGGTCGGCGGCGTGATCATCGGCGATGTGCCGTCCTACCGCGCCGACCAGATGCCGTACGGCGGCGCCAAGCAGTCCGGCGTGGGCCGCGAGGGCGTCCGCTTCGCGATGGAGGACTACACCTACGAGCGGGTCCTGGTCCTGACCGGCCTGGCGCTCTGAGTCCCACCGCCACCCGACCGGCCCGGCCCGGTGGACAGCGACGGGCCGCCGTGCCGGCGGCCCGTCCCCGGCCCGGCCCCCTCGCGGCGCGCTTCGGAACATCGTTCCGGAGCGCGCCGCGCCGCGTTGCCGGCCGCTGTGGTCCGCCGGGCGGTGCCACGGGCGGGCGCGCCGCCGCCGGCCCGCTCCGGTCCGTCCCGCCGCACCACTGGTGCAACCCCCGCGAATCGGGTAACCCTCACAAGTAGCAGAGTCCGGCGCCGACCGGCCCGCCGGCACAGACGGCCGATCACCCGATCCGCGGCGAGGTGAGCTCACGATGACCGCTCCGACCACCCGCAACGTTTCCGAGCACGAGGCCCGGCAGGTCGCCGAGGCGGCCCGGGAACGGGGCTGGCGCAAGCCCAGTTTCGCCAAGGAGCTGTTCCTGGGGCGCTTCCGGCTCGACCTCATCCACCCGCACCCGGCCCCCGCGGCGGAGGACGTACGGCGCGGGGAGGCGTTCCTGGCCGCGCTCCGGACCTTCTGCGAGACGCAGATCGACGGCGCCCGGATCGAGCGCGAGGGACAGATCCCGGACGAGACCGTGCGCGGGCTCAAGGAGCTCGGCGCGCTCGGCATGAAGATCGACACGAAATACGGCGGCCTCGGGCTCACCCAGGTCTACTACAACCGGGCCCTCGCGCTGGTCGGCTCCGTCAGCCCCGCGACCGGCGCACTGCTCTCCGCGCATCAGTCGATCGGCGTACCGCAGCCGCTGAAGCTCTTCGGCACCCAGGAGCAGAAGGACACGTTCCTGCCGCGCTGCGCCCGTACGGACATCTCGGCGTTCCTGCTGACCGAACCGGACGTCGGCTCCGACCCGGCCCGGCTGGCGACCAGCGCCGTCCCGGACGGCGAGGACTACGTCCTGGACGGCGTGAAGCTGTGGACGACCAACGGCGTAGTCGCCGACCTCCTGGTGGTGATGGCCAGGGTGCCGGCGTCCGAGGGCCACAAGGGCGGGATCACCGCCTTCGTGGTCGAGGCCGACTCGCCGGGCATCACCGTCGAGCACCGCAACGCCTTCATGGGCCTGCGCGGCCTGGAGAACGGCGTCACCCGCTTCCACCGGGTCCGCGTCCCCGCCGCGCACCGCATCGGCCCCGAGGGCGCCGGCCTGAAGATCGCCCTGACCACGCTCAACACCGGCCGGCTCTCGCTGCCCGCGATGTGCGTCGGCTCCGGCAAGTGGTGCCTGAAGATCGCCCGTGAGTGGTCCGCGGCCCGCGAGCAGTGGGGCCGCCCGATCGCCGAGCACGAGGCCGTCGGCGGCAAGATCTCGTTCATCGCCGCGACGACGTTCGCCCTGGAGGCCGTGGTCGAGCTCTCCTCCCAGATGGCCGACGAGAACCGCAACGACATCCGCATCGAGGCGGCGCTGGCCAAGCTCTACGGCTCCGAGATGGGCTGCCTGATGGCCGACGAACTGGTCCAGATCCGCGGCGGCCGCGGCTTCGAGACCGCCGCCTCGCTCGCCGCCCGCGGTGAACGCGCCGTCCCGGCCGAGCAGATGCTGCGCGATATGCGTATCAACCGCATCTTCGAGGGCTCGACGGAGATCATGCATCTGCTGATCGCCCGCGAGGCGGTGGACGCGCATCTGTCGGTCGCCGGCGACCTCATCGACCCCCGCGCGTCCCTCGCCGACAAGGGCCGGGCCGCGGCGAAGGCGGGCGGTTTCTACGCCCGCTGGCTGCCCACGCTCGTCACCGGCCCCGGCCAACTCCCGCGTACCTACCAGGAGTTCGGGCAGCTCGCCGGTCATCTGCGGTACGTCGAACGCGCCGCCCGCAAGCTCGCCCGCGCCACCTTCTACGCGATGTCCCGCTGGCAGGGCCGGATGGAGACCAAACAGGGCTTCCTCGGCCGGATCGTCGACATCGGCGCCGAACTCTTCGCGATGAGCGCGGTCTGCGTACGCGCCGAGCACCTGCGGGTCACGGGCGACCACGGCCGCGCGGCCCGGCAGCTCGCCGACGCGTTCTGCCGCCAGTCGCGGATCCGCGTCGACGAACTCTTCGGCCGGCTGTGGACCAACACCGACGACCTCGACCGCAAGGTCGTCGCCGGGGTCCTCGGCGGCGGCTACACCTGGCTGGAGGAGGGCATCCTCGACCCCAGCGACGACGGCCCCTGGATCGCCGACGCCACCCCCGGCCCCAGCGACAAGGACTCCGTACGCCGCCCGATCCGCTGAGCAAACGGCCGGACCGGCGGCCCGTACGCACGGCCGACGGGTCACCCGCGGGGGTCGCCGGACCCGCCCCGGACCGGCCGTGCGGCCCGCCCCGCCGGCCCCGGACCGCCGGCCGGCCGACGCGGTGCCCCCGGCACCGTGCCGACCGGCCACAATGGACCGCATGACGGACTCCCTCGCCCACCCGCACCTGCGCTTCGAGCCGGCTCCCAGCGAGCCGGGCACGCCGCGCACCCTCGTGATCCTCGGGTCGACCGGTTCGATCGGCACCCAGGCGATCGACATCGTGCTGCGCCACCCCGACCGCTTCCGGGTGACCGCGCTCTCGGCGGCCGGCGGCCAGGTGGAGCTGCTCGCCCGGCAGGCGCACCAGCTGCGGGTGCGTACCGTCGCGGTGGCCCGCCCGGAGGCGGTACCGGCGCTGCGCGAGGCGCTCACGGCGCAGTACGGCGCGGGCGAGCCGCGGCCGGAGATCCTGGCGGGCCCCGACGCGGCCACCGAACTGGCCGCCTCCCCCTGCCACACCGTCCTCAACGGCATCACCGGCTCCATCGGACTCGCCCCCACCCTCGCCGCCCTCAAGGCGGGCCGGGTGCTCGCACTGGCCAACAAGGAGTCGCTGATCGTCGGCGGACCGCTGGTCAAGGCCGTCGCCGCGCCGGGCCAGATCATCCCCGTCGACTCCGAGCACTCCGCGCTCTTCCAGGCCCTGACGGGCGGCGCCCGCGCCGAGGTCCGCAAGCTCGTCGTCACCGCCTCCGGCGGCCCGTTCCGGGGCCGTACGAAGCGGGAGCTGGCCGGGGTCACCCGCGAACAGGCGCTGGCGCACCCCACCTGGTCCATGGGCCCGGTCGTCACCATCAACTCCGCGACCCTGGTCAACAAGGGCCTGGAGGTCATCGAGGCGCATCTGCTGTTCGACGTCCCGTTCGACCGCATCGAGGTCGTCGTCCATCCGCAGTCCTACATCCACTCGATGGTGGAGTTCACCGACGGCTCCACCCTCGCCCAGGCCAGCCCGCCCGATATGCGGATGCCGATCGCGCTCGGGCTGGGCTGGCCGCAGCGTGTCCCGGCCGCCGCACCCGGTGTGGACTGGACGAAGGCCCACACCTGGGAGTTCTTCCCGCTCGACGAGGCGGCCTTCCCGTCCGTCCCGCTGGCCTGCCACGTCGGCACTCTGGGCGGCACCGCCCCCGCCGTCTTCAACGCGGCGAACGAGGAATGCGTGGCCGCCTTCCTGGCCGACGGGCTGCCGTTCACAGGGATTGTGGATACGGTCGCCGAAGTGGTCGCCGAGCACGGGACACCCGCGCGGGGAACCTCCCTCACGGTCGCGGACGTCTTGGAGGCGGAGACCTGGGCGCGTGCCCGCGCCCGCGAACTGGCCGCCCGAGCGGCACGTACACCTTCGGAGGCACGCGCATGACGGCATGGATGACCATTCTGGGCATAGTCGTCTTCGTCGTCGGGCTGCTGTTCTCCATCGCCTGGCACGAGCTCGGCCATCTCTCCACGGCCAAGCTGTTCGGTATCCGGGTGCCGCAGTACATGGTGGGCTTCGGACCGACGCTCTTCTCCCGGAAGAAGGGCGACACCGAGTACGGCATCAAGGCCGTCCCGCTCGGCGGCTACATCCGCATGATCGGCATGTTCCCGCCGGGCGATGACGGCAGGCTCCAGGCCCGCTCCACCTCGCCGTGGCGCGGCATGATCGAGGACGCCCGCTCGGCGGCCTTCGAGGAGCTCCAGCCGGGCGACGAGAAGCGGCTGTTCTACACGCGCAAGCCCTGGAAGCGCGTCATCGTGATGTTCGCCGGACCGTTCATGAACCTGATCCTCGCGGTCGCGATCTTCATGAGCGTGCTGATGGGCTTCGGCATCAACACCCAGACGACCCAGGTCGGCTCGGTCTCGGACTGCGTCATCGCGGCCTCCGCCAAGACCGACAAGTGCCCCGCGGGCGCCAAGGACTCCCCGGCCAGGGCCGCGGGCCTGAAGGCCGGCGACAAGATCGTCTCGTTCAACGGCCGGGCCGTCCCCGACTGGGGCACCCTCCAGGACGAGATCCGCGACACGACCGGGCCCGCGACGCTCGTCGTCGAGCGCGACGGCGCGCGCACCACACTCCACGCCGACCTCATCGAGAACAAGGTCGCCAAGACCGACGGCCGCGGCGGCTACGTCCCCGGCCAGTACGTCTCCGCCGGATTCCTCGGCTTCACCCCGGCCAGCGGCGTCGTCCAGCAGTCCTTCGGCCAGTCCGTGGACCGCATGACCGGTATGGTCCAGCAGGGCGTCGCATCACTGGTCCACCTCCCCGGCAAGGTCCCGGACCTGTGGAACGCCGCCTTCAACGGCGGCGAGCGCAAACAGGACTCCCCGATGGGCGTGGTCGGCGCGGCCCGGGTCGGCGGCGAGGTCTTCTCCCTCGACATCCCGCCGCAGCAGCGGGTGGCGACCATGCTCTTCCTGGTGGCCGGATTCAACCTCTCGCTCTTCCTGTTCAACATGCTGCCGCTGCTGCCGCTGGACGGCGGGCACATCGCCGGTGCCCTCTGGGAGTCCCTCCGCCGCTTCCTGGCCCGGGTGGTCCGGCGTCCCGACCCCGGCCCCTTCGACGTGGCCAAACTGATGCCGGTCGCCTACGTCGTGGCGGGGATCTTCATCTGCTTCACCCTGCTGGTGCTGGTCGCCGACGTGGTCAATCCGGTGAAGCTGACCGGCTAGCGCACCGCTGGCCGAAACCCGCTGGTCCGTCGGTGTGACGGCCGGGCGGCCCACGGGTGACCGCGGGGTGTCCGGCCGCGGTTCTCCCGTGGCGGCGGGGCACGATGTGCCGGGGACAACCCCGGTGACGTAATCTCGATGGCCGGAGCCCGCCGTTCTCGGGACCATGATCCACACCTTGGGGTTGCTCGCCAGATGACTGCCATTTCGCTGGGAATGCCGGACGTACCGACCAAGCTCGCCGACCGCCGGGTCAGCCGCAAGATCCAGGTCGGAACGGTCGCCGTGGGCGGAGACGCACCGGTCTCGGTGCAGTCGATGACGACGACGCGGACCTCTGATGTGGGGGCGACGCTTCAGCAGATCGCGGAGCTGACGGCGTCGGGGTGTCAGATCGTGCGGGTGGCGTGTCCGACGCAGGATGATGCGGATGCGCTGGCGGTGATTGCGCGGAAGTCGCAGATTCCGGTGATCGCGGATATTCACTTCCAGCCGAAGTATGTTTTTGCGGCGATCGATGCGGGGTGTGCGGCGGTCCGGGTGAATCCGGGGAACATCAAGCAGTTCGACGACAAGGTCCGGGAGATCGCGAAGGCGGCGTCCGAGGCGGGTACGCCGATCCGGATCGGTGTGAACGCGGGTTCGCTGGACGCGCGGCTGCTGGCGAAGTACGGGAAGGCGACGCCGGAGGCGCTGGTGGAGTCGGCGCTGTGGGAGGCGTCGCTCTTCGAGGAGCACGGTTTCCGGGACATCAAGATCTCGGTGAAGCACAATGACCCGGTCGTGATGGTCAATGCCTACCGTCAGCTCGCCGCGCGCTGTGACTATCCCCTGCACCTGGGTGTCACGGAGGCGGGCCCGGCCTTCCAGGGCACCATCAAGTCGGCGGTGGCGTTCGGTGCGCTGCTGAGTGAGGGGATCGGTGACACGATCCGGGTGTCGCTGTCGGCGCCGCCCGCCGAGGAGGTCAAGGTCGGCCTTCAGATCCTGGAGTCGCTCAATCTCAAGCAGCGCCGCCTGGAGATCGTCTCGTGCCCGTCGTGCGGCCGTGCGCAGGTGGATGTGTACAAGCTCGCGGACCAGGTCACGGCCGGTCTGGAGGGCATGGAGGTGCCGCTGCGGGTCGCCGTGATGGGCTGTGTCGTCAACGGCCCCGGTGAGGCCCGGGAAGCGGATCTGGGCGTGGCGTCCGGCAACGGCAAGGGGCAGATCTTCGTCAAGGGTGAGGTCATCAAGACCGTCCCCGAGTCGAAGATCGTCGAGACCCTCATCGAAGAGGCCATGAAGATCGCCGAGCAGATGGAGAAGGACGGCGTGGCCTCCGGCGCCCCGGTCGTCACGGCCGCCGGCGACCCGGTCGCCGTGTGAGCCGCTGACGCCCCGGCGCCACCCCGCGTCCCCGAGCCCCGCCGCCCCACCCGGGCCGCGGGGCTCACGCGTACCGCGACGCGTCGCAGAACGCCCGCCCGGAACCGCGGTGTGCGCCGTCACGCAGCGGGCCGGGTGCTCCCGCGCACGGAGAGGTAAAGTGCCAGGACCTGCTCCCGCCTGACCTCCCAGGCCCGCACCGGTGAGGCTTTCCGACACGTGCTGACGACCACCACCATCAAGGTCCTGGAGCCCGGGGAGCTCGACGAGGCCCTCGCGGTCCTGGACCGCGACCCGGTCGCCAACGCCTTCGTCGCCGCCCGCGTCCAGATCGCCGGGCTCGACCCCTGGCGGCTGGGCGGCGAGATGTGGGGCTGGTACGCCGACGGCCGGCTGCGGTCCCTGTGCTACGCCGGAGCCAACCTCGTCCCCGTCTGCGCCACCACCGAGGCCGTCCGCGGCTTCGCCGAGCGCGCCCGCCGCCAGGGCCGCCGCTGCTCCTCCATCGTCGGCCCGGCCGGCCCCACCGCCGCACTGTGGTCACTGCTGGAACCCACCTGGGGCCCGGCCCGCGAGGTCCGCGCCCACCAGCCCCTGATGGTCACCCGCACCCCGTCCACCGAGATCGCGCCCGACCCGTACGTACGGCGGATCCGCAAGGACGAGATGGACGTGATCATGCCCGCGTGCGTGGCCATGTTCACCGAAGAGGTCGGCATCTCGCCGCTGGCCGGCGACGGCGGACTCCTCTATCAGGCCAGGGTCGCCGAACTCGTCGGCGCCGGCCGGTCCTTCGCCCGCATCGAGGACGGCCGGGTCGTCTTCAAGGCCGAGATCGGTGCCGCCACCCAGCAGGCATGCCAGATCCAGGGCGTCTGGGTCGCCCCCGAACGCCGCGGTCAGGGCCTGTCGGAGACCGGCATGGCCGCCGTGCTGCGCTACGCCCTCAGCGATGTCGCCCCGATCGCCAGCCTCTACGTCAACGACTTCAACACCGCCGCCCGCGCCTCCTACCGCCGGGTGGGCTTCGAAGAGGTCGGCGCGTTCATGAGCGTGCTGTTCTGAGCCATCGGCGTACGGTCCCCGGCCGCCTCCTTGTACGCTCCCGACCATGGATGACGTCGTGGTCGGCCCCCTTGATCTCGTTGCCCGGGTGGATGACGCGCTCGCCGTCCAGGCGCTCGCCTTCGGCCTGACCGACGACGAGATCGCCGTCCGCCGGCACATCGTGCTGCGCCACCTCACCTGCCCCGGCGCCCGCGCCCTGGGCGCCACCACCCCGGCCGGCCGGCTCGTCGGCTTCGTCTACGGCATGCCCAACGACCGCGCCCACTGGTGGTCCACCGTCGTCGAGCCCTACCTGCGCAGCGAGGGCCTGGACCACTGGCTCGACGACTCCTTCGTCATCACCGAACTGCACGTCCACCCCGCCCACCAGCAGCACGGCATCGGCCGGACACTGATCACCCGCATCACCGACGAGGCCCGCGAACCCCGCAGCATCCTCTCCGCCGTCGACACCGAGAGCCCGGCCCGCGGGCTCTACCGCTCCCTGGGCTACCGCGACCTCGCCCGCCGGGTGCTCTTCCCCAGCGCCCCGACGCCGTACGCCGTGATGGGCGCGCCGCTGCCGCTCCGGCGTCCCTGAGCGCGCGCCGCCCGGCCGGTGCGGCGGAGAACGCATTTCCGTGCGCCACATCCCTGCGGCTAACCTCCAGGGAGTCACCTTTCTTACGCAGGAGAAACTCCCATGGCCCACGCCGCGCAGGTCCAGCGCATGTCCCGCTTGATGATCAAGACGTTGCGCGACGACCCGGCCGACGCCGAGACCGCCAGCCACAAGCTGCTCGTGCGCGCCGGATACGTCCGCCGTACCTCCGCCGGCATCTGGACCTGGCTGCCGCTGGGCAAGAAGGTCCTGGAGAACGTCTCCCGCGTCGTCCGCGAAGAGATGGACGCCATCGGCGGCCAGGAGGTCCTGCTCCCGGCGCTGCTGCCCCGCGAGCCCTACGAGACCAGCGGCCGCTGGGAGGAGTACGGCGACCTCCTCTTCCGCCTCAAGGACCGCAAGGGCGCCGACTACCTCCTCGGCCCCACGCACGAGGAGATCTTCACCCTCACGGTCAAGGACCAGTGCACGTCCTACAAGGACCTGCCGGTGATCCTCTACCAGATCCAGACCAAGTACCGCGACGAGGCCCGCCCCCGCTCCGGCGTGCTGCGCGGCCGCGAGTTCCAGATGAAGGACTCGTACAGCTTCGACACCACCGACGAGGGCCTGGCCGAGTCCTACGCGCTGCATCGCGAGGCGTACACCAGGATCTTCGAGCGGCTCGGCCTGGACTACCGCATCGTCTCCGCCGTCTCCGGCGCGATGGGCGGCTCCGCCTCCGAGGAGTTCCTGGCCCCGGCCGCCGCCGGTGAGGACACCTTCGTGGACTGCCCGGCCTGCGACTACGCCGCCAACACCGAGGCCGTGACGGTCAAGGTCGCCGCGGCCGACGGCTCGGCGCACGGCCCCCTGGAGGAGCTGGACACCCCCGACACCCCGACCATCGAGACGCTCGCCGCGCACCTGGGCGTCCCGGCCTCCGCCACGCTCAAGAACCTCCTGGTCAAGGTCGACGGCGAGATCGTCGCGGTCGGCGTCCCCGGCGACCGCGAGGTGGACCTCGGCAAGCTCGGCGAGCACCTCGCACCGGCCACCGTCGAACTGGTCACCGCCGACGACTTCACCGACCGCCCCGACCTGGTCCGCGGCTACGTCGGTCCGCAGGGCCTGGCCGGCAAGTCCTTCCGCTACCTCGCCGACCCGCGCATCGCCCCCGGCACCTCCTGGGTCACCGGCGCCAACAAGCCCGGTACGCACGCGAGGAACGTCGTGTGCGGCCGCGACTTCGAGGTCGACGAGTACTTCGACGTGGTCGTCGTCGAGCCCGGCGACCCCTGCCCGAACTGCGGCGCCGGGCTGCGCATCGACCGCGCCATCGAGATCGGCCACATCTTCCAGCTGGGCCGCAAGTACGCGGACGCCTTCGGGCTGGACGTGCTGGGCCAGAACGGCAAGCCCGCCCGGGTCACCATGGGCTCGTACGGCATCGGCGTCTCCCGCGCGGTGGCCGCCCTCGCCGAGCAGACCCACGACGAGTCCGGGCTGTGCTGGCCCCGGGAGGTCGCCCCGGCCGACGTCCATGTCGTCGCCGCCGGCAAGGCCAAGCAGACCGAGCTCGCCCTGGAGATCGGCGAGCGGCTCGGCGCCGCGGGCCTGCGGGTCCTCGTCGACGACCGGGCCGGTGTCTCGCCCGGTGTGAAGTTCACCGACGCGGAACTGATCGGCGTCCCGACGATCGTGGTCGCCGGCCGCCGCGCCGCCGAGGGCGTCGTCGAGGTCAAGGACCGCCGCACCGGCGAGCGCGAGGAGCTGACGGTCGAGGAGGCCGTCGCCCGCCTCGGCGCGTAACCCCCGTATCCGGGCCGGCCGGGGTGGCCATCCACCCCGGCCGGCCCGTTCGCGTGCCCGCCCGCTACAGCCAGGTGGCGAACTCCAGCAGCAGTTCGCCGTGCCGGCGGTCACCGGCCGCGGATTCGCGGACGCCCGCGGCGACCGCGAGGTACAGCGTCCAGGCCCGCAGCCGGTCCCGCTCGACCTCCAGGGAGTCGGCCAGCCTGGCCACCCTGCGGCGGGCCGTGGCCGCCCCACCGGAACCGGCCACCAGGTCCTCGAAGCGGTCCAGCACCAGGCCCGCCAGGTCGTACGCCCGCTCGCCGACCACCGGCGCAGGGCCGACCGCCAGCCACGGCACCCGCTCACCGGCCAGCACCTTGCCCTGCCGGAACGCGCCGTGCAGCAGCACCTGCTCCGCACTGCCGGCCGGCAGCGCCCGGCGCAGCTCCCGCGCCTCGTCCACCAGCGGTCCGGCGGCCGGGACCAGCGCCCCGGTGGTCCCGAGCGCCGCCACCGCCTCCTCGGTGCGGCCGGCCAGCGTCTCGAAGGGATGCCCCTCGGCCGGCGCCACCCACAGCCGGCGCACCGTCCCGGCCGCCTCCAGCAGCGCCTTGGCCTCCGGCAGCGAACGCAGCGACACCGCGCCGTGCAGCCGCTCCAGCAGCAGCGCGCCATCGGTCTCGTCGGACCGCAGCAGCCGCACCGCGCCCCAGCCGTCCCACGCCGCCAGCGCCGCACCCTCCCGTGCGGACGCCCGCCCCGGCACCGGGAACTTCAGCGCGGCGGGCGTCCCGTCCCGCTGCCGTACGAGCGCGACGAGACTGCCGCGGCCACCGGGCGCCTGTACCCGCTCCAGCGTCAGATCCCATGCGTCCAGCCGCTGCTGAACCACTGTCGGCAGCGCCGCCAGCCACTTCCGTACGGGGCTGTCCGGATCGCCGCTCAGTGCGCTCACCAACCGTTGCGGCGGTTCGACGGGTGCCGTTGACATGCTGGAGCTGTGCCTTTCCTGGAAGCGGTGGCCGCGGGGCGGCCAGTCGGTCAGAGCGCGTTCGCGGCGGCGCTCGGTGCGCCGGCGGCGGCGCCGGCCGGGGCCCGCTCGGCGAGCCCGGGGAAGGCTACGCCGCTGCCGCGCCAGCGCACGGCCCGCACCGCCGCCTCGCGGAGCGCGGCCGCCGCCTCGGCCCGCCGCGCCGCGCCACCGGCCCGTACGAGGTCCGCGTAGACGCCCGCCAGCCGGTCCTCCAGCTCCGCGGCCAGCCGGACCGCGGCGGCCGGGTCCGGCACCGGGAAGGGCAGCGCGTAGGCGGCGGCCGCCGCCTGCGGCCGCCCGCCCAGGTCGCGCACCGTACGGTGCAGCGCGTCCCGGCGCGCGCGGTGCGCGTCGTACGCCGTCTGCGCCTCCTTGCGGCGGTCGGCGGCGATCCGGCCGCCGACCACGCCGTAGCCGTACACCGCGGCGTGCTCGGCGGCCAGCGCCGCCTGTACGGCCGTCAGTTCCGCGCCGCGGTCCTCGGCACCGGTTGTCCCGGTCATTTCGTGGCTACGCCCTTTCCCTGGTCGGTCCCCGGCCGCGGTACGCACCCGGAGGGCTGCCCGCCGCCGTCACGCCTCGGCCGCCGTCAGCAGATACGCGTGGGCCGCGCCGGCCGCCGCCACCGAGGCGAGCAGCCGGGCCAGCTCCGGCGGCGCGGCGGTCAGCGCCTTGGCCCGGGTGTCGGCGAGCCGCCGCTCCGCGTCGGCGAGCGCCGACCGCGCGGCCTTCTCGTCCTGGGGCACCGCGGCCCCGGCCGGCGGGGCGGCGGTGCGCACGGGGCCGGGAGCGGGCGTCCCGGCGCCGCGGGCCGGACCGCCGGACGGCGTACCGCCGGGGGCGGGCGTCCCGGGCCGGTCGCCGAACGCCTCGGCGTGCCGGGCGACTTCGGAGCGCAGCGGCCGCAGCCGCGCGGCCAGCACCGGGTGCGCGGCCAGTGTCGCGTCGTAGCGGGCCAGCAGCGCCGTGCTGTCGCGCGCGGCGCCCGCGCGCAGCCGGTCGGCGGCGGAGGGGTCCGCCGGACGGTCCCGTTCCGGCTCCCCGGAGCAGCCCGCGAGCAGGGCCGCGCCCCCGAGGGCGGTGCCGGCCAGCAGGGTCCTTCTACGCGTGAGCGCCTGGTTCGGCACGTTCCACTTCCCGGGGTCTTCCGTAGTGATCACCGCAGGCGAGCGTAGCCGTGACCGCTCACCGAATCGTCAGTACCCCGCCGGTACCGATAGGCTTTGACCCGACACGCGACTTTCCCACAACAGCACACGCGGCCGAGGAGTCACCCGGATGAGCACCACCCAGAGCGAGAGGCTGCGCGGATTGCTTGAACCGCTCGTCGCCGCGCGAGACCTGGATCTGGAAGAGATCGAGGTGACCCCCGCGGGCAAGCGGCGAGTGCTGAGGATCGTGGTCGACTCCGACGAGGGCGTCCAGCTGGACGACTGCGCCGCGCTGAGCCGCGAGGCATCGCAGGTCCTGGACGACTCCGACGCGATGGGCGGCGCCCCGTACACCCTTGAGGTGACCTCTCCGGGCGCCGACCGGCCGCTGACCGAGCTGCGGCACTACCGCCGCGCCGTCGGCCGCCTCATCAAGGCCCGGCTCCACGAGGGCGACGAGCTGATCGCCCGGATCACCGCTGTCGACGACGCGGGTCTGGACCTTGAGGTACCGGGCGTGAAGGGCCGCAAGCCGACCACCCGCCGGGTCGCGTTCGACGAGATCGCCAAGGCGCGGGTCGAGCTGGAGTTCAACCGCAAGTCCGACAAGCGTGACGCGCAACACGAAGAGAAGATCGACGAGAACCAGGAGGAGGCGTAGCCGTGGACATCGACATGAGTGCCCTGCGGGGTTTGGTGCGGGAGAAGGAGATCTCGTTCGACCTGCTGGTCGAGGCGATCGAGTCGGCCCTCCTCATCGCCTACCACCGCACCGAAGGCAGCCGCCGGCGGGCGCGGGTGGAGCTGGAGCGCAACACCGGCCATGTGACGGTGTGGGCGAAGGAAGACCCGGAAGACCTGGAAGAGGGCGCCGAGCCCCGCGAGTTCGACGACACCCCGTCGGGCTTCGGCCGGATCGCGGCGACCACCGCCAAGCAGGTCATCCTGCAACGGCTGCGGGACGCCGAGGACGAGATGACCTTCGGCGAGTACGCCGGACGCGAGGGTGATGTCGTCACCGGTCTCGTCCAGCAGGGCAAGGACCCCAAGAACGTGCTGGTCGACATCGGTCGGCTGGAGGCCATCCTGCCCGTGCAGGAGCAGGTCCCCGGTGAGGAGTACACGCACGGCACGCGGCTGCGTACGTACGTGGTCCGGGTGGCCAAGGGCGTCCGCGGTCCGTCCGTGACGCTCTCGCGCACCCACCCCAACCTGGTGAAGAAGCTCTTCGCCATGGAGGTGCCGGAGATCGCGGACGGCTCGGTGGAGATCTCCGCCATCGCCCGCGAGGCCGGTCACCGCACCAAGATCGCCGTACGGTCCACCCGCTCGGGCCTGAACGCCAAGGGTGCCTGCATCGGCCCGATGGGCGGCCGGGTGCGCGCCGTGATGGCCGAGCTGCACGGCGAGAAGATCGACATCGTGGACTGGTCGGACGACCCGGCCGAGCTGGTGGCCCACGCGCTGTCGCCGGCCCGGGTCAGCAAGGTCGAGATCGTGGACCTGGCGGCACGCTCCGCCCGGGTCACCGTCCCCGACTACCAGCTGTCGCTGGCCATCGGCAAGGAAGGGCAGAACGCCCGGCTCGCCGCCCGGCTCACGGGCTGGCGGATCGACATCCGTCCGGACACCGAGCAGGCACCGCAGGACTGAACCCGCCGGCTCCGCCGCGGCCCGCCGAAAAGAAGTGGTGCCGCGGCGGTCGACCGGGAATTCTGAGCAGCCGTTCGGTCCTTACCCCATCGGGGTGAGGCCGGCACGGGGAGGTAGACTTAAGAAGTGTCTGGTCGGACGCATGCCCGCGCATGCCCTGAGCGCACCTGTGTGGGGTGCCGGGAGCGAGCGGCCAAGAGCGATCTGCTGCGGATCGTGATGATCGAGGGTGAGTGTGCCCCCGATCCTCGCGGTACGCTGCCCGGCCGGGGTGCTCATGTGCATCCCACACTGGCCTGTCTCGACCTGGCGGTCCGCCGCCGGGCGTTCCCCCGGGCCTTCCGGGGCCGGGGACCGTTCGACACGACGGAACTGCGTCGGTCCATCGAGCGGGGCGGTCGCTGAGCAGCCGCAACTGCACCAAGGCACAGCACGAAACGCACAGCGCACGGAAAACCGTGCGGTCAGGTACCTCGCGAGTCGGAAGTAGGTCGAGATTGCGATGAGCACTCGATGAGTACGCGATGAGTACGCCCATGAAGTAGCGACGGTCCGGTGGACAACCCGGACCTAGAAGGAGCGAAGTGGCTAAGGTCCGGGTATACGAACTCGCCAAGGAGTTCGGCGTGGAGAGCAAGGTCGTCATGGCCAAGCTCCAAGAGCTTGGTGAATTCGTCCGTTCGGCGTCCTCGACGATCGAGGCGCCGGTTGTTCGCAAGCTGACCGATGCTTTCCAGGCAGGCAGTGGCGGCGGCCGCGCCGCCGGCAAGCCCGCGGCGCCGCGCAAGGCGGCCCCCGCGAAGCCGTCCCCGTCCGGCTCCCCGGCGCAGGCGGCACGTCCGGCTGCTCCGAAGCCGGGCGCCCCCAAGCCGGGCCCCGCGGCACCGGCACCTGCACCGGCTCCGGCGGCCCCCGTGGCCCCGGCCCCGGTGACCCCTGCGGCCCCCGAGGCCCCGGTGGCCCCCAAGAGCACCCCCGCGGCCGGCCCGACGCCGGGTCCGCGCCCCGCGCCCGCCCCGAAGGCGGCCGCACCCAAGCCCGCTCCGGCCGCCCCCGCGCAGCCCGAGTTCCAGGCTCCGCCGTCCGCGCCGGCGGCTCCCGCCGGCCCGTCGGCGCCCCGTTCCGGCGCCACCCCCGGCCCGCGTCCGGCCCGTCCGGCGCCCGCACAGGGCCGCGGCAACGCGCCGCGTCCCGGCGGCGACCGCCAGGGCGGCCGTCCGGGCGGTGCCCGTCCGTCGGGTCCGCGTCCGGGCAACAACCCCTTCACCTCGGGTGGCTCCACAGGTATGGCCCGCCCGCAGGCACCTCGTCCCGGTGGCGCCCCGCGTCCCGGCGGCCAGGGTGGCCCCGGCGGCCCGCGTCCGCAGGGCGCAGGCCAGGGTGGCGCCCCGCGTCCCCAGGGCCAGGGCGGCGCCCGTCCGACTCCGGGCGGTATGCCCCGTCCGCAGGGCGGCGCTCCCGGTGGCGCGCCGCGCCCCGGCGGCGGTAACCGTCCGAACCCGGGCATGATGCCGCAGCGTCCGGCTGCCGGCCCGCGTCCCGGCCCCGGTGGCGGCGGTCGCGGTCCCGGTGGTGCCGGTCGTCCCGGTGGCGGCGGCGGTCGTCCCGGCGGCGGTGGCGGCTTCGCCGGCCGTCCCGGTGGTGGCGGCGGCGGTCGTCCGGGTGGCGGCGGCGGTTTCGCCGGTCGTCCCGGTGGCGGTGGCGCCCCCGGTGGTGGCGGCGGCTTCGGCGGTCGTCCCGGCTTCGCGGGCCGTCCCGGCGGCCCCGGTGGCCGTGGTGGCACACAGGGTGCGTTCGGCCGTCCCGGCGGTCCGGCGCGGCGTGGCCGCAAGTCGAAGCGGCAGAGGCGCCAGGAGTACGAGGCCATGCAGGCCCCGTCGGTGGGCGGCATCATGCTGCCGCGCGGCAACGGTGCGACGGTTCGTCTGTCGCGCGGTGCCTCGCTGACGGACTTCGCCGAGAAGATCAACGCCAACCCGGCGTCGCTCGTCCAGGTCATGCTGAACCTGGGAGAGATGGTCACCGCGACCCAGTCGGTCTCCGACGAGACCCTCCAGCTGCTCGCCGACGAGATGAACTACGTCGTCGAGATCGTCAGCCCGGAGGAGGAGGACCGCGAGCTCCTGGAGTCCTTCGACATCGACTTCGGCGAGAACGAGGGCGGCGAGGAGATGCTCGTCGCGCGTCCGCCGGTGGTGACCGTCATGGGTCACGTCGACCACGGTAAGACGCGTCTGCTGGACGCGATCCGCAAGACGAACGTCATCGCGGGCGAGGCCGGCGGCATCACCCAGCACATCGGTGCCTACCAGGTCGCGACCGAGGTCAACGACGAAGAGCGCCGGATCACCTTCATCGACACCCCCGGTCACGAGGCGTTCACCGCCATGCGTGCCCGTGGTGCCAAGTCGACCGACATCGCGATCCTCGTGGTGGCGGCCAACGACGGCGTCATGCCGCAGACGATCGAGGCGCTCAACCACGCCAAGGCGGCCGATGTGCCGATCGTGGTCGCGGTCAACAAGATCGACGTCGAGGGCGCCGACCCGACCAAGGTGCGCGGCCAGCTCACCGAGTTCGGTCTGGTGGCCGAGGAGTACGGCGGCGACACCATGTTCGTCGACATCTCCGCCCGCGAGGGCCTGCACATCGACGAGCTGCTGGAGGCCGTGGTCCTGACCGCGGACGCCTCGCTCGACCTGCGCGCCAACGCGGAGCAGGACGCGCAGGGCATCGCGATCGAGGCTCACCTCGACCGTGGCCGCGGCGCCGTGGCGACGGTCCTGGTCCAGCGCGGCACGCTGCGGGTCGGCGAGACGATGGTCGTCGGCGACGCGTACGGCCGTGTCCGGGCGATGCTCGACGACAAGGGCAACAACATCGAGGAAGCGGGTCCCTCGACCCCCGTCCTGGTCCTGGGTCTGACCAACGTCCCGGGCGCCGGCGACAACTTCCTGGTGGTCGACGAGGACCGTACGGCCCGTCAGATCGCCGAGAAGCGCGCGGCGCGCGAGCGCAACGCCGCGTTCGCCAAGCGCACCCGCCGGGTGTCCCTGGAGGACCTCGACAAGGTGCTCAAGGCGGGCGAGGTTCAGCAGCTCAACCTCATCATCAAGGGCGACGCGTCCGGTTCGGTGGAGGCGCTGGAGTCCTCGCTGCTCCAGCTCGACGTCGGCGAAGAGGTCGACATCCGGGTGCTGCACCGCGGCGTCGGTGCGGTCACGGAGTCCGACATCAACCTGGCGTCCGGCTCCGACGCGATCGTCATCGGCTTCAACGTGCGCGCCGAAGGCCGTGCCACGCAGATGGCCGACCGCGAGGGCGTCGACGTCCGGTACTACTCGGTCATCTACCAGGCGATCGAGGAGATCGAGGCGGCCCTCAAGGGCATGCTCAAGCCGGAGTACGAGGAGGTCGAGCTCGGTACGGCCGAGATCCGCGAGATCTTCCGCTCGTCCAAGCTCGGCAACATCGCCGGTGTGCTCATCCGCTCCGGCGAGGTCAAGCGCAACACCAAGGCGCGCCTCATCCGCGACGGCAAGGTCGTGGCGGAGGACCTCAACATCCAGGGTCTGCGCCGCTTCAAGGACGACGTCACCGAGATCCGCGAAGGCTTCGAGGGCGGTATCAACCTCGGAAACTTCAACGACATCAAGATCGACGACGTCATCGCGACGTACGAGATGCGCGAGAAGCCGCGCGGCTGATCGCGTGCGGGCAACAGCCCGTCCGGAGCCCGGTCCACCGGAGACGGTGGCCGGGTGACGGGCGGACTACCGGGGCCGGTCGGCGGAGGGATATTTCCGTCGATCGGCCCCGGCCGTTGCGTGTACCGTTCATAGGACTCGTACACCCCCAGCTACCGCTGGGCGGTGACCCCAGGGCCCCACGGGTGGCTTGACCCGTCTTGCATGTATGTAGGGACACTCTCCTTTGACCTGCTTCTCGGCGACATACGGTCGCTGAAGGAGAAGCGTTCCGTCATCCGGCCGATCGTCGCCGAGCTGCACCGCAAGTACGCGGTGAGCGTCGCGGAGGTCGGGGACCAGGATCTGCACCGCCGGGCCACGATCGGCCTGGCGGTGGTCTCCGGAGACACGGGACATCTCACCGACGTCATGGACCGCTGCGAGCGCCTGGTCGCCGCACGGCCCGAGGTGGAGCTGCTGTCGGTACGGCGGCGGCTGCACGGCGACGACGACTGACCAGGAACACCAGGCGATCCGTCGCTTGTGGAAGCACAATTGTGGAAGACAAGAAGGAGACGGACCAGTGGCCGACAATGCGCGGGCGAAGAAGCTGGCGGACCTCATCCGGGAGGTGGTCGCCCAGAAGTTGCAGCGTGGCGTCAAGGACCCGCGGCTCGGCACGCACGTGACCATCACGGACACCCGGGTCACCGGCGACCTGCGGGAGGCGACGGTCTTCTACACGGTCTACGGCGACGACGAGGAGCGGGCCAGCGCGGCCGCCGGGCTGGAGAGCGCCAAGGGCGTCCTGCGGTCGGCGGTCGGGGCGGCGGCGGGCACGAAGTTCACGCCGACCCTGGCCTTCGTGGCGGACGCGCTGCCGGAGAACGCCAAGACGATCGAGGACCTGCTCGACAAGGCACGGGCCTCGGACGCCAAGGTGCGCGAGGTGTCCTCGGGCGCCGCGTACGCCGGTGAGGCCGACCCGTACCGCAAGCCGGGCGAGGACGACGAGGGCGCAGCCGCAGAATGAAGCATGAGCACACCAGCGAGCGGGCCGCGGCGCCCGCCGGTGGCGACAGCACGGTGCCCGTCCCGGCGGTGGCCGGTGGCGGGACCGGGCGGCGGAAGAGCCCGGGGCAGCGGCGCGGCGGGAACGGCAGCAAGCGCGTGGAGCCGAGCGGTGCGAAGGACGCGGCGCCGGACGGTCTGGTGATCGTCGACAAACCGGCCGGCTTCACCTCGCACGACGTCGTGGCGAAGATGCGCGGGATGGCCCGCACCCGCCGGGTCGGCCATGCCGGCACCCTGGACCCGATGGCGACCGGTGTGCTCGTCCTGGGCATCGAGCGGGCCACCAAGCTGCTCGGCCATCTCGCGCTGACGGAGAAGGAGTACGTCGGCACGATCCGGCTCGGCCAGACGACCATCACCGATGACGCCGAGGGCGAGATCACCGCGTCGAAGGCGGCGCACGGCATCGCGCGCGAGGACATCGACGCGGGGATCGCCGGACTGTCCGGCGCGATCATGCAGATCCCGTCGAAGGTCAGCGCCATCAAGATCGACGGCAAGCGGTCGTACTCGCGGGTCCGCGACGGCGAGGAGGTCGAGATCCCGGCCCGCCCGGTCACCGTCTCCTCGTTCGTGCTGCACTCCGCGCACGAGACGGAGGCGGAGGACGGCACCCCGGTGACCGATCTGCTGGTCTCCGTCGAGTGCTCGTCCGGGACGTACATCCGCGCCCTCGCCCGTGACCTGGGCGAGGGGCTCGGCGTCGGCGGCCATCTGACCGCCCTGCGGCGCACCCGGGTCGGCCCGTACAAGCTGGACCGGGCGCGCACCCTCGAACAGCTCCAGGCCGCGGTGGACGGCGGCGCGGGCGCCGAGGGCGCCGGCGGTACAGGGCTGCCGGTCATGCCGATCGGTGACGCGGCCGCCGCGGCGTTCGTCCGCTGGGACGTCACCCAGGCGCAGGCGCGGCTGCTGGCCAACGGCGTGCGGATCGCCATGCCGTTGTTCGACGGTACTGACAGCGCTGACGGTACTAACGGTACTGACAGCGCTGACGGTGCCGGCGGCGGCACCGGGGGACGGGTGGGCGGACCGGTCGCGGTGTTCGGGCCGGACGGGACGTTCCTGGCGCTGGTGGAGAACCAGGGCGGGAAGGCCAAGAGCCTGGCGGTGTTCGTCTGAGCGGTGCCCGTGCGCACGGTGCCCGTGGGAACGGGCCGGCCGCCGGGTGACCGGTGCGACGGCCGGGGCGGATGGGGGTGGCCGGGTCCGGGGCGAGGTTTCGCCCGGGACCCGGCCCTCGTCGTTCCGGGCCCGGCCGGGCACCCGGGAGCCGCGGCCGGAGGGCCGTGGCGGGCGGCCGGAGCGCCCGTCCGCCCCCGCGGATGTCCCGTCCCACGGGAGCGAGGCCACCCTTCGCGCGAAGCTCCCTCCCCGGCATGGCAGTCTTAGACCTGCGTCATGCCGAATTGGCGCAGTGGACGGACAAGTGATCGGGCGAGGAGCGGGCACAGTGCAGCGCTGGCGTGGCTTGGAGGACATCCCCGAGGGCTGGGGACGCAGCGTCGTCACCATCGGCTCGTACGACGGTGTGCACCGCGGCCACCAATTGATCATCGGCAAGGCGGTGGCACGCGCCCGCGAACTGGGCATCCCCGCGGTGGTCGTCACCTTCGACCCGCACCCGAGCGAGGTCGTACGCCCCGGCACCCATCCGCCGCTGCTCGCGCCGCACCACCGGCGGGCCGAGCTGATGGCCGGGCTGGGCGTGGACGCCGTGCTCGTCCTTCCGTTCACCAAGGAGTTCTCGCAGCTGGCGCCGGCCGACTTCGTGGCCAAGGTACTGGTCGACAAGTTGCATGCGCGGGTCGTCGTCGAAGGACCCAACTTCCGTTTCGGGCACAAGGCGAGCGGCAATGTCGCCACGCTCGCCGAGCTCGGCGCCACCTACGACTACACCGTGGAGGTCATCGACCTCTACGAACGCGGGGCGGCGGGCGGCGGCGAGCCGTTCTCCTCCACGCTCACCCGGCGGCTGGTCGCGGACGGCGACGTGGCCGGTGCGATGGAGGTCCTGGGGCGCCCGCACCGGGTGGAGGGTGTGGTCGTACGCGGTGCGCAGCGCGGCCGCGAAATGGGCTTCCCGACGGCCAACGTGGAGACCCTGCCGCACACCGCGATCCCGGCCGACGGTGTGTACGCGGGGCTGCTGCACGTCGAGGGCGAGGCGATGCCGGCGGCCATCTCGGTCGGCACCAATCCGCAGTTCGACGGGAAGACCCGCACGGTCGAGGCGTACGCCATCGACCGGGTCGGTCTGGACCTGTACGGCCTGCACGTCGCCGTGGACTTCCTCGCGTACATCCGGGGCCAGGAGAAGTTCGACACGCTCGACGCCCTGCTGGAGCGGATGGCGATCGATGTGAAGCAGGCCCGGGGGCTGATCGCCGCGGCGGCGTCGGCGGACTGACTGCGCGGTCCATCGCGTACGCGCCCGTGGCCGCACGGGAGTTGACACCTGACAAGGGGGCGGGGTCCGGCACCGATGTGCCGGACCCCGCCCCCTTGTGCTGTCCCCGCCGCGCCGTCCTCACTGAGGTGGCGGCTGCTGCCAGCCCGGCTGGAACCCGGGCTGCTCGGGGTGGACCGGCCCCTCCGGGCCGGGCTGCTGCCAGTGGGCCGGCGGCTGGGCGGGCGGCGGGGCGGTCCAGCCGCCCTGCTGCGGCGGGTAGCCGGCCGGCGGCTGACCCTGCTGCGGCGGCGGGCCCTGGTGGCCCTGCTGCGGGTACTGCTGCTGCGCGTACGGGTCACCGGCCATCGGCGGCGCCATCTGCTGCGGGGCGTTGGGGTCCGACCAGCCGCCCGGCGCCTGCTGCACCCGCGTGAAGTCCTCGGCCACCAGGGCCGAGAGCTGGAAATACGCCTCGCGGGTCTTGGGCCGCATCATGTCGAGGTCGACCTCGGCACCGGCGGCGAGATGCTCGTCGAAGGGGACGACGACCACACCGCGGCAGCGCGTCTCGAAGTGCGACACGATGTCGTCGATCTTGATCATCTTGCCGGTCTCGCGGACCCCGGAGATGACCGTGATACCGCGCTGTACCAGGTCGGCGTAGCCGTGCGCGGAGAGCCAGTCCAGGGTGGTGCTGGCGCTGCTCGCACCGTCCACGGACGGGGTGGAGATGATGATCAGCTGGTCGGCGAGGTCGAGGACGCCGCGCATCGCGCTGTAGAGGAGTCCGGTGCCCGAGTCGGTGAGGATGATCGGGTACTGCTTGCCGAGGACGTCGATCGCCCGCCGGTAGTCCTCGTCGTTGAAGGTCGTGGACACCGCGGGGTCCACGTCGTTGGCGAGGATCTCCAGGCCGGAGGGGGCCTGGGAGGTGAACCGGCGGATGTCCATGTAGCTGTGCAGATGCGGGATCGCGTGCACCAGGTCACGGATCGTCGCACCGGTCTCGCGGCGCACCCGGCGGCCGAGGGTGCCGGCGTCCGGGTTCGCGTCGATCGCCAGGATCTTGTCCTGCCGCTCGGATGCGAGCGTCGAGCCCAGCGCCGTGGTCGTCGTGGTCTTGCCGACGCCGCCCTTGAGGCTGATCACCGCGATCCGGTAGCAGGAGAGCACCGGAGTCCGGATGAG
The DNA here is from genome assembly GCF_046549095.1 of Streptomyces sp. x-80. Classification (NCBI taxonomy): domain Bacteria; kingdom Bacillati; phylum Actinomycetota; class Actinomycetes; order Kitasatosporales; family Streptomycetaceae; genus Streptomyces; species Streptomyces sp. x-80. Next base: position 302,136 of record NZ_JAJPWM010000011.1, read on the forward strand.
TTCCAGCTTGCGCTGGCGCTCCATCTCCTCCTTCTTCGCCCCGAGCTTGAACCGCGACGGCTGGGCGTTGGCACCCGGCTTCTTCTTCTTGGGCTGATTGCGCAGCAGCCGGTCGGAGGTCAGCTCGACGGCGGCGCTGTAGCCGAGCGGCGCGCCGGGAGCGGCCCGCTGCTGCGGCTGCTGCTGGCCCGGCTGCGAGTACGACACGTAGTTCGCCGCCGCGTTCGGGCCGCCGAACTGCTGCCCGGGGAGCGGCTGGTGCGCGGCCTGCGGAAACTGCTGGGCTTGCTGGGCCTGTTCCGCTGCGTGTGCCTGCTGGGCCTGGGCCGCTTGTTGAGCCTGCTGGGCCTGCTGGGCCTGTTGAGCCTGTTGAGCCTGCTGGGCCTGGTAGGCCGCCTGCTGCTGGTCGTAACCGGGGTACTGGCCCTGGAGCGGGTGAGGCTGCTGGGGCTGCTGACCCTGCGGAGGCTGCTGCGGGTACCCCTGGGCGCCGGTCTGCGGATAGCCGTAACCGGACTGCTGCGCGGGCGGGCCGGGGTCGTACGGCGGCTGCTGCGACGGCCCCTGCTGGGGGTAGCCGTACGCGGGCTGCGGATAGCCGTATCCCGGCTGCTGCTGCGGGTAGCCGCTCTGCTGCGGCGGTACCTGCGGGGGCAGGCCCTGCGGATACCCGGCCTGCGGGTGCTGCGGCGCCTGTGGAGGGGCGAACGGCGCCTGCGGCGGCAGGCCCTGCGGCTGTCCGTACTGCTGCGCGGGCGGTCCGCCCTGGACCGGGACCTGACCCGGGATCTGACCCTGGGCCAGTCGCGGGTCCGCCGGCTGGAACTCCGGCGGCAGCGGCGGCAGCGGGCCCGCTGCGGGCACACCCTGCGCGGGGACGCCTTGCGGTGCCGCACCCTGCGGGTCCGCGGCGGCGGCCCAGGGGGCTCCCCGCTGCGGAACGCCGTGGGGCGGCGCACCCTCTTGGGGAACGCCCTCCTGAGGAGAGCCGTCCTGAGGAACGCCCTGCGGTGGCGCGCTCTGCTGCGGAATGCCCTGCTGCGGAAAGCCCTGCGGTGGCGCGTCCTGGGCGGGCGGTGCGTCCTGCGGCGGCTGCGGCCGGTCCTGTGCGGGCGGCTCGGCCCCCTCGGCGGCCGGCGCGGTGGGCTCGGGCGCCGAGGGTGTGGGGGCGGGCGCGGCGGCGGCCGGAGTCCAGCCCTCCGCGGGGGAATCGGCGGCGGCCGTCGGCTGCGGCGCGGGTGCGGCAGGGGCCGTGGTGTCCGGCTCGGCGGTCGTCGCCGTCTCCGGCTCGTCGTCATCCCAGAGAGCAGCCGACGGGTCGACGCCACTGCCTGTGCGCACATTGCCGGACCCGGGGGCGGGCCGGGGCCCGGACTCGGCCCCGGCGGGCGTGCCGGCGTCCGCGGTCACCGGTGCGCCCGGCGCATCGCCGGTGGCGCCGGCGGGCCGCAGCGTGGGGAACCCGGGCGGCGGGGTCACCGCGGCGGGCGTGGCCGGACCGGGCGTGCCCGGCGGGACGCCCTGTACCGGCAACGGCAGGCCCGTCGGCGGCGGGGGAGTGGTCCCACCCGGCGGTGTGCCCCCGGGCGGGGTGGCGGGTGAAGACGCAGGAGGAGGCGTGGGGGAGGCCGGGGCACCCGCCCCGCCTCCGCTGGTGTCGTTGCTCGCGTACCAGGCCGGAGCGGCAAAATCGATCTTGAACTCACCGGTCAGGTCGAACTCGGACTGGTCGTCGTCAGGATCGTTCCCGTCCGGACGGAAAGCCTCCTGCTCTTTCACTGTGCCTCCTGGTGTACGGCAACGCACCTGAACGGCAGGACCGGATACAGGCGGATCGATCGGATGTGGCGGAAGTCGGAACACACCACCCGGGGTTGCGCCAACACTAACTTTCTCCGTCCCCGTATCGGCTGCCGTCCGATGTGCTCCGGTGGCTGTCCGTACAGCCTAATCAAGAGTCGGCCCGGAGCGGCAGTCGCTGTCATGTTGTCATCAAGCCCCGCCGGTACGCCTACGGGCGCATCCGAGGATGCGCCCGTAGGCCGCGTCAGCAGGCCGTCCCCGTGCGTCCCGCCCGTACCTGTCCCGTACCGGTACCCGTGCCCGTACGGCATGGCGGTGTGTCAGGCCCGTACGTCCGTGTGCGCGGCCCGGCCCCGACGAGGTCAGCCCGGATCGGTGTCGGCCCCGGCCGGTGTCAGTCCATCCGGCGCGGGCCGCCGAGCAGGCCGGTCTCCGCGTCGGTGGGCTGGGTCATGACGAACTGATGGCCGTCCCGCGAGCACCAGAGCATGGCGTTGTCGCTGAGCGTCGGCAGCACCCCGCCGACCTGTTCCGGCAGCCGCATGACGCGCGTCACCACTTCGGCCTCCTCCGGTGAGAGCCGCTGGAGACCGACCAGATCGGCGCGGCCGAGCATCTGCGGCGACCGCGGGCCGAGGAACGGCAGCACGGTCAGCACCGACTGCCAGGGGCTCGGGGCGAGCTGATTGCGCGGCGGCCGTGCGCCCATGTCCCGGACGACCAGCACCGGGCTGGAGACCGAAGGGCCCTGCGGCGCTATCTGCCGCACCTCGTGGACCGACACACACTGCTGCCCGCCGCCCGCGGCCTGCGCCATCTGCGCCCAGGCCGGCGGCCGCGCGGTCTCCACCGCGACCCGGGCGCCGGTGGCGACGGTGCGCAGCGCCAGCACCTGCGCCATCCACACGCTCCCGACCAGCACGATCTCCAGCGGTGTGGAGCGCAGCAGGCTCAGCACCGCGGGCTGGTTCTGCGGGTCGATACCGATGATCACGCCGTCGTCGCCGACCGGCAGGGTCAGCGCACCGAGCGACTCGGGCGTCAGGACGTGCGGGCTGCGCCGGGGGCCACGCAGGCCGAAACCGGGCTTCGGGCGCGGCCCGGCCGGGGCCGACTGCTGCTCGTCCGCCCGCGGCTGGTGCGACAGCCGCCGGCCGCCGCCGGTGCCCTGGCCCCCGATGGGGGGATTGCGCCAGCCGTCGCTGCCGGCGTTCACGCGGGGCTGATAGGTGGGAGAGGCCATCAGCGGGTACCTCCGAGGGGAAGCGTGGCCAGGAGGCCGGGCAGCTGCTCGCGGTCGAGCCGGACGAGCCCGATCTTCGACGAACCGGACCGGCGCTCCAACTCGGCCCGGACAGCGGTGAGTTCGTCCCCGCTGCGGGCGGACAGCCGGACGTAGCCCGAGATGGCCGGCGCGCGGCCGCCGCCGTGCGAGGCGGTCAGCGCGAAGGTGCTGGCCATCGCCGCCGTGCTGGTCAGTAGCTGGGTGACGGCGGCCAGCGGAGCGCCGCCCGCGCCGAGTTGGGGCCACCGGCCGATCCAGTAGGTGGTGTGCCAGCGGTCGTCGCAGCGCCAGGCGCGGGTCGTCTCCTGGGTGCGGCGGGCCGCCCGTCCGTCCCGTCCCATCGCGCCGTTCGCGGCCCGCGGGCTGACGCACACCGCCGTGCCGATCGCGGCCACGACCTCCCGCTCGGCGAGCACCCGCGCGCGCAGGCCGTGGGCGGTGAGCCGGCTGACGAGCTGGTCGGCGGCGCGCAGCAGCGAACGCTTGGCGCCGTCCAGCCCGCCGCCCCGCGCCTCGATCGCCTCCGCGCACAGTTCCGGGTCGAGCTTGAGCGCGATCCAGGTCAGCTGCACGGCCGGAGTCTGCGACTGGGCCTGGAGCGGTGCGTACGAGCGGGCCGCGACGGCCTGCTCGGGCAGGTGGGGGGCGGGCGCGGGCTGCGTGTACTGGACGTACTGCACGGATTCGAGGTGGATGTCCTCGACGTCGAGCGCGGTGTGCAGCACATCGAGCGGCAGCATGTGGCTGCCGCGCTGCGGGCGCAGCGGTTCGTCGCGGGCGTCCACCTGCACGAGGGCGGTCAGGAACGTGCCGTCGCCGACGAAGCCGACGGCGCGCTGCTCGGCGTCCAGGTACTCGTAGGTCCGCAGCGCCGCATCGCACTCCACCACCGGGGCGAACGCGGGGTCGACGCCCTGGGTGGCGGCGGCCGAACCGCCTTCCTTGCCACGGCGCTTCATGGCGCGCACGGTCGTGATCCACTCGGGCAGCGGGACCTTCCGGCGGCGGCCCAGCGCGAAGACGATCAGGACGGCCGCCAGCACCGCGGTCACGCTCAGCGCCACCGGGTGGTGGATCGACAGGCCCACCAGTACCAGGGCCGCGGCGAGTTCGACGATGGCCAGCTGCTGTACGCGGACGCCGCCGATATTTCCGGCCTGCGGGCGCAGCCGCGGTGCCACCGGGCCGGACGCCCGGTCCGCCGGGCCCCGGTCGCCATTTCCTCTATTGCCCGGAGCTGTACCGATTTGGTCAGCATTTCCCGCGTATTGCGGTGCGGCGGAAGCCTGTTGCTCCTGTTGCCGCCCATTGCGGCGTCGAGCCCTGGTGGCGCTGGACATCCCCCGGCCTGCTCCTCTACTGGTATGTCGTCTGGGCGTATCGACCGCCGCTGAGACTGGTGCGTTGGAAGGTGGCACCCGTACCGTACGGGTCGATCGGTACACGGCATAGTAGAGGGCGCTACGGCCTACGCGCCGGGTGCGGTCGACGGTGGATCCGACAGCGGGGAGAGAAAGCAACAATGGCATCACGTCGGGACGAGCTGAATGCATATTCGTTCGCGCGGAAGCGAACGAATGCCGCATTCCTGAAGCCGCTGCCGAACGGCTCGATCGAGAGCGCGCCGAAGCCGCTGAAGGCGGTGCTGCCCAGCGTCCTGACGGGAGTCCTGATCCTCGTCGGATTCGGTGCCTGTGGCATTCTCAAGCCGGTCGCCCCGAAAGGGTGGGACACGGTAGGGCAGAACGTCATCGTCGGGGATGAATCCACCACTCGTTATGTCGTGCTGAATAGCACGGACGTGGACGGCAAAAAGCAGAAACTGCTCCATCCCATCCTGAACCTCGCCTCGGCCAAACTCCTTCTCGACCCGAAGAAGTTCCAGGTCGTCAAGGTCAAGGAAGCCGAGCTGGACGGAAAGATCCCGCACGGCCCGGCCATCGGCATTCCGTACGCCCCCGACCGCCTGCCCAGCGCGAAGGAGGCCGACACCCCCAAGGTCTGGGCGGTGTGCGTACGCCCCGGCAGCGGCACCAGCAGCAGGGCCCAGCAGGCCGTCTTCGTCCTGGGCGGCAAGGACAAGCAACTGGTCGAGGGCGCCGGCAAGCTCGACCTGCACCAGGCGCTCTACGTCCGGGACCCCAAGGGTGTGCGGTACCTCGTCGACCAGAACGGTGTGGCCTTCACGTTCGACTCCACCCTGGGCAACACCCTGACGCCGAAGGGCGGCAAGGAGAAGGTCGACAGCGACCTGCGCCGGGTGATCTTCGGCGAGACCGAGCCGCAGGACGTCTCCGCGGACTGGATGAGCACACTCATCAAGAGCCCGATCCCGATCTTCATGCCGACGGTGCCCGGCGCGGGGCAGCAGAGCACCGGCAAGGGCGTCCCGGAGAAGTACAACAAGGTCGGCACCGTGGTCCAGGACAGCGGTTCGCAGCAGAAGTACGTCGTGGTCCAGGACGGCGTGGTGAAGGTGTCGAACTTCGTCGCCAAGCTGCTGCTCAAGGGAGAGAACGCGCAGGAGCTGAACAAGAACGGCGACAGCATGGAAGCGGTCCGGCTGTCCACCAGCAGCATCAGCCCCAAGCCCGACGCCCGGGGCCAGGCCGAGCAGTTCCTGGGCAAGGTCCCGTACCCGGGATACGAGGACGTGGACATGCCGTGGCCGACCGAGGCCGTCGACATGGCGAACAACTTCAAGCAGGGCTCGCAGACCGGCGGGCTGACCACCCCCACCAGCAACGGCGTGACCTGTAGCGTCTACCGGGGCACCAGCACCAAGTACCCGGGCGCGGCGGGCAAGGCCCTCGGCTTCCCCGACGGCGTGCCGGACATGCAGACCTGGGTGGGCAAGGACTACCCGGCCAAGATCGCCTCCGGTGCCACCTCGTACGTCACACCGGGCAGCGGTCTGCTGTACCAGCAGGTGGCGACCGGCGCCCAGAAGACCGGCAGCCTTTTCCTCGTCACCGATACCGGACTGCGGTATTCCGTGCCGCGGAACAACGACAGCTCGAACAAGGCCGGAAAAGCCGATCAGGACCAGGACCAGTCGCAGCTGCACCTCGGTTACGAGGGCGCGCATCCGCCGGCGATCCTGAAGGCGTGGTCCGATCTGCTCTCCGAGGGCCCGGCGCTGGATGTCGCGAGCGCCAAGAAGCCGCAGAGTTCCTGACCGGCCGCGGAGTTCCCGACGGAGCGGATCGCACCCGAGACCTGAATTCGGGCAACCGGTGCGGCCCGTTCCGCATTGAGTACCCCGGCACCGGCCGCTCCGCGATTGATCTCGTGGGGAGTTAGGGGCGTACGGGGGGCGTTCCCAGGGCGTTCCCCGGGCGCGTTCATCGAATCCCGTTGAATCCCGGTGAATCCCTGAGTACGCTTCCCCGATCCTTTCCGGATCTTTTCCGGATCTTTCCCGGGCCCGGCCCCTGACCGTTAGCATCGCATCTGTCCGATTCCGCGGAACGGTACGGGTGATGCCGCCGAACAGCGTTCCGAAGGGCGCCAGTTGGCGATGTTGTGATCCCGTCACAAGAGTCCTCCCCCCTGTTGGGGGCGGAGGTATGGAGTGGTTAAAGTAGCCAAAGGCGTCAACAGGAGACGCCAGCCGCGCAGCCGCCTCAGTCGGCGTGACGCGGTACGACGTACGAGTCTCATGGGGGACGTTGACTATGGCTGGTCAGCAGTTCACAACCACCGAGGAGGAGATGGTTGCGTTCAGCGGCCGCATCTCCACGGTCAATCAGTCGATCCAGGGTGAGATCCAGCGCCTGAACACGGTCGTCGACACCATCACCTCCGGGTGGAAGGGCGCCGCGGCCTCCTCGTACCACCAGCTCCAGTCGCAGGTGAACGAGGACGCGAACCGTCTCAACCAGCTTCTGGGCGAGATCAAGGAAGCGATCGACGCGACCACGAAGAACTACTCCGCCTCCGAAGAGGAGCAGGCGCAGTCGATCTCGCACGTCTCCGCACAGGCTTCCCCGTTCGGATGACGAGGCCGCGCCGCTCCCCGCGGCGCACCGGCCCAGCCGCCGCAGCACGGGCCCGCCGGCCAGTCCCGCCGGCCCGCTGCGGCATGTGAATCGACCAGGCCACATCAACTCCTGAGGAGACCCTATGTCCGGCCAGATCCTCGTCAACTTCGCGACGATCTCGCAGGCCGCATCCGACGTGCGCGGTACGGCCAACAACATCCGCACCCAGCTCGACGACCTCGAGTCGGGTGTCAAGAAGATCGTCGCCAGCTGGGAAGGCGCGGCGCAGGAGGGCTACCAGGCCCGCCAGCGCGAGTGGGACCAGCGTGCCGCCTCCCTGCACTCGACTCTGGAGGCCATCGCCAAGGCCCTGGACACCGCGGCGCAGAACTACCAGAGCACCGAGCACAAGAACGCCGGTATCTGGTCCTGACCGCACGTCAGCGCCGGTACGGACGGCACAACGGCTGAGCAGCCCCGACGGCTCGCACAGTGGTCAATGAGGGCGAGCGCGCTGCACCGGTGCGCTCGCCCTTCTGCCGTCCGGCACCGGCCGGCCACGCCCGCACGTCCTTCCCGGCACCTCCCGTCACCACTGCTTCCGCACCCCCTCCCCACCGCCTTCTCCTGCCTCTCTCACCGCACGTTCACTCACGCCCTGCACGCCCCCTCACGTCCCTTCCGCCACACATGGAGAGCTGACAACCCGTGGGATCTCGCGCCATTGGTCACCGAGCCGGGCACCGTCGACGAGCGGCGGGCGCACTGGTCGCGGCGGCCTGCGCCGTCGGCCTGTCCTGCGCCACCGCCGCGCCGGCGGTGGCGGACGAGAACGTGCCGCTCAACAGCGGTGAGTGCAAGTTCGGCAGCGACGACATCAAAGAGACCCCCTGGTCGCTCCAGCGCCTCCTGACCAATCAGATGTGGGCCGACACCCAGGGCCAGGGCGTCCGGGTCGCCGTCATCGACACCGGTGTCGACGCGGGCAACCAGCAGCTCAAGAGCGCGATCGGGCCCGGCGGCCAGACCTACGTCAAGGGCAAGCCGACCGAGGACAAGGTCGGCCACGGCACCAAGGTCGCGGGCATCATCGCCGCGCGGCCCAGGCCGTCCTCCGGTTTCGTCGGCATCGCGCCCAAGGCGACGGTTATTCCCTTCCAGCAGACGAGCGACGAGAAGGCCGGTACCGCCGACAGCCTGGCCACCGCCATCAACGACGCGGTGAAGGCGAAGGTCGACATCATCAACATCTCGCAGGGCACGGCCGCCAGCGAGGACCGGCTGCCCACCCTCAAAGCGGCGGTGGCCAATGCCGAGCAGGCCAAGATCCTGATCGTCGCCTCGGCCGGCAACGGCGGGGCGAGCGGCGAGGAGAAGAACATGTATCCCGCCGCGTTCAAGGAGTACAGCAACGTCCTGGCGGTGGCCGCCTCGGACCGCAACAACGAACGCGCGGCCTTCTCCCAGCCCGGACCGTTCGTCGACCTCGCCGCACCGGGCGTCGACATGGTCTCCACCGTGCCGGGCGGCGGCAACTGCGTCGACCAGGGCACCAGCTTCGCCGCCCCCTACGCCGCGGGCGCGGCGGCCCTCCTCATCGCCAAGCACCGGTCCGACGCCTGGACGCCGGAACAGGTCATCTGGCACCTGGAGCAGACCGCCGAGCGGGTGCGCAAGAACCGGGACGACAACATCGGCTGGGGCGTCGTCGACCCGGTCGCAGCCCTGAACGACGACACCAGGCCCACCGCCGCGCCCACTCCGGACAAGGGCACCAACGCGGCCGCCGGCGCGAACATCGAACCGGCCGCCCTCACCATCGGCGAATCCGCGGAGGACCGACGCTCCCGCATCGCCATCTACATTGTCGGTGGCGGCCTGCTGGCCGTCGCGGCGGTCGTCGGCTCCGCCGTCGCGCTACGCGACTGGCGACGCAAGAACGGTTTCCATACACACGGGGAGGCTTAACCATGGGTGAGCAATATCGGGTAGATCTGAGCGCGTTGGAAGACACCATCAGGAAACTCAACGGAGTTCTGAAGGATCTCGGCAACGCCAATGCGGACACCCGGTACAAGACCTCACTGTCACGGAGCGCCCTCGGAGCTGACGCACCCGGTGCCTCGTTCCTCGAGGCGCGGAAGCTGACTGAGGCCCACACGCAGATGAAGACGCACATCGAGGAGATCGTCCAGCACCTCCACGACGTGATGAACGAATTCGGTAACAAGACGCAGAAAGTGCACGGCAACTACCAGAACCAGGAAGCCGAGACCGCCGCGAACATGTCCGGTACCTGACGTGGCGTCGGTTCTGGCCGAAGTGGTTCTGGAAGCAGCATGAAGAGCAGTAGAGGGGGAACTGAATCATGAGTGAGGAACTCGAGTACGAGTACATGCCGGCGACGATGTGCTACGCCGCCAAGCATGAAACGAACTTCGCCGAAATGGACATGGACACCATGAAGGCGATGGTCAAGGCGTCCAATCCCGGCGAGGTGCACAATGTTTCGCGGGGCTGGAAAGACGTGCATACCCAGCTCGTCGGTGGGAGCGGCGGCGGCATCAAGGGCACCTTTGACGCTGCCGTGAACGAGGTCCTCCAGCACTGGCAGGGTCCGGCGGCCGAAAAGTTCAGGGCACAGGCTCAGAAGATCAGCAAGAAGATCTCGGACGGGGCCCTGTACGCCGACTACACCTCGACCGCGATGAGCAATGCCGCGAAGGTGCTCGAGCAGCTCAAGCCCGACATCGAGTCGATGGAGAAGCCGAGCGCCGCCAACAAGGCCATCAACTGGCTCGAGGACGGCGGCAGGCGTGATGACTCAGGTCTGAAGAATGACCTCAAAAACCCCAGCATGAGCACAGCCGATGCCTTGGACAGGAACAGCGGCAGTCTGTCCGCGGGCAAAGAGCAGCAGCTGCGCATGGCCGTCAAGATGGAGCAGCTGGGCGCGGCTTATGTTTCGCAGGCGAAGTCTATGGGGTCGTGGAAGTCCAACGGCAAGGTCGATGACAACGGCTCCGACTATCCGGGTCCTCCTGCGGGTGACCCACCGTCCGCTATCCCGATGCCCTTGCCGACCGGCTCGTCGCGACCGAAGCAGGTGGGAAAGCCCTCGATCGCAGGACTGGGCAAGGGGCCTGGGTTCTCCTCCGGCGGGATCAAGTCGCCTGGAGATCCGGGTATTAGCGGCGGGATCGGCTCTCCGCAGCCAGGGAGGGGGGCCTTGACTCCCCACGTAGGCACGGGGCTTGACAGCTTCAATCCACCTGGCACCGGTAGCGGCGGAGGAGGCATCGGCGGAGGCGGTATCGGCAGTGGCCTGACCGGTGTTGGCGGCAGTGGTGGCGTTGGTGGCGGCAGCATCGGTAGTGGCGGCGTTGGCGGTGGCGGCGGCTCCGGTGTTCTCGGTACCGGTCCCGGATCGGGCGTCGGGATTGGGGTCGGCGGGCTTCCGGGCAAGGGCGGCAGAGCACCCGGTGCGGGTGGCCCTGGTGTGGGCAAATCCGGTACAGGCGCTGGTGCGGGTGGTGGTGCGGGTGGCGCCGGTGCCCGCGGTGGCGGCCGTGCGGGCATGCCCGGGATGGGGGGCGCTGCGGGTGCCGGGAAGGGCGCGGGTGCCAAGGGCGCAGGCGCCGGGCGCGGTGCAGCCCTGGCCCGTCAGAAGGGCGGTGTCATCGGTTCCGGTGGCGGCAAGGCGAGTGGCGCCGGTCAGGGCGGATCGGGCCTGCACCGCAGCCGCGGCGGAGCACAGGCCGGGGCTACGGCAGGCGGTCGTCGTCCTGCCGGTATGGGAGCTCCAGGCGCACACGGTGCCAAGAACAAGGAAAAGGCACAGAACGGTGAGCGTCCCGACTACCTTGTGGAGGACGAGGAGACCTGGGCGTCGGAGCGTAACGTTGCGCCGAAAGTCATCGAGTAGGACTCTGTCGTCAGCAATTCGGTCGTAACGAGGCGGGGCCCGCTGCTCTTTGGGCGGTGGGCCCCGTCCTGTTGGGAGAGGTGTACAGCATGAGCTTCACGCGGACGCTGCGTGCAGTCGGCGGCGCGGTTGTGGCGGGAGCGCTGCTCTTCGGCACCGCGCCGGTTGCTGCGGCGGATCAGATCAGGGATGCACAGTGGCCTTTGAAGCAATTCAAGGCTGAGGAAATCTGGAATATCTCCACCGGCAAGGGAGTGACTGTCGCCGTCATTGACGACGGCGTAAATTCCCAGCATCCGGATCTGAAGGGAAATGTACTCGCCGGAAAGGATTTTATCGACGGAGGGGGGACGGAGCCGAAAGATGGGGACACCCACGGAACTCAGATGGCTGCGAACATCGCAGGTCACGGACATGGGCCGGGGGGATCGGAGGGTGTCAAGGGGCTAGCACCGGATGCCAAGATCTTGCCTGTACGTGATCTGAGGTCGAGGGCAGACGGTTTCGCCTCCTCCATCCGGTACGCGGTCGATAAGGGTGCCTCCGTCATCAATATCTCGCAGACAGGTACGCCTTCCGATGGGGAGACCGGGGCAATTGCCTACGCTCTGAAGCACGACGTCCTGATCGTGGCGGGCGTAGGAAACAAAGGCTTGGGGCCTGATTCCATCCAATATCCTGCACGCTACCCCGGCGTTTTGGCAGTTGGCGGAGTTCGAAGCTCTGGAGAAATTTGGTTCGACGCTCCGGGGCACGGCTCCAATTACGGTCCGCAGGTATTGCTGACCGCACCTGCGGTCGATATCGTTTCAGCCGGAAGTAGCGGAAAGTCCCTTTATCGGAAGAGCACCGGAACATCGGAGGCCACTGCCTATGTGTCAGGCGCCGCCGCACTGCTCCGGGCGAAGTTCCCGGAGCTTTCGGCCGGGCAGATCGTCAACCGGCTGACCAAGACTGCTGGGTTGCCGGAGTCCGCGAAGGGGACGTCTCTCCCGGATCAGAAGTACGGCTACGGATTCATTCAGCCCCTCGCGGCGCTCACGCGTGATATCCCCGCGGGCTCGAAGGACGGGCCGATGTGGATGCCGAAGGCAGACTCTTCGCAGGGCGCAGAGAATCCGGCTGCCTCGCAGGGGAGCGACGGCAAGGGAAGCGACTCGCAGCCGGTGAAGGAGGTGCCCATGAGCCCCCTCTTCATCGCCTTGATCGCGGTGGCCGGCCTCGTGGTGATCGGCATCATCGTCGCGATCGTCCTGGTTGTGCGCCGTAAGGGCCGGCGGAACGGTCCCCCTCCGGGCGGGCCTGGCGGGCCCGGTGGATATGGCGGATACGGTGGTGGCCCCGGTGGGCCGGGGTTCGCGCCTCAGCAGCCCAATCCGTATCAACAGCAGCCCAGCGCTCCGAATGCGTACCCGCCGGCTCCTCCCATGCAGCCGCCTGGGCAGTAGTGGAAGGCCCGCAGGGGCTCCTTGATTTGGGGAACGCCGCCTCTGGCGGTGAGATGAGCCAAGAAGATGGGCCCACAGCCGTCAGGCTGTGGGCCCATCTTGCTTGTCTTGCTTGAACCGAAAGCGCGAAGGCGGGGTCAGGGAAAAATCCAGCCGAAGGCGCAGATCGCGCCGCCGATTGCGCCGATGGTGAGGAGGGCGAAGGCGAGGGTGTGGGACTGCTCGCCTTCGGATGGTGGGTTCGGTTCAGTGGCCGACTTTGCTGCGAAGCGTGCGCTGAGGGCGATGAAGAGCAGGCCCAGACCGCAGGCGAGCAGGCCGCCGAAGAAGGCGGTGAGGCCGCGGGAGAGGGTTACCCAGGTGTGGGCCGTGTAGAAGGAGTGGCGAATCTGCCGGACTTCGACCTGGTCGCCTCGTTGGTACACGTGGTAGGGGGTTTCGACGTGGGCATTGAGGTCTTTGACGGCGCCGTTGTCGGAGTGGAAGGTCCCGTAGCACTGGACGGTTTTGGTGCGGGCGGGGGTGGACCGGGCGGAGGTGGCGGAGGGGCGACGGCCGATGCCGCACTCCTCGACGGTGATCTTCCCGGTGTCGCCGGCCCACCAGACCGAATACGGACCGAAGTAGAGGCCGGCCACGCCGAGTAGGAGTCCGGCGACGAGCAGGCCCAGTCCGATGAGCCGCCCCTGTTTGCGGATCGCGTCCCGCTTCACCGTATTCGCGGAATTCTCGGCCGAGTCCGGTGCCGTGTGATCCGGCGATGTCATGACGATGGGTCCTTTCCGGCGGTGTGCGCGGCCGGTGGCGGTATCAGCCCGGCCGTGGGAACTACCTGACTACTGGAGGCAGAAGCAGATGACTGCGCCGATGACACCGAATCCCGCGAAGGAGAGGAATACGGGGCGCAGGACGGCTCCGGAAGGCATCAGCTCCCAGCAGTCGCTGAACCGTGGGCCCCAGCGGCCGCCGAATCCGGTGAGAAGGCAGAACGCTCCTGCGGTGAGCGTGATGAGCGTGACGAAGGCACCGGTGACCGCGCTCCAGGCCGCTTCTCCTCCGGTGCGCGTATAGGACGTTCCGTCCCGTTGGACCGCTACCTCGTCGCCCGCTTCTCGTCTCGACTGCGAAAGGAACTCTGCCGAAGGGTCCGGGCTTGCGGCGCTGTCGGCCGGGCGGAAGGTGCCGCTACAGGTGAAGCCCCGTATCTGGGTGGACCGGCCCGAATTCCCGGTGTGGAGGTTCTCCGTGCACCGTGCGACGGTGAGAGTTCCGTGAGTGCCCTTGTGCCCTGTGGCGAGGAGCGCTTGGTCGATGAAATAGATGCCGAGGCTCAGGGAGAGCGCGATCAGTACGAGCCCGAAATAGCGGCCCGGCAGGCGTCGGGGCGTGTCGCGGTCGCGGGGCCGGGCGAATGCCGTCAGTACGGTTCGCCACGTCATGAGGCGAACTTGTACACGATGAGCGACACCGCGGTTCCCGCAATGCCGATGCCGCCGGCCACGGCCAGGAGGGGCCGGGTCACCCGTCCCGCGGGAAGTGCCGCCCATGCGGGCCGGAAGCGTGGCCCCCGTCGGCCGCCGAATCCGGTGAGGAGACAGAATGCCCCGGCCGCCACCGCGAGCAGACTGCCGAACGCTGCCATGAAGACGGTTGATTTGTTCTGATCCTCGGCGAGTTCGAAGGAGTGACTCGACTTCACGACGTCGAGTTCTGTGCCGGGCTCCACTTCTCGCCCCGTCTCGACCGTTACGTCGGCGAGAGGGGGCTTGGACGCTGCGTCGAACCGGAAGGTGCCGGTGCAGCTGACATGCCGCACCACATGCTGCTGATGGCGTGAGCGCGAGCGCTCCAGGGTGGTGCGGCACTCGTTCACCGTCAGGGCCCCGTTGTCGTGCTGGTAGTTCCCTTTGTCGAGCACGGAGCGGAGAGTGAGGCCGCCTATCAGCAACCCGGCGAGCAGGAGGCCGGCCCCGATCACTCGCCCCGCCGAGAGCAGCATCCGACGACTCGGTGGGGTGGTGTCATTCTCGTCCAACTGCGCCACGGTGGCGGTTCCCTTCCCGGCTGGGGCTCCTGGAGAGCGGTATATGGCATTCCGTGGAATTCGGTGCGTTCGTGCCGTACGCACCGCATGATGCCGGTGTGTACGGAAGGCAGATGTGCGTTATACGTCCGCCAGCTCCTCACTCCGTAGGGCTCCGACTCTCGGCTTTCCCCTGCCATGTGTCAATCGGCGGCAGATGGCCTGACCCGGTCGTTACCGTGGACCAACCGCGGTTGCGAGGCCCGGCGTTGGCGTGACACGATCAGGGGCACTTAAGATCGCGCCAGAATCGTGACATTGGTCATTGGATGCTCGGCCCGGATGCAGATCCCGGCGGGCCTGTCGGATATGGGTGAAGCGTAAGTCATTCATGCCGATGGTGTGTGTGACGGACAGGGGGAAGTGATGGACGGTAAGGCATTTGACGTCGATCCAGCGGTGTTGAAGCAACAAGGGGCGGAGTTCGTCGGTATCGGCACCGAATTCGGTACCGCCTCCAAGAAGTTGCAGGACACGCTGAACGGCCTCGGCAAGCCGTGGACCGGCGCCGACTTCGCTGACGCTTTCGAGACGGTCTACGAACCCGTCCGGGACGGCATGTTCACTTCCATGGACTCGCTCGGTAAACGGCTTGAGGGTATGGGCGACAACCTCCAGGAAATGGGTAAGGGTTACGAGGCGTCCGACCTGGACAACGTTCAGGTGATCAGCTACGTCACCCCGCCGGTCGTGTAGCGCGGTCAATAGTTTGTGGGCGAGGTCCCGTGCCGGGTGCGGGAACGGCCGAATGGTCGACCGGCTGGATGGTCGAACGATCGAATGACCGGCTGCCCTTGGTGAAGAATTCCTTGGTGATCTGCATCAAGTTGCCGATAACTCTCTTTCGCCAGTCTCTTTCGCTCTCTTTCAAGCTCTTCAACTCTCTTTCACGGTACGGGGGATGACCGCTGTGGCACTGACGCTTCCCAGCGAGGTCGTATGGGTTCTTGATCTCCTCGGGTACACCTGGCCCGAGGCGGATGAAGAGAAGCTCATCGAGTGCGGACAGGCGTGGCTGGAGTTCGCCTCGCAGGTCGGGCAGACGGAAAATCGGGGCAGTTCGGCCGCGCAGGCGGTCGTGTCGGCCAACTCGGGTCAGGCCGTTGAGGCATTCACGGACAGTTGGCGTGACTTTTCCGGTGGGCCCGGCGCGTATCTGGCCGAGGCGCAGATCGCCGCGGAAGTGATCGGTGTGGCCTTCGAGGTGGCCGCGGCGGAAGTCCTCGCGGCCAAGATCGAGGTCATCGTCCAACTCGTCATCCTCGCCACGGAGATCATCGCCGCACAGGCCGCCGCGCCGTTCACGCTCGGGCTCTCGGAAGCGGGCGCGCTCGGTGCGACCCAGGCGACCCGCCTGATCGTCCGGCGGCTGTTCGACGAGATGAAGCGGAAGGTCATCCAGGCCGTTACCAAGGCGATGGAGGAGGCCGCGACCAAGGGCATCAAGAAGATCACCTCGGACTTCATGAAGCACCAGGTCAAGGACTTCGCAAAGGACTACGCGAAGAAGACGGCCAAGGAAGTCATCGTGGACCCGGCCAAGGAAAAGGCCAAGGACATCGCCAAGGGCGCCGGCCAGAACGTCATCCAGCAGGGCGTGGAGACGGAATTCGGGGTCCGTAAGGGAATCGACCTCGGGGAGACCGCCGAGGGGGCCAAGGAAGAGTTCGGCAAGCAGTTCGGCACCTATGAGGACGGTCAGCTCAAGCCCGGCGAATACTTCACGGGCAGCAAGAACGACCAAGGCGAAAGGGAAGGCGGCGTGGCCAGCCTCGCCGACCCCGCCATGCACCGGGACCGTCTCGTGGACCAGGCGAAGGAGGCGGGCAAGGACGCCGTCTCGAAGCACGCGAAAAAGGGTGTGCAGCATGTCAGGGGAGGCGACGGCGAGGACGTCCGCTCCGTTTTCGGCTGACCGCTGACCGCTGACCGCTGACCGCTGACCGCTGACCGCTGACCGCTGACCGCTGACCGCTGACCGGATCGACTGGCCCTGCCGGCATCGCGCCGTGCCCCCGCCGTGCACAGGCCGGCGGGCGACGTCCCGGCCGGTGACGTCCCGTGCTCCCCTGCCCGTCCGGGGGAGTTGAGGGGCCAGCAACTGCACGTGTTCCGGGGCGAGTTGGGGCTGCTTTCGGCAGCGGGGCTCGTCGTCGGTGGCCTGTCCCGTAGCATTCCCGCCCATGGACGCACCCGGTGATGAACAGTCCCTTTCCGAGAGTGGTGTGGAGGAGGCGGCGCCCCCGGGGGTGACGCCTCGGCAGGCCCGGCGGATACGGATCGTCCTGGCCTCGGTACTGATGGCCGCGATGGCACTGGTGCTCGTGGTACGCCTGGCGAGTCGTACGTCGGTGCTGGTGGTCGGGGTCTACGGGGCCGCGCTGGTGCTCTGCGGCATCGTGATCGAACTCAGCCGGAACGGGCGTACCCGGCTGGGAACGTGGCTGCTGGGCATCGGCCTGGCGGCAGCGCTGGCCGCGGACTGGCTGCTGTTGCCCTGAGGGACCGGAGCCATCCGTGGGGAAGCGGCACGACATCCGGTGGGAACAACCCGCGTCCCAGATGGCGACATCCGGTGGGAGCAACCCGCGTCCCAGATGGACGACATCCGGTGGGAACAACCGCGCCCCACATGAGCGACATCCGGTGGGAACAATGGGAACGAACCGTGCCCACCCGCGCGAGGAGCGGTCGGAACAACCGGCGCCCACCCGGGCCGAGGGCCGGTCGCAACAACCGGCGCCCACCCGGGCGAAGACCGCTCAGAACAACCCGTGCCACATCTGGTCGAGAACCAGCGACCACCAGTTGCCGTCGTCGTCCAGCGCCCAGGGGTCGATCGCCGCGAGCCGCTCCTGGAAGGCGGCGACCGCCGCACCCGCCGCGTACGGATCCATGCCCCGCAGCTGGTGCCGGGTGACGACCAGCAGGGCGAGTGAGCGCACATACGCGGCGAGCGTGCGGTTGACGAACCGGCCGCCGCCGGACGACGGACGCACCGCCCAGACGGTGCCGAGCAGGCTCTGGTGCTGTTCCGGCGCCGTGCACCGCACCGCGATCGCGCAGGCCCCGTCCGTACCGAGCCGTACGTAACCGGCGAGGGCCTCCAGCGTCGCTTCCCGGGCCTCGGTGCCAGCCTCCCGCAGGTGGGTGGCCGCATCGGTGAACAGCCCCCCGGCCGGCGGATCGTCGGCGCGGTCCGCCGTGAAGAAGTACGGCACCAGAGCGGGCAGCCCGGCCGCGAGCAAGGTCTCCCGCGTGGCCCCGGGCAACGGCGTCGCGGCGAGGGCGTCGGCGTCCGGTCGCACCACACCCCGCGGCCCGAAGACCTCCACGAGGTGTTCGCCGAGCGCCGTGTCGCTCATCGGTTCCGCGGCCGTGACGTGCCGGGGCACCGGCACCCGGTGCGGCCGCGGCGGTGCCGGCCGGCCCGCCAGCTGATACGTCAGCGCGATGTGCCGCAGCAGCCCCGCGACGCCCGCGGCGCGCTCCTCGGGCCGCGGGCCGTAGCCCTCGGTGCAGGTGAACGCGGCGTTCGGGAAGGCCCGTACGACGAAGTCGGCCGGGTAGCCGCCGGGCAGCGGCGCGGGCCGCAGATCGGTGTGCACCGCCGATACGTCCTCGCCGCGTACGCCCAGCTGCCGCAGCTCGTCGGCGAGCTGGTACTCGGCGGGCGGCAGGCCCGGGGCCGAGACACGGGCGAGGGTGATCACCTCACCGGTGGACGGGTCGCGGTAGGTGGCGACGGCCGTGTTGCCGGGGCCGGTGACCGGCGGCTCCGCGGGGGAGGCGGGTGCGGCCGCCGGAGCCGGGTCCGTCCCGGTGCCGCGCTCGCGCTGATACCTCCGCACGATGTCGTCGACCGGTGCGGACGGCCAGACGGTCAGCTCGCCCGACCTCCGGTCGACGATTCCGTACGCGGCAGCGGCCGCCGCGGGACCGGCCGCCGCGCCGCCGACTCCGTCCGCAGCCGCCGTGGCAGCGGCCTCCTGGGACGGGCGGGACTGTCCGCCCCGCGGGGCTCCCGGCAGGGCTCCCGGCGAGGACGGCGGTACCGCCCACACCACCCAGCCGAGGTCGAACTCCCGCATGGCGACCTCGCGCGGCGGACCCTGCCGCCCCTCGGGGTCGAGCCAGCGGGCGGCGATGGCGTGGGCCTGCGCCTGGGTGATCACGAGGGGTCTCCTTCGAGGCCGTGGGAAGCGCCGGCATCCGGGACGCGGGCGGACTGCGCGGGCACGGTGGGGCCGGCTGCGGGTGTGGCCGGCGGTACGGCCGCGGTGATCTGCCGGGCGGTCACGCCGCGTTCCGTGGCGACGACGAGGACACCGTCCGGCGACAGGTCGGCGCCGATGAAAGGGGTGTCGGAGATCAGGGCGGCCACCACGTCCCCGCTCTCCCGGGACCACACCCGCAGATAGTCGGCACCCCGGCTGAGCCCGAACGGCCCCGCCGCCCGCGCCTCGTCCGAGGGGGTCAGCACCCGTGCCGGGTCGGCGTCGAGGTACTCCGGCCGCAGCAGATCGTGGACGAGCAGCGCCGGACCGCCGCTCCCGGCGTCACTGCCCGCCGGCCGGGGCACCGGACGCGAGCCGGGCGTGCCCTCCGGGACGAGAAGGGCGACCACCGGACGGGCGGCGGACGCACCGGCCGAACCCTCCGTCGCTCCCGAAGCTCCCGCGGCCCCCGTACCCGTACCGTCCCCGCCCTGCCCGGAGAGCGCCCCGACCGTCACCCCGGTGACCCCGGTGAGCGGCACGCTCCACAGCGTGCGCCACGGCAGGTCCAGACCGAGGCCGTGCAGCACCTCGGCGTACGGCGTCAGCCCGTCCTCCACGAACGCGGTCTCCAGCAGCGCCGCCCGCATACCGGCCGCCGCCCGGGTACGGGTGAGCAGGGGAGCGGTACGCAGATACGTACGGGCCGGGGCACCCAGCGCGTCGAACGGTACGGCCTCGACGGCGGCCCGCAGCGACACCGGATCGGCGTACGTGAACAGGCCCGGGTCGGTGAGGAGCTGGGGGAGCAGACCGGCGTCGAGGGTGTGCGCCGCGAGGTGGTCGCGGAGGTACGGATCGGCCCGGGACCAGTCCTGACCGGGCACGGCCGCCAGCAGCGCCATCGCGATCCTGGTCTGCGCGTCGCGGGCGTCCGGCAGACCGGCGCGGATCTCCTCGGCGAGCGCGGGGTGCGTCAGGCGCAGTACCGTGCGGCCCTCGTCCGCGGCCCCGTCGGGACCGTCCGCCGCCCCGGCGCCGGGACCGTCCGCCGCCTCGTCCGCCCCCGCCCCGTCCGTCCCGCGCGCCACCGCCGTCTCGACCGGCTGGACGAACGGGGCGGTGAGCAGCATGCCGGCGGCGAGGTCCCGGCTCATGTCCCGTCCGGCGACGGCGTCCGCCAGCGCGCCCCACAGCTGGACGGGCAGCCCCTCGCCCTCGGCGAACGCCAGCGGGGCCAGCATCAGCCGCAGGGTCCGCGGATCGGCCCCCAGCCGGCGGGCGTGCAGATCGAGCGCCTCACCGACGCTCCCCGGCAGCTGGGACGCGTCCGCCGGATCGAAGTTCGCCGGGTGCGCCAGCAGTGACCGGACGGCGAGCTGGACGGTCAGCCGGCTCCCTCCGGCGCGCCCGGCCATCGCCTCGGCGAGCGCCCGGCGGGCGGCCCGATCGGCGGTGCAGGGGGGCGCGGCGGCGCCGGCGGCCGGGGTGAGCGCGGTCTCGGCGTGCCGTACCAGTCCCTCGGGGTCGGCCCACTCGGGGTCGTCGAGGTCGATGAGCTGTGCCTGCCCGGCCGGCAGCGAACTGGCCAGCTCGGCGGCCAGTTCGCGGGGTACGTCGGCGAGCAGCTGGACGGTGCCGGTGGCGGCGAGCGGGACGAGTACGTCCCGTACCAGGCGGGCGGGTTCGTTCGCGGCCCGTACCGGACCGGCCGTGTCCACGTCGGGTACCACGATCGTCACGGGCTCCGCACGAGCGCCGAGTCCGGTGAAGATGTCGTCCGCGCCGACGGCCGGCAGGCCGAAGTGGTCGGCGAGGGTCCACAGCACCTGGGCCGCGGTGCGCCCGACGGGGCTGGGTACGGCGGGCGGCGGGAGGTCGGGTGGCACGGTGGCCGGATCCAGGTCGTCCAGCGGCAGCCGCTCGCGGTACTCGGGGTCGCACAGCATCAGGAAGCCGGTGACCAGCCGCGAACGCCCGCTCCCGGGGCTGCCGGTGAGCACGACGACGCGGGGCGCACCGGGCCACCGCATCCGCCAGGCCGCGAGCGCGCGGAGCACGGCGGTGCGGCCGCCGATGTACGGATGCGGTGCGTATCCGGCCGTGGCGGCCCGTCCCCGGCCCGAGGCGTTCACGGTGTCCCCGTCCCCCATGAATACCGCCCTCCCGCGTCGTGGATTCCTGTCTCTGCCCGGCAGATCCTATGATCCGGGACGCGCTCCCGGCGCCGCCGGGGTACGGCGGTTCCGGAACCGGAATCAGCGCCGGACCAGGCCGGAATCCGGACCAGGACCGGAACTCGGGGCGGTGACGGAAACCACGCGGACCGCACCCGGCCCGCTCACCGTCCGCGGACGTACGCGGAAAACGGGACCACCCCGTACGGAATAGGGGGCGGGGCGCGGAGAGAACGGAAGGATGGAAAGGACCGGAAACACGGGAAAGACCGGAAGGCCCGGAAGGAATGGACCGGGCGATATCCCGTGGCCGGCGCCCGATTACCCGGTCCGGCAATCCATTTCCTTCCGTACGGAGTAGGCGTACGTGCACGGATCGCGCATACGGGGCCGGTCCGCCGTACTCGTGGCACCGGACCGGCCCCGCGGGCGCGGTGTCGTCAGCCCCGGTGACCGGCGCCGCCCCGGCCGCCGCGCCGCGGCGTGCCGACGATGTCGCCGGTGGGACCGTCGCGCTCGGCGCGCTCCTTGTCCTCCTGCTCCTCCTGCTGCTTCTGCCAGGCGGCGAACTGCTCGCGCGACGCCTCCCGCTCCGCCTGCGTCTGGTTCTCCGCCGCGCGCCGGATCTCGTTCATCCGGTCGCCCAGCGCGTCCATGTAGCCCGGCGTCTGGATGGCGTCCCGCATACCGATCCGCCCGGCGAGCACCTCCTGGGCCATCTCCTGGAGCTTGCCCCCGACATGGGGGTTGTCCGCCAGAGTCTTGAGTGCCTTCCGCAGCCGGTGCGCCTGCTCCGGATCCTGGGCGACGTCCATCAGGTCCTCGTCCTGGATCTGCCGCTCACTGCTCATGTCTGCCCCCTTGAACGTGGTGGCACAGCAACCGCGTGTGCTGCACCGGCGTCCTGAGTCTAATGACGGGCACGTACCGCACGACCATGAGGACAAGGCGGGGTTGTCGGTATTGCCGCCCATTGATCCGGATGTATTCCGCACTCCGTTCTCCGGCCGTTCGGCGGGACTTCGGACCGCGGGCGGGTGTGCTAGACCTGTGGCGGTGTCCGGCAGTCCGCCGTCAGTGAATTGGGGGAGAGAAAGTGTCCGATGAGGTCCGGATCAGTACCGAGGCGCTGCATGAACTCGGTGCGACTTTCGAGATATACGCGGATGAGCTGGGGCGGCAGCTGACCGCATTCCGACGGAAAGCGGACGCGGAGGCGCTGCGCGACGGCTTCGGCAGCCAGGAGGCGGCCCGGCCGTTCCGTGAGCGGTACGAGGCGGCCGAGCGCGCCCTCGGCCATCTGCAAGAGCGGCTCGCCGAGGTCGGCGGCGGCATCCAGGAGACCGTCGCGAACACCCGGGCGGCCGAGGAAGAGCTGGCCGAGACGATGCGGAGGGTCCGGTGACGGAGCGGCGCAACCCGGAATCGCTGCACGAGGCGGCGGCCGGCTGGCGGGACATGGGCAAGCATCTCGACGGACTCGTCCGCGGTCTGGACCGGCACGTCGGCGACGCCACCTCGGCCAACTGGCACGGCCCGGCGGGCGAGGCGTTCGCCGCGGACTGGCACCGCCTGAAGCGGTCCGTCGAGGATTCCCTGCCCGCGTTCGAACTGGCCGCCGCGGAACTGGAGACGGCCGCCGCCGCACCCGCCGCCGGCAGCGGGGACGGGGCGGACCATGGCGCACCGCCCGTGGACGACTCCGCCCAGGGCACGCGGTCCTCGGGCACCGACGCCGCGTACGGCTTCATGGCCCTCGGCCAGCTCGCCTCCTCGCTGGGCGGCGCGTTCGGCAAGCGAGGCGGCGGGGGCGGCCAGGGCCAACGGCCGCCCGTACGCCAGGAATGGGCGGACTCGACGGCGCCGCAGGGGCCCGACCCGTTCGGACCGCCGGGGGCGGACGCCGCCAAGGGGGCGGGGCCGCGCGGCGGCGAGGGCATCGCCAAGGGTGTACGGACGGGCCCGCCCGGCACGGACCCGGCCGCCGGGCAGGATCAGGCGGCCGGGCAGCGGCGGACGGGCCCGCCGGAACAGCGCGCCCGGCCGGAGCGGACGGCCGCGGCCGACGGCGCGGCGAGCACCCCGCCCGATGCCGCCGGGCCCCGGGGCGGCTCCGCGGCGGCCGAGGGGTCCGGACCCGACGTCGGCCGGCACGGCGCCTTCGGCTGACCCTGGCCGCCGCGCTCCGGCCCGCCGCCGCGACGGACACGAGAAACGGCGGTGGGGCGCGCCTTCCAGGAGGGACGCCCCACCGCCGCGGTGGGTCCGGACGGCCGGTCAGCGGCCGTTCGTCGGCAGCCAGCCCGTCTGGACCAGCTGCGCGCCACGCTTACGCGTGATGAAGTGCGCCCGGCCGGGCGTCAGCTTCTGCGCCTTGATGTTGCCCATCAGCGGGCCCTCACCCGGGTCACCGGAGAGGATCAGACCCTGCGCGCCGAGCTCCTTGGTGCGCTGCATCACCGGCTCGAACGAGGACCGGCCGGCCCCCGACGAGCTGCGCGCCAGGATCAGGCGCAGACCCAGGTCACGGGCGAACGGCAGGTACTCCAGCAGCGGCTGGAGCGGATTGCCGCTGCTGGTCGCCACCAGGTCGTAGTCGTCCACGATCACGAACGCGTCCGGCAGGTCGTACCAGCTGCGGTTGCGCAGCTGCTCCGGTGTGACGTCCGGGCCCGGCATCCGGCGGCCCAGCGAACCGGCCAGACCGCTGATGACCTCCTGCAACTGCGGCCCCGCGGCGCAGTACTTGTACACATGGCTCTCCGGGACCTCGCCGAGCAGCGCGCGACGGTAGTCGGAGACCACCATCAGCGCCTTCTCCTGCGGGTACCGCTCGGCGATCTGCCTCGTCAGCAGGCGCAGCAGCGAGGACTTGCCCGATTCGCTCTCGCCGTAGATGACCAGCAGCGGATCGGTCTCGAAGTCGATGAACGCCGGCGACAGCGTCGTCTCGTCGACCCCGATCGCGATGCCGTGCTCCGGGAAGTCGCTGCCCTTGGGCAGCTCGTTGACGTGCAGCAGCGTCGGCAGCATCCGCACCTTGGGGGCGGGCTCGCCCTGCCAGTGCTCGCTGACCGTCGCCACCAGATTCGCCATGCCGTCGCTGAGCGACTCCGTGTCGCTGATCCCGTCCAGGCGCGGCAGCGCGGCCAGGAAGTCCAGCTTCTCGGGGGACATCCCGCGGCCGGGCTTGCCCATCGGGACGTTCTCCGCGCGCTTGCGGTCGAACTCCGACTCCATCGGGTCGCCCAGGCGCAGCTCGACACGGTTGAGGAGCTGGTCACGCAGCGCGGGCCGTACCTCCGTGTACCGCGAGCCGCCGACGATGAGGTGGATACCGAAACCGAGACCGCGGCCGGCGATGTCCAGGATCACCGGGTCGAGCTGCTCGTAGTCGGTCTTGAACGTGCCCCAGCCGTCGATGACCAGGAAGACGTCGCCCCACTTCTGGTCGGGGAAGGCGCCCGCGGCCCGCCGCTGGCGGTAGGTCCCGATGGAGTCGATGGTGTTCGCGCGGAAGAACTCCTCACGCTCGTTGAGGATGCCGACGACCTCGGCGACCGTACGGCGCACCTTCTCCGCGTCCAGTCGCGAGGCGACGCCGCCGACGTGCGGCAGCCCCTCCAGGGCGAGCATGCCGCCGCCGCCGAAGTCCAGGCAGTAGAACTGCACTTCGGCCGGGGTGTGGGTCAGCGCGAACGCGGCGATGGCGGACCGGATCAGCGTCGACTTACCGGACTGCGGACCACCCACGACCAGGCCGTGACCGGCACCCGCGGAGAAGTCCAGGTACATCACGTCACGCCGCTGCTCGAACGGCTTGTCCACCAGCGCGACCGGCACCACGAGCTTGCCGAGCGCGGTGTACTCCGGTGCGTGCACGCCCCGCTCGGGGGTGACCGCGAGCGCCGGGAGCAGCTGGTTGACGGTCGGCGACTCGTCCAGCGGGGGCAGCCACACCTGGTGCGCCGGCGGGCCCTGCCCCTGCATCCGCTGCACGATGACGTCCAGCACCGTGTCGGCCAGCGCGTCGTCCTGCTGCGGTTCGGCCGGCTCGACAGGACCGGGATCCTCGATGATCTGCTCGACGACCGGGGCCGCCGTGAACGGCACCGGCTGCCGGTTCGTACGGCTGCCGCCCCCGCCCCCGCCGACGCCGGGCCCGCGGTAGGGCCCCGAGACATACGCGGCCTTGAACTGGACCATCGTCTCGGTGTCGTACTTGAGGATGCCGGAACCCGGGACGTTCGGCAGGTGGTACGCGTCCGGCACACCGATCGCGGTACGCGACTCGGCCGCGGAGAACGTCCGCAGACCCAGCCGGTACGAGAGGAACGTGTCCAGACCGCGCAGCTTGCCCTCCTCCAGACGCTGCGAGGCGAGCAGCATGTGCACACCCATCGACCGGCCGATCCGGCCGATCTGGATGAACATGTCGATGAAGTCGGGCTTGGCGGTCAGCAGCTCGGAGAACTCGTCGAGCACCATCACCAGCGACGGCAGCGGGTCCAGCGGGGCACCGGCGGCCCGCGCCTTCTCGTAGTCGGTGATGTTGGCGTAGTTGCCCGCCGAGCGCAGCAGTTCCTGACGGCGCTGGAGCTCACCGGTGATGGAGTCGCGCATGCGGTCGATCAGGCTGACGTCGTCGGCGAGGTTGGTGATCACCGCCGCGACGTGCGGCATCTCGGACATCCCGGTGAAGGTGGCGCCACCCTTGAAGTCCGCGAGGATGAAGTTGAGCGTCTCCGAGGAGTGGGTGACCGCGAGGGCGAGCACCAGGGTGCGCAGCACCTCCGACTTACCGGAACCGGTCGCACCGACACACAGACCGTGCGGGCCCATGCCCTCCTGCGAAGCCTCCTTGAGGTCGAGCATGACGGGCTGGCCGTCCTTGTCGACACCGATCGGCACCCGCAGCCGCTCGTGCAGCGTGCGCGGCCGCCACGTGCGCGACACATCGACGGAGCCGGCGTCGCCGATGTTCATCAGGTCCGTGAAGTCCAGGTTGGACAGCAGCGGCTCCTCGCCGTCCGCACCCGAACCGGCCCGCAGCGGCGCGAGCTGACGCGCCAGCGCCTCCGCCTCGGGGATCGACAGGGTGTCGCAGACGCCGTTGTAGACCGCGCCGCTCGCCGACTCCAGCACCAGCTTGCCCGGCCACACCTGCACGGCCAGACCGCCGCGGATCTCGTCCAGATCGCCCGGTACGACCTCAAGGATGGTGACGCCCTGAAGGCCCTCGGCCCCGGCGATCGCCGAGTCCATCGGCACCTCACCGGCGTCCAGCACGATCACCACATGCGGGGTGTCGCTCACCGGAACGCCCTGCGGGTTGAACCGCCCGCGGCCGTCCAGCTCGTCCGCCAGCAGCTCCTCTATCTCACCGAGGTCCCCGACGACCAGCCGGCGGGAGCCGGCGCCGTCCACGGACTTGTGCTGGACCTGCGGCAGCCACTTGGTCCACTCCCACTCCGCCTGCGCACCGGGCGAGGCGACGACCGCCACCACCAGGTCCTCGGGCGAGTGCAGCGTGCACAGCTGGGCGAGGATCGCGCGCGAGGTGCCGTAGACGGTGTCCGGGTCACCGGAGACCGTCAGGTGGTAGAAGGCGCGCAGCGAGACCGCCAGCGGCAGATTCTCCAGATGTCCGTGTTTGTCGAGGAACTCCTTCATCGCGTGCGCGGTGAGCGGTTCCAGCTCGTCGATCGGCGCGGTCTCCGGAGCCTTCAGCGGCGTGGCCAGCTGCTGCGGACCCAGCCCCAGCCGGACCTGGGCGAAGTCCGGATCGCTCGCCCGGCGCTCCCACACCCGCTTGCCCTCGGCCACGATCGACCACAGCTGGCCCGGCTCGGGGTGCGTGAACAGCTGGGCGTCGCGCTGCTTGCGGGCGGTGCGCCGTACCTCTTTCCGTTTCTGGGTAAGGTACTTGAGGTAGTCCTGGCGTTCCTGGAGCATTTGTCCGGAAGGCCCCTGCCGGGCCTTGACGATCTGTACGATCGCCATCGCCAGAGTGGACACCACCATGACGCCGCCCATGATCTTCATGAACGGCTGGCCGCCCATGAAGAGGAAGGCCGCCGACGACCCCATGCCCATCATGGGCATGAACATCATCAGCATGTTCTCCTGCTCGCCCTCGCGGGGGAGTTCCGGAGGCGCTTCCAGCATCACCTCCGCACCGGGAA
This sequence comes from Streptomyces sp. x-80, assembly GCF_046549095.1. Classification (NCBI taxonomy): domain Bacteria; kingdom Bacillati; phylum Actinomycetota; class Actinomycetes; order Kitasatosporales; family Streptomycetaceae; genus Streptomyces; species Streptomyces sp. x-80. The sequence goes on from NZ_JAJPWM010000011.1 coordinate 329,242, forward strand.
GTTCGGGTGGCAGCGCGCGGGGCGGGCGCTTGACGATGACAACGCTCACCGAGGCATCAGTCCTTCATGCATCTCGCAGTCTCGGACCGCCCCCGTTGGTCTGACGGTCCCCCGAGCCAAGTCCTTGGCCCGACGCAGGCGTTGATCCTACTGTGAGTAGTCGAGTTTCGGGGTGGGTGGGGCAGCCGCCGAACCGGACGGTACGCTGACGCCCCGCGAACGCGCCCGGCCCTGCGACGAAGGCTCCACACGCGGCTCAGGAACGGCCCGTACAACGGCTCTCCATATATAGGGCGCGCACGCGAACAGAACACCCAACGGATAGGGGGAACCGCCAGGTGAGTACGAGCACAGGCACCGGCTTCTGCCGGGTCACCGTCGCCGCGCCGGACGCACGGATCGATGTGGCACTGCCGGAGGACGTCGCACTCGTCGACATTTATCCGGAGATCCTGCGGCTCTCCGGACAGTCCCAGGCGGAGGGCGCCCCCACCGGCTACCACCTGGTGCGCCGCGACGGCACCGTACTCGACGCCGGTCAGTCGCTCGCCCAGCAGCAGATCCTGGACGGCGACCTCCTCCTGCTGAAGCCGTTCGCCGAATCGCTGCCCCTCCCGGTCTTCGACGACGTCTCGGACGCCGTCGCCTCCGCGGTCAAGCGCAACCGCAACCGCTGGAGCGACGACCTCATGAACTTCGTCGGCCTCACTGCCGGCGTGCTGCTGCTCGTGATGATGGCGTTCGCGCTCTGGTTCTCCAATCCGGTCGACCGCGATATGCACCGGCTGCCCGGCATCATCGCGGGCGTCACCGGCATCGTCCTGGTCGCCCTGGCCGGCGTCCGCGCCCGGGTCTACGACGACCACGGCTCGTCCATCGCCCTGGGCCTCGCCGCCCTGCCGCATCTGCTGCTCGCCGGCTCCGGCATCTTCCCGGTGGAGGCCGGCTCCGGCCCCGGCCGGCTGCACCTCCTCGTCGGCTGCGTGACGGTACTGATCGCCTCCGTGCTCCTGGTGGTCCTGCTGCCGCGCGGCGACGCGCCCTTCGTCGCGGCCGCCTTCCTCTCCGCCATCGGCACCCTCGCGGTCTTCGCCGCGATCCTCACCGACGCCGCGCCCCGCGAGGTCGCCGCCGTCACCGCCGTCGTCGCCATCGCCCTGGTCGCCTGGCTGCCGGGACTCTCCGCGCGGTTCGCCCGGCTGCCCATCGGCTACAAGTCGCCCGACCAGATCGCCAAGGGCTCCTACGACGGCGACCGGTCCGGAGAGACCGAGTCGGTCGACTTCGTCAAGATCGGCAACCAGGCCCGCCGCGGCCACGAGCTGCTGCTCGGCCTCGTCGCCGGCTGCTCCGCCCTGGTCGTCGGCTCGGCCGGCGTGGTCCTGGGCTTCTCGGACAACGGCTGGGCCCAGCTGATGGCGCTGGCCGCGGGCATCACGATCATGCTCCGCGCCCGGCTCTTCGACTACACCGCGCAGGTCGCCTGCCTGACCATCGCCGGCATCCTCACGGTCGTCCTGCTCATCCTGGGCATCGCGCTGCACCCGCCGCTCGACATCTTCATCGAGCTCGGCAAGTTCGGTGACTCCGGTCCGCTGAACATCCGCACGGTCTGGTTCTCCGCCAGCATCGCGGCCGGCGCCGCCCTCCTGGTCGGCGTGGGCCTGATCGTCCCGCGCAAGGGCGTCACCCCTTTCTGGGGCCGGATCTTCGACATCTTCGACGGCCTGGTCCTGCTGTCCCTGGTGCCGCTGTGCCTGGCGGTCCTTGATGTGTACGCGACCGTGCGCGGCCTCACCGGCAATTAGCGACGGCCCCGCTCACTCCAATGGCGGCCCCCCGACCACCTGGTCGGGGGGCCGTTTCCAGCTGGTACTCTGGGCGACGGCCTTATCGAGTCATCAAAGATTCCCTGTGCGGCAAATCCAGGGGCGCTCAAGGGCCGAAACCACACACTGAGGAGTACCGCGTGTCGCTCGACGCCGCTACGAAGAAGCAGATCATGGCCGAGTTCGCCACCAAGGAGGGTGACACCGGTTCCCCCGAGGTTCAGGTGGCGATGCTCTCCCGCCGTATCTCGGACCTGACCGAGCACCTCAAGACCCACAAGCACGACCACCACTCCCGCCGGGGCCTGCTGCTGCTGGTCGGCCAGCGCCGCCGCCTGCTCCAGTACCTGGCGAAGAAGGACATCGTGCGCTTCCGTGCGCTGGTCGAGCGCCTCGGCATCCGCCGCGGCGCGGCGGGCGCCAAGTAAGACGCCGTAAAGGGAGCGGTTCCCACCGGGGGCCGCTCCCTTTGCCGTACGTACCGGACGCTTCCACCATCACGAGGTGGACGGAAGCTTTGTAGTCTGGTGCCATATCGCAAAAGCGAATGGGTGGAGCGCTTCCTGGCCGCCGGTCCTCGGTAGTGGCCCCCGGGTGGCTCATGGACGACACCATGCGGCATCACACCGGGTGCTTCGATCGAAGACCGGCCCGCACGGCGCTCCGCCGCAGACGGTCCGCCGCCACACGGGCGGCGGACGCAGACGAGGAGATATTCCTGGTGGAGAACGAGACCCACTACGCCGAAGCCGTGATCGACAACGGCTCCTTCGGCACTCGCACCATCCGCTTCGAGACGGGCCGCCTGGCCAAGCAGGCCGCCGGCTCCGCCGTGGCGTACCTGGACGACGACACCATGGTGCTGTCGGCCACCACCGCTTCCAAGAACCCGAAGGACCAGCTGGACTTCTTCCCGCTGACCGTCGACGTCGAGGAGCGGATGTACGCAGCCGGGAAGATCCCCGGTTCCTTCTTCCGCCGTGAGGGCCGTCCCTCCGAGGACGCCATCCTGACCTGCCGGCTCATCGACCGGCCGCTGCGCCCCTCCTTCAAGAAGGGCCTGCGCAACGAGATCCAGATCGTCGAGACGATCATGGCGCTCAACCCCGACCACCTCTACGACGTGGTCGCCATCAACGCCGCCTCCTGCTCCACGCAGCTGGCCGGCCTGCCCTTCTCCGGCCCGGTCGGCGGCACCCGTGTCGCGCTGATCAACGGCCAGTGGGTGGCGTTCCCGACCCACACCGAGCTGGAGAACGCCGTCTTCGACATGGTCGTGGCCGGCCGGGTGCTGCCCGACGGCGACGTCGCGATCATGATGGTCGAGGCCGAGGCCACCGAGAAGACCATCCAGCTGGTCAAGGACGGTGCCGAGGCGCCGACCGAAGAGGTCGTGGCCGCCGGTCTGGAAGCCGCCAAGCCCTTCATCAAGGTGCTCTGCAAGGCCCAGGCCGACCTCGCCGCCAAGGCCGCGAAGCCGACCGGCGAGTTCCCGGTCTTCCTCGACTTCCAGGACGACGTCCTGGAGGCGCTGACCGCCGCCGTCAAGGGCGAGCTCGCCCAGGCGCTGACCATCGCCGGCAAGCAGGACCGCGAGGCCGAGCTGGACCGCGTCAAGGCGCTGGCCGCCGAGAAGCTGCTGCCGCAGTTCGAGGGCCGCGAGCGCGAGATCTCCGCCGCCTACCGCGCGCTGACCAAGTCCCTGGTGCGCGAGCGCGTCATCAAGGACAAGGTCCGCATCGACGGCCGCGGCGTCACGGACATCCGTACGCTCGCCGCCGAGGTCGAGGCGATCCCGCGGGTGCACGGCTCCGCCCTGTTCGAGCGTGGCGAGACCCAGATCCTGGGCGTCACCACCCTCAACATGCTCCGCATGGAGCAGCAGCTGGACACCCTCTCCCCGGTGACCCGCAAGCGCTACATGCACAACTACAACTTCCCGCCGTACTCGGTCGGCGAGACCGGCCGCGTGGGCTCGCCCAAGCGCCGCGAGATCGGCCACGGCGCGCTGGCCGAGCGCGCCATCGTGCCGGTGCTGCCGACCCGCGAGGAGTTCCCCTACGCGATCCGCCAGGTCTCCGAGGCGCTGGGCTCCAACGGCTCGACGTCCATGGGTTCCGTCTGCGCCTCCACCATGTCGCTGCTGAACGCCGGTGTGCCCCTCAAGGCCCCGGTCGCCGGTATCGCCATGGGCCTGATCTCCCAGGAGATCGACGGCCAGACGCACTACGTCGCCCTCACCGACATCCTCGGTGCGGAGGACGCCTTCGGCGACATGGACTTCAAGGTCGCCGGCACCAAGCAGTTCGTCACCGCGCTCCAGCTCGACACCAAGCTCGACGGCATCCCCGCCTCGGTCCTGGCCGCCGCGCTGAAGCAGGCCCGCGACGCCCGTCTGCACATCCTCGATGTGATGAACGAGGCCATCGACGTGCCGGACGAGATGTCCCCGAACGCCCCGCGGATCATCACCGTCAAGATCCCGGTGGACAAGATCGGTGAGGTCATCGGCCCCAAGGGCAAGATGATCAACCAGATCCAGGAGGACACCGGCGCCGACATCACGATCGAGGACGACGGCACCATCTACATCGGTGCCGCCGACGGCCCGGCCGCCGAGGCCGCCCGCGCCACGATCAACGGCATCGCCAACCCGACCATGCCGGAGGTCGGCGAGCGCTACCTGGGCACGGTCGTCAAGACCACCACCTTCGGTGCGTTCGTGTCCCTGCTCCCGGGCAAGGACGGCCTGCTGCACATCTCGCAGATCCGCAAGCTCGCCGGTGGCAAGCGCGTGGAGAACGTCGAGGACGTGCTCGCGGTCGGCGCCAAGGTGCAGGTCGAGATCGCTGAGATCGACCAGCGCGGCAAGCTCTCCCTGATCCCCGTGATCGAGGGCGAGGACGGCGACGACCAGAAGGACGACACCGCCAAGTGACGTCCCGTACCCACCGTGCGACGGCCCGCCCCTCTTCGGAGGGGCGGGCCGTCGCCCGTACCCAAACGCTTCTCAAGGGCACCGCGGGTGCCGGTACGGTCCGCAGGACGACCCTTCCGGGCGGCCTGCGCATCGTCACCGAGACACTGCCGTCGGTCCGCTCGGTCACCTTCGGGATCTGGGCGCACGTCGGCTCCCGCGACGAGACCCCGTCCCTCAACGGCGCCACGCACTACCTGGAGCACCTGCTCTTCAAGGGCACCGAGCGGCGCAGCGCACTGGACATCTCCGCCGCCATCGACGCGGTCGGCGGCGAGATGAACGCCTTCACCGCGAAGGAGTACACCTGCTACTACGCGCGGGTGCTGGACAGCGATCTGCCGCTCGCCATCGACGTGGTGTGCGACATGCTCACCGGCTCGCTGATCGAGGCCGAGGACGTCGACGCCGAGCGCAATGTCGTCCTCGAAGAGATCGCGATGACCGAGGACGACCCGGGCGACTGCGTGCACGACCTGTTCACGCACACCATGCTCGGGGACACCCCGCTCGGCCGCCCGGTCCTGGGCACCGTCGACACGGTCAACGCCCTCACCCCCGAGCGCATCCGCCGCTTCTACAAGAAGCACTACGACCCGACGCACCTCGTCGTCACGGCCGCGGGCAACGTCGACCACGCCAAGGTCGTCCGGCTCGTCCGCCGCGCCTTCGAGCAGGCCGGTGCCCTGGACGGCTCCGCCGCCACCCCGGTCGCCCCGCGCGCCGGCGCCCGCACCATCCGTACCGCCGGCGCCGTGGAACTCCTCAACCGCAAGACCGAACAGGCCCATGTCATCCTCGGGATGCCCGGCATGGCCCGTACGGACGACCGGCGGTGGGCGATGAGCGTGCTGAACAGCGCCCTGGGCGGCGGGATGAGCTCCCGCCTCTTCCAGGAGGTCCGCGAGAAGCGCGGCCTGGCCTACAGCGTGTACTCGTACACCTCGGGCTTCGCCGACTGCGGGCTGTTCGGCGTGTACGCGGGCTGCCGCCCCGGCCAGGTCCACGACGTGCTCGGCATCTGCCGCGAGGAACTCGACAAGGTGGCGGCCGACGGCCTCACCGACGACGAGATCCGCCGCGCGATCGGCCAGCTCCGCGGCTCCATGGTCCTCGGCCTGGAGGACACCGGCGCGCTGATGCACCGCATCGGCAAGAGCGAGCTGTGCTGGGGCGAGCAGATGTCGGTCGACGAGATGCTCGACCGGATCGCCGCGGTGACCCCGGACGAGGTGCGCGAGGTGGCCCGCGATGTACTGGGCGGACGGCCCTCGCTGTCCGTCATCGGTCCGCTCAAGGACCGGCAGGCCGACCGCCTCCGGGAGACGGTGGCCTGAGGGCGGGCAACGGCGGCACCGGGCGGCTGGTGCCCGGTGCCGCGAGCAGGAAGACCGGAAACGAGGAGAGTAGCGAGATGAGCAGCAAGCTGCGGGTGGCGGTGCTGGGCGCCCACGGACGCATCGGCTCCGAGGCCGTACGCGCCGTCGAGGCAGCCGAGGACATGGAGCTGGTGGCCGCCCTGGACCGGGACAGCGCGCTCGACGAGCTGACTGCGTCGGGCACCCAGGTCGCCGTCGACCTGACCCACCCCGACTCGGTGATGGGCAACCTCGCCTTCTGCCTGGCCCACGGCATCCACGGGGTCGTCGGCACCACCGGCTGGACCGAGGAGCGCCTCGCGACGCTGCGCGAGCAGCTCGCCGCGTCCCCCGCCACGGGTCTGCTGATCGCGCCGAACTTCTCCCTCGGCGCGGTGCTGACCATGCGGTTCGCCCAGCAGGCGGCCCGCTTCTTCGAATCGGCCGAGGTCATCGAGCTGCACCACCCGAACAAGGCGGACGCCCCGTCCGGTACGGCGGCCCGTACGGCGCATCTGATCGCCGAGGCCCGCGCGGCGGCCGGCAGCCCGGCCCAGCCGGACGCCACCAGCACGGCGCTGGACGGCGCCCGCGGTGCGGACGTCGACGGCATCCCGGTCCACTCCGTACGGCTGCGCGGGCTGCTCGCGCACCAGGAGGTGCTGTTCGGCGGGGTGGGGGAGACCCTCACCATCCGCCACGACTCCCTGCACCACAGCAGCTTCATGCCGGGCATCCTGCTCGGCGTGCGCCGCGTGGTGACCACTCCGGGCCTGACAGTGGGCCTGGAAAACTTCCTCGACCTGGGCTGACGGGCAGATCCGACCGTGCGCGCAAAGATCACCTATTTCGCCCTCGCGGCGGTGCTGGTCGTCTACTTCGTCCTCGTCGGCAGCCGCGGAGTCCTGCTCATCGAGCAGGGCACCGTGCTCACCGTCGCCTTCGGAGTCGCCGTCCTGATCCTGCCGTTCATCGGCCTCTGGTTCCTCTGGCACACCACCCAGTTCGCCCGCAAGGCCGGCATCCTGGCGCGCGAACTGGAGGCCGAGGGCGGGCTGCCGGTCGACGAGCTGCGGCGTACCCCCGGCGGCCGGATCGACCGGGACTCGGCCGACGAGGTCTTCGCCAAGCGGCAGGCCGAGACGGAGGACGCGCCCGGCGACTGGCGTACGTGGTTCCGGCTCGCGGTCGCCTACCACGACGCCCGCGACACCCCGCGCGCCCGCAAGGCCATGCAGCGCGCGATCGCCCTGCACGACAACGGGCCCGTACGGACCTGAATCCGTACGGGCCCGCTCCGGCGCCGCCCCCGGGACGATCGCGGCGTCCGGTCCCGGCCCGCGACGTCCCGCCGGACGGCGCCGTTCTCCGCTCCCTGGTTCTCTGGGTTCTCTGGGTTCTCTGGGTTCTCTGGGGGTTTTCCGCTTCCTACGGCCGGTACTCCGCCGCCCACGCCTCCAGCACGTCCGCGGCCCGCTCGAACGCCTCCGGACGGGACAGGAAGTCGCCGTTGTGGTCGGTGACCTGTACCCGCAGCGGCTCGCCCTGCACCCGGTGGATGATCAGGGCCTGCCCCTGCACGGTCCGCGGCAGCCCCAGCCAGCGCACCGGCTGCTGGACGGTACGGACCGCGGCGATGGCGCGCCACGGCTCCGTCGTCGTACGGAGCAGCCCGACCTGCCGCAGGCCGCTCGCGCTCACCCACACACCTATCCGCAGCAGTCGCACCGCGAAGGCGATCACGAGCGCCGCCACCGCCAGACAGCCCAGTGCCCCGGGCAGCGAGCCGGCCAGCGCGATGATCACCGCGGAGAGCATCACGAACGAGGCGAGCAGCAAAAACACCGCCGCCGCCCCTACCCGCCATGGTCCTGGGCGGTAGGGACGGCGCCATTGGTCGGGCTCGTCATGGGGCAGCGGAGTCGATTCCGCCGCACGGTGGTCGAAGTCAAGATCGCGGTCGGCCGTCAAAAAGGGCAGGGGCACGGCTGATCCTCACTTACGGTCACTCTGTCGAAAGCTGTGACCGGTGAGGCTATCGGGACTCGCGGGGCGGAACCACTCGGCGGCTCCTCCCGCTCGGCCCGTTCAGCGGTGCGCGGCCTCGGACTGCTGCACCCGGTTCGTACCGGAGCTGTCCTGCTGAAGCGCCGGAACCCCGAACAGCAGGGCGCCGGCCAGGCCGCCCACCACCGTCAGGGTGATCATCGACTGCCCCACGAGCTGCGCACGGGACGCACGCTCGCGCGGCGGGGGATTGACATTGCTGCGGAACCGGTCTGCCTCGGCAACGAAGGCGAACGGGACGGGCTCTCGCCGGCGGAACATGAGCGGGCTCTCCTAGGAACCTCGAAGTGGGCACTGTCACAGGGTTAGACGTCTAAGTCGTCCGTTTGGTGCCCGTTTTCAGTGACTTCTGTGAAAAATATCAACCGCCGTTCCACTCCTGGACACCGGGGTCCGTTTTGTGCCCTACGCGGCATCACGCCGCATTTCCTGGAGTGTCAGTGGCGGGTCGTAGGCTGGGCGCTCACGAGGATCGAACGGAAGGAACCGCCGGTGTCCCACACACCCGCCGAGAGCGCCGAGAGCGCAGCCGCCAGTTTCCGGAGCGAGGTGACGGTCGAACTGGTCAAGCACAGCGCGGCGGACAGCGACGTCCTGTGGGCGGCCCGCGTCTCCACGGCCGGCGAGCAGTCCCTGGAGGAGCTCCAGAAGGACCCGGAGCGCTCCAAGGGCCTGATCAACTACCTCATGCGGGACCGGCACGGCAGCCCCTTCGAGCACAACTCGATGACCTTCTTCATCAGCGCGCCGATCTTCGTCTTCCGCGAGTTCATGCGCCACCGCGTCGGCTGGTCGTACAACGAGGAGTCCGGCCGCTACCGCCAGCTGGAGCCGGTCTTCTACGTCCCCGGCGAGTCCCGCAAGCTGGTCCAGCAGGGACGACCCGGGAAGTACGAATTCGTCGAGGGCACCCAGGCCCAGCACGAGCTCACCGGCCGGGTCATGGAGGACACCTACCGCCGGGCGTACGACGCGTATCTGGAGATGCTCGCCGCCGGTGTCGCCCGCGAGGTCGCCCGCGCGGTGCTCCCCGTCGGCCTGTACTCCTCCATGTACGCGACCTGCAACGCCCGTTCCCTGATGCACTTCCTGGGCCTGCGCACCCAGCACGAGCTGGCGGCCGTGCCGTCGTTCCCGCAGCGCGAGATCGAAATGGTCGGCGAGCAGATGGAGGCCCACTGGGCCAAGCTCATGCCGCTCACGTACGGCGCATTCAACGCCAACGGCCGCGTCGCTCCGTAAATCGCCAGGCGGCGGGCCGGATACCGCAGCGCGCTGCACGGCCATGCGAAGTGTCCGGATTGCGGCATTTTACGAATTTCATCTACGCTGAATAAACGGACCCGGCACTGCTTGAACCCCCGAGCAGGCAGTGCCGGAGTCCACCTCCCTGCTCCCCGGAGGCGCATCCGGCGGTGAGCTACGAGTAGCGTGGGTGCCATGGCTCCGACTTCCACACCGCAAACGCCCTTCGGGCGGGTACTGACCGCCATGGTCACGCCGTTCACGGCGGATGGCGCCCTCGACCTCGACGGCGCGCAGCGGCTCGCCACCCACCTGGTGGACGCCGGCAACGACGGCCTTGTCGTCAACGGCACCACCGGAGAGTCCCCGACCACCAGCGACGCGGAGAAAGCGCAGCTCGTACGCGCCGTGGTGGACGCTGTCGGAGACCGCGCCTTTGTCGTAGCCGGAGCCGGCACCAACGACACCCGGCACAGCCTGGAACTCGCCCGCGCCGCCCGGGACGCCGGGGCACACGGCCTGCTCGCGGTGACGCCCTACTACAGCAAGCCGCCGCAGGAAGGGCTCTTCCAGCACTTCACGGCCATCGCGGACGCCACCGAGCTGCCCGTCATGCTCTACGACATCCCCGGCCGCAGCGGTGTCCCGATCAACACCGAGACCATGGTCCGGCTCGCCGAGCACCCGCGGATCGTCGCCAACAAGGACGCCAAGGGCGACCTCGGACGCGCCAGCTGGGCGATCGCCCGCTCCGGTCTCGCCTGGTACAGCGGCGACGACATGCTCAACCTCCCGCTGCTCTCGGTCGGCGCCGTAGGTTTCGTCTCGGTCGTCGGCCATGTCGTCACCCCCGAGCTGAGCGCCCTGCTGGACGCCCACCTCAATGGCGACGTCACCAAGGCCACCGAGATCCACCAGAAGCTGCTGCCGGTCTTCACCGGCATGTTCCGTACCCAGGGCGTCATCACCACCAAGGCCGCGCTCGCGCTCCAGGGACTGCCCGCCGGGCCGCTCCGCCTGCCCCTGGTGGAGCTCGCCCCGGAGGAGACGGAACAGCTCAGGCGAGATCTCGCCGCCGGCGGGGTACAGCTGTAACCACAGACTTCACAACTGAACACGGACAAACAACCGCCACACAGCAAGTGCACGAATGTCATGCGCGCCACGAGCCGAGTCGGCACGTGGCGCGCATGGTGAGGAGAGTCTTTTGAGTCATCCCCATCCCGAGCTCGGCCGTCCGCCGAAGCTCCCCAAGGGCGGCCTGCGGGTCACCCCCCTCGGCGGCCTGGGTGAAATCGGCCGCAACATGACGGTCTTCGAATACGGCGGCCGGTTGCTGATCGTCGACTGCGGAGTGCTTTTCCCCGAGGAGGAGCAGCCCGGAATCGACCTGATCCTGCCGGACTTCACGTCCATCAGGGACCGCCTCGACGACATCGACGGCATCGTGCTCACGCACGGCCACGAAGACCACATCGGTGGTGTCCCGTTCCTCCTGCGGGAGAAGCCGGACATCCCCCTCATCGGCTCCAAGCTGACCCTCGCGCTCATCGAGGCCAAGCTCCAGGAGCACCGCATCCGCCCGTACACCCTCGAGGTCAAGGAGGGGCACACCGAGCGCATCGGCCCCTTCGACTGCGAGTTCGTGGCGGTCAACCACTCCATCCCGGACGCCCTCGCGGTGGCCATCCGCACTCCCGCGGGCATGGTCGTGCACACCGGCGACTTCAAGATGGACCAGCTGCCGCTGGACCGCCGGCTCACCGACCTGCGCGCCTTCGCGAGGCTCGGGGAGGAGGGCATCGACCTCCTCCTCTCCGACTCCACGAACGCCGAGGTCCCGGGCTTCGTCCCGCCCGAGCGCGATATCTCCAACGTGCTGCGCCAGGTGTTCGCGAATGCCCAGAAGCGCATCATCGTGGCGAGCTTCGCCAGCCATGTGCACCGCATCCAGCAGATCCTCGACGCGGCACACGAATACGGCCGCCGGGTCGCCTTCGTCGGCCGTTCGATGGTCCGCAACATGGGTATCGCCCGTGAGCTGGGCTATCTCAAGGTCCCGGCCGGCCTGGTCGTCGACGTGAAGACGCTCGACGACCTCCCCGACGACGAGGTCGTGCTGGTCTGCACGGGCTCGCAGGGCGAGCCGATGGCCGCGCTCTCCCGGATGGCCAACCGCGATCACCAGATCCGGATCGTCCCGGGCGACACGGTCATCCTGGCCTCGTCCCTCATCCCGGGTAACGAGAACGCGGTCTACCGCGTGATCAACGGCCTGACCAGGTGGGGCGCGGACGTCGTCCACAAGGGCAACGCCAAGGTCCACGTCTCGGGCCACGCCTCGGCCGGCGAGCTGCTGTACTTCTACAACATCTGCAAGCCGAAGAACCTGATGCCGGTGCACGGCGAATGGCGCCATCTGCGCGCCAACGCCGAACTGGGCGCCCTGACGGGGGTGCCGAAGGACCGGATCGTGATCGCCGAGGACGGCGTCGTGGTCGACCTGGTCAAGGGCGTCGCCAAGATCGTCGGCAAGGTCCAGGCGGGCTATGTCTACGTCGACGGCCTCTCGGTCGGCGATGTCACGGAGGCCCACCTGAAGGACCGCCGCATCCTGGGTGACGAAGGCATCATCTCGGTCTTCGTCGTCGTGGACAGCACCACCGGCAAGATCGTCGGCGGCCCGCACCTCCAGGCCCGCGGCTCCGGCATCGACGACGCGGCCTTCTCCGCGGTCATCCCCAAGATCGACGAGGCCCTGGCCAAGTCGGCCCAGGACGGCATCGCGGAGCCCCACCAGCTCCAGCAGCTGGTCCGCCGCTCGGTCGGCAAGTGGGTGTCGGACAACTACCGCCGCCGCCCGATGATCCTTCCCGTGGTCGTCGAGGTCTGACGCACAGGGTCGTACGCACGTGCCCAAGCGGAGCGGGGCGCCCGGATTTGCATCCAGGCGCCCCGCTCCAGTAGGTTTACGGCTCCGCCCGAACGGGAACCGCAGCACGCTTCTGCGTCCGCAGGTTTTACCGAAAGGGACGGAAAATCCGGCCCAGAGAAATCTGATAGCGTCGGATCAGCCGAAAGGCAAAGCCCCTCCGACGGGTAATCGGAACCGAATTCGAACCGGAAACGGAACGGGCCGGGTCTGATAGAGTCGGAAAGGCCGGAAAGCGAAAGCGGGAAGGCCGACCCCGATCTCACAGGGGGCCGGATGCGGAAACGGATCTGGTACGGTGGGAAAGCGAAGAAGCCGGAAGGCGGAATCGCAGACCGGCGGAAATCGGGTCCGGAAGGATCTGATAGAGTCGGAAACGCAAGACCGAAGGGAAGCGCCCGGAGGGCCTGGTGAAACAGGCGCAAAGGAAGCGTCCGTTCCTTGAGAACTCAACAGCGTGCCAAAAGTCAACGCCAGATATGTTGATACCCC